>JBGSLR010000001.1:0-79414 GCA_041740615.1 Desulfobacterales bacterium
GCCCGGAATCCTCACCGGCGGCATACTCGGAATCAGTCGCGCCGCCGGGGAGACGGCGCCCATCATGTTTACCGCCGCCGTATTTTTCAGGCCGGATATGCCGACTTCCATTTTCGATGAAATCATGGCGCTGCCCTATCACATTTATGTGCTGGCCACCGCCGGAACGGAAATCGAAAAAACACGCCCGCTGCAATACGGAACCTCCCTCGTGTTGATCGCGTTGGTGCTGGGAATGACCCTGACGGCGGTGTTGTATCGCGCCCGTTTGCGGCGCCGCATGCGATGATGACCCGGCGCGCGCTTTGCCGGGAGAAGACAAGAGCACAAGGAATGGATCGATTGCCATGACCAACCTCGAAACGGAACAGATTTTCAAAATGCAATCCAAGGGACTGAACTTTTTTTACGGTAACGCTCAGGCCCTGCAGGATATCCATCTGGACTTTCATCCCCATCAGGTAATGGCCCTGATCGGACCATCGGGATGCGGTAAAAGCACGTTTCTGCGCTGCCTGAACCGGATGAACGACCTGATTCCCAAAACCCGGGTTACCGGAGAACTGCTGCTGGACGGCCGCAACATCAATTCACCGGAGATCGACGTGGTCACCTTACGCAGCCGTATCGGCATGGTGTTCCAGAAACCGAACCCGTTTCCCAAAAGCATTTTCGAGAATGTAGCCTACGGGTTGCGGGTCAAGGGGATCAAGGACAAACGGTTCATCACGGAACGGGTGGAAAAAACGCTTCAACAAGGTGCCCTCTGGGAAGAAGTCAAGGACCGCCTGCATGATTCGGCCCTGGGACTATCCGGAGGTCAGCAGCAGCGACTCTGCATTGCCAGGGCGCTGGCGGTGGAGCCGGAAATCCTGCTGATGGACGAGCCCTGTTCCGCTCTGGATCCCATTGCAACCCAAAAAATCGAGGATCTGATTCATGAATTGAAGGAAAAGTACACCATCATCATGGTCACGCACAATATGCAGCAGGCGGCCCGGGTGTCGGATGTCACCGCCTTTTTTTACATGGGACGGCTGATCGAGGCCGAGGAAACCGACACCTTGTTTACGAGGCCGCGCCTGAAACAAACCGAAGACTACATCACCGGTCGGTTCGGATGAAAACGATTCGAAAACAATCGACAGAAGAAGAGGATAAGGCCGATGGCAAAACATCTGCAAAGAGAACTGGACAAGATGAAAAAAACCATCCTCACCCTGGGAACCATGGTGGAGGAGCGTGTCCGCATGGCAGTCCAGGCGATTGAAAACCGTGACGCGGCCCTGGCGGAGCATGTGGTTCAGGCCGACCACGACATCGATGAAATGGAAGTCGAAGTCGAGGAGGAATGCCTGAAAATTCTGGCCTTGCACCAACCGGTTGCCGTGGATCTGCGGTTTATCGTAGCGGTGATCAAAATCAACAACGAACTGGAAAGCATCGCCGACCAGGCCGTCAACATCGCCCAGCGGGTCATCACCATCGCCAGGCGGCCGCCGTTTGAACCGGCGGTTTTCGACTTTTCCCTGATGGCGGAAAAAGCCCAATCCATGCTCAAGAAAAGCCTGGACGCCCTGGTCAACTTGGATGTAGATCTGGCTTTCAAGGTCATGCTAATGGATGATGAGGTCGATCACCTTCGCAACGTGGCCTATGATCAAATCAAAAGCGCCATGACGGCCAATCCGGATCGACTCGGATTACTGATCAACATGCTGCTGATATCGCGGCACCTGGAACGCCTGGCGGACTATACGACCAATATCGCCGAAGAGGTCATCTACCTGATCGAAGGAGAAATCATTCGGCATGGAAAGATATAACCCATGAAATCAAAAACAATTTTAGTGGTGGATGACGAAGAAGACATCCTCGAACTGATCCGCTTCAACCTCGCTCGGGAAGGTTACCACGTCGTTTGTGCGGCAAGCGGCGAGGAGGCCGTCAGGCAGTCGGAACTGTCGGGAATCGACCTGATCGTCCTGGATTTAATGCTGCCGGGCATGGACGGGCTGGAAGTCGCCCGCCGCCTGAAAGCCGGAATCCAGACCCGCACCATACCGATCATCATGCTCACCGCCAAGGGAGAAGAAGCCGATATCGTGGCCGGCCTGGAACTCGGCGCCGACGATTACATCACCAAACCCTTTTCTCCCCGGGTTCTGCTTGCCAGGGTGAAAGCGGTCATCCGCCGCAACGATCACAAGGAGCAAGAACAGGATGAGATGATCCGCATGGGTGAGCTGACCATTCACCCCGGCCGCCATGAAGTCGTGATTCAAGACCAACCCGTGGATTTGACGGTTACGGAATTTCAAATCCTGCATTATCTGGCCAAACGTCCGGGTTGGGTGGCCACCCGATCCCAGATTGTGGATGCGGTGCGCGGTATAGGCTATGCCGTGACCGATCGCAGCGTGGACGTGCAAATCGTCGGTTTGAGAAAAAAAATGGGGAAATACAGTCATTGGATTCAAACCGTGCGCGGCGTCGGTTATAAATTCAGGGAGAAATGATGAAAAAACGGCATCGCCTCATCTGGCAGCTCTACCCTTCCTATCTATTGATCACGCTCTTTTCCCTGCTGGCGGTCAGCTGGTATACATCCTCCTCCGTGCAACGGTTCTTTCTGAACAGCACGGAAGCGGATCTTCTCACCCAGGGCAATCTGCTGAAAAAAATATTCCAGGCGTACGTGACGCCCCTTGACGCCGTGAGAATCGATCGCGCCTGCAAGCAGGCGGCCGCAGCCACGGTGACGCGTCTGACGGTGATTCTGCCGGACGGCATCGTCGTGGGTGACTCGGAGGCGGAACCGTCGTTGATGGAAAACCACGGCGATCGACCGGAAGTCATGAAGGCGTTTGGCGGGCAGGTTTCCTCCTCCATCCGCTATAGCGTCACCCTGAAAAAAAGTCTGATGTATGTTGCGATTCCCGTCTTTGCCGACAACAAGGTGGCGGCCATACTCCGTGTTTCCAGTCCCATCGAGGCCATCGAAGATCAATTGAATTCCATCCGCTGGAAGATCGCCTGGGGCGGACTGATCATGGCCGTTTTTGCAGCGGGCATCTGCCTGATCGTATCCCGCCGTATCATCCGCCCCATCGAATATATGAAGCAAGGTGTGGAGCAATTCGCCAGAGGAGATCTGAAACGTCCCCTCCTGGTGCCCGATACCATGGAGCTTGCCGGTCTGGCGGAATCCATGAATTCGGTTGCGGTTCAACTGGAGAACCGTATCGAGACGGTGATCAACCAAAAAAACGAGTACGAATCGGTTTTGGCCAGCATGATCGAAGGCGTGATCGCCCTGGACATGAACGAATGCATCATCAGCATCAACCAGGCGGCCATGAACATTCTCGGTCAACCCGCAACGAATCTGAAGGGACGCAGCATTCAGGAACTGACCCGCAACAGTGAGTTATATCAGTTCGTTTCCGACTCCATCTCCTCCGGCAAACTGACGGAAGGCGACATCATTTTCCATTCGGATGCGGAACGCATCGTTCATACCCAAAGTATTCCCCTCGGGACCAGGGCTGAAAAACGCATGGGCACGTTGCTGGTCTTGAACGATGTCACCAAACTCAGACAGCTTGAAAATATCCGCCGTGATTTTGTCGCCAACGTTTCCCACGAGATCAAAACCCCCCTGACCGCCATCAAGGGGTTCGTGGAAACCCTGCTCCGGGGAAGGGTCGACAATCCGGAGGAGGCCGACCGGTTCCTGCAAATCATCGACAAGCATGTGGACCGGCTCAGTGCGATTGTCGAAGACCTGCTGTCCCTTGCCCGAATCGAACAAAGCGGCGGCCGGCAGGAGCTCCACCTGGAACGGAAGCGTCTGAAGAACATCATGGAAACAGCCATCCAGGTCATCCAGGCCAAGGCGGATGAAAAAAAAATCACCATCCGGCTGGAATGCGCAGACGACCATTTCATGAAAATCGATGCCACCCTGATGGACCAGGCGCTGGTGAACCTGATCGATAATGCCGTCAAATACAGCCCGGAAGGCGGAAGCATCCGGATTGCCGTCGAAACCAAGGGCCGGGATGTGGCCATTTCCGTTACCGACAATGGCCCGGGAATCCCGCAGAAACATCTTCCCAGACTGTTCGAACGATTCTACCGTGTGGATAAGGCCAGAAGCCGGAAATTAGGCGGCACCGGACTTGGGCTCGCCATCGTGAAACACGCGGTACAATCCCATGGGGGTCAGGTCGGCGTCGAGAGTATTGTCGGCAAAGGAACCACTTTCGAAATCCGTCTGCCACAAACGCTGTTGGATCAAGCCTCGCGGTTCTCCATTTCGTCAACCACACAATAGACGCCCTTGCCTTCCAGGGCCGGACCGAAACAGAGGTTGTCGGACTTGCATCTGGCCGGGCTTGCGTCCCCCGATTTCCAGCGGTTGATCAACCCCGGCTCCCGGATAAACGGCCGACACATGGAAATGAAATCAGCCGTTCCGGCATGAATTGTTTTTTCCGCCATACGCAGGGAACGGATGCCCCCCACTAGAATCAGCGGTGTATCGATTTTCTGTTTCAGGGCTTTTGCGGCGTCTGTAAAATAGGCCTCTTTTTCTTCGGAGGTAATGCCGGTCCTGCTGGGAGACAGTTTACCGCTGGACAAAGTTCCGCCAGTCAACTCGATGGCGTCGATACCGGCATCCGCCAGCATGGAGCAAGCCCGGATGGAATCGTCACGGCTCAAGCCATTGGCCACATGATCCTCACTGTTGATTTTAATCAATACCGGGTAGTCTCCGCCGACAGCACTTCTGACGGCTTGCAGGATTTCAAGATGGATTCGGGTTCGATGGGCAATGTCGCCGCCATACTCATCCTGTCTGCGATTGAACTCCGGTGAAAGGAACTGACTCAGCAGATAGCCGTGGCCGGAATGTATCTGAATGCCGTCAAACCCGGAGGATCTTGCTCTTCTCGCCGCTTCCGCAAATGCATTGATCAGGTTCTTGATATCCGGTTTTGTCAGTTCGTGACGGGGAGATTTTGCCAGCCCTGTAAAATCGGATACAACGTGAGGCGGCTTTCCGGTTAACGCCTTGGCGGCAAAATGTCCGGCATGCGCCAACTGGACGACAATTTTCCCCCCCGCTTCATGGACCGCTGTCGTCAAACGCGTTAACCCGTATTGCAATTCATCTTTATGGATCCCCAGTTGCCACGGTCCGGCCTGGCCCTCCGGAAGCACATAGGTATGACCGGATATGATCAAACCGACACCTCCCTCGGCCAGATCAACCATCGTTTTGGTTAACGCCGGCGTTACGGAGCCGTCTTCCGCCGCCATGCCTTCCCAGGTCGCGGATCTGACAAACCGGTTGGAAATCGTCATTCCGTTTATCGTTGCAGGTTCAAACAGATGTGTCATTTCTACCTCCTCATTTGTCCGGAAAACAAATTTCCTCCCCCCGCACCCATTTATACGCCGTTTCGTGGAATGGATCCTATGGCAGATGAACGGAAAATTCAACGATTGATTGAAGAATCCATGTATCCACATTTGTTATAAATAATGCTTCAATTTAAAATAGTTGGCGAAACATGTGCCGGTCTTCCCGTTGTCGTCGACTCGTTTTGGAGCAAGTGTCCGCACCTTCCAATCGTTTTATTTCGCCTTGCTGTATTCATTTGATTCTTGACAGATAACACGGCTTATAAATATAACATGTGTTATATAACAAATGTTCCAAAAATCATCGCACCAAGGAAAACATGCCGCCCAAGACACGCTTTACCAATGAGGACATCATCGCCGCCGCCTTTGCCGTTCTCCGACAAAACGGCTGGGATGAGGTTTCCGCGCGTTCCATTGCCAAGGCACTGAAATCATCCACCACCCCGATTTATACGTACCTGAAGTCAATGAAAAATCTGGAGAGCGAACTGATCAAGGAGTCCTTGCTGGTCATGCGGCAGTATCAGCAGCGAGTCGATACGGGCGACCAACTGCTGAACAAGGGCGTCGGCTACATCCTCTTCGCCATGAACGAAAAATTTCTCTTTCGGTTCATCCACGACGAAAACCGGATGGCGCTGTATGTCAAGCTTGGCGAAGGAATTTGGTATGACGACTTGAACATGCTTTCTCAATATCCGCTGATGGGATCCTTTTCCGACAAACAAAAGGAAAAATTTCTCTTTTCCAACTGGATATTCAGCCATGGATTGGCCAGTTTGATCAACAACTCCCTTCATCACTATATTCGTGAACTGAAAAGCGAACAGGAGATCACCGCTTTTTTATCGGAGGCGCTGTTAATCCATTGGGAAGGAATAAAAGCCTATTACCTTGGTCATAAAACCAATACCGCAGGTGATCCGATCAAATGAACGCCTTGTACTCTGCTACCGTCACGATCCTGTTCATACTGTTTCTCGGATGTGAACCCTTTTTCCCATCCTTCTGCCACCAGGCGATGGCAACCGAAGGAACCTCCATCTCGGCTGCCGACACCGATACCGCCGGTTCGGTCGAGCCGATATCAGAAGAAGAATCCGATGAAATCGATTCTCCGGAGGAATCCGAAGAGGACATGGGAACGGAATCCCTTCTGAGCTACAGCGGCTTCATTGAATTCCAATCTTTCTTCAATACCTTTCGGGATCAGGATTTTGCGGACGCCGCTAAAAAAAATGAACTTCGGAACCGCCTGGAAGCCCGATATGGAGAAGATGATTTTCATTTGTATGTGGCCACGGATCTTTATTATCAGATCGGTTTCTGGAAAGAAGAAGACGAAAAGGACTATCGCTACACCAGCGATTCGGATATCAAACGAAATCTGAGAATCACATCCACGGACGGTGAAATCTCCTTCAACGAACTGTATCTGAATTACGGCCGGGACAACTTTCGCCTCCGTCTGGGAAACCAGATTTTCAGTTGGGGCACGGCCGACGGAATAAACCCCACCGCCTATTTCAACCCCTATGATCTTCGCGAATTCATATTCCGCGATGACGATGAATTTCGTTTCGGCGTACCAGCCCTTTCCGCCATGCTGTTTCAGAACAACTATACCCTGGAAATGGTGTTTGCTCCGGTTCACGTCCCGATGCAGCTCTCCCCGAATAACAATTTCTGGTCCCTGCGCCAGGACGCCATCCTGTATCGCATGGTGTTCGAAGAGAGCGACGGCATAACGGTGGAGCCCAAAAATTTCGGTTACGGCATGCGGCTTTCGACCAATTTTTTCGGAAGTGATATTTCCATCAGCGCTTTTCATGGTCCGGACCGCGAACCCGCCCTGGTGCCGGCAGCCGTGCAGGTTGAAACCAACCAACCCGTGTCGGTCATCATCGAACAACAGTATTCGGTCGTGGATTATGTCGGACTGGATTTCAGCAGAACCATGGGTGATTTCGTCGTTCAATGCGAAGCTGCCTACTCCCCCAACAAGCCAAACTTCGTCGAACAGAACCTTGCCTTCACACAGATCCGGTTTCCGTATCAAGTGGAAGATTCCGCCTATGTTTCCTATGCCCTGGGATTCAATTATTTCATCCCCCTCCATCGTCTGCTGGAAGACCATGAAGGCGAGTCCGTGTTCACATTTGAATGGTTTCAATCCAAGTTTTTCAAAAAGGACGTGGCCCAGCCCTATTTATTCACCGATCTCCTGTCCTTCAAATACGAAGACACATTCTATCGCGGCCATATCCCCATATCCTTCACCGCCATCTTCGATACACGCGGCGGCGGCAGGGTGTATCGCCCTAAAATCGGCTGGGATTTTCAAAACGGACTGACCCTGGAGCTTTCCTATGCCGGCATCAGCGGCCAGGAGGAACAAGGGGAACTGATTCAAAATTCTTTTTATTATTACCGGAACAATGATATGGTGATGTTCAATCTGCGATATGATTATTAGTGAATGGTGAATAGTTGAGGGTTGAGGGCTCGATCCTTCGACCTTCGATCTGGAGTGAAAGCAATCGGATGAACGGTATCAAACACAGTTTTACACTGATCTGGCTGTTGGCGGCGGCCATGATGCTCGTTGCCTGCGGGGAACCCGACGCCCCCCCCGAACTCCGTATTTCGGGTACGGTCAGCGGCGAAGCCCTGACGGATCATCCAAACCAGCCGGCGATGCTGGTCGTCTCCCGGAGCGACGATATTGCGGCCCTGCAAAACGACCCGTTGAATTCCGTAATCGCCTATGTGGGAATTGATCGAAGCGACAATTCCTTCCAGATCGATCTCAGCAATCGGGGCCTAACAGCCGGGGACAAAATTCTCATTGCGGCCTTTATCGACATGTCCCCTTCCGATAAAGCCCCGTTTCCGGATATCGGGGATATCATCGGCTTATGGATCGATCCAGCCACTTTTTCCACTGGGTACACCTTATCCTCCGGAAACAACAGCGGCCTGAATATCCACATCAATCGCGAAATTTTCGATTTCCGAGCCGCTGTCACCGGTACCGTCCTGGGTAATGAAACCGGAAATCTCACCCTGATCGCCTATGCCGGCGAGATCACCTCTCCTGATTTCACAACCCTTGATCCGGACAAGATTGCGGGTTTCACCCAATTGGAAATGAAGGGCGCGCCGATCGCGTACGTCCTGCCCATATTGCCTTACGGCTTCGATGTTCCCATTGAAAATGTACACATTTTCGCCCTGCTGGACGCCAATGGAAACGGCGGCATGGATACCGGCGATAAAATCGGATATTTCACCACCGGACCGCCATACCAACCGGCGGCGCTGACCGTTACGGCTGGCATGACCGCCGGTATCGATCTCGGTTTCTTCATCACCGTCGAAGAAAACCCCGCCGGTGCGGAACCCCTTTTGATCAATGGGGAACTGGTTGTTCCCGACCAAAACGGAAATCCCTCGCCCCTGTTTGTTCTGGTCGTCAAGGCGGAAGCCAATCCCTATGATCTCGGCAGCCTGCTGGAGAATCTGCGGTATTTCGAACGACTGCCGGAAGGGACTGCCGAATTTCATATCGATTTGTCCCATAGCGGACTGCAACCCGGCGACGGCGTCATGGTGCTGGGATTATGGGATCATGACAACCGGACCGGCTTTCCGGAGCCCACGGCGGACGATATGGTCGGTTTTTATATCGATCCGGTATCCCTTTCGCCGGTCATTCCCTTGGTTGCGGGTCGGCCGGACAACATCCGCGTGAGCATCGATCGACGGCTGACGGATAACCAGGGTGGCGTTTCCATTGCCCTGGAAACCGCGCCGAAAACGCCCCTTCCAAACCCGTAAAAAATATCGAAACCGCTTTACCTTTTCCCCGATTCTGCCGATATGAGAATGTAGGGTTCCTTTTGTGAACCATTTTCGGAACAAAACAGGAGTGAGGCCCATGATCCAAGGAATTTCACCAGCCATCTCGGCCGTCAGAAGTTTGGGAGAGCGAATTCGGAATGTCGCCAACAACATATCCAATGTCGCCACCCAGGGATATAAGAAGAGCCGCTCGACCTCGACATCCCTTCCGACCTATTCGGTCAGCACGGCAGCCGGAACCGCTCAAGTGGGTCGCGGTTCAACCCTTGGCGATATTTCTCAAATATTTCAACAGGGGGACTATGAACCAGCGGATTCTCCCACCAGCATGGCCATCGGTGGAGATGGTTTCTTCATCGTACGGGATCCGAACGGCAAATCCTACTATACAAGGGAAGGGAATTTTCATTTCAATCAAAATGGCAGTCTCGTAAATTCGAATGGTTATGTCGTTCAGGGCTGGAAAATCGATCCGGCCTCCGGCGCCCCCCAAGGCGCGATCGGCAACATATCCATGTCGTTGTTCACCTCCCCCCCCCAGGAAACAAGCATCGTTACCAATATCATCAACCTCGATGCCAATTCCCAAGATCACGCGGCAGGCGTCAACGGTCTTTCCGCAGCGTGGAACGGCGACGCCCCCAATGGCCGATATATCGGGGACACAAATTATGGATACCAAACCACGACAAAAATGGTGGACGCGCTCGGCGCCTCCCACGATGCGACGATCTATTTCGATAAGGGCGAAGGGAATGCGGCCTGGGAATATATCGTGACGGTGAACCCCGCAGAGGACAAACGGATCCAGGCAACCGGAGACAACCTGGGATTGTTGGCCAGAGGAACCATGGAATTCAGCAATGCCGGTGAAATCACCAACATTTCCATGGAAGTCAACGACGGCGCCGGCAACTGGTCGCCCCAGGACGTATCCGGAGACCTGGTAAACGGTCATTTCGCCGTTCACCCGGATTTTCTCGGATCCACGAACGGTTCCACTTCCATGACGGTTCAGTTGGACTTCGGCGCAGCATATAACGGCAATAACTGGGTGATGGTGGAACCGTCCTCCACCCAATTCGCCGCCCCTTCCCATACCATATTCTCCTTCGCCGACGGTTACAACGCCGGTGAACTTTTGTCCATATCCGTCGGCACCGATGGCGTCATTACCGGAAGCTATTCCAACGGCAATCGGGTCGATCTGTTTCAGGTCGCCACGGCCAGGTTCCAGAATCCCAATGGTCTTGATCAGCTGGGCAACAATCTATTCGCCGAAACCGGGAACTCCGGCAGTGCCCTCACAGGCAGCCCGGGTTCGGGCGGATTCGGCGGCATCGTCCCCAATGCGTTGGAAACGTCCAATGTCGATCTGGTGGAAGAGTTTGCCTCCCTCACCCTGTTCAAGCGAAATTTTGAAGCCAATTTAAAAGTCCTGGAGGTCGACAACGCCATCAAAGGGGACGTCATCAATATCATTTCGTAAGATGTTTTTCCATTTCAGGATTGAGTCCCCATCCGATTTCTGATATTCGGCTGATCATGCGCGCGGTGATTCAGAGAGTAAAGGAAAGTGGCGTCCGGGTGGCGGACGAGACCATTGCCCGTATCACGGGCGGCATCCTGTTGCTGCTTGGCGTTGCCGAGGGAGATACGGTTGCCGAGGCGGACTATCTGGCGGAGAAGACCGTCAACCTGCGTATTTTTGAAGACCCGAACGGCAAAATGAACCTCTCCCTGCTGGAAACAAGGGGGCAGATGCTCATTGTTTCCCAATTCACCCTCCTGGGGGACTGTCGCAAAGGGCGGCGACCTTCTTTCACCGGCGCCGCCGCACCGGAAAAGGCCAATGAGTTGTATGAATATTTTGTCGGAAGGATCCGCGAATACGGTATTCATGCGGTTACCGGCCGGTTCGGCGCCATGATGGATGTTTTTCTGATCAACGACGGTCCGGTCACCCTCATCCTCGAAAGCAAATCATGATCCCCGCTACGCATTCGTTGAACCGCTTCGCCCATATCCTGCTGGGATTGGTGACCACATGCTGCCTGCTGTTGCATCCCATTCCAGGTTATCCGGCAACCTTGCCGCCGGACCTTTCTTCCATGATCGGCAATCAAGACGCCCTGCTGGTCACGGATCAGAGCGGACAGCCCGTTTACGCAAAAAACCCGGATATCCTGCTGGTGCCGGCCTCCGTCACGAAACTGCTCACCGCGCTGACCGCCCTCCATGTTCTGGGGCCGGATTTTCGTTTTTGCACGGAATTTTATCTTGACCCCGAATCGAATCTGATGATCAAGGGGTACGGCGATCCCCTGCTGACCTCCGAAGGGATCGCGGAAGCGGCGACGGAGCTGGCCAAACGGGTCTCCCATATCCGTCATATCATTCTCGACGACACGTACTTTGCCGATCCCATGGTCATTCCCGGTGCAACCGCCGAATCCGTGGAGCCATACGATGCTCCCAACGGCAGCCTTTGCGTCAACTTCAATACCGTCTCCTTTCAAAAAGACCCCGTATCCGGACGGTATATCAGTGCTGAGGCCCAGACCCCGCTCTCACCCTTTGTCCTTCCCCGCATCCGCGCCTCGAAGCTTGCCTCCGGCAGAATTCTTCTCACGAACAACCACCACGAGGCCGTCTTGTACGCGGGCCATCTGTTCGATCTTTTTTTTTCCAAAGCCGGAATCAAGACGGATGGGATCATCCGTCGCGGCACCCTTCCGACGGATACGGTCCGACTCATCTACCGCCATGTTTCACCCTTCGGAATGGATGACACCACGGCCAAGCTGCTTTTTTATTCCAACAACTACATCGCCAATCAACTTTTTATCGCCGCCGGAGCCAAACAGTTCGGCCCGCCGGGAACCCTTGCCAAAGGCGTTCGGGCGGCAACGATGTATGCTGACAATGTCCTGGGAATCAAGGGATTGCAAATCGAGGAGGGTTCGGGCCTTTCCCGGGGCAACCGCCTGTCGGCCCGCATGCTCGAAAAAATACTGGCGGCTTTTGAGTCTCACCGGGGCTTGATGCGCAAGGAGAACGGTCAATACTTCAAGACCGGCACCCTTACGGGAGTTCAAACCCGGGCCGGATATTTTGAAAATAAAACCGGACGACGGTTTCGATTCGTCATCATGATCAATTCACCGGGGAAATCCATTCGACCCATCATGACCCGGCTGTTCCGGATCCTCCATCAAGATGGATCGGCGAAGGCGGATAGTTCCTTGTGACCGTCGCTGGTGATGAAGGCATAGGCGCTGTGATTGTGGATGGACTCGAAATTTTCCACACTGACCGAAAACCAGGTGATGTTATCGTCTTCTCGAAGTTCCTGGGCGATATCCCGCACAATGTCTTCAACGAATTTGGGATTATCGAAACCCTTTTCCGTAACATACTTCTCATCCACTCGTTTCAGGACCGAATAGACCTCACAGGAGGCTGAGGATTCTACCAGGGTGATCATATCCTCGATCCAGATAAACCGCTTGAAGCGGGTGCTGAGGCGAACACACCCTCTCTGGTTATGGGCACCGCCGTCGCTGATTTCCTTTGAACAGGGGCAAACGGATGTGATCGGCACCAGGACCTCGGATACCAGATCCAACCGACCGGAAGGCGCGCTGTAACCGATCAACCGGCAATTATAATCCATCAAACCGGGAGAGCCGCTGACGGGAGCGTGTTTTTCGATAAAATACGGAAAGGCCACTTCGATATGGGAAGAGGCGGCATTCAGGTCCTGTTTCATCTGATTGAGAATATCGGAAAAGGATTTCAAGGATACTTCCGATCGGAAAACGTGCAGCATCTCCACAAAGCGACTCATGTGGGTCCCTTTGGTGTCATGGGGTAGGTCGACATACATGTTGATGGCCGCGACCGTACTCTGAAAGCCGTTCTTGCGATCCAGCACTTTAATGGGGTAGCGCAAATTCTTGATGCCGACCTTATTGATTGGAATGTTGCGATCGTCGTGCAGATTCTGGATATCTTTCATTAATATCATGCCACGTTTCCTATATCGGCAGATAGTCGATCTTGACCCGGGTCATGGAACGAAACAGGTTGCCTTTTATTTTGCGATTGCTCCGATACAAGCCCGTCAGCAGATCCTTCATTTCTTTGCGCTTGGAAGTCGCCGCCGTGGGACAGGAATTGATGAATTCCGGAAACCCTTCCCGCCTGGCATACCGCCGGATGACATCCTCATCCACATATGCCAACGGTCGGATGATGGCCAGCTTGCCGTCGAAAAGCGTCCGAACCGGCCGCATGGTGCTGATTTCACCTGTATAGCACATATTCAGCAGCAGCGTCTCGATCAAATCGTCCTTATGGTGAGCCAAGGCGATTTTTCCAAAACCCATTTCCGCTGCGGTTTCAAAAAGCGCCTTACGACGCAGCCGGGCGCACAAAAAACATGGATTTTCCCGATTGACCTCGCTGTGAGCGACGACGCCGTTGTCCGTATGGATCACCTTCAGAGGAAACCCCTTTTCACGACAATAGGCTTCCAATTCCACGGCGAAACCATTCTCAAAGCCGGGATCCACATAGACCCCGACAATCTCATACGATATGGGGATGCGCGTCAGTCGTTCCATCAGTACATGCATGAGGGTAAGACTGTCTTTCCCCCCTGAGAGCCCAACCACAATGCGATCTCCATCCGATATCATCTCGTATCGATGGATGGCCCGACCGACACCCCGGTTGATCTCCTTATACAAAGACATTGACATCGGAAAGCAAACCGCTTGAATTTATTTCGTTTCAGACGTTCGATCCATGTCTTTCTTGATTGAGATCACTTTTCCGGCCGCAATCTCACGCAACGCCACCACGATGTCTTCGTTTTTAGGAGAATAAACCAGATAGTCGGACCCTTCCCGGATTTGCCGCACCCGCTTGGCCGTCATGTGCACCAATTCAAATCGATTATGAATTTTTTTTAGACAATCTTCAACTGTTATCCGAGCCACTAGGATTTCCCTCCAAAGCGATATCATGTTTGGGCGGCCTTGCGTCGCCGGTGGGGTCATCCGTCGGCGGACATTCAAGGCTGCGGTTGTTATCGTATTTCCAGTAATTCGTAATTTCTTCTCCCGCCCGGGGCCTGCAAAACGACTTCATCCCCGGGCTTCTTGCCGATAATGGCTTTCCCCAGGGGTGAAGATACGGAAATGCGTCCGGCATCGATGTTCGACTCGTCCGGACCGACCAGTTGATAGGAGACCCCGTCGCCGGTGTCCACATTCTCCAGGACCACGTGGCTGCCGAAAACCGCCTTGTCCTTGGGAAGCGTATCCGGGTCAATTACATCCGCATGGGCAAGCTTGTATTCGAGTTCACTGATTCTTCCCTCGGCAAAACTCTGACGATCCTTGGCGGCTTCGTATTCGGCATTTTCGGACAGGTCGCCATGCGCGCGCGCCTCTTCAATGGCCCGAATAATTTGCGGCCGTATCACTGATTTCAATTGTGAGAGCTCGTTTTTCAGCGCTTCGAAACCAGTTTTTGTTATGGGTACACGTTCCAATTCACTCCTCCTGTCGATTCTATGGTCAACAGTTTTTTTCGATATAATCAGCGATCAGGTCGCCGACTTCACTGGTAGTAAATCCCATTTTACCGGCGGCTACGTCTTTGATATCATCTCGCAATACCTTCATGACCGCTTTTTCAATCCAGCCGGCCGCCTTCTCTTCCTTCAGTGTCTCCAGCATCAACTGGGCGGCCATGATGGCCGCGATGGGATTGATGATCTGCTTGCCGGTATATTTGGGTGCGGACCCGCCGATGGGTTCAAACATGGAAAGCCCCGCCGGGTTGATGTTGCCGCCGGCAGCAATCCCCATTCCCCCCTGAATCATGGCGGCCAGATCGGTAATAATGTCGCCGAACATGTTGTCCGTGACAATGACATCGAACCATTCGGGGTTCTTGACCATCCACATACAAATCGCGTCAACGTGGGCATAATCGGTTTGGATGTCCGGGTATTCCTTGGCAACCTCATAAAAAGCCCTTTCCCACAAATTAAAGGCAAAGGTCAATACATTGGTTTTTCCACATAAGGTTACTTTTTTAGCCTTGTTGCGTTTCCGACAATACTCGAATGCAAACCGGATACAGCGTTCAACGCCCTTGCGGGTATTGATGGATTCCTGAATCGCCACCTCATCCGGCGTACCGCGCTTCAAACATCCGCCGGCGCCGGCATACAAGCCTTCCGTGTTTTCCCGTACGACAACAAAATCGATATGCTCCGGACCTTTGTCCTTCAGAGGGGTTGCGACGCCTTCGTATAACTTTACCGGTCTCAGATTGATATACTGATCAAAATGGAAGCGGAGGTCCAGCAGAATGCCCTTCTCCAGGATACCGGGCGCAACATCCGGGTGTCCGATCGCCCCCAGGAAAATGGCGTCCGCCGCGGACAGGGATTGTTTGATCTCATCCGTCAAGGTCACTCCGGTGGCCTTATAATGCTCACCGCCAATGGGGAAATGGGTATAGTTCAGCGTGAAATTTGCTTTGCGGGCAACCACATCCAACACCTTGATCCCCTCCGCCACCACTTCGGGACCTGTGCCGTCTCCGGGTACGACGGCGATTTCATATGCCTTGGTCATGAACACTCTCCTTGAAAAATATAATCTGATCAACTTAATTAAAACGGCTGGCCTAAAGACCAACCGTTTCACGTTTCGACTCCTTAAAAAAGGTTCCGGCCGAAGTGCGGTTAAAATGCAGGTTTCGGATTATCCTGGCCTTTCCGCCTATTCAGGAGGAAAGTTGTGACAGGTCCTGAGATGACATAAGCGAATCCCAATGAAAACAGCGCAATGTCCGGTTGTGCGGCGACAAAAACCATGACCAATATAATGGCCACAAACAGATTGAAGTTGATTCGCCTGAACAGCTCAGGCTTCTTGAAACTATTGTATTTTATGGTGCTGACCATCAAAAAAGAGAGAAGGTACAGCATCACCAATACCGGCAGATGCACAAACCGGTCACTGATGGATAGGTGGTTGCAGAGCAACACGGTCACGGCGGTCATGGCCGCAGCCGCCGGTATGGGCAGCCCGATAAAATAATCACCGCTGGTGCTTCCCGCATTGGTGTTGAAGCGCGCCAACCTCAGGGCGCCGCAGACCACAAATAGAAACGCCGCCAACCAGGCGGTCCTCCCCAGATATCCCATGGGTTTGAGCACCCACAGATACATCATCAATCCCGGCGCCAGACCAAAGGAAATCAGATCGGCCAGTGAATCATATTCCACACCGAATTTGCTGGTGGTATTGGTGGCCCGGGCAATTTTTCCGTCCAGGGCATCAAACACGGAGGCGATCAGGATGGACCAGGCGGCGCCGATAAAATCGGCGTTGATGGAAGCCACAACAGCGTAGAAACCGCAAAACAGGTTTGACGTGGTAAATAGATTCGGGAGAATATAAATTCCCCGCCGTAATTTCTCACCTTCGAACCGTTTGGGTTTTTTCATCGCAGATATCCTACAATCGATGTCCCGGCCTGAACCTTATCCCCGACGGCGACATTCGGCTCGGCATTCTCCGGCAGATATATATCCAACCGCGACCCGAAACAGATCATTCCAAATCGTTGGCCGCGCACCAGGGCGTCCCCTTCCCGGATATTGCAGATAATTCGCCGGGCAACCAGTCCGGCGATCTGAACAAAACAGATTGTGCCGCTTTTTTCCGTTTCGAGCTGAACGGCGTTCTGCTCGTTATCCTTGGAAGCCTTATCCAGACTGGCATTGAAAAATTTACCCGGGAAATACCGAATACCGGTCACTTTCCCTTTGTAGGGGATTCGATTCACATGGACATTAAAAACCGACATAAACACGCTGATCTTCAAACAGGGCTGATCCGAAAACGGATTTCCAGCCACATGATCGACAACAACGACCTTCCCATCCGCCGGTGAAACCACAGCGTCATCCACTGCCGGTATCACCCGATCCGGATCACGAAAAAAATAGCAGATGAAAACCGTGACACCCAGACCAATCAAGGCCGTAATTTTAAAACCGAGGACGGCCAGCACGGCCGTTACGAAACCAGCGCCGAAAATAAAGGGATAACCGGGTCTTGCAATGGGAAACGCACTTTGACCCGGCGGGTCAATCCATGTGTATTTGTTCATCCGACTCACAATTTCTGGAAGCTATTCTTTCTTTATAACTCATCGAATCCACTTATGAAAAATAATCCATACTTGTGTATCAAAACCAGATACGATTGTCAATCAAGATGATGTTGCCAAAAAACCCGAAAACCGTTACCCGCTTGGTTACCCGCGAACAGAGTGCTTTTCCGCATCGGATTTGCGAATATAAGACGGTATCAGCCTGGCCGGATCGGAGACGCTGTCTTGTTCGAACCTCCGGATGGCAAGGAGCCCCACGACGGCTGCCCGCACCGTATTCTGATCTGAAGTCCCGAAAGCAGCCCGATCTCCCAATGCCGCTATGATCTCCCGACGATACGCCTGGGCGCCGTCTCCAATGAACAGACAGGGATCGTGAATTCCAGCCAGCACTGCGGACGGCGGCAGCGCCTGTTCATCGATTTCCTTGTTCAGCCTCCCGCCTTGGACGCGATAGCGACTGAAATACACCTCCCCCCGGCGGGCGTCCAGCATGGGGCAGATAATTCCGTTTCCATTAGAAAAAGGCTCGGCCAATGCATCCAGGGTGGAAATACCAACAACCGGTTTGGCGCAAGCAACCGCCAGACCTTTGATGGCGCTTATTCCGATGCGCAACCCGGTGAAGCTTCCCGGGCCGACGGTCACGGAAAAAAAATCCATCTGCGCCGGTCGAATCGCAGCCAACCGCATGACACCGTCAATCATGTCCATGAGATGGCGTGAATGGGTCTCCGAACGAACAAGGGTTGTCTCAGCCACTAAAGACTGTCCATCCAAAATAGCGACACTACTGCTTTTGGAGGCGGTATCGACGGCCAGCACGATCATTTTTTTTTCTTGGCGTTGCTTTTCTTCGGTGTACGGGTCTTCTTTGGTTTTCGAACCGGTCCCTGCATGGCGATTGCGAGAACTTCATCCATATGTTTCACCGGCATGAACTTGATCCGACGTTTCACGTTCATGGGGATCTCAACCAAGTCTTTCTTGTTTTTCTCCGGCATGATGATGGTGCGAATCCCGGCGCGCATGGCTCCCAAGGCCTTGTCTTTCAAACCGCCGATGGGAAGCACGCGTCCCCGCAACGTGATTTCACCGGTCATGGCGACATCCTTGTTCACCGGCACATTGGTGATGGCGGAGATCAGCGCCGTTGCCATGGCGATGCCGGCGGAAGGGCCGTCCTTGGGGATCGCGCCGGCCGGAACATGAATATGAATATCGATATTCTCAAAGAAGCTGTTTTCAATGTTGTAATCATCCAAATGGGCTCGTGCAAACGAAACCGCCGCTCGTGCAGACTCCTGCATCACTTCACCCAATTGCCCGGTGATGATCAAATCCCCCTTGCCGGGCATCAGCGATGACTCCACATACAGGGCTTCCCCGCCCACCTGGGTCCACGCCAGGCCCGTGGACAACCCAACCTGGCTGCCCTCCTGGTCCATTTCCGGCTGGAATACCGGCGGTCCCAGCATTTTATGCAGATTGGAGCGGGTAACCGAAATGGTTCCCTTGGCGCCTTCCGCCCGCAATCGCGCCGCCTTGCGGCATATTTTTCCAAGCTCACGTTCCAGATTTCTCAATCCGGCTTCGGACGTATATTCGGCAATGATCTGATCCATGGCGGCCCGGCCGATGGTCAGGCTTTTCGGAGAGCGCAGACCGTTTTCCCGAATCTGCCGCGGCAGAAGATAGGATTCGGCGATGGCCATCTTTTCTTCCGGGGTATATCCGGAAATACTGATTACTTCCATTCGGTCCAACAAGGCCGCCGGAATCGTATCGGTAATGTTGGCCGTCAAGATGAACATGACCTTGGAAAGATCGAAGGGAATGTTCAAATAGTGGTCGCTGAAAGCGATATTTTGTTCCGGATCGAGTGCTTCCAGCAGGGCCGAAGAGGGATCCCCTCGAAAATCCGCTCCAATTTTATCGATTTCATCCATCATGAATACCGGATTGTTGGAGCCGCTCTGTTTCAATCCCTGGATAATCCGTCCTGGCAATGCACCGATATAGGTACGACGATGTCCGCGTATCTCTGCTTCATCATGTAATCCGCCCAAAGAAACACGCACAAACTTTCTCTTCATGGCGCGCGCGATGGCTTGCCCCAGTGAGGTTTTTCCGACACCGGGCGGCCCGACAAAACAGAGGATCGGGCCTTTCATTTTCGGATTCAGCTTTCGGACGCTCAAATATTCCAGGATTCTGTCTTTCACTTTGGATAGACCATAGTGCTCGCTGCTGAGAATTTTTTGAGCTTCCTTGATGTCGATATGTTCCTTGGTGGCTTTGTTCCACGGCAATTCAACCAGCCAGTCCAGGTAGGTCCTGACAATGGATGCCTCGGATGCATCCGGATGCATCTGACCCAACCGTTTTAACTGTTTCAGGGCCTCTGTCTCCGCTTCCTTGGGCATTCTGGCTTTCTTGATATTTTTCCGATATTCCTCCAGCTCCTGAGCTTTTTCATCCATTTCGCCCAGTTCCTTGTGGATCGCCCGGACCTGCTCCCGCAGATAATAATCCCGCTGACTTTTGGAAATTTCGTCCCGTACGTCCGACTGGATCTTGGCCTGCATGGTGGAAAGCTCGACTTCTTTGGAAAGCAACTCGTTGATTTTATTCAACCGCGCCACGGGATCAACCAATTCCAGCAAGGCCTGTGCATCCTCGATTTTCAGCCGGAGATTCGACGCTACAAGATCGGCTAACTTTCCAGGATCCTCGATGGTTTCTAAAATCGTGTTGATATCCGCAGTCATTTCCCCGCGCAGGGACAATATTTTTTCACACTGTTCCCGAACATTCCGCATGAGGGCTTCGCCCTCCAGTCCCACCTTGGCTGCGGGCAGTTCCTTGATCACCTCAACCTTCACCCGATAGGAAGTCCGCTTACGGGTGTATTCGATGATCCGAGCCTTGGCGATTCCCTGGACCAAGGCCTTCAACCGTCCGTCGGGAAGCTTCAGCATCCGAAGAATGCGACCCACGGTTCCGATCTTGTAAATTTGTTCCGGAGACGGATTTTCAACCGCCGGATCTTTCTGGGTGGCTAAAAACAGAATCTTGTCTTTTCCAACCGCCTCTTCCATGGCATGAATCGACTTTTCACGTCCGATGAAGAGAGGCAGCAGCATATCCGTGAAAATCACGACATCGCGCACCGGTAATAGCGGAAGAACGGTCGGAATGGAAAATTCCATCTCTTCTTCTTCAATAATACTGACCAAATCGTCTTTATCAGTTTCACCCATTTTCCCTACCCACATTATGTGACCCCGGTCATCATTTCTTTGCAACGCCGGATGGTTACGTTTATATTTACAAAATTTCCGAGAGACCGACCTGTGAAGCCTGCAGCACCCCGCTAATATAAGGACGGTTTCCCCATTGACAATAACAACCTTGCTTTTTTTATGCAACCCCTCTAAAATAGTCAATCTTAAACGTTTCACCAGAATTTATTTTGTGCCTTGAATACACGGCGGCCGGGAGCGGGACGGTCCGCCGATGACAACACTCTGAGTGACGCCGGGTGGAAATCCGCGCCGCCGGCCATCTGAAACGACAACGCATGCCGGAAATCCCCATCAGAATAATGGCTTTCATTTTTGGTTCCTGTATCGGCAGTTTTCTGAACGTCTGCATTTACCGATTACCGAAAAACCAATCCATCGTATCCCCCCGTTCCATGTGCCCGCGTTGCGGGAATCTGGTGCGTTTTTATGACAACATTCCAATCCTCAGTTACCTCTTGTTGCGGGCCCGTTGCCGCCAATGCAGCGCTCCCATTTCCTTCCGTTATCCCGTCGTGGAAACCCTCACCGGTTTATCCGCACTCGCAACATGGGTCAAATTCGGTCCCACCATCGGCGGCTTGATTTATTTCGTTTTTATCGCCACTCTGATCCTGATTACCTACATTGACATCGATCACCAAATCATTCCCAACCAAATCACGTTACCGGGAATCCCGCTCTTCTTTCTGGCGTCCCTGGCATTACCGGAGGTGACCCCGGTCGCCTCTTTGGTCGGAATACTGGTCGGCGGCGGCAGTCTGCTGATCGTCGGTTGGACCTATCGCTTGATAGCCAAACGCGAAGGGATGGGAGGCGGGGATGTTAAACTGCTGGCGATGATTGGGGCGCTGGAAGGCTGGAAGGGGGTGCTGTTTACCATTTACATCGCTTCGGCCGTGGGCGCCGGCGTCGGACTGATCGTCATGTTGCTGCGCAAAAAAAATTTCAAGCTCGCCATTCCCTTCGGCCCCTTCCTTTCCATCGGCGCGATTTTGTATCTTTTTTTCGGAGCGGCCATCATCAATTGGTATTTCAATATCTTCTGAAACAACCGATGAAACCAATCCGTTCACAAACCACTAGCGGCACGGATCTCGTGAAGTTGGGCATGGTGAATAAACCGGCTGAGCTTTTCCACATCCTGATGTGACAAACCCGTCAAACGAACACCGGCAAAGCCGCTTTTCCGGTTGAATTCGGATTCCTTCCTGACCACCACGACATCACACGTCATGATCGTATCCCGGGGGTTTTCCCGGGTATCGATCAGTCGGAGTTCGATGGTCAATGTCTGCCCCACGACGACATCCATCATGGGATTGACCACCCCTCCCACCTGACGCGGAATCAATAAGCCGATGCCGGTAAAGGAGATGTTGTCGATTTTAAAATCCCGCTCGGAAAGAAATGTTGACGCGTCGTTCCGTATGGTGGAGTCGACACGAAAAACGGTATTGGGTCGGAAGCGATAGGCTGAACGGATATTGATGATTTGCAGTGAGTCCGGGGTATAACCGATTCGAATCGCGCTTGCTGTTTTATTATTGGAAAGACGATATGTTTTACTGAATTCCAGTATCCGGCAATCGACTCCGGCGCGGCACTTCCGATGCAACTCGTCGTTCACCAGGGTGGTGACGGTCATGTTCTTGGATTGCAGGCTGGGCAGAATCTCCGGTCTCGTTTGTGCGATGGTCATCTGCATGGCCTGGTGATCGCATTCATACAGCAGCGATGGCAGCACGATCGGGGTATCACTGTCCATTTCGAATACCACCTCTATCTTTGTTCCCGGTCGATATATCAGTTCTGCCTGTAGCGTCATCCGGCTTCTTTTCATCTGCTTCTGATTTCTTGTTTATTGTTTATAAATAGTCCACCCATTGCCATTGAATCGTACCGTTTTTCACCACATTGGTCAAATTCCCCTTCAGGAAGGCCTGATTCAAAGACTCGTAAAGTCTTTGAGGGTCATGGGGGACACGTTCCCGGACTCTTTCGGCCAACTCACGCAGGGCCTCCGTATCGGATATCGGATGTCCATTGGTTTCCCACCTTCCCCGCATTTCGATGGCCCGATCCATCATCAAATCATAGATCGCCACGGTGCGTTCCAGATTTTTCAACGGGAAAGCCTCTTCTTCGGAGGCCTCTCCGGATTGAATACGGCGGGCAATATCGCCAAGCCAGATATCGATGTTCTTCTCCCAGTCAATGGCGATGGCGTTCAGCATGTCTTGGTTCACATCAGCGGTTTCAACGATGGCGCGGTTGGCATGATATTCACGCCAGTCGTCGGTTACGATGCGGATGCCGTACCGTTCACATTCTTCGCGCACCTTGGTTCCCGGAAAGGGAGCCAATAAATGAAACCCGTAGATCACACCCATTTCCCGGAGCTTTTTACCAAAAGCGACGGTTTCCGCCAGGGTTTCAGGGGTCTCTCCCGGAAGTCCCAGGATAAAAGAAGCGCTCGGTTGAACGCCGGCGTCGTTGCACATCTTTACGGCCGCCACCACTTGATCCGTTGTGATCCCCTTCCGGATCGTTTTGAGAATACCGGCATTGGCTGTCTCCACACCGAAACTGACCGAATCACACCCCGCCGCATGCATCTTGCTCAGGACCTCCGGGGAAACCGTATCCACCCGTGCGAAAGAGGACCATTTGATTTTCAGATTTCTCCTCAGAATCTCATCACAAATACCGATACAATGCTTTTTATTGGCCGTAAACAAATCATCGGCGATGTTGATCTGCGGGAAATTGAGGGAGCCCAGATACTCGAGTTCATCCACTACGTTCATCGCACTGCGGTACCGAACTTTTGCGCCCACCATCTTTCTTCCCACGCAAAAAATACATTTATGGGGGCATCCCCGACTCGTGGTCATACTGATGGGCATCCCCAGCGCCCGGTAACGTCCCAACGCCAGTAAATGTCTGGCCGGAGCCCTCAGCGAATTCACATCGGAAAGCAGTTCGCGAGGACGGGTACGGTTGATATGGTTTCCGTCCCGGTAGACGATTCCAGCCACCCCCTGCCACTCGCGACCGTTCTGCGCTGCCCCCACGAGTTCGACAACCGTTGTTTCTCCTTCTCCCAGAACGACCAAATCGATGAACGGAAAACGTTTCATGGTCTCTTCCGCGCAAAACGTCACATGCGGCCCCCCCATGACGGTGATGATGTCGGCATCCAATTCCTTGGCATCCCCGATGACACGCAGGGCGTTATCGATGGTCATGGTGACGGCCGTGGCGCCGATTACCTGGGGACGAAAAGATTTCAGCTCGGACGCAAGCAGTTCTCGGCTGTATGGGGTAACCACCAGATCAAGTATTTTCACCTCGATACCGGCGCCCTCAAGGGCCGCTCCTAAAAAGGCAAGGCCAAGGGGCGGAGACGGTCCTTCGGAAATGGGATAATGGGGATTGACCAATAAAAAACGCATGATGGAGATACCTTTCATTGCAAACTATTTACAAGGGCCGGAATGTCACGCCCTCTGCACTGCCTCATATCGCAGTTGGCCGTCCATGTAAATAGCCCTCACGTGCGAAAGACTCTCAGGTATGCCGGCAGGCGCGCCTTGCACCGCGATAAAACAAGCCGGACTTCCAACGGCGATCCGTCCCCCATCTTCCAGTCCGAGCAACCGGGCGGCATTGACCGTCGCACATTTCAACGCCTCCTCAACGGAGTAACCGGCCCTCATGAGCAAGCTCAGTTCTTCCCGCACCGCCCGGCCATGATGAACACCCGGACTCCCGGCATCGGTCCCCAGCGCGATGGGAACCCCCAGCCGTTTGGCTTCCGCCATTTGCTCAAGTTGATGGTCGAGATTCCGTTGCACCACCATCCGTTCAGGGCTGTCGTTTCTCATCAATCTCAAATACGCCGCCATGGTTACCGCCGTCGGCACCCAGGTGGTGCCGTGATCCGCCATACGTCTCAGATTATCGGCTCCCATAAAAAAACCATGCTCAACGGAACGGCACCCGGCCTCAACGGACGCTTTCACCGGCAGTATGCCGTTGGCGTGGATCATGGCCCCCAGCCCTTTTTGAGCGGCCTGGAATACGGCTTCCTTCAATTCCGCTGAATCGAACTGGCAAGCGGTTTGTCGGCCGAACTCTTTCAGACTGTTGAGACCTGAATTGACGATTTTCACATGGTCTTTCGGTTCCGGATCATCCGCAACGGCTCTGGACAAGGTCTGATCCGCCGATGGCGTACGGCCGATGAGCCGGCCGTAGCGACCATGGTTGTGGAAGGCCCGCCCCCCTGCAAGTATCCGTACGTTAGGGTATATGGAACGTGGATTTTCGGTCTTGAAACGCGAAACGTATCCATGATGATCGCCGCCGTCCCGCACGGCGACGATTCCATACCTAAAATGATGTTGCAGATGGGTATGGATACATGCACAGGTCATTTCATAATCGTTTTCAAGCTGTCGTCGGCGATCCAGTTCATCCGTCGTTCCGGACATGGCCAGATGCACATGGCTGTCCATCAGTCCCGGCAGAATCGTGCAATTGGAAAAATCAAGAGACACTTCATGCGTTACAAGAGATTCTTGTTTTATCTTACCGTAATTTTTTAGTATCGAACATATTTTTCCACTGGATATTTCCAGCAAAACATCCCGAGATATGGGACCGCCGGTGCCGTCGATCAACCAACCTGCTTTGCAATAGGTTTTCCGGATCATGGAAGGAACTCTGATTGAATGGCGAGAAGTTCCCGACGCAGCATCTCAAGGGCAACCGTGGCAAAAAAAAGCTTGTTTCGGGAACGGCTTCCGAAGGACAGGGTCAGGCGCATGGATCGGGTCGTGGCCGGTGTGGCGATTCCGACACAGATGGTGCCGACCGGCTTTTGGTCTGTACCGCCGTCAGGCCCGGCGATGCCGCTCGTGGCCAATCCATAGGTTGCATCCGCCACGCGGCGGGCGCCCGAAGCCATTTCTTTTACCGTTGTCTCGTCCACGGCTCCAAATGCGGTGAGGGTTTCGGCGGATACCCCCAGCAAATCCTGTTTGGCCCGGTTGGAATAGGTAACCAGGGAAGAAAGGAAATAGCGGGAACTGCCCGGCACATTGGTCAGCATGTGGGAGAGCAGGCCTCCGGTGCAGCTTTCGGCAACGGCAAGGGTCTTTCCCTGGCCCTGCAACAGCCGGCCGACCGTTTCTTCCATACGTTCCCCGGTATCCGAAAAAATGCGCATCCCCAGTCGCGATCTGACCCATTCGGCGGCGGCGGCGATTCGCTCCTGAACCTTCACGGCCGAGTCTCCATGACCGTACAGCTTGATCTGAATCACCGGGAAATGAGCCCGCAGACCGAGTCGTATATCCGGCAGTTCCCGATTGAATCCGGCCAATCTCTCGCCGACGGTCGCCTCCGGAAGACCGAAGAGACACAGGGTTTTCATCAGGCGGATCTCCGTTCGATTCCCCCGAAGGGCCCGGATGCGCGGCAACACCTCCTCCTCCAGCATGCGGACCATTTCAGACGGTACGCCCGGCAGACAAAAAAAATGACACCGCTTGATCCGTATCATAAAACCGGGGGCCGTCCCGACCGGATTCGGTAGGCACCGGGCTCCCCTCGGCAGCCTGGCCTGCTTTTGATCGGCGTCGGTCCTCGGGAAACGCCGGGTCTCGAAAAAACGATCGATGGATTCCTGTGCCTCTGCATCCAACATCAGATCCACGTCTGCTGCCAGTGCCACGGCATCGGAGGTCAGGTCGTCAAAGGTCGGACCAAGTCCGCCGGTGACAACCGCGATATCGGCCCGTTCGGAAATATCGGCGATGATGGCCGCAAGACGATCGAGGTCGTCACCGACGCAAGTGTGGCGGGCAATGAACAAACCGGCGGCGCACAATGTTTCGGCGATGTGAGCTGAATTCGTGTCTACGACGGACCCCGTCAACACTTCATCTCCCGTGGATAGAATCTCGGCAAGCATCTCACCCTCCCGGATGACATTTCAGATGGCAGATCCGACAGTTCAAATTCAACGTCCCCTATTCCGCCATCTTTTTCATCCGCAACTGGATGTAAGCGTCCCGCAAGGCTTCGTAGGGTTCTATTGCCGCATCTTTCAGGGTTTCATAATCGCCGATGCGGAAAGAAGTGTCGTTGACCTTTTCCAAGGTCCATAGTCCGGCGGATAGCATAAAGGGTTGCAGATAGAATCGGGGGTTGAGAAAACCATCGCCGATTTCCCCGATGGAGTCCCGCAACGTGGATGGGCCGATGATCGGCCAGACGATGTAGCAGCCGTCGCCGATCCCGAAAACCCCCAACGACTGTCCCAGGTCTTCGTCGTTCAGGCGAAGGTCCGGAATCGTTTCCGCCGGATTTCCGAAACCCAATACGCCGACCGTGCTGTTCATGAGAAAACGCGACCATTCGCCTTCGGCTTCGAGCACCTTTCCCTGCAACAGGCAGTTGATCAATCGGATCGGCGCGGCGGCATTGATGAAAAAGTGTTTCATCCCCGTACGGGCAGCGGTTGGTAAAACATAATTATATCCTTGGCATACCGGCTTCAAGACCCAAAAATACAGCTTGTCGTTGAAATGAAACATGGCGCGATTCCAAGGCGCCAGCGGATCCGCCACGGTAACCATGGAAGCATCCGATGCCTCTTCTTCCAGGAAATCGAGGTTGTCATCGTCATAATCCTCATCTCCCGCTTCCGCTGCATGGCTGTCGGTGGTATTTCCCCGCTCGATGGATGCCTCATCGTAATCGTCTTCGGTGGGCGCTGAAATTTGCTGCGGATTCCCGGAATCGTCCTCGCCGGCGACAGCCGGAACGAGGCCGCAAACCAGAGTCCCCCCGACAAGCAGGACCAGCAACCCCGCCATTCGAATGCGAAACATTCCGAAACCGGTCGCCGGTTTCTTACCCGTTGCGGATCGGTGAGGGAAAGACGGTGGCGGACTCTTTGGAACGATCGGGATTCCGGCAATCATCATTTTGCTGTTTCAGGATTGTTTTTTTGTTGCGCGGATTTTTCTTTCAGTTTTGCAATCAGTTGATCCGGGGTTTCCTTATTCAATATCTCGTTGAACTGGGTCCGGTAGTTCTTGACCAGACTGATCCCTTCAATAATCACGTCATAGACACGCCAGTTTTCTTTGCGTTTGGCCATGCGATAGTCCAGCGGAATATCTCCTGCCGGTCGTGGAATCTTGGTTTTGACCGTTGCCTTATCCGGCCCGTTCATTTCCTGAGATAGATACACCACCGTCTCGCCTTGATAAGCGTCCTTCACTTTTTTATAGTAGGTAAACCCGAGGAAATCCCCAAAAACTTCGGAAAAATTTTTCCGTTGCTGCGGCGAAAAGTTTCTCCAGTTGCGTCCCAAGGTTCTTTTGGACACTTCGGTAAAATCAAAAATGCGGTCGACAACCGTCATGATTTTTTCCCGTTGCAGAACTTCCTTGTCCGCCCCCTGGTACTGCGGGTCTTTCAACAAGGCAATCACTTCGTCGACGGGTTCCTTCAATGCCGCCATGGGTTCGATTTGCGAGGCACCCCATGCCGAACTCCAAACCGCACACACCATACAGGTGAGAACTATGACCGGTGTTATCGCTTTCATAGACGGCTTCTCCTTATTCATGTATCAAAGTTTCCCAAAAACGTATTTGCTGATCAATTCCTCGAGGTCCAGGGCCGATTCCGTCTCGGTGATCATATCTCCCGGTTTCAGGACATCATCCGACCCGCCTTGACTGAGTTTGATATACTTGTCGCCGATCAGACCGGCGGTCTTTACGGACGCAATCACGTCATCGGTCAAAACCAGCCCCTTCTGAATTTTCATGGTCACCAAAGCCTTTTGCTGGTCCTTATCCAGGCTCACTTTGCTCACCTGCCCGACTTGTACGCCGGCCACTTCAATACTGGCTCCCGGTTTCAGACCGGCTACGGATTCAAAACGGCCGGTCAATTCATAGGTGTTCTCTCCCACAATCTCCATTTTCCCGAATCGAATCGTGAGATAACCGATGCAGATGATTCCGATCAGTACAAAAACACCTGTGGCGGTTTCCATGGTTATGCGCTTCATAAATCCTCCGACGGTTCAGCAAACCCGAAATTCATAACTCATATTTTGCCATGAATCCGCGCTGGATAAAATGTCTTCCAAACGACACTCCTTCTGTATTTCCACGAATCCGGCCGTAATCCGAAAACAGAATTCCGGATAAGGAGTCAACTCGACAATCTCTGCCCGGCTCAGCTCGTTTGACAACCGAGCGCAGGTAATTCGGGCTTGCTCCAATTTGCTGCAGGACAGGACGATCATCAGGCGATGCAAGCCGGACCGGAAACAGGTGTCGATTATCCGAAGGTGTTTCTGGACTTTGCCGGCGAAATCCTTCATCACGGCCTGGGTCGCCATATGACCGATTTTCGAATTGATCTCATCCAGATTGGTGATGGTCAATAAAATAACGGAAAACGGCATGCGGTACCGGACCAGCCGAGCCATCTCCTCCTTGAACCGCTTTTCTCCGATGGGCTGAGGCGCCATGCCGCTGACGTCTTCCAGACGACTTTCGTGACCGCGTATGAAATCACGTATCACCGGGTTGCTCGATTCCTGAAGGAGATATGGTTCTCCCTCAAAAATGATCGCACCTTCATCCAACATGACAATCCGCTGTGATATATGAAACACATCCGGAATTTCATGACTGACGACAACCCCGGTAAATCCGAAGCGCTTCTGGTATTCCGAGATCATACTGTGGACAGCGTGTTTGCGAATGGGATCAAGGCCGGTGGTCGGTTCGTCAAACAGGATGATTTCCGGATCGGTCACCAAGGCCCGGGCCAGGGCGACTCTTTTTTTCATACCGCCCGAAATCTGGGAAGGATACTGTTGATCGATATTGAACAGATCCAGTTGTTCCATTTTTTCCCGCACTTTGCGATGAATCTCTCCATCTTTCACACGGGAACGTTCGAGCAGCGGCAGTGCGATGTTATCATACACCGTCATGGAATCGAAAAGGGCCGAACCTTGAAACATATAGCTGATCTGGTGTTTAAATGCCTTCTTGTCGACCCCTCTCAGTTTTGAAATGGGTTTTCCCTGAAACAGCACCTGGCCTTTGTCCGGCCGGATCAACCCGATCATGTGTTTCAACAAAACGCTTTTCCCGGTCCCGCTTTTACCGATAACGGTGGTGATGGCGCCCTTGGGGATACCGAGGGTAACGCCCTTCAGAACCGTATTGGAGCCGAAGGATTTGACAACATGATCAAATTGAATGAGTGCCTGGGTCATACCATCACAATAAAAAGGAAGTCAGGACATAATCCGCCACCAGGACGAGGACGCTGGACAGAACGACCGCCGACGTTGTCGCCAGACTGACGCCTTTGGCGCCGAAACCTTCCGCCCGGGTATGGACGAAGTAGCCTCGATAACAGCAGACCGCCAATACCACGGTAGCGAATACAATGGATTTTACAAAACCGCCGTTGATGTCCGTCATGGACACACTCGACTGTATCCGTGAAAAATAGGCTCCCGGACTGATACCGAGGAGTATCGATCCGGTCAGGTAGCCGCCGTAAATTCCCACAACATCGAAAATGGCGGTCAACAATGGAAAGCTGATGATCGCAGCGGCGACTTTTGGGCTGATCAGAAAACGGATGGGATTGATGTCCATGGTGACAAGGGCATCGATTTGCTCGGAAACCCGCATCATCCCGAGTTCCGCAGCGATGGCCGATCCTGCCCGTCCGATCACCATGATGGCCGTCAATACCGGCCCGAGCTCACGGATGAGGGACAACGCCACCGCGGCGCCCAGCAACCCCTCTGATCCGAATTTCACGAGTGTATAATAACCCTGTAGTCCCAGCACCATACCGGTGAACGCCCCGGTCAGTGCAACGACGAAAAACGACTTGGCCCCGATGAAATAAACCTGCTGTACGATCTTGAACAGTTGAAACGGATAACTGAAAATGAGAAAAAGTCCGTTGAAAAAAAAAATGGCCATACGTCCCATTTCCTGGATTCGGGCAAGTGGGTGCCTGCCTAAGGCGGAAAGCGAATCGATCAGGGTGTCTAACCGGGCCATATGGATATCGTCTCAAATTGAGGTGAACATTCGCAGTAGATATAAAAAGAAGATGACGATTCCGATCAGGAGGACAATCCTCGCTTGTTCCGGATCGAAGGCCTTCATCTTCTTTATCGTTTCCTAAAAAAAGCGCTGTTGATGGTGCTATGCCGGTTCTTGATCCAGACCAAATGCGGTATGCAGCACCCGCACCGCCAGTTCGGCATATTTTTCTTCAATCACGCAGGAAATTCTGATTTCAGATGTGCTGATCAGTCGAATATTGATATTCTCCGCAGCCAGAGAGCTGAACATCTTGGCGGCAACACCGGAATGGTTTTTCATGCCGACGCCGACCACCGATACCTTGGCGATGTTCTCCGCAGTCGTCACTTCGACCGCGTTGATCGCCTCAGCTGTTTTTTTCGAAATTTCTATGGCTTGTTTGAAGTTCACCTTGGGCACCGTAAAGGTGACGTCGGTTTCGCCTCCGGTTCTGAAATTCTGGATAATCATGTCCACCTGGATATTGGCTTCGGCCAGCGGGGTAAAAATTTTTGCCGCTATCCCGGGCTGGTCCGGCACCTTTTTCAAGGTGATTCGAGCTTCACTTTTATTGCAGGTAACGCCGGAAACGACGAGGCGCTCCATGTCTACATCTTCCTGAACGACCATAGTTCCTTCCTCCTCGCTGAATGATGATCTGACATGCACCGGAACATTATATTTTTTCGCGAATTCCACCGAACGGATCTGCAACACCTTGGCGCCCAGACTGGACATCTCCAGCATTTCGTCATATGAAATCCGTTTTATTTTCCGTGCGCGGTCACAGATATTCGGATCGGTGGTGTAAATGCCATCCACATCCGTGTATATTTCACAACTATCCGCATTGATGGCGGCGGCGATCGCGACGGCGGACGTATCGGAACCGCCTCTCCCCAACGTGGTGATGTTGCCCTTCGGGTCACGCCCCTGAAAACCGGCAATAACCACGATATGACGGTTTTCCAGCAAAGATCGAATGCGATCGGCCCCGATACTGATGATTCTGGCATTGCAGGCCTGATCGTTGGTGAGAATGTCGGCCTGGAATCCCAACAGGGATGTGGCCGGATAGTTCATGTCGCGAAGCATCATCGCCAATAACGCCACAGTCGTCTGTTCACCCGTTGACAGCAGCACATCCATTTCCCGTTTGTCCGGTGAAGAGGCGGCTGAATTGGCAAGCTCTATCAGGTTGTCCGTTACCCCCGCCATCGCCGAAAGAACCACTACGACATCGTTTCCCTGGTCGTAAGTCCGGGCCACTCGCGCTGCAACATTCCGTATTCGTTTAATATTGGCAACTGATGTGCCACCGTATTTCTGTACATAAAGTCCCATTTTCCGCTCCTTACAAGCAATTTTTGATCTCTCCTATCAGATCCGCTGACGCCTGTCCATACGGAATCAGCGTAATTTCACGGTGATTGTCATCCATAATCGTAAAAAAGACACCGATATGAATCGTCCAAAACCCGTCCGGCATTCTTTCCGGCCATTCCACGGCAACAACTTCCCGGCCCGTGACAGCATCGTCAAGGCCGATATCCTCGATTTCTCCGGGCATGGAAATCCGGTACAGATCCACGTGCAACAGGCGACACCTTCCCGGATACTCGTTCATGATCGTGTACGTGGGGCTGACGACATAATACGTATCCGGAACCTCCAGGCCCGTCGCGAGTCCCTGCACAAAAGCCGTTTTCCCGCTTCCCAGCTCACCATGCAGCGCCAGAATGGTTCCCTGGGACAGCCGTTCCCCCATCAAATGTCCCAATCTGCGAGTATCATCGGCTGAACGACTGAGCACGGAAAGGCCGCTGTTGATCGTGTCGGACCGCAGCCCCTCCATTACAGGCCCTTACATTCCGGAAAGCACCGTCGATGATCCCCATCCGCATCCCGGTTCTTCAACCGTGTAAGCGCACGAGGCAAGGCGGCCGCAACCTGTCCGGCCAGATATCCCGTCTGCCCATCGACCGCCGCAACCAGATCGGCCGCATATCCATGAAGATAGACACCGGCAGTTGCCGCAAAAACGGGATCATACCCCTGAACCAGCAATCCTGCGATGATTCCGGTCAACACATCGCCCATCCCGCCGACGGCCATGCCGGGATTGCCGGTGGCGTTTACATGAACCGTACCGTCCGGGTGAGCCACGACGGTTCCGGCGCCTTTCAGCACCACGTGCACACCCAATTCTTCGGCAAACCGTCTGGCGCAGGCCACACGGTTTTTTTGAATGTTCCCGACGTCCATTCCGGTCAGACGCGCCATTTCCCCGGGATGCGGGGTCAGAATTACCGGCGCCTGTATTTGCTTCCATATATCGGCTGCATCGGCCAGGAGGTTCAGTCCATCCGCATCGATCACCATCGGAACAGCGATTTCCGGAAGAATCTGGAGAAGCAACGCTTTTGTGGTTTCCGCCCGGTCCAACCCGGGTCCGACGGCCAAACCTTTTTTCCCTTCCATCAGTTTCAGAATCGTCTCCCCGGCGGCCTCCGAAAGTCTGCCGGAGACGATTTCCGGAAGGGGCGCCGTCATCACTTCCGTCAGTAGTTGTTCAAGGACGCCGTTGACACTAGCGGGGACGCCGAGGGTCACCAGCCCGGCGCCGGCCCGCATCGCTGCCAGGGAGCAGAGAGCGGCGGCTCCTGTCTTGCCGGTTGAGCCGGCAACGACCATCAGATGACCGGTGTCGCCTTTATGGGCATCCGCTTTCCGGGGAATCAATCCCTTCCGAACCAGGTCGGGTGTAATCAACATCTGCCTCGGATTTATCCGTTCCCGGATACAGGACGGAATTCCGATATCGACAACTCCCAACCGGCCGGTAAATTCGACGCCCGGGTAGAGCAGGTGGCCGGTTTTGGCAAAAGCGAACGTCGCCGTCGCCGCAGCCCGGATGCAAATTCCATGGGGCTGACCGGTATCCGCATCGAGTCCCGACGGAATATCAACGGCGAAGATCGGTCGCGCCGTCCGGTTCATGAAGTCAATCACGGTTCGATAAAAACCGGTCACCTCCGATCGCAGTCCGGTGCCCAGTATGGCATCCACCCATACCTGCACATTTCCGAGTATAGGCGAATATTCATGGAAACAGCCCTCATCCGGCAGTTCCACCACTTCCACACCGATCGACGCAAGGAGTTTCAGATTGGCGGCCGCATCTCCTTTGACCTGAGATGCTTCCGTCAATAAAAAAACAGTGACGTTACCACCCCCTTGGGATAGATAACGCGCCATCACGAATCCGTCGCCGCCGTTGTTCCCCCGGCCCGCCATAATACCGATTTTTTGTTGACGGATATCCGGCAGCAGCTCCAGCAACATGCCGGTGGCTCCGCGACCGGCATTTTCCATCAAGATCCTTCCCGGGAGCCCGAACGACTCGATCGTCTGTCGATCCATCGCCTGCATTTCATCGGCGGTTACCAGATACATGATCCAACAACCCTTTCCCGCATGGTTAAAGCGCTTCGACCAATGATTTCATTTCCCGAACGGCCCGCTCCATACCCACCAGAGCGGCCCGGGAAACGATGCTGTGACCGATACTGAATTCATCGATCTCCTCAAGTCCTCGAAAAGCCTGAATGGTGTTATAACAGAGCCCATGACCGGCATGAATTCCGAGCCGCAATTTTTTGGCAAATTTCACTGCATTCACCACTTCTTCAAACGCCTGCGCCTTCAGGTGCGGCAACCGGGCTTCGCAGAAACTCCCGGTATGAATCTCCACCATAGTGGCGCTGATGCGATGGGCGAGCTTGATCTGCTCCGGGTCGGGATCGATGAAAAGGCTGACCGGAATTCCATTGTTCTGGAGGGTGTCCACGGTTTCAGCAATGGAATCTTTGTGCACGATCAGGTCCAGCCCCCCTTCCGTCGTCAACTCCTCCCGTTTTTCCGGAACCAGGGTAACGACATCCGGTTTGATATCCAGGGCGACCCCCACCATCTCGGCGGTGGAGGCCATTTCCAAGATCAATTTGGTTTGTATCACGTTGCGCAACAAACGAACATCCCGATCCTGTATATGCCGGCGGTCTTCCCGCAGATGGACGACAATTCCGTCTGCGCCGGCCAGTTCGGCCAATATGGCTGCCGCCACCGGGTCCGGATAGGTCGCTTTGCGCGCCTCCCGGAGCGTTGCGATATGATCTATGTTTACGGCCATTCCAGCCATTGTATCTCTCCTTTATCCATTGATGAAACAGTCAAAAACCCTACATCCCCTCAATCACCTGAAGGAGTGACTTGCCCTTCTTCTCCATTCGTTCCGCCTCCTCTTCGGTTTTTTCATGGTCATATCCGAACAGATGCAAAATACCATGAATCAACAGCTGATCGAAACGAGCCGGAAAGCCGATATCGTCCGCCTCCCCTTCCCGTGCCGCGGTTTGAGCTGAAATAACCACATCCCCTAGTAAGTTCGGGTTGATATGGGAAAATTCACCTTCCTTCATGGGAAAGGCAATCACATTTGTCGGTCCTTTGCGGCCAAGGTATTGTTCATTCAGGGAGGCGATTTCATCATCATCCACGATTACGATGGAAAGTTCCGCATCACGACTGTCCAAGGCGCTTAAGATGGCTTGCGCTTTGAGCTGAATCTTCTCCTCCGCGATCATCGGCTTGCTTTGCCGGTTGTCGATCAGGATTCCCATTTTTCCCCTTTCCCGTAGTACTGGTCTGGCTTTCCGGATATTCGATCCGGTTATGGTAAATGCCGTCCAAAATGGTGATGAAACTCTTTGCGATATTATGGAGGTCCCGCAATGTCAATTCACAGTTGTCAAGCTGCCCTTCTGAAAATATTTTGTTTACCAGCTTTTGAACAAGGCCCTGAATCCTTGAATGCGTCGGGTTCTCCAGTGTTCTGGATGCCGCCTCGATGACGTCCGCCAGCATCACCAAACCCGCTTCCCGGGTCTGGGGTTTGGGCCCCGGATATCTGAAATCATCGATGGTAAGGACTTCTTCTCCTTTGTTGAGCTGTCTTGCTTTTTCATAAAAATAGCTGATCAGGCTCGTACCATGATGCTGCTTGATCGTATCGATGATTGCCTGCCCCAGCTTGTTTTCTTTTGCGATTTCCACCCCGTCTTTTACGTGCGAAATGAGAATCAGGCTGGACATGGAGGGAGCCAGTTTGTCGTGCTTGTTTTTACCATTCGACTGGTTTTCGATATAATACAACGGTTTTTTTATTTTACCGATATCATGGTAATATCCACAGGCTCTGGCCAACAGGGGATTGGCGCCGATGGTCGCTGCAGCCGCCTCCACCATGGACCCGACGATGACCGAATGGTGATAGGTTCCGGATGCTTCGATCATCAGGCGTCGCAAAATCGGCCGATCCAGGTTGACCAATTCGAGCAATTTGATATCCGTTGTGTATTTGAAGGCGATTTCCACCAACGGTGCGATGCCGGCCGTCACAATTCCGGAGATGACCCCGCCCATAAACGCGAACACCCAATCCCACAGAAATTTGATCACCGAGAAATCCGCCATGTAAACATTTACGGCGGAAATAAATACCAGATTGATCAGTCCGAGTTTCAATCCCGCCTTGATAAAAACAACGCGCTCACGGCAGTGACGCATCCAATGCGCTCCCATGGCGCTGCTCAACAGAAAATAAATGAACATATCGAAACGACTGTTAAAGATCACCATCGTACAAACGGCAATGACCATGGTGAAGGGCAACGCCAGATTGACACCCATAAAAAGGGCGACGGTCATGGCGCCGGCCGAGAGTGGGATGGCCAAGTACATGGACGAGGCCTTGATGGAAAACGGCGCGCTGGGCGCCAAACCGTCCGATAGGGAAGCGGAAATTTTGGTCACCAATAGGAACGTGATGAGCGCGCTGGCTAAAAATAAAAGATTTTTGTTGCGATCCCGCTCGAAAATCGGGTGGTGACGAATGAAAATCACATAACCGACAAGCAATATACAGATAAACACCAAGGCCGTACCCAACCGACTGGTAATGATGCTTTCGTCCTGGGTCTGGGACTGCATCGCCTCCAGTTTTTTCAACTGGAATTCGTTCACCCTTTCGCCTTCGCGTACGATCATTTCGTCTTCTTTGATCTGATATAGAAAGGGCTTTATGTCTTGCGCCGCCTTTTTTCTTCGTTCCATGGTTTCATTCAGGTTCAGGGTTATATTGGGCAGCACCAGTTTCTGGGCGATATCGACGATAATCCCCTTGACCTGATAATTGGTTTGCTCCATCAACGGTTGTCCAATGACCCGGACCATTGTCTTGGCCTGGTCCGGACCATAATACTGCTTCAGGGACTGAATCACCGTCTCTTCGCCGGTCTCCAAATTCCGAAGACTGATACCTCTATCCAATTCCTGCAACAGGATTTCCTTATTGGCGACAACCCCGTTGGCCAGAATCTTCCCGACAATATCGCCGATCAGCTGCTCAATCTCTTTTGAGAACAGTTCGCTTTCCAAAATCCGGTAGGCGCCTTCGCTCAACGTAAGGCCCAGTTTTTCTTCAAACGTGCCTTTTGCCTGCATGACCTGGTCATGAACCTTGCTGTTTGTTCCGTTTTCCGCAGGAAGAGAAGCCTCGGATTTATCCATTTTCCCTGTCTGATTCGCCGCCTCCAGAATCGCACGCACGGTTGAAAAGGAGCGTTCCAGGCGTTGAAGCGTGTTGCCGAACAAGTTCGCATCATGATCATAGACAACCAGCACTGCCGCCGCCGCTTGTTTTCGATTGGCTTCCGTGGCGGCCTGATCCTCAACGAAAAAATCGGTGGTGGCTTTTATGTCGCGTGGGGCCACATCGCCGATCTGAAACGTATATCGGGTGGTGCTCATATTCGGAAACAGGATCATGGTGAAAGCCGCGGTGACAACCAGCAACAACATGAATAAAAACCCGCGGCCGGTGTCGAGAAAGGATCTCAGTTTCCTGTTTGGCATTTCAATATTCATAGCGGTTCGTTACCAGACTTTTTGCCGATCCCGGTTTGTGATGTTCCGGATGACCATCGGCCTGCATTCCGTGCCGGTGTTACAATCGACGGTTTGTTCCTTTTTCCTCATAGGCACGGATTATATCCTGAACCAGACGGTGGCGGACGATGTCCTTTTTGGAAAAAAAGACAAATCCGATATCCTTTATCTCCTGGAGGATGTCCTTGGCTTCGATCAGACCCGATGGTTTGTTGTGGGGTAGATCGATTTGGGTGATATCGCCGGTAATCACGGCTTTGGAGTTGAACCCGATCCGGGTTAAAAACATTTTCATTTGCTCACTGGTCGTGTTTTGAGCCTCATCCAGTATAATGAAGGAGTCATTCAATGTCCGCCCGCGCATGAAGGCCAGCGGAGCCACCTCGATAACGCCTTGTTCCATAAGACTGGTCACTTTCTCAAAACGCATCATATCATGCAGGGCGTCATACAACGGGCGAAGATACGGGTCAACTTTATCCGCCAGATCGCCGGGCAGAAATCCGAGCGCCTCGCCTGCTTCCACGGCCGGTCGGGTTAGAATGATCCGGTTGACCGCTTCCTTGCTGAGAGCTGCCACAGCCATGGCCATGGCAAGGTAGGTTTTCCCGGTTCCGGCCGGCCCGATGCCGAATACGATATCATATTGACGAATACATTCTATATATTGTTTTTGAGCATGACTTTTTGGCGCAATGGCACGCTTTTTCGAAGTGATAAAGACGGTATCCAAAAAAATATCTTTGAGCTTGCGGGAATGATTCTCACTGAGAACCCGCACGGCATAATCGATATCCTTTAAATAAACAGGGTATTTATCCTCCAGCAACCCATACAGCTGTTGCAGGACGTTTCCGGCCAGGTCGGTTTCGGTCGGATCTCCCTGTAACAATACCGTATTCCCTCTTGCATGGATCTGAATCTCAAGGGCGTCCGCCAGGCGCTGCAGGTTTGTGTTCCGTTCCCCGAACAGCTGCCGGGTCAGATTGATGTCCTCAAATGTCAGTTGAACTTGGTTGCAGTCTGCTGGTATTTCCATATCATTTTGGATTTGGGTGGATCGTCTTTCCCAATTTGAGTGTCGAAATGATTCGATTCCGAGCGATAAACCCCGTTCGGGGTCGCGGTTTTCAGAGTTGCCCCTTCATAACACATAGATTCTTGGGATTGCAATCGGCAATTCGCTTTGGAAAATTGCCTTGACTCCGAATTTTTGCTCTGTTAAGTCGTTGCCATCATGAATCCTTTTGATATTCTCATTATCATCATCCTTTCGTTTTGTCTGATCCGAGGATTGTTCCGCGGCCTGGTAAAGGAGCTCTCTTCCATCATCGGAGTGATCGGCGGATTCTATGCTGCACAGATATACTTTCGAAATCTGATCCCGTTCCTGACAAAATGGATTTCCAATTCCGCCTATCTGAACATCATCTCCTTTTTATTGATTTTCTGCGGTGTGTTCATCCTGATCGGGCTCTTGGGGACGGCGATCCGATTCTTGATGAAAATCAACTTTCTGACCTGGTTCGATCGTCTCTGCGGCGCCAGTTTCGGGACGCTCAAAGGCATTCTGATCGCCGCCGTTCTGTTGACTATTTTCACCACATTTCTTCCCAAAGACACCTCCGTTATCCGAAATTCACAACTCTCCCCTCATCTCACGGTCATCTCCGATGAGATGTCCCGGTTTATCAGCTCCGAAATGAAAGACAATTTCGCCAACAATATGAAAGGAATCAAAAAATCGTGGGAGACTCGGAAATAACGCCGTCATCCGATCCGGACAAAGCCGTCCGCATCGACCCACCGAACCAGATCGACCTCCTGATCAAGATCATTGAAACATTACGCAGTGAACAGGGTTGTCCATGGGATCGGAAACAAACACCGGCCTCCTTATCGATATATCTGGTGGAAGAGGTTTATGAATTGGTGGAAGCCATTGGCTCAGGGCGCGTCGAAGACATCTGTGAGGAAATCGGCGACGTATTCTTCCATGTTCTTTTTTTAGCCCGGATGTTTCAGGAATCCGGTCATTTCGATATCGTCGACGTTGCCCGGGGCGTCACCGAAAAAATGATCCGACGCCATCCGCATGTATTTGGCGCCAGTCAAGTCTCGACGGTGGAGGGTATCCGAAAGCAATGGAAGGAAATTAAACGGAAAGAGAAAAAACGGCCGCCGGGTGACTCGATCCTGGACGCCATTCCCGGCAGCCTGCCGGCCCTGATTCGAGCCTATCGTGTTTCCGAGAGAGCCGCCGGAGTGGGATTCGACTGGGATGGCTTGGAAGGGGTTATGAAGAAGACCGAGGAAGAATGGTCCGAATTCAATCAGGCCGTCGCTCGAAAGCAGCCGTCGGAAATGTCCATGGAAATGGGTGACCTCCTCTTTACCATGGTCAATGTCGCCCGAATGGCACGCATCCATCCGGAGACGGCCTTGGCCGAATCGACCCGCAAATTCGAAAAACGATTTCGGTTTATGGAGAAACAACTGTCGACCAGCGGCGTCAGCATTGAATCGGCGCCGCGTGATGAACTGGAAAGACTGTGGGAAGAAGCCAAAAAAAGGGACTGATTGCGGAAACGTTATATGTAATCCCCGCGATAGAACTTATAGTACTCCAGGGATGCCGTCATGGCGCTTTCCTTTGCGATCTGTTGCAGTGCGTCACCCTCTTGCCGCCCGTCCTGACTCCCGACTCTTTTCGATAACGCATCCGCGTTTTTCTTCAAATCCGTCACCATGGATTCGATCTCCTTCAAAGAGCGTGATGGATCACCCAGGGCTTGGGCAAAATTATCCAACAGCGTCAGGAGGCTGTTCGTTTGATCCACCAGGGTGCCGTTCACCTCTTCCACCGGATGGAAAACGGGTAACCGAATCTCCCCCAACGCATTGGATTTTACCGTGGAAGAGTCGGACGTCGAATGACTCTCAAGGGCCTGATGAAATACTTTTTGGAAGTCACCGCTTTCCTGCTGACGGTTGGGCTTGTGCGCCGGAACTGATTGCTGCAGACCTGATATATCATTTATTTTATTCATTATTGACACCTCTTGCCGATCGACTTGACACCGTTTTTCATATCGCTGTGCGCAAACGCCGAGATGAATTTCGTCCGCTCCGATGCGGCGTGCCCATCCATCAACCGGCGACATCCCCAGTACGATCACAAGAAATGCAACAAGCAGGCCAATTTCAAGCCTGCTTGTTGTTTTATAAAACTATCTGTTTTTTATGCCTTATTATGAATCGCTCCGTCTCGGCTGCAGGACTCTTCGACAACAGGTCGGAAGAATTTGCCTAGCGGACGACATGACATCACACCATCTGATCCACGATCGACCCGATGAGCTTATCCGCTACGCGCTGCGGGTTGATCTGATAACTCCCCTCGGCAACCGCCTGCTCCAGACCAGCGACTTTTTCCGCCCGAGCGGAATTGTTACTTCCTTTATCATCCGGAGAGGCAAGGGCCGCCTGCCGCGCCGTCTGCATGTCTTTGGATTCGGTGGACAAACTGACTCGATCGGCACTTGATTCGCTCTTTTTATCGGTCGTATCCGTCTCACGTGTCGCCAACTTCCGATCAGCGGTCTCACCGACATACGCCTGGCGCTCATAGCTTCCAGTAGCGTTGGTAATGTTGGTAATATTGTTCATGAGGATTTCCTCCATTAGGTTTCCATGTTTTTATCCACAGCTTCCATCGCCAGCTGCTCCAATCGCTTGATCAGAAAGTCCGAACCTTCGACCGACAGACTGGTGGTTTTTTTCTCGTTGTTGGCGTCGATCACATTGAAAACAAACTGCGCGTTACCTGCCTTTTGAAACGTCACCTTCTGACCGATTTCCTGTTCCAACTGGTTGACGATTTCCTGATCAAATTCGTCACGCGGCCCGAAATTGGTAATCCGCTCAACAACGTCGCTCGCCACTTTCTCGATAATCGCTTTTCGTTTACCTTCCGCGGAGATATTGATCCTGTCCATGCTCGGTTTTTGACCCAACGCTTTTTGCCGTTCCAGCATTTTGCTTTGGGACAATTGTTTGGTGTAAACCTTCATCACCCGGTGAATCTGATAGGTCGGTATCTCCATATATTTCTCCTTACTTTTCCTATCGGTCGGGCAGTTCGCGAACTTTAGAAAAAAAACAAGAGAGATGCTGTTTTTTTGCTAACATTCTGAATAATATCATAAAATAACTTTTCGTTTCCAACCGGCATCCACCGACGCTTTCTTCATCCCATTATATATTCCGACAAACCGATGATGACTTTCAAAAGCGATTTCCGGTAAATCCCTTCTGTCGAAAAAGGCGATGTCAACGGCGTCATCACCGGCAACCGGAACCCCCTTGTATTGAATCACCAGATAACCGACCATCAGAACCGATCGATATAATGGGCTCGGATTGGCGGTGACACCCAGCAGCCTGTCAATTGTACCGGTCAGTCCGGTTTCTTCCTTCAATTCTCTCAGCGCAGCCTCTTCCGGTGTTTCATCAAGCTCCATGAATCCACCCGGCAGACACCAGTGACCGACTTTCGGTTCGACACCCCGCCGTACGAGCAAAATTCTTTCGTCACGGTCGGCAACGACCAAACAGGAGGCCGGCAGCGGATTTTCATAGACCGGCTCCCGGCATGTGACACAAAATTTCCGCAGGCGCCCTTCGACAACCGTTTCGATCAAGGGGGTCCCGCACGTATGACAATATTTTTTATTCGGCATCATCTTCCTGAAGGCAATCAGTCGTCGAAATTTCCCGAAGGTCCTTTATCGCTGTCCATTGCCGCGGCCTTTTCGGCAATCTTTGCAGGCGTCCAGTCCTGGAGCGATTCGATGCGTTCCACTTTGGCGCCGGCGTCATGGGAACCGGCTTTCAAAATCGCTTCGATGGCAAGGGGAGCGGTATCTGCGGCATTGAACACCTGGACCAGGAGATTGTAAACAAATGATTCCACCCGCCTAGCCATGCGCTCGCGCACATCCGACGGCTGCCCCAGCAACTTGTTTTCAAAGGGCAGGTTCAGTTTCTTGAAATCGCCGCCCTTGAGCTTTTTATCGGCGGCGTAGGCCAGCATCGACGACCACATTTCTTCGGTGACGCCCTGGCCTTGAACTTTACGAAAGTTTCCCGACGGATCGAGGATGGCGTTACCGTAATCATTCACTTCGAGCCCCCAGGAAATCATCTGCAGCGCCGTGGCCACGTTGGCTTTGGTGGTTCGGGTCTTGGAGGCGATTTCACGCAGTCGATCCGAATTGTTTCCGGATGTTCCGTGTTGGGCTCCTGACACCCGGTATCGGGAAATCGTCTCATGGATGCCGGCGGTCAACTCCACCTGGATGCCCTGATCACTGGCTTCGATTCCGTGGGTGGTTCCGTTATTGAGTGCGATCCAATCCGGAAAGATTCCATGGGCATTCAGTCCTTGGATCAGAAAGAGCGCTTCGGCGGCGGTGGATAATCCCTGTTTGCCTTTGATCTCCCCGCTTTCGGTTTCAAGGCCGGCCCATTTCGGAACAAATGGGTTGAGTTCGATATTGGCCAGCAAATTCTGATCGTCGGGCATATGGGACGCATCGATGGCGATGGACGTTACGCCCGCCTCGAAAAGAGTCGGAATTTCAATTTTGGACATTGCAAGGTCCTCGACCTTCTTGATGCCGTAGTGATCCGCATGGATGGCCACCGGTACGGTGATCCGCAACTCGTTGCAGATCGCATCCACCTGCCGGGCGATATTCCAAAAATTGACGGCGCAATAGGCGCCGGCACCGCCTTCGGACCGTGCGATCTCGATGATGATGGCGGCGTTTGCCCGTTGAGCGGCCTGGAGTGCGCCCCGGATGACAAAATGACTCCGCCCGTTGGCAGCGATGGTCATGGCCTTGCCTTTTGCCAGCATGGCCCGGTCGATAAACTTTCCGCTGACGATGAGCGCCCTTGAATTGGGAAACAACTTCCGCACATTGGGTGGACGACCGATTTCGATGGCTTTTTCAAAATCCGAGACACTCGTCATCTGTTTTCCTGACATGGAATCACCTCCTGTGACTGCTTTCGCTATTATGTTGGTATCATTTTGCTCGACGAGATCACGCGTTCAAAAGGGCAGGCATACGATTATCTCGAATAACCTGATATATCGCAATGTATTTTAGTACACTGAAGGATGCTGTCAATATCATTTTCCATTATCGTCGGGACCCCGCATGTCACGCCATTTATCCAACCGCTGTTGGATCGTTCGCTCATACCCTCGATCACTGGGGGTATAAAAACGGGCGCCTTCCAGTTCCTTGGGCAGATAACGCTGGGGAATATAGGCATTTTCAGCGTCATGGGCATACCGATACCCTTGGCCGTATCCCAAATCCTTCATCAAGCGGGTGGGGGCATTGCGGATATGAAACGGCACGGCAAGGGCACCTGTTTTCCCGATCGCCCGATCCACCTCTTTTTCGGCCATATACAGACGGTTGCTTTTCGGGGCGGTGGCCAAATATACAGCCGCCTGCAGCAATGCGAGATCGCCTTCCGGATGCCCGAGAAAACGGAAGGCCTCGGCTGCGCCGAGAGCGACCTGCAGCGCATAGGGATCTGCATTGCCGACATCTTCCGACGCGAAACGGACCATTCTGCGGGCGACATACATGGGGTCTTCCCCGGCCGTCAACATCCGCTTCAGCCAATAAACCGCCGCATCCGGATCGCTGCCGCGCAGGCTTTTATGGAATGCCGAGATGATATTGTAATGCTCTTCTCCGTTTTTATCATACCGAAGGGCTTTGCGCTGCAATGCTTTTTCCACATCCGGCAGTTGAATCCGAAGTTCTTCACCATCCCGGGACGTGACAAGGGAGGCGGCAATTTCCAGGGCATTCAAGGCACAACGCACATCGCCGTCGGCAATATTCGAAAGGTGTTCGGATGCATCGATCGCAAGGGACACCCCCATGGATCCCAAACCGCGTTCCCGATCGTTCATGGTCCGTGCCAGAATTTCCCGGATATGGGCGGGTGACAACGGTTCGATGACAACCACGCGGCAACGGGATAACAGCGCCGGAATCACTTCGAAGGAAGGATTCTCGGTCGTCGCTCCGATCAAGGTGATCAAACCGCTTTCCACATGGTGCAGAAAGGCGTCCTGCTGCGACTTGTTAAAACGATGGATTTCATCCACAAACAAAATCGTCTTGCGCTGATGAAGCGTCTGCTGTCGCCGGGCGTCCTCGATAACCTCCCGGATCTCCTTGATCCCGGAAAGAACCGCTGAAATTTGGATAAAATGGCTGCGGGTTTCGTTTGCAATAATTGTCGCGAGCGTGGTTTTACCGCAACCCGGCGGCCCCCATAGAATCATGGAGAAAATGCGGTCTCTTTCGATGGCGTTTCGAATCAGACCGTCGTTCCCCACGATCTGCTGCTGTCCGACGAATTCGGCGAGGTTTCTCGGACGCATCCGTTCCGCCAAGGGCTGCGTATTCCCGAGAACTTTATTGGCCTGGTATTCAAAAAGATCCAATCGGTACCTTCCGGTGATGTTACCTGTCTTTTTTCCCCGGTCGCCGCGTTTTTTTCTTCGCGAATTCAATACGGCCGCTGCGCAATCGAAACAGCACCCGGATGGGGGTATGGTGAAGATCGGTCGCTTCCCGAATTTGATTGGCCAGATACCGTTGATAGGAAAAATGAACGGCTTCCGGATAATTTACAAAAAAAACAAACGACGGCGGTTTTACGTCGATCTGGGTGGCGTAATAAAATTTCAGCCGTTTGCCTTTGTGCAAAGAGGGTTCCGTTCTGGCCAGCGCCTTTTCGAGGATCTTGTTCAACGGCCCGGTATCGATGCGCATGTTGTATTGCCCGTAGACCTTATCGACCTGCTCGAATATTTTCGGCACCCGATGACCGGTGAGTGCGGATACGGAGATGATCGGAGCGAAACCGAGAAATTTGGCGGCCGTTCGAATCTGTTCGGTGAAACGCTTCACGGTTCGATTGTCCTTCTCGACTCGATCCCATTTATTGAGGATAAAAACGCAACCGCATCCACGTTCATATGCATATCCGGCGACTCGGATATCCTGGTCCGTTACCCCTTCCTCCGCATCCAGTACGATCAGGGCCACATCACAACGATCCAGACTTTTCAGGGCCTTGATGACCGAAAATTTTTCTATTTTCTGGGAGACGCGCGCTTTACGCCGGATGCCGGCGGTGTCGATCAATCGATAGGTTTTGCCACGAACCCGGAATAAGGTGTCAATGGAATCCCGTGTGGTTCCCGGGATATCACTCACCAACAATCTTTCTTCGCCCAGAATCTTGTTGATCAAAGAAGATTTACCGACATTCGGCCGACCGACCACTGCGATGCTGACGGCATCGTCGGCCTCCTGAGGCTCCGACTCGGGCAGTATCGCCGTCAGATCATCCAGAAAATCCGACACGCCATAGCCGTGTTCCGCGGACAGGGAATAGAGCTGTTCAATTCCCAGATTGTAAAAATCGTATAGATTGATTTCTTTTTCCAACCCATCTATTTTATTGACGACATAAAAAACCGGAAGGTTCACCGTCCGCAGGATCGAAATGATTTCCGTATCAAAGGGGGAAATCCCCCCCTTACCGTCCAGGACGAGGATGATCGCATCCGCATCCTCCATGGCAAGACGGACCTGAAAACGGATTTTATCGCCGAATCCGTCCGCATCGTCTCCGGAAAATCCGCCGGTATCCACCAGGGTGAAAGGAATATCATTCCAGATGGTTTCAGCATAGTGACGATCCCGTGTAACACCGGGAAAATCATCCACCAGGGCGTCTTTTTTACGCGTTATGCGATTAAATAAGGTTGATTTGCCGACATTGGGACGGCCTACAATAGCGATGATCGGTTTCATGATACTCGATTCTATTTATGGAACGCTGTAATTCGTTGATTCGTAGGATACGGTTTACTGCCGCGAGAAATACGTACCGCCTTTCACCATCAGGAATGACCTTTAACAAAATTGGATAACGCTGCAGCCATCTTTTGTCGAATCGATTCGCGAGACTCTTTTTCCAGGCCCGTACCGGCAAGGATGTAATTCTCGAAAACAAGCATTCCGAGGCCGAAAGCGACAATGGCGGCGACGAGAAAACGGGGATCCAGGGAGGAGGTTATTTTCTTTCCGTTCTGACCTTCCTGCGCCAAATCGACCAGGAATTGAATAAAGGGGAAATCGCTCTGTACATCACCATGCTCCTCACCATCCAAAAAAGTTCGGGCCAGCAACCGCCAATAGGCCGGTCTCTGTTGCAGCGTTTCAAAGCCTCTCAACATGGCGTCTTCAAAATCGACGGGCGCGCCGATCCCCTCTCGAATCCCGGCGGCAAGATATTCCTGGGTTTTTTGTCGCAGGACCTCCTTTGAACCGAAATGTCGGTGGATCAACCCATGATTGACGCCTGCTTTGGCGGCGATATCCCGGACCGAAACCGCCTCCAGTCCGTATTTGGAAAACAACTCCGCCGCAGCTTCGATCAACGCCTGAGTGACTGCCTGACGACCGCGGGGTTTGTTTTTTTTAGGACTCATGAAGGCGTATCCTTGCCTGAATTACGCTGTTGCATCACAACGGCGGGTGGAATGATCACGATGAAATGCCTACATAGAAGTCATCGCTCCCTTTTTTTGTCAAGTATTTTCTACACAATATGCAGAACGGTCGAGCCTCACCCACATCCGTCTTTCGCCATCCGCGCCACGGCAAGCGGCCGATTTGACTCAGGCGGTTCATCTGGGGTATAGTTGCATGATCACAGCACCCGTATTCCACTTCAATCGCTTGGATAATCATCGAAATCGCCGGTACGAACGACGGCTACAGACATCGCATATGGTAAAGATCCAACTGGACCAGTTGCACAAAAGCTATCGGATGACCGGCGGAAGAACCATGCACGTGCTGGAAAATATCAATCTGACCATTCATCGGGGCGATTTTGTCATCATCATCGGTGAATCCGGTTGCGGGAAATCGACCCTTCTGAACATCATCGCCGGTCTCATTCCACCGACCTCCGGAAACATCCGGGTCGATGGAAAGGCCGTTTCCGGACCGAACCCGTCTCTCTCTTTTCTTTTCCAGCAGCCCAGTTTGTTGCCATGGCTGAATGTGGAAGAAAACATCGCGTTCGGTTGCAAAATCAGAAAAGATCTGGAGAACCTGGATTATCGCGTCAAACAGTTCATTGAAATCGTCGGTTTGTCCGGATTTGAGAAAAGCCACCCCTTGGAACTGTCCGTCGGTATGGCCTTCCGCGTGTCTCTCGCCCGGGCGCTGGTCGGTCATCCGGATGTCTTTCTGCTGGACGAACCCTTCAGCGCCCTGGACACCTTTACCCGCACCAGGCTGCAGGAAGAACTGATCAACATCTGGTTGAGCGAAAAATTCACGGCCGTATTCGTCACCCACGATATCGACGAAGCCGTACTGATGGGACAAAAAGTCGTTTTGCTGGGTGATCGCCCCAGCCGCATCAAAGATGTGATCGCCATTGACATGAATTATCCCCGCAAATTGACGGAGGAAACCTTTTTCCACACAAAAACCGACATCCTGCGTAAATTCAAAAACATTCTGATCCCAACGCCCTGAATATGAATATCAAGAACCGACAAACGCCATCCTCCCGATTGAAAAAAAAAAGTGACCGGCGTCAATTCCTGGGAGCCACCCTCCGCGCGTCCCTGCTCGTTGGAAGTTATTTTCTTCCACCCATGGTCGTCGCCAAAACCGAGGAGCGTTCCCTTCGTGTCGGATATCTGCCCATCACGGACGCCGCGCCGCTTCTCATCGCCCATGCCAGAGGATATTTCGCAGATGAGGGCCTCAAGGTGGAAAAGCCCCTGCAAGTTCGCAGCTGGTCGGCCCTGGCCGAATCGTTTATGACGGGCAAGTTCGATCTGACCCATATGCTTCTTCCCATGCCCATCTGGATGCGGTATAAAAATCGCCTGCCCGTAAAAGTGCTGGCATGGGACCATACCAACGGAAGCGCCATCACTGTCCACCACGAATCCGGGATCAATGAATTCAGTGACTTTGGCGCAAAACGAATCGCAGTGCCATACTGGTATTCCATGCACAATATCATTCTGCAGATGGGACTCAGAGAAGTCGGGCTGACACCGGTAATCCGTCATCCAGCCTCCCCTCCCGGATCAGACCGGGTCCACCTGGTTATCATCGCCCCTTCCGAGATGCCGGCGGCCCTGGCCGGTCGAAAAATCGATGCCTATATTGTCGCGGAGCCCTTCAACGCAATCGCTGAAATGCGTACGGGCGCTAAAATCATGCGGTTCACCGGAGATATTTGGAAAAATCATCCCTGCTGTGTCGTGGTCATGAAAGAAGCCCAGACCAGACAACAGCAAATTCGGGTCCAAAAATCGATCAACGCCGTTGTCAGGGCGCAGTTGTGGATTGGTAACAACCGGGAAAAAGCCGCGGACATTCTCAGCCGGGACGGGCTTCGCTATTTACCCGTCCCCAAAGATATCCTGCGCCACGCCTTCACCGGATACGATGCCCATACCTATGGGAAAGAAGCCCGTCCCTGGGCAATCCGACACCCGGAATGGGACATGCAGCGAATCGGTTTTCAACCATATCCGTTTCCATCGGCAACCCGATTTATTTTCAATGAAATGAAACGAACGCGCATGGAAGGCGATACGGATTTTTTACGGCAACTGGACACGGATTTCGTGGTGCGCGATCTTGTGGACATCCGCTATGTGAAAAAAGCCGTTCTGGATGCCGGCGGCTTGGATAAATTCGGTGCGGTGGATCCGCTGCATCCCTGGGAGCGGGAAGAAAGTTTCATGCTATGAATTCCAGAAGAACGGATCGCATTGTCGTGCTTCTCGATCGAAAAAAAGAGCACCATCGGTTTTCAAGTGCGATCCAGAATATGCTTGGTGTGTTGTTGTTCATCCTCCTCTGGGCGCTGATCGGGCATGTGGTATTCAGCCAACCGGGATACGAGCAGTTCAGCGGGTTTTTGCCGCTGCCCACCTTGAAAGCCTTGTCTCGAATGATTCTCGGTCGTGATTTCTGGGACTCCGTTTCCGCCAGTCTGCAACGGGTGGTGATCGGTATTTTCTATGCCTTTCTGATCGGACTTCCCGGTGGTCTGTTAATTGGTTTTTATACGCGCCTGCGCATGATGACCGCCATACCCATCCAGTTTCTGCGAATGATCAGCCCGCTGGCCTGGATGCCCATTGCACTGCTTGTTTTTGTCAGTTTCGAATCCGCCGTCATCTTCCTGGTTGCCATGGCAACCGTGTGGCCGATTCTGCTGAACACCATGATCGGCGTGTCGAATGTCAATCCACAATGGATCAACATGGCCTTGAATCAAGGCGCCAGCGGCTTTCAGCTGATTACCCGGATTTTGTTGCCGGCATCCATCCCCTCTATTTTCACCAGCCTGCGACTTTCCCTCGGCGTGGCATGGATTGTTCTCGTGCCGGCCGAATACATGGGAGTGACAAGCGGTCTGGGGTATATGATCAATGACGCGCGGGATACGCTCGAATATGACCGCCTCATGGCAGCGGTCATTTCAATCGGGCTTCTCGGATTTGTTCTGGACAGCGTCATTCAGTCCCTGGAAAGAACATTTTACCACAAGCAAGGCAAAACCCCCTTCGGATAGAATCGTTTTTACCGGTTTTGGGAAAAAGTTGCCGAGTTCTCGGTTTCCGAAAGGGCGTATAATGCAGTTTATCCATTTATTTTCAATTTGTTATACGTTTGGCACACCCTTGGCATCGGTAGACCGTCAGTCGCCTGTGATATTGACCCTTCTGATGGAGTGACCGATGAATCAACAATTGGCAAACACGATTTGGCGGATTATCACAAAAGAAATATGCACGCGGGTCCAAAACGACGAAACCGGGAGTATGCAACCCCAAAAGCCGGTCGGAAAAAAGAAGGCGGCATCGGAAGTCCTTGAAAATGCCGGGCCATCGCACTCCTCATGTTCCTAATGGATACCATATCGTGCCTGAGCGAAAATTCCTTATTCTTCCTCGACGGGAGAGGGTTGGGGTGAGGGTGAATCGATTTCGGATTTCAATCGATTGCGCCCCCTCCCCCTGATCCCCTCCCACGAGGAGAGGGGAAAGATGACGTTTTCGGTCAAGTACTACCTATGCGAGCGCCCCACCATCCACAACAAGTGTGGCTCCGGTTGTATAGGAAGATGCGTCGCTTGCCAGATAAAGCACCGCGCCTGCCATTTCATCCGGCTGAGCCGCCCGGTGCATGGGAATGGTCGGTAGAATCACCTTGTCCATGATCTCTTCATTTTTTACCATGACGGAAGCAAATTTTGTATCCGTAAGACCGGGAAGCAGTGCGTTAACCCGGATATGAAACGGAGCGAGTTCCTTTGCAAAGGATTTGGTCATGGCAACCACGCCGGCCTTTGTTATGGAGTATATACCCTGCAAGGGCGCAGGTCGGACCGCGTTAATGGAAGCCACATTGACAATGCTTCCGCCTCCCTTTTCCATCATCATTTTCCCCGCATGCTGGCACATGAAAAAATAGCCTTTTAAATTGACCTCCATGGTTTTGTCCCAAGCCGCCTCGGTCGCATTGAGGACATCGCCGAAGTAGAAATTCGTCGCGGCATTGTTGACCAGAATATCGAGTCGTCCGTACCGCTCCCTGATTTCCGAAAAAAGATGTTGAATCTCATCCAGTTTTCCATTGTGACAGGCGATGGCAAATGCCCTGCCGCCTTCCGATGCGATGCTCTCTTCCACTTCCCGCAAGCCTTCCAATTTTCGGCTGCTTAAAATGACTTCCGCGCCATGGGCGGCAAACGTCTTGGCGATGGATGCACCGATCCCCCGACTGGCGCCCGTAACGAGAGCGACCCTACCTTCCAGGTTGAATTGGAGTTTCATACAGTGCAGCTCCTTTCCCTTGCTGTTTATGTCAATACGTCATCGTGATGGTGTACGCTTAGCGCTAAACTCATCGGCTTGTCAATTAAAATATAACGAGCGTTCGTATTTTTTCATCTCTTTCCGTTTCATTTCGCTCTTTCGATTGGAACAGGGGCACAACAGTTGCGGCCCGGGTTCCATTCAATCACCTTGACACACCCATGCCGTTGCCATATGCTCCGCATTAAAAAAGGTCGTTTTGTTCAACTCCACCCTCCAGGAATAACATAGATGAACCCAGATACGGATCCGGATATGGCGGAAATTTTGACGCATCATGCTTCCGATGGGCGGCGGCACAAATGGAAAAAACGGCTCGTTTGGGGGCTCGTAATCCTGGTGGCGGTTGGCATCCTGTTGAAATGGAATGGCAGCGGCACCCAGGAAGAATTGAACTTCAGGACCCAGTCGGCGGAACGCGGAGATCTGACCATCATGGTATCGGCCACCGGAAACCTGCAACCGACCAACCAGGTCGAAGTGGGCAGCGAACTGTCCGGAATCATCAAGACCGTCGAAGTCGACTACAATGATCATGTCAAAGCCGGACAAATACTGGCCGAATTGGATACCTCAAAGCTTCAAGCCCAGGTTCTGCAGGCCAATGCCGCCCTTGAATCGTCCCGCGCCAGGGTGATGCAGGCCCAGGCCACCATCAAGGAGACAAGGAGCGCTTTGATGCGACTCCAGGAAGCCCGGGTCCTGAGCAACAACAGAGCTGTCTCCACCCACGACCTGGATGCCGCCCAGGCGTCCCTGGATCGCGCGATAGCCGATGAGGCCAGCGCCAATGCGGCTGTCCACCAGGCCCAGGCAGCATTGGACGCCATCCAAACGGATCTGTCCAAAACCGCTATCCGCTCACCGATCAACGGCATCGTCCTTTCGCGTACCGTGGAGCCAGGGCAGACGGTTGCGGCTTCGCTGCAGGCGCCCGTGCTCTTCACCCTGGCCGAAGACCTGACCCAGATGGTGTTGCATGTGGATGTGGATGAGGCCGATGTATCGCAAGTGAGAGAAGGCCAGCATGCCGCTTTTACCGTGGACGCTTACCCCAACCGGTCTTTTCCCGCACACATCACCCAGGTACGCTTCGGCTCCAAAAACCTGAACGGCGTCGTCACCTATGAGACACTTCTGAATGTCGACAATTCCGACCTCTCCCTCCGGCCGGGGATGACCGCCACGGCGGACATCGTCGTGCAAAAAATCGAAAACGCCTTGCTGTTGCCCAATGCGGCATTGCGCTTTACACCACCGGAAAAGTCCAAAGAATCCGGCAGAAAAGGCGGTGGCGGTCTCCTCGGCACCCTGTTCCGCCGTCACGGTGGAACACCGGAAAAACAACCGGAGGAAACAAAAGCCGGAAAGAAACAGCAACACGTATGGACCGTTCGCGATGGACAACTCTTTCCCATCACGGTCACCCTCGGTCTGACGGATGGAACCCGGACGGAAGTCGTCGACGGAGAACTTCGCGTGGGCATACCGCTGGTCGTCGACGGGACAAGCGGCAAGCCATGACGCCGAATGCTCTCCATCAAGGTCGGCGCCTCCCCCTCATTCACATGAAAGGTGTGACCAAAATATACGGCAAAGGGGCAGCGGCCATGCATGCGTTGAGGGGGATCGATTTCAGCATCCACCAGGGAGAGTTCGTTGCGGTGATGGGGCCCAGCGGATCGGGGAAGTCCACCTGCATGAATATCCTCGGCTGTCTGGATACGCCGACCGGAGGCGATTTTCTTTTCCATGGCGCAAACATTGGGAACCTTTCCCGGGATCAGCGGGCGATTATCCGCCGCAATTATATCGGTTTCGTCTTCCAGGGATTCAACCTGCTGAATCGTACTTCCGCATTGGAAAATGTGGAGCTGCCGCTGATTTACCGAAAAACGCCCAAAGCGGAACGCCGTGAAAAGGCATTGCGGGCATTGGCGTCGGTCGGCCTCACCGGATGGGAAACCCACACACCGGGTGAACTCTCGGGCGGCCAGCAGCAACGTGTGGCCATTGCTCGAGCCATCGTCACGGAGCCGAGAGTCATTCTCGCGGACGAACCCACGGGCAACTTGGACTCGGAGCGCAGTCGAGAAGTCATGGACCTGCTGACCATGTTCAACCGAAAACGCGATATGACCGTTGTGATGGTCACCCATGAAGCGGAAATGGCCGCCTATGCCGGACGACAAATACTGTTTAAAGACGGTGTCATCGATACCGGTGATCGGGAAAGGAGCAACTGATACATGCTGTGGGAAACCATCCAGTTGGCTCAACGGGAAATCAGACGGAATGTGCTGCGTTCATCCCTCACCATATTGGGAATCGTCATCGGAGTGGCGGCCGTCATTACGCTGGTGACACTTGGTAACGGCGCCACGGCCCAGGTGACCACCGAAATATCCAAACTGGGCAGCAATCTCCTTCAAGTCAGACCCGGCCAGGGCTTTCATGGCCCCGGCGGAATCCGCTCCACCGCCCCCAATTTTTCAATGGCCGACGCGGAAGCCATTGCCAAGGATATCGGTGGACTGGCTGCCGTGGCTCCCTCGGCCGCTCAACAGATCCAAGTTATTTACGGCAGTCAAAACTGGTCGACGAATATCACTGGTACGACAAATGATTTCCTTCTTGCGCGCGCGTGGCTGATATCCTCCGGCCGTCCGTTCACCAATGGAGAGCAGCGGGCCGGGAAGGCGGTCTGCATTTTAGGCGCAACGGTGTGCAAAAAGCTCTTCGGATCCCAGGATCCCATCGGATCCGCAATCCGTTTGCAGAACATCACCTGCCAGGTGGTCGGCGTCTTGGATGCCAAAGGCGAGTCCAGCTTCGGCATGGATCAGGATGATCTGGTACTCGTTCCCATCCGCATGTTCCATCGCCGCATGGCGGGCAATACCGATGTCAGCGTCATTCTCATCTCGGCGCGGGAAGGATACTCCACCAGCAAGGTACAGAAGGATATCGAAGTGCTGATGCGGGAGCGGCGCGGCATCACCAAAGGCAAGGAAGATGATTTCAGCGTGCGGGATATGAAGGAAATCATGAACACACTGACCGGAACCACTCGAATACTAACCGCTCTGCTGGGCGCCGTGGCGGCCGTCAGCCTGCTGGTCGGCGGCATCGGCATCATGAACATCATGCTGGTATCGGTAACGGAACGAACACGCGAAATCGGCATCCGTCTGGCCATCGGCGCCCTGGAAAAAAACGTTCTGATGCAGTTCCTCGTGGAGGCGGTGGTACTATCCTGTTTCGGCGGTATTGTCGGAATTCTTCTGGGACTTGCCACCGCCGCGGCGGGATCCCACGCACTCCATGTACCCTTTGTCATGAACTCGGGCATTGTCGTGGTCGCTTTCCTGTTCTCCGCGGCGGTGGGGGTAGTCTTTGGATACTTCCCGGCCCGTCAGGCGGCAAGACTGGATCCCATCGAAGCTCTTCGTCACGAATGAATGGAACGATGGTTATAGATTTCCCGCCGCAAACGTCCAATTGACCAGTTTGTCGATAACGGCTGCAACATAGTCGGCGCGTCGGTTCTGATAATCCAGGTAGTAGGCATGTTCCCACACATCGATCGTCAATAAGGGTTTCAAGCCCTTTGTCAAAGGAGTTTCGGCGTTGGCTGTCTTAATGACGGTGAGTTTTCCGGAATCGGAAACGAGCCAGGCCCAACCGCTGCCGAATTGTGTCGAAGCGGCGGCGGCCAGCTCTTTTCGGCATTCGTCCAGGCTGCCGAAATCAGATACTATTTTTTGCTTCAGCGCCGGCGGTGGGTCACCCCCTCCCCGGGGCTGAAGGCTTTGCCAATAGAAGGCATGATTCCATGCCTGGGCCGCATTGTTGAAAATGGCCGTTTGTTTTTCCTTGCCGTAAGCACCGGTAACGATCTTCTCCAAAGGCAACCCCTCAAACTCCGTCCCGGCTATCAGTTTATTCAGGTTGTCCACATACCCCTTGTGGTGCTTGCCATAGTGAAATCCGATGGTGTTGGCGGAGATGACGGGTGCGAGAGCGTCTTCCGGATACGGCAGGGGGGGTAGTTCATGGGGAGCGGATGCGTTTGCCTTACAGGATAATCCGCCGAGTGCAATCGCGGCGGCGGCGCTTGCGGATGCCAACAGAAATCCACGCCGTGTAACGACAGCAAGCTTTTCCTGATTGAAATCATTTTTCATTGTGCCTCCTTTGCTTTCGGTTGAAGCCGAAGATGTTTCCATTCGATGGTTTCACGCACAGGTTTATCCCGTCTTGACGCATGCATACCCACGGCTGATTACGTTCTGATCATCGAGGTTGACGACCCTGAAAAAAAGGTCCATCCCCTCTCCCGAACGCCGCCGCCCCAGTAGCTGAATACGTATTTGCGTCCCCGGCTGGACCATCCCGGTGAAATTTCCGGAAAGAACGGTCAATTGTTCCGGGTCTGCCTGCATCTCCCGGTTGACAAGTTCACGGGCGGCGTAGGCCATGGTGGCCGTACCCTGAAGGATGATACCGGGCAGTCCGACCTGACGTGCAAAACGCCGGGACGTGTGGATGGGAAAGACAATATCGGTGCATCCATCATAAATGAAAGGTCGTAACGGTTCGATGTCCACAACGGATTCCCAGACCGGCTTTCCGGAAAAATCAGCCACCGGTGTTTTGGGAACCTTATTTTGCCCGGCTCCCGCGTCGACACAGGTTACCCCTCTGAGCAACGCGCCGGTGTGTTCGGTGAAAACAGGATTGCCGGCGCCGTCTGTTCCATCCAGTCGAATGACGATGTGAGTCCCGGCGCGATGAGGCATGATGGCGGCAATGCGCCCGTCGACCGCAAGGCGATCTCCGGGCCGCAGCAGTCGATAAAAACGCAGATGTTCGGTGTAGTGCACCTGGGTCAGGAGTAGTTCCCTTGGGAAGTCCGCCGAGTCGATGAACTCGTTTATGCATCCGATAATCGGCCAAGTGGCGGCTACACAGAACATGGGCGGTGCCACGATTCCGTCCGGTCTTTGATCATCGAAGTAACGCGGGTTTTCGTCCTGAACCGCCGCGGCGTAGTTCATCGTTTCTCGCCAACCGATGTCGCAGACGAAGGAGCGCAGGGCTGTCTCCACAAAACGGGATTCGATTTTCATCATCACGACCGACTGTTGTTTGAAGGATTTTCAGAATCTAAGGTACTTCTTCTTATCAATATAAATCGGGATTGTAAAGAGGTCCTTACGTCGCCTTCGCCGCGCCGCCTCCGGCGGGAAAACGGGCGTTTTCGACGGCGCCGCACTGTAAAACTTTTGTAAAATGCCAAATTAGATCTGTTGTTTATCAAATGAGTTCTTTAAGATGCCCCCAAATGCTGTTTCATATTGCACATAATATTTCAAATCCCAAATATTCAGGAGAAAACATGAACAACATAACCCCGCTCCATCCGAAAGGAACAAAAGCAAAAATCCTCTTGTCCAGCGTTTTCGGGCCGTTCGCCCAGGATGATCAATACGGCAGCCGGACCATCAATCCGATGGAGCTTTATCAGAATCAAGTCACGAGAGTTCAAGGGGCTTTTTCCCTGCGCATGTTCCATCGCTCTTTTGGTCTTCTGCTGATCCAGTCCAATCTCGATGCCCCGTGCACCCTGCTGGATTTCCCCACCCTCGATCGTTTCGTGGCGGAACTCAAAGAGCACCCGTATGATGTCATCGGTATCAGTGCCATCATTCCCAATGTGGGCAAAGTAAAAGAAATGTGCGCGCTCATACGTCAGCACCAACCCGATGCCGTTATCGTTGTCGGTGGTCATATCAGCAACAAGGCCGGACTTTCGGAAACCATCGAAGCGGATCATATCGTCAAAGGCGACGGCGTCAAGTGGTTCCGGCAATATCTCGGTCAACGGGTCGACGCACCGGTCAAGCCACCCATTGCCTATTCGGCCTTCGACAGTCGCATTCTGGGAATCGACCTGAATGAGAAACCGGGTGAAATCGCGGCCATCCTGATTCCTTCGGTCGGATGCCCGGTTGGCTGTAACTTCTGTTCCACATCCGCCCTGTTCGGCGGGAAAGGGAACCATATCAATTTTTATGAAACCGGCGATGAACTTTTTCAGGTCATGTGCGATCTGGAAAAGAAACTGAAGGTACAGTCCTTTTTCGTGCTGGACGAAAATTTCCTGCTGCACCGGAAACGGGCTCTCCGGCTGCTGGAGCTGATGGAGTCCCATGGGAAAAGCTGGATGCTGAACGTCTTCAGTTCCGCTCGCGTGCTTCGTTCTTATACCATCGAACAGATCGTGGGGCTGGGAATCGGCTGGGTATGGATGGGAATCGAAGGCAAAAGCAGCCAATATCGAAAACTGAAAGATATTGACACCCGCGAATTGGTTGCGCTCCTGCAGTCCCATGGAATCCGGGTACTCGGTTCCTCCATTATCGGGCTCGAGGATCATATGCCCGACAATCTCCACCAGGTCATTGAAGATGCCGTAAGCCATCAAACGGATTTCCATCAGTTTATGCTGTACACACCGAACCCGGGCACACCTTTATATGAAAAGCATAAAGCCGACGGTACCTTGCTGGATGAAACCGTTTTCTCGCCGGCGGATGCCCATGGCCAGTATCGATTCAGCTATCGTCACGCGCACATCCGCGACGGACAAGAAGAGACGTTTCTGCTGAAAGCGTTCCAACGGGATTTTTCCGTCAACGGTCCGAGCCTTGCCCGTTTGATTCGCACCCTCCTGACCGGATGGCAAAAGTACAAAAATCATCCGTCCCCCCGAATCCGTGAACGCTATAAACGGGAGGTGGATCCCCTCCGCGGAACCTATGCGGGGGCCGTATGGGCCATGCGCCGTTATTACCGCCATGATCGCAAGCTGTTTGCCCGCATGGATCAGCTACTGCGGGACATCTGCCGCGAATTCGGCTGGAAAAGCCGTTTTGTTGCCTCTATTTTCGGCGTCTATGCCTACTTTAGCCTGAAAAGAGAAGAAAAACGTCTATCGGCCGGATGGCAGATGGAGCCGGCATGCTTTTATGAAAAAAATGCCGCCGCTCGGTTCCCTGATTCCCTGAAAGGGGTTCGATCCCTGCCCAAAGAGCAGACAATTCCCGGCCAGCTTGTTCCTCAAGCTCCTTTGCTGCAGTAATGATGCTGCCTTGAAACGGTCACCGCCGTCGGAGGGGCCTGGTTCGTTCGATCCGCTGCAAGACCGGAAAGACCAAACACATGAAGCCGGTAACCATGGGTTACCGGCTTCGCTGATCGGTTCTTCATCCGCGACGGGTCTTAAAATGAATAGACCACGCTAATGCCGCCATACGTGTTCACTTTCTGATCGGGAAGTACATCCTCGTCAAACGAGTTGGTATAAGCGATCTTGGCGCTTGCATTGACGGCCTCCGTCACGGCGTATGTGAACGCCATGGAAAACGTATAGTCATAAAGACCGGATTTGGTTCCACCATAGGCCATTGCGAAATTTTCCCCCGCATATCCGGCCGAAGCGCTGATACCGGCATTCAACTTTTCCATGAGGTCGCGGCTATATCCGATATTCAGGTTCACATAGCATCCCCTCACTTCGTCAAAATCCCAAAATCCGGTCAGACCCGCCGTCAACCCCGGGATGGGTTCGATTCCGAGACCGGCATACAGCTCACGCGTTCCGGCCGCGGTGGCAGAAGTCTCCCGGTACGGAAATAAGTACTCGATATATCCAAAGTTTATGGAAATCGTCTTAATTTCAAAACCATAGGAAAGGGTCAAGTCGACCTCTGAAAATTCTCCGGTTTCCAGGGAATCGTGATAATCGTCAATATCCATATTTCCCCAAACAGTAAAGCCAACCCCCCCTTGGGAAACGCCCACCGATGGCTGAACAACCAGCCCGTTGTTGAAAGTCAGACCTCGCCAAACATAAGCGGAATTCACATCTACCGTTGCGGTCGCATCCGCCGCAAAACCGTCAGCCATACTGAACCCGATTGCCGCAACGGCGGCGACAAGAACAACAACAATCTTTTTCATGTAGCTCCTCCTTGGTAATTCGTTACAAAAATCCCGATCGTTGCCTGATATTTTGCATTCAACATGCCATGATTCGATGTATTTATAATTTTTGTATTATTGTATTATTTATAATAGTTATAAAATTTCAACGAATCCGTTACTCGTTTTTTTATTTCATTTTTGTATTTCATATATTTATTTATACCATTTTTGTTATAATTTTTTATTTTTTTTCAATATTGTATTTGTATCTCCTTGTTGCGGACGGTCGACTTTCAGAAGCCGCAGGGGTATCGGCCCGTTTGGTTATTGTTTCCTCATTTCCGGTGAGGCAACAAGTGTTCGATCGCGATGCAAACAGGGAACGACTGGATAGACAATCCTATCGTGGCAAGGGATTTGCTTTGTTGATATGTCGGGAATTGGGGAACCGACTACAGGAGATACCAAACGGGATATCGCAAACAAATGGAATTACCCGGATATACAGAATTAATTTTGTAGTCGCCTCGATTCCGTTTTGTGCGGACAAGACGATCGGCGGCGCGGCTCGAGGTTTAAAAATGATGCAAAGGGAATGTAAAGTACAAAAAAATGCAACCGGAAGAACCAAAAATGCAACCGAAATACCAAAAGGTTGTGGGAAATGAGAAATGGAACAATCAACGAAAATCCTGGTCGTCGAAGACGACACCAATGTAGCCACCGTTCTAGAGGCCCGTCTGGAGTCTTTCGGTCACAAAGTATGCGGCATCGCCAAGACCGGCCCGAAGGCAATCGCCACCGCCATCGCCCAACGTCCCGATCTGGTGCTTATGGATATCCTGCTGGAGGGCGACATGAACGGGATTGAAGCGGCCGAGCAGATTAACGGCCAGATGGACGTCCCCATAATTTTTCTTTCCTGTTTGAGCGATCAGAGCATACTGGACCGCGCCATCCAAACAAAACCCTTCGGTTACGTGATCAAGCCTTACAACAATATGGAACTGCGCTCCACAATCGAGATAACACTCCTCAAACACCAGGCGGCAAAAGAGCGAGACGATTTGATCTCCAAGCTGGAAAAAGCGCTGCTCGAAGTCAAACGACTCAGCGGCCTGTTGCCGATCTGCGCCAGCTGCAAAAAAATTCGGGATGATGCGGGCTGCTGGCATCACATCGAATCGTATATCCGTTCCCATTCGGAGGCCAATTTTTCGCACGGCATCTGTCCGGACTGCCTGAAACGCCTGTATCCGGAACTGAAGCAATCCAAAAAACAGAGCCCGCCCCAAAACGGTTCGTCCCGGTAGGGATCATGGCGTGACGTTTTTCAGAGCCGCACTGGCCTCGGAAAGTGTTTCATAGATATGCGGCGACACATTCCGTTGTTTCAGCGAATCCCCCAGTTTCATGCGCATGAAGGTGCTGGTGGTATAGCGGGTGACATCCGTATAGAATTCGTCCACCACTCCTTTGACCATATCCATATAGGCGTCGATCAGTTCGGGAAGAATATCGAAATTGTCATAATTCACGATGGCGCGAACCTTTCCGTCGACCGGTCTCAGCAACCGCTCGATTTGATCCCGAATCTCCTGGATTTCCGTTATGCGACGGATGCGCAGACTTTCAAAATTGACAAAAATAATACGTTGCGCGGCATCGTACGACAACCGCTTTTCAATGGGCACGGACAGCAGTTCAGCCCTCAACCCCATTGGTTGTGGGTGAAAGATACGTTCGTCCATGGTTTTGGTTTCCGCCGCCACAACGGGTGCAAAGGCCATCCGGGCCAGGATATCCCGCTCGATATCGATTCCCGGGGCCACCTCGATCAATTGGAGCCCATGGGGGGTCAGTTGAAAAACGCACCGTTCGGTAATGAACAGCACCGTCTGTCGATTTTGAACCGCAATACGGCCGGCAAAGGTTTTCTGCTCCACATCCGGTACGAATTTCCGCGTTTTCCCCTCCCGAACAATGCGCAGGAGACCATCGGCCACGGCCACCTCCAGTCCGCCGGTGGTGAAGGTGCCGACGAACACGACTTTTTGGGCATTCTGGCTGATATTGATAAAACCGCCGCAGCCCGCCAGCTTCGTTCCGAATTTGCTCACATTGAGATTCCCTTCTCGATCGGCCTGGGCCAGCCCCAGGAAGGCGATATCGAGTCCGCCGCCGTCATAGAAATCGAACTGATACGGCTGATCGATGAGGGCTTCCACGTTGCTGGCGGCTCCAAAACTCAATCCTCCCGCAGGAATACCGCCGATAACGCCCGGTTCCGCCGTCAGGGTCATGAGTTCGAGCACCCCCTCCTCCGCGGCCACATTGGCGACACCTTCCGGCATACCGATACCCAAATTGACGATGCTGTTGGGGACCAGCTCAAACGCAGCCCGACGTGCGATGATTTTTCTCTCATCCAACGGCAACGGCTGGATGGTGGATACGGGAACGCGAAACTCATGGGCAAAGGCCGGACTATAGCCCACGGCAAAGGTCTGTAAATGATATTCGGGGCGAGTGGCCACCACGACACAATCCACCAGAATACCCGGAATTTTCACATCCCGTTGGCGCAGCATTCCCTTGGCGGCGACGCGTTCCACCTGGACGATGACAAAGCCGCCGCTGTTCTTGGCGGCGATGGCCAGGGAGAGACTTTCCAGGGTCAGCGCCTCTTTTTCCATGGTGATGTTGCCGCCGGTGTCCGCCGTTGTGCCGCGAATGATGGCCACATCGATGGGTTGCGTTTTGTAAGCCAGATATTCACGACCGTCGAAATTCACCAGCTCCACCAGGTCCTCGGCGGTGCGGGAATTGATTTTACCGCCGCCGTTGCGTGGATCGATATAGGTTCCAAGTCCGACGGATGAAATCGTACGCGGTTTGTGGGCTCCGGCGTCCCGAAGCATATGGGCCAGGCATCCCTGGGGGAAGTTATAGGCTTCGATTCGATTGTCCAGCGCCAGTTGCTGCATTTTGGGAATCAGTCCCCAATGTCCGCCGATAACGCGTTTGATCAGGATTTCGTGGGCCAGGTGATTCAGTCCGCGGTCCGCCCCGTCTCCTTGCCCGGCCGCAAAAAACAACGTCAGATCCCGGGGTTCGCCGGTTTCGAGAAAACGCGCTTCCAGGGCAATGGCGATCTCCTCCGCGAAACCGCTGCCAACGAATCCCCCGGTGCCGACCACATCCCCGTTCTGAATAATCCGCACGGCTTCCGAGGCGGTTGTAATTTTGTCTTTATGCAATCCGGTTGCAATCGAGGTCTGTAACGGATGGACAATTCCTGTTTGATTCATGGTACTCTCCGTCATTTCAATCAAAACGCAGGGTTGACGACGACCGATTCGCTGTCGGCTATTGTGGATGAGAGACGGCTTCATCAAAAAAGGCAATCAACGCCTTCTGATATGTATCCCCGAACGCCGGCCCGAATGCTGCGATATGACCGGCGCCTTTTATGGAAATCATGCGCTTGGGGAAGCCCGCCTTGGCGAACAACTGCCGGGAATGCGAATACGGAATTACCGCAAGATGGACATGGTATCTTTCAATATCTTGATCGCTTTAGATATTCCATAATCCTGTCGGAGTCAAACATATTCGCGGGCCGATGTTTCGGGAATGAATCCGGTACGATTCAACGGAAGGATTGACCGGACCGGAACAATTCTGTATATGACTTATGCAAAGCGGCAATAGCGATCTCAGCGCCTTGAACGACGGATGCTTCGTATGGGTGAAGGAATTCAGTTCGCTGTTTTCATATTCAATCGATCGGACCGGTCGGATCACGGTTCGAGACAACAGGTGATGCCGTGAAGAAGCGACATGCTGGACTCTAAAAAGACAGTTACCATCATTCTCATATATGCCCGACCGCCTTTGGTTTTCGCCGGCATGATTTGCGCCATTCACGTCATGTTGACCCGCCATCCCATCGGTTTCTTATTGGGCGTGTTGTTTCTGCTAACCTCCATGTCCTTTGACGTAATCGACAGGTGGTTTGCCGCCCGATTCCATCCGGACAGCCGGTTTGTCGATCTTGCCGACCGGATCATGGACAAAATCGTTTTTTCCATTATATTCCCGTTGCTGTCCGTGGGGGTGATGTGGCGCATGCTGTATTTTCCATCCGGCGCCAAAAAAACCGAACTGCTGCATGCCCTGTTCGTCCTGTTTTTATGCATCACGGTACTCATTCGGGACCATTTTGCCGCATTCATGCGTGGATTCGCCATCCGCCAGGGACTCGAACCGGAGCCGAAGGAGTTTACGAGGCTGCGCACCATCGTGGCGGCGCCTCTCAGCGTCCTATTATACGCCCGGGCCTTTTATATCCCGGGAGGTCCTTCCATCATGGCCTATTCCTGGGTGACATGGCTGGGAACCATCCCCATTCGCGTCTTTTTTGTCTGCGAAATCCTTTTTCTGATCATCAATTTCGGCTCCATCGCCGGGTATTGTAAAAAATACGGAACCTACTGCCTGGACGAACTCTGTCTGGACGACCAACTGCTCCGCAGACGGATTCTGTCTTTTCTGCCCAACTCCCTGACGGTGATGAACGCCATGATGGGCCTTCTGGCCGTTTTTTTCGCGCACCAGGACAAAATCAAGGAAGCCTTTCTGATCATGATCGGGGCCGCCATTTTTGACAAGCTGGACGGCGCCATGGCCCGAAAACTCGGTCTTGCCGATCCCATGCCCGCCGGAAATGGGAAGCCGCACATCACCTTCGGCGGCATCATGGACGATATTGCCGATACGGTCAGTTTCTGTATCGCACCGGCATGGATTTATTACATGTGTCTGTCCGACAACCTGAAATGCGCTCCCATGATCCTGCCCGTTGGTGTCATCGCCTGTATTTATACGGCACTGGGAATCTCACGATTGATCTATTTTACCTTGGATAAGCATCCCATCCCCGGATATTTCAAAGGCATGCCGACACCTGCGGCCGCTTTGTTCGTGACCTCGCCCTTGATCATTTACATGCAGGCGGTTGCGCGGGGCTCCGAACTGGCCTGTTTCTGGTTTTATTTCTGTTCGGGGGCCATGATCGCCGCCTCGATTCTGATGAATTTGTATCCGGCAAAATATATACATGTCGGTCGATTCATGGACCGCCATCGATGGTTTGGGCGTATCGACATTCCCCTGGTCCTGCTGTTTTCATTTACCCCCTATCTGGGATATTTCGCTTTCGGGCAGCTCGTTCTCTATGCGCTATCCCCTTTTTTCGTCCCAAAAATCAAAACGGGATCGTAATATCGACATGTCCTTTGGACATACCCCATCGCGGCGCATGATCGTGAAAACGGCGCAGCGATGCAATCCGTGCCCATAAACAACGGACCTGGAGGCTCTCATGCAAAAAACGGTTTTGTTCCTGTGTACGGCGAACTATTATCGCAGTCGCTATTCCGAACTGTTCTTCAATCACCTTGCCGACGAACGACGACTGGACTGGAAGGCGGATTCCCGGGGAATCCTCGCTGCGCAGCACGACAATCCGGGGCCGATCTATTCGGTCGTCGCAGACCGTCTATCCAAAATGGGAATCCGCCAGGAAGGCGCCCATCGTTATCCAAAGCCCCTGAAAGAGTCGGATCTATTGAACGCCGATATGACCATTGCGCTCAAAGAGACGGAACACAGACCGATGATGAAGCGTCTTTTTCCGGGATGGGCCGACAGAATCGTTTATTGGCACATACATGATATCGATGTCGAACCGCCCGCCGCCGCCTTGCCGCAAATTGACGTTGAAATGATCCGACTGGTTGAGCGGCTGGGTCGCGGAGAAATGAAGTGATCTTGATGAAGAATGGCCTATCGAAATTTTTTTATTTCATAAAGTTACACCGCAATCGAAATGGTTGTTGACACCCATGGCCTTTTTAGGCATAGTCTCCGCTGCAAAAATCGAAGCAGATGATTCTGCAGTATTGTTGTCGATCTTCGGCAAATACAGAGTGCCGGTTGAACGGTATAGAGAAAACGGCCTATGCTACCGAACGATGAAAGAAATCAATGACAGTCGATGGGCAAACCTGTCGACCATGTAAGCAGTCCCAATAGGAAAATTATTACATGAAAAATATCTGCATATTATCTATCTTCTTCCTGTCCGTGGCGTCCTGCGCCTACTTGCCGCGCATCACCGTTCCCAAGGGTGGTGACGAAGAGCGCTGCGAAGAACAAATACAGGCGGAATATCGCCTGATGAAAAACAATCTCAGTCTTGCCATGCGTGAAAACGAGGTCGTCAAAGGGGAAAACGTGTTATGCAGGACCGAAACCGGTCAACTGAAGAAAAGCATCGAGGATTTGCAGGGTGATCTTGGGGCGCTGAATCAAAAGTACGATCAAGACATGGCCATGATGACCGGAAAGCTGGAGTCCCTTCAGACCCAATACACGGATTTAGAAGAACAAGGCAAGGTAAAAATCCAGGAGCTGACCGATATCAATCTGGAAACCGAGAACAAGCTCGCCCTGGAGACCGCGCGGTTTGATCAGACGTTGAAAACCCAGCAGGAAACCTTCACGGCGGAACGCCAGGCCATGGAATCCGACTTCGCCGGTCAAAAGCAGCAATATGAAAACCGGCTGGCGGTATTATCCAACGATTTACAGGAAAAGCAGACAGCACTCGTATCCCTCAAAACCGATTACGCCAACGCAATGACGCAGATCGAAAAGATGCAACAAACCATCGCGGATAGTCAGACCATGATGGAGACCATGCGGAAAACCATCGCGGACAATCAGACCATGATGGAGACCATGCGGAAAACCATCGACGGCTGCAACGAAACCCTAGCATCCATGCGCAAGACCATCGATGAAAACCAGGGAACGATCGCCGCCAAACAGAAAACGATCGAGAAATACAAGACGACGATCTCGTCCCTGCTCAATGCCGTCGATGCCGACCGGACCACGATTGAAATACAACGGAATGCCGGCGTCGAAAAGCAACCGGCGATCCAAAAGTCGCCCCGCACGTCACGATCGTTGCCGGAACCAACCCAACAGAAACCTGCGGAATAAATCCGTCAGCGGGAAATGATAAACCGATGATCAACACCATATGGCCGATACTGAAAAAACAACTCTTTGTTGTTCTGGTAATCCTCTTGCTTCTTCCGTCGCCGGTGACGGCCGCATCGGAAGAGCAGACCATCACCCTACTCCTGACCACCAACCTCAACGGACGATTTACGACCACAACGGAAAATCAGGATCTGGAAGATCCGATGTTGATCATGGCCCAGTCCCTGGTGAAAGAGCGACACAATAAAACCGCCGACCTGTTTCTCGATCTCGGCAACGCCTTTTATCCCGGATTGCTCTCCCGCTTTTCATACGGCTCCTTGATGATGGACTACCTGGACTATTTCGGCTTTACCGCCACCCTGGTGTCTTCCCAGGACCTCAATATCGGCCTCGGAAACCTGGAATTCCTGAGCCGGAGAAAAAAAACGGCCCTGTTGTCCGCCAATATCGAAAAGAAAGGCCAACCGGTTTTTGCCCCCTACTGCAAGGTCAATATCAAAGGGAAAAACATCGCCTTCATCGGAATCACTTCTCCAACGGGATTTTTTGATATCGCGGAAAAACAGCTTTTCGAGGCTTCCTTCAGCGACATCAACAGCGAGTTATCCATCACCATCGACAAACTCCGCATGGAGAATACGGATTTTATCGTCATCCTGTCCGGGCTTTCCTACGAGGAAAACGTGTCCATGATGAAAAAACACAAGGATGTCTCCCTCTGCATCAGCGGCGGCGATGCAAACGGCCAGCTGTATTCCGCAAGGGCCTCGCGTGTGGATCTGGATTCCGGAGGATCCATCGTCACCCTGACAAGGGCGCGCGATTACCATATGCTGACCCTTGCCGCAGGAGAAAGACTGGAGGTCCGAAGGCTCACCGCAAAAACGCCGACTGCCGCCCCGACGGAATCCCAGAACTACATCGGATTCGTCAAACGGCTGACTCTCTGGAAATCACGGTTCACCGTGGAAGGGGATGAAACCATCACGGAAAATCTTGCCGGGGAAGTACGCGTGGATGTCAAAAAAGTCGCCGAACTTCTGCGCGATCGGTTCGGAGTCGAAGTCGTCATGCTGGGGAAAAAAGCGGTATCATCCGAGACCTTATCCGGAAGGGTGACGTATTCGGACATCATCACCTTGGTAAACAATGAACTACCCATATTGACGTACCGGATTTCCGGCAAGGAACTCAAGAGTGCGGTAACGGATCTGAAACGAATCGTCGTGACCGGCACGGACGGAAAAACGGTGCAGGGATATCCCATCAACGACAAGCGTGATTACCAGATATGTTCCACGCAGCCGGTCTATGACCGATTGGTCGGAAAATTCAATCGGGCGATCCCCTATAAGAACTCCTGGAAAACCATCTCCGATGAAATTCGGGCGGACCTGAAAGGGAAGCGGGTAATCGCCCGGGAAAATTTCGACTATCTCGATAACCGCTTCGGCTTGCTGGCGGATGTGTTTCTGTCGAATTTCTTCGAGCAATCCGATGTCTCCCGGGGGGACAAGAAGGATGTTCCGGCCGGAAAACCGGCCGACTCCTACACCAAGTGGGGGATAGAGGATAAAATCGATTTCACGATTTATAATCGCCATCACAAACTCATTCTGACCCCCTACATCTACTTTATCAGCAAGGACGACGAATACCTTCAAAACCTGCTGCGGGGCACGCTTTTTTACACCTACAATCTGAACTCACTCCTGAAGCCCTATCATAAATCCCAAGTGGACACGGTGGTTCAGCCAGTGGATGAACAAAGACCGGTGCTGTTCCGGGAAACCGTGGGCGCATTTTTTGAAGCCAACTATCTGACCGGAAAATTGGGTCTTGGTTTTGAAAAACAGACCCAGGGTCCCGAGAAAGAAATGTTTGCAGGTCTCGAAGCCATCGGTGACGCCAACGTCGATCTCGGACAGAATGTCACCTATGTGTTCAACCTGGATTCTTTCTATGGTTTCGAGCGGATCGACTTCAGCAACCGCCAGTTGCGATTGAGCGTCACAAACGGGCTTTCCTTCAAGCTCAATTCGTTCATGGCTGTATCGGCCAAATACAAGTGGTCCCTGTTCGACGCCTCGGAATACAGAGAAAAATATACCGAGTCTCAAATCCTGCTGGCGCTGGATCTGACAACGGATTTCAAGCTTTTCTGATTCCCTCGCCCGTCTTGCGGGACGGTCGGAAATCCGCTTTGGACAAACCGAATTTTTTCATTTTCTCATACAGTCCACGCGGGTGAATACCCGCTTTACGGGCGGCATTGCTCAAATGGCCGTTGGTTTCCGCCAATACCATTTTCAAGTAAGAGTGTTCCACCAGCTCGATGATTTCGTCGCGGACTTCCGGGAGACTCTTATAGCGCCATTCCGGATGAAAGGTTTCCGACAATGGATCCAAAAACGAGATTTTACCGTTCTGGGCGTGAATGCCCTGGGGCAAATCTTTTGGGGTGATGGTATCGCCATGACAAAGGATAATGGCCCGCTCGATCACGTTGATCAATTCGCGCACATTTCCGGGCCACTCGTACTGCATGAGTTTTTCAAGCGCATCCGGTGAGATCTGGTTGCTTTCACTGTTCATTTTAATACAAAGGCGCTCCAGATATTGCCCCACCAATATGGGAATATCCTCACGACGCATCCGCAGGGGAGGAACCGTCAAGGTAATCACGCCCAGTCGATAATACAGGTCACGACGGAACAGCCCCTTTTCGATCTCATCTTCCAAATCGCGGTTGGTGGCGGCAATCACCCGGATATCCACCCAGGTGGCTTTTTCACTGCCCACCGGACGGACTTCGTATTCCTGGAGCACCCGCAGCAGCTTGGCCTGGAGATGAAGCGGCAGGTCTCCGATTTCATCTAGAAATATTGTTCCGCCATGGGCCAGCTCAAAAGCGCCGCGCCGAGGGCGCACCGCGCCGGTGAAAGCACCTTCTTCATGTCCGAACAGTTCGCTCTCCAAGAGAGCTTCGGGAAGTGCGGCGCAATTGACCGCCATAAAAGGCCCGGTGGAGCGCGGTCCTTCGGCATGAATCAGCTTTGCCAGATGCTCCTTGCCCACACCGGTCTCGCCGAGAATCAGCACCGGCGCATTGCAGGGAATGACTTTCTTGACCATATCCATGAATATTTGCATCTGGGGACATCCCGAGACAAACGTACTGAGCTTGGGCTGTGGATCGGTACGCCTGTCCAGCCACGATTTCTGAACCAGTTGGCGACGCGATTCCAGCGTTGTTTCGATCGCCTCCGCCAGTGTTTTACGGGGCAGCCCTGCGAACAACACCACATCCGCTCCCCAGGCCACGAGGTTGGCATGTTCTTCCGGGGAATCACTGTTGTGCAAAACGATTGTCGTCGGATTTTCCGGTAAGTCATTGATCAAGGCGATGGCCGATTCCGGTGGTTTCGGCATCAGGCGGGTATTCAGAACAAAGATGTCGCCGCTGGCTTTGACCGCTTTCTGAAATGGATTGGCGCAATGTCCGACGGATTCGACCCGAACATCCGGCTGCGCGAAGCGCTCGATCAGAAATGCCTCCAGACTTTTGCTTTTAATGGCAAGAACAAGACGCAACAGCATATCCGGCTCCTTTCCTCAATGACCATCTCCAACGATTTCCGGTAAACAATTACCGATTCATTTTCTCCGGGTTTCATTGATATCCCATATTCACTGGGACATGCAGGGAAACCGATATCCACGCCCATTTTTTAAAACGCATTTGACGAGAAAACGGGTCGAAAGTCAACCTTTTTCAGTATATTTTTACCGTTTTTTAATATTATTATGGTTTTCGGTATTGTAATACCATTTATATCCGGCGGCCAAATACCAATACTTCATCTATATGCCTTATTTAAATTGATATTTTTTCACCTATGCAAAACCACAACCGATGGTATGCTTTTTGCTAACTGTGTGTCAACCCGGGACGGCACCCTTGCCTGTAAGATGGGCAAGTCCGGGTTGAGAACTGCGAACATCAGGAGATTGGTAATCATGGGTACTGAAGAGCTTAATATTCCTGCCGAAGATCAGGAAGACACGGATTTCGAAGATGGGGATGACAAACCTGCTCGACGGAAACCACGTCCGGGTCGAGGGGATTGGTATGAAGAAAGGGAAAAATTGGATCGTGAACGCACGAGGAGGAAAGCCCGTCGCGAAAAGCGCCGGAAAGGTGACTTGGATTGATTCGAAGGGAAACCGACCGACATGCTATTCGGCTATGATCTAAGATCATCAACACACATCTTGTGGAAAGGAAAGAAAAATGAGAATGGAAAGCACGTGCGCCATACGAGAAACAGCAATTGCATTGGGTGTTTGGGGAATTTCCTCGAGCATCGACATCTATGAGTGCGACCCGGATCTGATTCGTGATGCGGACGCCATTCGCCGCTTTGTCGTCGAATTGTGCGACCTCATCGAAATGAAACGTTTTGGTGAGACGATGGTGGTCCATTTCGGTGAAGATGAAAAAGTCGCCGGTTATTCCATGGTTCAATTGATCGAAACGTCGCTGATCTCAGCCCACTTCGCCAATTTAACGAATACCGTGTATCTGGATGTCTTCAGCTGCAAACCCTATGTCCCGGACATCGTCAAGGACTTCGCCGAAACGTACTTCAAGGGTCAGCGCAGTGTGCTGCATGTAACCTTACGGCAGTAGCCGCAACCCGCCCCGGGAGGTGTGTTCGATCAGGACGAGAAATGCTGAATATCCGTATTTATAACGATATCGAAACATGTGAGAATCTTTGGCGGCAACTGTGGCCAGAACAATGCCTATTCGACCGCTGGGATGTCCGGTGGGCATTTCAACGGCATTTCAACCGACCGCCTTATTTTGTCGTTGCGGAAAGGTTCGGCCGACCGGTGGGCTTGCTGGCTCTCAGCCGGATTGAAGAAGAAGGCGGTTACGGTTGCTTCCCGGGTGAGACCTGGAAAGGAAAAACCTGGCTGGAACAAAACCGGATCCCCGCGGAATCGATGGAAATCCGGCGTCTTCTCTGGGAAGCCGGTCCCGAGGAAATTCGCATGCGCTATCTGCTTCCCACGGAATCTCCCGAAGCCGCGGACATCGATGAAACGGGATATCTCTTTCATCCGTTGCAATACGGTGCGAACATCAACGCCTATTGGGAGGGGTTCTCCGGAAAATCCCGGAAACAACTCAAACGGGAGGCAAGCCGGTATGCGGACGAGGACTGCCGGTGTCAGGAAAACGAATTCGATGATATCGATTGGATGTTTGAAACAAACCTGGCCAATTTCGGTCGGGAGTCCTACTTCCACGATCCGCGTTTTTTGAACGGATTCAATACCATGTTGACCGGACTTCGCGAAATCAAGGCCCTGCGCGTCGTTACCGTGTGGGTAAACGGTAAAAAGGCGGCCGTTGACGTCGGCGCCGTGTACCGCGATCGCTTTACCGTGCTGGCCGGCGCGACCGATCCGACCTTCCCGGGAATTGCCAAGACCATCAACCTGTTCCACCTGGAATGGAGTTGCGGCCGGGGGATCGAAGAAGTTGACTTTCTGTGCGGCGACTTCGGCTGGAAAACCCGTTTTCATCTTCATCCGCGTCCACTTTATACGGCCAGGAAGACCACCGTGTCTTCTCTCTCCGAAACACCGTGCCCGAAAAAGGCGACAGTCATTGAAGCATCATAACCGCATCCTGGTCGTGGGAACGACCCCGGATTATATCGATCATATTCGCCGCCGGATGCCCGGCCGCGCCGTTTTCCTAACCGATCCGGACACGCTTCCACCGACCGCACCGTCATCGACCCCAATGGACGATGAACTCATTTACCCCTTGAGAGACGAAAACAAGGTAACCGAAGAACTGCAACACTTTCTGATACATCATCACCTCACGCTTGGCGGTGTTACTTGTTTTGACTGCGAATCCCTGGCCATGGCCGCGGCAATCGCCGACAACTGGGGCCTGCCGTTTTCGTCAAGGGAAACCGTCCGATATTGCCGCAATAAATATGTCTGCAAACAGCGCTGGTATACCTACGGGGTGCCATGCCCCAGAGTCCGGAAGATCAATTGTCTGGAGGACATCGCCGCTTTTATGGGCGAAACGGAATCCAGCGTCATCCTGAAGCCTCTGTCCGGGAGCGGCAGCGAGCTGATTTTTCGTTGCGACAATTATGCGGAAGCCATCGATGCCTATCCGGTCATGATGGCCGGTCTGAAAAGCAGAAGCGGCAATCGAATGTATCATCTTTCGGACAATCAAAACCAGATGGCGGTTCTTTGTGAGGAGTATATCGAAGGGGAAGAATTCAGCTGCGATATCCTCTTGAAAGCCGACGAAGCAAAGATTTTGCGCCTCGCCAAAAAATATTTCCCGGACAAAGGGCCCATCGGCACAACCCAGGCATACGAAATTCCGGTGGAACTACCGGCGGGAACCGACCTTTCCGCATTCATGGCCTATGTTTCCGCAGCGGTGAAAGCGGTTGATTTGACAGACGGATTATGCATGCTCGACTTCATCATCCGCAACGGTCGTCCGTATTTTATCGAAATATCCCCGCGTCCGGGCGGTGATTGCCTGCCACCGTTAATAGAAGAAAGCTGCGGGTTTGACATGATCGCTGCGGCGCTGGATTACGCCGAAGGCCTCTGGCTGATGATTCCGCCGCACGACACCTGGGATCATCTGGTGGGAGTACGCTTTCATGCCGAACATTCCGGACGTCTTCAGGCCATCCGGCCCCATCTGGACGGGTATGAAAAACGCGTCCGCTCCATGGTCTGGTTGAAGCAGCCGGGCGATCCGATCCGGGTCCCTCCGGAAGATTACGCCTCGTGGTTGCTGGGATATATCATTTTTGAACCAGCTGCCGATCAGCCCATTCACCAACAGATCATCGGTCTAAAAAAACAGATCACCGTGGATATTCTGTAAATGAATGAACTGCTGCAAAAAGCCGAACGCATTCTGACGTCTCCATTCCCCAAGATGGAAGAAAGACATTTGCAGGACTTCGTTCGCTCCTGCCTGGAACACGCGCCCGCCTTCATCGACCTGGCCCGAAAGCAGGGATCCCCGCTGTATGTCCTGGACGAAGCCCGACTGAAATCCAAAGCCGCGCGGTTTCGCCGGGTTTTCCAGGAAACCATCGGCGCTGCCGACATTTTTTTTGCCATGAAAAGCAACAATATGCCGGAAATTTCACGCATCCTCGTTTCCGAGGGCCTTGGGCTGGATGTGTCCAGCGGACTGGAATTACAGCAAGCGCTTTCGGTAGGCGCGGATCGGATCATTTTCAGCGGCCCCGGAAAAACGGATGAAGAACTGTCCGCCGCACTGGATCATGCGGAACGGGTAACCGTGTTGCTGGACAGTTTTGGTGAACTGTCGCGCCTGACGCGGCTTGCCCATGAACAAAAACGAACGGTGAAAGCCGGTGTCCGCCTGACAACCAATCCCAACGGACTATGGCGAAAATTCGGTATTCCGCTGGACAATCTGGATCGGTTTTGGGCGCAAGCGAACAAATCCGACTTTGTCTCCTTGTGCGGCCTTCAATTTCATACCAGCTGGAACCTGTCACCAAAGGCACAACACGACTTTCTGAAACAACTGGGAAGCAAACTCCACCAATTGCCTTCCGAATTTCAAAGAGGCCTTCAATTCATCGACATCGGCGGTGGCTATTGGCCGGAACAAGGGGAATGGCTGCGCGCCAAGGGAACGCCGGAAGGCCAACTCATGGATGTACTGGCGCCGGAGCGCATCGATCCCCGATCGCGCTATTGCCTGGGAAGTGCGCCGATCGAATCCTTTGCCGAAAGCATCGCTTCCGCCATTCGGGATCATTTTCCCCAAAAGGTGAAGTGCCGCATCTACCTGGAACCGGGCCGCTGGTTGTGTCATGAAGTCGTCCATTTGCTCATGACGGTTGTGGACGTGAAGGCGCCGGATCTCGTCATTACCGATTGCGGAACCAATGCCGTGGGCTGGGAAAGATTTGAACAGGATTTCTTCCCGGTCATCAACCTGACACGCCCGGAAGTGGCGGAACATCCATGCGATGTTCTCGGATCCCTGTGCACCCCTCACGATGTCTGGGGTGCGTCCTACCATGGGGTGGACATCCAGCCCGGCGACCTGCTGCTGATCCCCACCCAGGGCGCTTACACCTTCAGTCTGCGCCAACATTTCATCAAACCCCTGCCCCGGATCGCCAATCTTCCTTCGGAAGTCGTTCTCCATTGGCCGCAGTCCCTTCCCTCCCGGCATGAAGAATAAAGAGACACTGCAAAATAGTCTTCAGACCGCCTTCAGGCGTCAACCATGAAGGACAACTGGGTCGTCTACCTGCTGCAATGCGCCGACGGCTCCCTGTACTGCGGCATCACCAACCGGCTGGAAACCAGATTGGCGGCTCATAATTCGGGAACAGGCGCGAAATACACGCGATCCAGGCGACCCGTCAATCTGGTCGGCGTCAGTGACCACATGTCGAAGAGCCGTGCCCTCAAACTGGAATATCGCATCAAGCAGGCGCCGGCCGGTGGAAAGCTCACCGAGTTGAACGGGAATAAAAATGGATTGGGGGACGAAGTCTGTGGCGAACTGGTTTGAAATCCGTCTGTTTTTGTGATAAATGCCCCAAGATGTGTCGATTGGAATGGATGTGGGGTCAATCGGGACGATGATCTATACGCGAAGGAAATTGTGTATTGAAAGCATTTTTGCGACTGTTTTTCGTCGGTTGTTTTTTGTTCAGCGGTTGCGCCTCATATCGGCTGCACCCTTCCTTACAGCAGGCAAATTTGCCGCCGCTCATGCGCATTTCAGCTTTCTTCAAATATCAAAACAGGAAAATGGATTATCGCATATCGCCGGATGGTAAAAGACTCGCCTGGCTCGAATACCACAAGGGGTATTTCAAACTATTTACAAAAATCATCGGCAAAAAAGATGCGGCGATCATCGAAACAGGTTGCTGGTGCCATATCGACTGGTATGAATGGGCAAAGGACAGCCGCCATCTTGTTTACCGTCTTGATACGGAGGGTAAAGGCTGGGGCCACCTGTATCTTGCGGACGCGGAAAATCCGCTCCAAGCGTCGGTCAATTTGACCCCGAATGCACAAACGCGCGCTTCGCTCTACCGGATCTGCGGTGCGAATTCTCAAAAGGTATTGCTGAGTCAAAACAGTCGCTGCCGGCACTGCTTTGATCTTCATGAAGTCAACCCGGCAACTGGAGAAGACAGGGTCATTGCCAGGAGTGAAAAAGATGTATTGCAATGGATCGTAGACGAGGATGGGGCCCTGAGAGGACGGATCCGAACAATTGACGCCTATAAAAATCAGTTGGACATATGCGATCAGACCACAACGAAGTGGAGAAAAGCGTTACAATGGAATTGCCATGAAGAGGTGCGGTTTCTATCCTTCACGGAAGATGCAAACACCCTCTGGTTATTATCGAATCGGAAACGCGACCGCATCGGACTTGTGCGCTTCGATTTGCGCAGTTTCGCGGAGACCTTGGTCTACGAGGACCCAGAAGTCGACGTTGCCTCCGTCTTCATCGGCCCCAAAAGCCATCAGCCGGAAATAGCGTTTTCCTGGCCGAACTACCCCCGTACGCATCCGCTGAATCCGAAAATCATCCAAGACCTTGAACAACTGAAAACGGACGACCATACCGGAATCAGCATTCTCAGCATGGACGACACCGAAACCATCTGGACGGTTTCCGCATTCGATGATCGAGGAAGTGATTGGTATCTCTATCATCAAGATACGCATGAAAAAACCCTTCTTGGAAGCAATCGGAGACAAGATAAAAGCCTTCCGTTTTCCAACGTTACGCCGGTAGTCATTCCCAGCAAAGACGGTCTGTCCTTACGGGGATATCTGACATTGCCCCAAGGCGCTCCTCCGAAAAAACTGCCCATGGTGCTGCTGGTTCACGGCGGGCCCTGGTCACGCGATTATTGGAGATATGATGACATTGTTCAATTCCTGGCCAATCGCGGGTATGCTGTTCTTCAACTGAATTTTCGCGGGTCCGATGGCTACGGTATCCAGTTCCGAAACGCCGCAATCGGTGAATTCGCCGCCAAAATGCATGATGACTTGCTGGACGGCGTCCATTGGGCGGTAACGGAGGGCTACGCCGATCCGGATGCCGTCGCGATCGTGGGCGCAAGCTATGGCGGGTATGCCGCTCTGGTGGGACTCGCGTTCACACCGACCGTATTCGCCTGCGGGATATCGATCAACGGCCTATCCGATGTCGGGGCGTTCATGGAATCTCTGGAAAGCGCCCCGCCCCTTTATCAAAAACAAGGGATAGCCATGTGGCACCTGTTTATCGGAAATCCCAAAAGCGCCGCGGGCAAAGCGTTGTTTGCGGAGAAATCCCCCCTTACCGCCGCAAAACGGATTGAAAAACCTGTTCTGATCATTTATGGCGACAAGGACGGCAGGGTCGATCCGGAGCATTCCGAAAGGATGATTTCCGAACTGAAACGGCTGGACAAACCGGTCGAATCTCTCCGTCTCGAAAATGAAGGGCACGGCATTTCCAGGACACGCCATAATATTCAAATGTTTAAAAAAATGGAAACGTTTTTGGCGCGCCACATGGGAGGTCGCTGCCTGTAATCCTGACGCGGTTTCGAAAATGATGTACATGTCATGAGGGGTTATCATGAAAAAAATACTCGTCTGCTGGTTCTTGTTGCTCATTATTGCAGGGTGCGGTCTTCTCCAAAACAAAAGAGAATTCAAACAAGATATTTTCAGCACCGTTTACCCGGATTTGACCCTCAAAATGAACGAACTGTTTCTTTTTGAAGAGCAGCAAGAATCGACTAAAAGCATCTTCTTTACAACTGCGCCCGAATCGTCCGGCAACGTAAGTCAAGAGCTTTTTTTCTTCGTCAATGAAAGAAAAAGCCGCGGAATCGCAATTGAATTTTCGACATTAAATAGGGGCTTCTGGATTTTGGATTCCATCTCGGGAGTTGACAATCTGATCGATTCCGGAACGGAGAAGCAAAGCGGGATCACATATCAATACAATATATTCACCTATAGCACAAAAGAGGATCGTTGCTTTTTGAGCAAACGTTTTGCGAGAAAAACCGGGGGCGGCGGCAATATCCTGGTGGCAATATCCTATTTCCAGGAGCTACCCGAAACCGCCGCCCCTTGCGATCAATGGCATGAAATGAACACCCTCGACGAAGAACAAAAAAAACGCCTGTCCCAATTCTTAGCGGACTGCGCCGCGGACATGCAATTCATGGAATAAGCATGTTCGATCGATCCGCCATGACCATCCGATCTTTCCCCGCCGCCGGATCGTCATGATTCTGAAAGGGTGAAAAGAATCATAGTCTCGCTGTGATCCATTTCATTTCGCGCCCATCGTCCATGGGGTATAGTGCAATCATTCTTCATCGGGAAGAAAAGAACCGGTGACCAAGAAAAAGGCGACTGGCTTGTTGCCGCAACCATGAGGGTGAAAACGTGAGGGATGGTTTTTACGGGATCGCCGAAATTTATCAACAACAACCATACATGAGGAGGAAAGAACCATGAAAAAGACAATCGCAGTCGTAACCGGGATTTTGTTTTTGGGTGCATCCGTCGCTTTCGCGGAAACGGAAGTGTCCGGTAAAGTGGTCAACAAGGCCAAAATCGACAAATCCGCCAACATCGCCCTGGGCAAAAATTCCACCGCCCGGATGGGAAGCGTCGGTATGAAGGATTCCAAAGTGTCCGGCACGGTGGTGAACGATGTGAAAGTGGACAAATCCGCCAACATCGCCCTAGGCAAAAATTCCACCGCCAACATGGGCTCCGTATCCATGCAGAACTCGGAAGTGTCCGGCAAAGTGGTGAACAAGGCCAAAATCGACAAATCCGCCAAAATCGCCCTGGGCAAAAATTCCACCGCCAACATGGGTTCCGTATCCATGCAGGACTCGGAAGTGTCCGGCAAAGTGGTGAATAAGGCCAAAATCGACAAATCCGCCAACATCGCCCTGGGCAAGAATTCCACCGCCAACATGGGCTCCGTGACCCTGAAGGATTCCAAGGTGTCCGGCACGGTGGTGAACGATGCCAAGGTCGACAAGTCCGCCAACATCGCCCTAGGCAAGAATTCCACCGCCAACATGGGCTCCGTGACCATGCAGGGTTCGGAAGTGTCCGGCAAGGTCGTCAACAAAGCCAAAGTGGACAAATCCGCGAACATCGCCCTGGGCAAGAATTCCACCGCCAACATGGGCTCCGTG
>JBGSLR010000002.1:0-4606 GCA_041740615.1 Desulfobacterales bacterium
GCCCGGAATCCTCACCGGCGGCATACTCGGAATCAGTCGCGCCGCCGGGGAGACGGCGCCCATCATGTTTACCGCCGCCGTATTTTTCAGGCCGGATATGCCGACTTCCATTTTCGATGAAATCATGGCGCTGCCCTATCATATTTATGTGCTGGCCACCGCCGGAACGGAAATCGAAAAAACCCGCCCGCTGCAATACGGCACGTCCCTCGTGCTGATCGCGCTGGTGCTGGGGATGACCCTGACGGCGGTTTTATATCGCGCCCGGTTGCGGCGCCGCATGCGCTGATCACCCGGCGCGCGTTGACGAGGAAATATATGAACACACGGAATGGATCGAATTCCATGACCAGCCCGGAAACGGAACCGATCTTCAAAATGCAATCCAAGGGCCTGAACTTCTTCTACGGTGACGTGCAGGCCCTGCAGGATATCCATCTGGATTTTCAGCCCCATCAGGTGATGGCCCTGATTGGACCGTCGGGATGCGGTAAAAGTACGTTTCTGCGCTGCCTGAACCGGATGAACGACCTGATTCCCAAAACCCGGGTTACAGGAGAACTGCTGCTGGACGGCCGCGACATCAATTCACCGGAGATCGACGTTGTCACCTTACGCAGCCGTATCGGCATGGTGTTCCAGAAACCGAACCCGTTTCCCAAAAGCATTTTCGAGAATGTAGCCTACGGGTTGCGGGTAAAGGGGATCAAGGACAAACGGTTCATCACGGAACGGGTGGAAAAAACGCTTCAACAAGGTGCCCTCTGGGAAGAAGTCAAGGACCGCCTGCATGATTCGGCCCTGGGGCTATCCGGAGGCCAGCAGCAGCGACTCTGCATTGCCAGGGCATTGGCGGTGGAGCCGGAAATCCTGTTGATGGACGAGCCCTGTTCCGCACTGGATCCCATTGCAACCCAAAAAATCGAGGATCTGATTCATGAATTGAAGGAAAAGTACACCATCATCATGGTCACCCACAATATGCAGCAGGCGGCCCGGGTGTCGGATGTCACCGCCTTTTTTTACATGGGACGCCTCATAGAAGCCGAGGAAACCGACACCTTGTTCACGAGGCCGCGCCTGAAACAAACCGAAGACTACATCACCGGACGGTTCGGATGAAAACGATTCGGAAGTGATCGACAGGAGAATAGGATTAAGCCGATGGCGAAACATCTGCAGAGAGAACTGGACAAAATGAAAAAAACCATCCTCACCCTGGGAGCCATGGTGGAGGAACGTGTCCGCATGGCGGTCCAAGCGATCGAAAACCGCGACGAAGCCTTGGCGGAACATGTGGTTCAGGCCGACCACGACATTGACGAAATGGAAGTCGAAGTCGAGGAAGAATGCTTGAAAATTCTGGCCTTGCACCAACCGGTTGCCGTGGATCTGCGGTTTATCGTTGCGGTGATCAAAATCAACAACGAACTGGAAAGCATCGCCGATCAGGCCGTCAACATCGCCCAGCGGGTCATCACCATCGCCAGACGGCCGCCGTTTGAACCGGCGGTTTTCGACTTTTCCCTGATGGCGGAAAAAGCCCAATCCATGCTCAAAAAAAGCCTGGACGCCCTGGTCAACTTGGATGTAGATCTGGCTTTCAAGGTCATGCTGATGGATGACGAGGTCGATCACCTTCGCAACGTCGCCTATGATCAAATCAAAAGCGCCATGACGGCCAATCCGGATCGACTCGGATTACTGATCAACATGCTGCTGATATCGCGGCACTTGGAACGCCTGGCGGACTATACGACCAATATCGCCGAAGAGGTCATCTACCTGATCGAAGGAGAAATCATTCGGCATGGAAAGATATAGCTCATGAAATCAAAAACAATTTTAGTAGTGGATGACGAAGAGGACATCCTCGAGCTGATCCGCTTCAACCTCGCTCGGGAAGGCTACCGCATCGTCTGTGCGGCAACCGGCGAAGAGGCCGTCAGGCAGTCGGAACTTTCGGGAATCGACTTGATTGTCTTGGATTTAATGCTGCCGGGCATGGATGGGCTGGAAGTCGCCCGCCGCCTGAAAGCCGGAATCCAGACCCGCACCATTCCGATCATCATGCTTACCGCCAAGGGAGAAGAAGCCGATATCGTCGCCGGCCTGGAACTCGGCGCCGACGATTACATCACCAAACCCTTTTCCCCCCGGGTTCTGCTTGCCAGGGTGAAAGCGGTCATTCGCCGCAACGATCACAAGGAGCCAGAACAGGATGAGATGATCCGCATGGGTGAGCTGACCATCCACCCCGGCCGCCATGAAGTCATGATTCAAGACCAACCCGTGGATTTGACGGTTACGGAATTTCAAATCCTGCATTATCTGGCCAAACGTCCGGGTTGGGTGGCCACCCGATCCCAGATCGTGGATGCGGTGCGCGGTATCGGCTATGCCGTGACTGATCGCAGCGTGGATGTGCAAATCGTCGGTTTGAGAAAAAAAATAGGAAAATACAGTCATTGGATTCAAACCGTGCGCGGCGTCGGTTATAAATTCAGGGAGAAATGATGAAAAAACGGCATCGCCTCATCTGGCAGCTCTACCCTTCCTATCTATTGATCACGCTCTTTTCCCTGCTGGCGGTAAGCTGGTATACCTCCTCCTCGGTGCAGCGGTTCTTTCTGAACAGCACGGAAGCGGATCTTCTCACCCAGGGCAATCTGCTGAAAAAAATATTCCAGGCGTACGTGACGCCCCTGGACGCCGTGCAAATCGATCGCGCCTGCAAGCAGGCGGCCGCGGCGACGGTGACGCGTCTGACGGTGATTCTGCCGGACGGCAAAGTCGCGGGTGACTCGGAGGCGGATCCGTCGTTGATGGAAAATCACGGAGATCGACCGGAAGTGAGGAAAGCGTTGATCGGACAAATCGCCTCCTCTATCCGTTATAGCGTCACCCTGAAAAAAAGTCTGATGTACGTGGCGATTCCCGTCTTTGCCGACAACAAGGTAGCGGCCATACTCCGTGTTTCCAGTCCCATCGAGGCCATCGAAGATCAATTGAATTCCATCCGCTGGAAGATCGCCTGGGGCGGACTGATCATGGCCGCTTTGGCGGCGGGCATCTGCCTGATCGTATCCCGCCGTATCGTCCGCCCCATCGAATACATGAAGCAAGGTGTGGAGCAATTCGCCAGAGGGGATCTGAAACGCCCCCTCCTGGTGCCCGATACCCTGGAGCTTGCCGGTCTGGCGGAATCCATGAATTCGGTCGCAGTTCAACTGGAGAACCGTATCGAGACGGTGATCAATCAAAAGAACGAGTACGAATCGGTTTTGGCCGGCATGATCGAAGGCGTGATCGCCCTGGACATGAACGAATGCATCATCAGCATCAACCAGGCGGCCATGAACATTCTCGGTCAACCCGCAACTAACCTGAAGGGACGCAGCATTCAGGAACTGACCCGCAACAGTGAGTTGTACCAGTTCGTTTCCGACTCCCTATCCGCCGGCAAACTAACGGAAGGCGACATCATGTTTCATTCGGATACGGAACGCATTGTTCATACCCAAAGCATTCCCCTCGGGACCAGGGCTGAAAAACGCATGGGCACGTTGCTGGTCTTGAACGATGTCACCAAACTCAGACAGCTTGAAAATATCCGCCGTGATTTTGTCGCCAACGTCTCCCACGAAATCAAAACCCCCCTGACCGCCATCAAGGGATTCGTGGAAACCCTGCTCCGGGGAAGGGTCGACAATCCGGAGGAAGCCGACCGGTTCCTGCAGATCATCGACAAGCATGTGGACCGGCTCAGCGCGATTGTCGAGGACCTGCTTTCCCTCGCGCGAATCGAACAAAGCGGCGGCCGACAGGAACTCCACCTGGAACGGAAGCGTCTGAAGAGCGTCATGGAAACCGCCATCCAGGTCATCCAGGCCAAGGCGGATGAAAAAAAAATCACCATCCGGCTGGAATGCGCCGACGACCATTTCATGAAAATCGACGCCACCCTGATGGACCAAGCGCTGGTCAACCTGATCGATAATGCCGTCAAGTACAGCCCGGAAGGCGGAAGCATCCGTCTTGCCGTCGAAATCAGGGGCAGAGATGTCGTTATTTCCATTACCGACAACGGCCCGGGAATCCCGCAGAAACATCTTCCCAGACTGTTCGAACGCTTCTACCGCGTGGATAAAGCCCGAAGCCGGAAATTAGGCGGGACCGGACTGGGGCTCGCCATCGTGAAACATGCAGTGCAATCCCATGGAGGCCAGGTCAGTGTCGAGAGTATCGTCGGCAACGGGACCACGTTTGAAATCCGGTTGCCGCAGACGCTGATGGATCAAACTTCGCGCTTCGCCGTTGCGTCCACCACACAATAGACGCCCTTGCCTTCCAGGGCCGGGCCGAAACAGAGGTTGTCGGACTTGCATCTGGCCGGGCTTGCGTCCCCCGATTTCCAGCGGTTGATCAACCCCGGCTCCCGGATAAACGGCCATTCTCTGCAGAAATGCGTATCAAGTTTTTGTTGTAAAGCATCAAACTCGTTCATGCTCTTGACAGGCTGGCGTAACTCACCACGCATGAATGCAATTGATGTATGGGCGTTCTCTAACACAATCCTAACATTCCCTCAGTAAGCTGACCAAAA
>JBGSLR010000003.1:0-19972 GCA_041740615.1 Desulfobacterales bacterium
TGTCTAGATTTATTTAATATTTTCAATAGGTTGTTTAATAATGATATTGTTTATAAAATTGAGTGGTTATGCGTATAGATGCATGGGCACTCAATTCAATGCATCAAATTCTATGCCATCAAAGATATGCGATTGCCCTGGTACACATTGATGAAACCATTGTTTTGTTTGACGATCCCGTATACTGTAGCAAGGCCGAGCCCCGTACCCCGCCCCATCGATTTGGTGGTAAAAAAGGGTTCAAAAATATTCGCCAATGTTTCCTTATCCATGCCGCAACCATTGTCGCTGACGGCCAGCAGGATATACTGGCCGGGAATGAAGCCGGCGTGGGTGGCGCAATATACATCATCAAACACTACCCTTTTCGTCTCTATGGTCACCTTACCCACACCCGTGATGGCGTCCCGGGCATTGACCACCAGGTTGGCCAGAAGTTGATCGATTTGGGATGGGTCCATTTTCACCGACCATAAGTTGATGGCAGGTTTCCACAGAAAGTCGATGTCCTCGCCGATCATCCGCCGCATCATCTTCAACAGGCTTTCAACCGTATCGTTGAGATCCAGGACCACGGGTGTGATGGTCTGCTTGCTGGCGAAGGTCAGAAGCTGACGCGTCAGTTCTGCGGAGCGTCTGCCGGCATCCCTGATCTCACGGAAGTCTTTACAGATCGGGTCGGATAGTTGCAGCTTCCTCAGCGCCAGTTCCGCACGGCCGATGATGATCGACAACATGTTGTTGAAGTCATGGGCCACGCCACCTGCCAGCAGTCCCACGGATTCCATCTTCTGGGCCCGTTGAAGCTGGGCTGTCAGTAAAAGATGCTCAGTGATGTCCCGTTTGACCGCCACGTAGTTGACAATCCGACCCGAAACGTCACGAACCGGCGAGATCGTCGCCTCTTCGGTGTAGAGATTCCCGTCCTTGCGTTTGTTGACTATCCGACCACACCAGGTTCTGCCGTCGGAGACAGTATTCCAGAGGTTGCGGTAAAATGATTCGTCATGTTTGCCGCTTTTGAGGATGCGCGGATTATGGCCGATGGACTCCTCCCGGGTGTAGCCCGTCGCTCGCTCAAAGGCCGGATTCACATACTGGATGATCCCCTGGGAATCGGTCATGACAATGATCTCTCCGACCTGCTCGATGGCCGCCATCAACCGTTTGTGCTCCTCCTTTGCCTCCTTGAACGCTGTGATGTCGCGGATGTTGCACTGGATCACTTTGCTATGATCCACGAGGTAAACATTGCTGACAAACTCCACGGCAATGGACCGCCCATCAATAGTTTCCAGCGGCAGATTTTCGTACCGGATGTATTCACTGTCTTGCAGGATCTTGAAAGCGTCCTTGGATGCGGCAATGTCTTTGAATACGCCAAGTTCCCAGATATAGCGCCCGCATAATACGCCGTAGGAATAACCGAGCAAGTGCAACAGGAAAGGATTAGCGTCCACAATTTTGCCCGTATCGGCATCGAGAATCAAAATCCCGTCTTTGGCGGATTCAAAGAGCCTTCGGTAGCGTTTCTCGGAATCTTGCAGCTCGCTCAGGGTTTTTTCTTTTTCCAGCAACGTTTCTTCCAACAACGCAATTCGCCCATTCAGTTCGGTGTTGGCAAAACGAAGTTGGTTTTCGACATTTTCACTCATGATAAGTTATCCCGACTTCAGTTCATGAATACCCGTTTCAGAACTGATGGCGTGTCCCGCCTTTTTATGTAACGGCCAGAACCGACGCGGTCTTTACCCCTTGCAGCACTTTCTGGGAAACACTGCCGAAAAAAAATTCCTGCAGGGCGGACAGTCCTTTTTTCCCGATCACCACGACATCATATCCGGAATCGGCCTCCTGGATAATGTCACGGGCCACCCCCCTGGAGCGTTTTATCGCCTTGGCATGCACCCGCTCAGGGGAAAAGCCCGCCGCGGTAAGACAATTCCGGGCAGCCTGGGCCGCTTTTTCAATCAATTGATTTTTTTTATCTTCAAGGGAACAAAACGTCTGCTGTTGGGTCTTGAAATACGGGGTAAGCTCCGGACTGTTCATGGCACACATGGTTTCCGTATCCAGAAGAACACTGAACAGCGTGATGGTTGCGCCCGGCGTAAAATGACATGCCACGAAATTCACCGCCCGCATGGCGTTCTCGGAATCGTCAAATGCGATCATTACATTGTTTGCCATATGCTATCTCCTCTTCAATATATCGGGTTAATTCGATTTTTTATTTTCTAACAATTCTTCCTTGCGTTTTCGGAACGGCTGATCGGGCGGTGAAGTCGCCATTCCGGGCGTGGCTGCCGATAGCATTTCCCGAAGCTCCTCTCCCTGCACACTTTCTTTCTGTGAAAGGAGATGGGCCAAATCCTCCATGACTTTGCGACGATCCGAGAGGATTTGAATCACTCTTTGATGCGCTTCATCCATGAAGCGACTGACTTCTTCGTCAATTTGGGCGGCTTTGGCTTCACTGTAATTTTTACCGGGAGAAAAACTTCCCGGGAGAAACATCGGCTGGCGAGAACGCTCATAGCTCACCAGCCCCAGGCGATCGCTCATGCCATATTCCGTGACCATGGCCCGGGCAATATCCGAGGCCCGCTGCAGATCGTTCTGGGCTCCGGTGGAGATTTCGTTAAACACCAATTCCTCTGCCACCCGGCCGCCTAAAAGAACGGCCAGGCGATCGATCAACTCCGAGCGGGTCATCAAATATCGATCCTCGGTGGGTTGCTGCTGGGTATAGCCGAGGGCCGCAATTCCCCGGGGAATGATCGAGATTTTATGTACGGGGTCGGCATGTTCTACCGACTCGGCCACAATCGCATGTCCGGACTCATGAAAGGCGACGATTTCTCTCTCCTGCGCATTCATCACCCGGTTCTTTTTCTGAAGCCCCGCAACCACCCGGTCGATGGCCTCGTCGAAATCCGCCAGCTCCACCATTTCTTTGTCATTTCGGGCAGCCAGCAAAGCGGCTTCATTGATGATGTTGGCAAGATCCGCTCCCACAAATCCCGGGGTGCGCCCGGCGATCTTGCGGAGATCGACTTCGGAACCCAGCACCACATTCTTGGAGTGAATTTTCAAGATGGCTTCCCGTCCGTTGATATCCGGCCGGTCAACCAGGACCTGCCGATCAAACCGTCCCGGCCGGAGCAAAGCAGAGTCCAGAATTTCCGGCCGGTTGGTGGCGGCCATGATGATGACCCCTTTATTGGTTTCGAACCCATCCATCTCCACCAGAAGTTGGTTCAGCGTTTGCTCCCGTTCGTCATGCCCCCCCATCACATTCATCCCCCGGGCCTTGCCCAAGGCATCCAATTCGTCGATGAAGACGATACAGGGCGCTTGACCGGCGGCCTGCGAGAAGAGATCGCGAACGCGAGCCGCTCCCACGCCGACAAACATCTCCACAAATTCGGACCCGCTGATGCTGAAGAACGGTACTTTGGCCTCTCCGGCCACTGCTCTGGCCAGAAGGGTTTTGCCGGTCCCCGGCGGGCCGACCAGCAGCACTCCTTTGGGAATTCTGCCTCCCAGTTTCTGGAATTTCTCCGGAGTGCGTAGAAATTCAACCACTTCCTGAAGTTCTTCTTTGGCCTCATCGATTCCCGCCACATCGGCGAAGGAGACCTTGGTATCGCTCTCTGCAAAAATCTTGGCTTTGCTCTTGCTAAACGACATGACCCCCATCCCCGGTCCCATTTTTTTCATGGCAAATCGCCAGATCAGAAAAAAAAAGCAAAGGGGAAGAATCCAGGAAAGAAGGTTGCTCAGAAATTTATTTTCGCGCTGTCCGGTATAATTGACTTTGCGTTCATCCAGTTCCTTCACCAGGTCGGGATCATTCACGCGAACGGTCGTAAACTCCTGACCTGGAGTCCCTGCCAGCTTGCCGTTGATAGTGTCAGGATAGATGGTCATTTTTTCCACCTTTCCTTCGGCGATGTATTGTTTAAAGCGGCTGTAGGGAACCGTCTCCACTTTCGCGGAATACAAATACTGTTGCATAAAGGAAAATAAAAGAACGGCCGCCAGAACATACCAGATGCTAAATTGAGCCTTCGGGGGCAAGGCGTTCTTACTTTTCGGTTGATCGGTAGAGCCGAAGAATGAACGAAGCTTGTCCATCAGGGTGTCGATTGGATTTTTATTTTCATTGGGCAGCATCTTTATTTTCCTGATGTAAATTCGTGCATGGCTTTCACAATATCCAGGATGGCCGCATGCACGCCCTCGGCGCCGGAACCGATTCCCGACATTTCTTTTTTCCGGCTTTTTCCCTGAACCTCGGATTTGATCTTCTCAAAGTGTTGCGCGTGCTTTTGAAACCGGAGACGATGCGTTTCTTTCATATCTTTGAGTGAATCGGAGTGTATCCGTCGGATGAGTTCATCCGCCTCCGCCATTAATTGCCCGATATCCTTTGATTCCATTGTGTTTGACATACTGTCTCCTTTTTCCGCCGTTTCGGCTGTTCATTTCCAAAGCACCATCATTTTGCAGCGACCGATGCTATCCATCAAGCAATCGATTCCGGCGCTTGTATTGATCGGCCTAATAAATATACCGTTCGCAGACCTTGCGATAATGATGCCCGTATATGGACAGGGTTATGGCCACGGATATCAGTCTGGGCCTCCGAATCAGCGTCCAGAGCATCAGCTGCCAGTAACGGAAACGTTCCTTGCCCAAAACCCCGAGCCGGAATGCGGATCGGAAAATGGAAAGAAACCGCTGAACATTGATCGGCTGGTTGATTTCCGGCGCCTTCAGTTCCTTCAGGAGAACCCTGACCCGTTGATAGTAGTTTTTCGGAGCATAAATTTGCTGCATGATCGATCGATACCCTTCCAAAAGCCGGTCCATGCCCATTCGGGGAATGATATTGGTCGTTCCATCGACATTGTCTCCGGAAAAGGTCTTGACAACCCGACTTTCCCGTTGAAGCCGATCAAAAAGACGCGTTCCCGGGGGGGCCTGGAGCATTCCGACCATTGCGGTTACGATTCCGCTCTTCTGGATGAAATCGATCTGTCGCTGAAAGATAGAAGGCCTGTCGCTGTCGAAGCCGACAATAAAACCACCCATCACCTGCAAGCCGGAACGGTGGATGATCGCGACGCTTTCGAGAAGATCCCGGTTTTTATTCTGGGTTTTATGACATTCCGTCAGGCTGACCTCATCGGGCGACTCGATGCCGATAAAGACGGAATCAAACCCGGCCCTTACCATCATACCCAGAAGTTCAGGGTCATCGGCGAGGTTGATGGAGGCTTCCGTGAAAAAAACGCATCCCTTTTTATCTTTTCGCCATTCGATCAAAGCCGGGAGTAAATGTGTTTTCAGGTAATCCTTATTTCCAATAAAATTGTCGTCAACAAAAAAAATACTGCTGCGCCAGCCGGAAGCGTACATACGATCCAGTTCCGCGATAACCTGCAGCGGCGTTTTGATGCGCGGCCGGTGACCGAACAAAGTCGTGACATTGCAGAATTCGCAGTTAAACGGGCATCCCCTGGAAAACTGAATATTCATGGACGCATATCGCTTGGTTTCCACCAAATCCCAGGAGGGAGCGGGCGTGTCGCCAAGATCGCAGAAACCCGAAGCTCGGTAGACCCTTTTTTGCTCTCCCCGTTGCAAGTCCGATAGAAAAGCGGGAAGCGTCAATTCCGCTTCGTCGAGAACGAGATGATCCACATCCTTGAATTCATCGGGTTCGGAAGTAAACAGCGGTCCGCCGGCAACGACTTTTACATTCAGGGCCTTGCAACGGGCGATGATCTGTTCGGCTGATTTCCGCTGGACTGCCATGCCACCGATAAAGGCCATGTCTGCCCATGAAAGATCTTTATCCGTGAGGCTATTCACATTTACGTCCACGAGACGCTTGGTCCATTCCGACGGTAAGAGGGACGCGACCGTGAGCAAGCCGAGCGGTGGAAAGGCCGCCTTTTTTCCGATAAAACTCAATGCAAACGTGAAAGACCAGAACGTATCCGGAAATTTTGGATAAATCAGGAGAATGTTCATATCGGCCTCCCTTCTTTCCAATGGGCAACCATTAGAATGCTGGTTATTGGGCGGACATCGAGAATATGGCGCCGTGATTCGCTGCTTTTCATAAGTTCAATCTTTGTGCCAGGATTCCGTCACACCACGCGGTGTCACACATCATGCTGATATATTTGTAATAATATACGATAAATACAATTGAGGGGAAGCCGTTGCCGCAATTTCAAAAGGGTTATATGTCACCAGTGGTCATATATGACCCTTTTTCACCAACCGTGAAGGTGCGGCTTTCAAATTGAATATGTTTACAATTCCGAATAGCGTAATCGCTGTATCAAATATTTGAATGATGAGGTGGTAGGATTGTTTGGACAGGAGACCGGAATTGATAAATGGAAAACCGCTCTGGGTTCATGGCGGATAAGGTGTTCACAATACCGTTACTCATTGACTTTTGTTTGTAATGGAGGTTCTGTATCCGTAGCTATGACATTGAAACGCACCCGACCGATCACCTTGCCTGTAAGAGTCGCCACCGTGACTCGCCAGCGTCCTGGCGTCACGTTTGTTTTCATCGAGTATGTTCGAAAGCCGCTATCACGACCGCCGACTACCGGCAATTCAATGCGCTCCCAGTCTCTCCATGCGCGTGTTTCCGGATCATCATACTGCCATTCGTGAACAATGGTCGTATCGAGAGCCGGCGGCGAGAAAACCGCGCTGTAAACATAGACCGGATCGGATGACTTGAGATGAAAATCCGGATAGAGCGTCACATTCGCGCGCCAACCCATATCCTCATACCGTACGACATAATTCCCGTCCGCGTTTTTCATGACGGAATGATACACGCCGCCGCTTTGAAGTGACAATGGTATCGGCGGAATGATATTGGTAAAATATAGGATATTGACGACAACAAAGATTCCGGCGATGGATGAAAACACGATTGTTGCGCTCCGACGGAACCTCTCCCATGCAACCACGGCGAGTATAAACAAAAAGATACCAATCACGACGAGACTGGCCGCGCCCGAGAGAAGAAAAACCCGATAGCCGATGTCCCTCATGAAAACCGGCACAAAAAAAATAGTAAACGCGAACAGCGACAGGTAGAAAAACGAAATCTGGAAACCCAACCGAACATAGTGCTTTTTCAGCAATTCATTGGACCCGCAGGCCACGATAAGAATGAGAATGAACGGCCAGCTGTTGGATAAGTCGGAACTGCGAAAATAAAAAACAAGGAAGGTAGACAGCAGCCCCCCAAAAAAGAACTGTAAAATATTCACCAACCAAAAATTCACCTTGGATGTTTTGTTCTCGTCTTCATTTTCATCCTCCATCCTATTGAGCCAGACAATGCAGACAGCCACGGCAAGCAGGTGTGCGATGATCCAGAAATTTTCCAAAAGCATATCCACGCGCTTCAACGTCAGGGCGTTGAAGACGAAACCGCCCACAAGCGAAAGAGACGATATCGGTCGTTCAAACCGCGCATACCAATTGCGAATATGGATAAAGGTATTGATAATCGACCTACCGCACCGGCTTCTTCCACTCTTTGGCAAAAATCTCCGCGATCCGGCCGACCTGATTGGATTCTATTTTCAGGGCTTTCGCCACTTCCGCATACAGCGTTCTGCGATCGCCGTTTTCGGCATCCACAAGGCCGTTTAGATCCCGTTTCTCTTTGAGGTTCAGTCCACCGGCATCTGCTACGGAGAGAAAACCGTTGTCCCCTTCCCTCAGGGCGCCTTTCCGGTAATAGGGTGTCAGCGCCTGAAAACGGGTTTTCATTTTCTCCCTCAGGGAACGAATGGTTGGATTGGAGACGGTTGTCTCCTCATCGGCCCACGCCATGGCGGGGGAAAAGGAGATATCGATCTTGCGGAGAATCCCTTGAAGGCTGCCGGATTGGCGATCCTCTTGAGGCGGCTTATTGCCCCGGATATCATTCACGATATCCTCGGCGGCGGATTCCACCTTTTCAGCCGGAAAATAGATATTGATGGTAATGCAGGCCAACAGGGTCAGCGTCACGACCACCGCCGCCGTCCACAAACGTATTTGTTCTTTTTTCATAAGTCCCTCCCGTTTTACTGGATAACCGCCCCGCCTTTGTGGGCGATCCGCTGGATTCTTTTTACCATGTCCTTGAAGTTAATCCGATTATCCGGATTTTGATTGACAATATCCACCCCTGAAAAGCCGCGCCTTTTTACGATGTACTCCACGCCGTCTTCCCGTATGGTGCCGTTGATGATGAACATATCGTTTTCCAGACGAGCCCGGATGCCGATTTTTTCATAGGGGAATTTGTCAAAAACCGATGCAACGGCGCCCGCGAATCCCATAAACGGGCTCTGCCCTCCACCGATCCGGGTAATGTTGTCGATTGCCGCAATGCTGATGGTTTGGGGGGTTCCCTTTTTTTTCACCGTTTCCAACAATAGATCAAATCGCTGTGGCTGACCATAGGCAATTTCAAAATCGCGGATATGTCCTCTCAACACGCCCTCGATCTTTCCAAAAGTGGTATCTGTCGTCATTTCGGTCAACAGCAGATCATCCCAGCCGGCATTGAACGTCAAAACCGGTGCGGATGTCAATATCCCCGAAGCGCCCAGATCGGACAACACTATCTTGCCGCCGAATACCGTGACCGCCATTTCCCCCTGGCTGGTAACGGTATGTTTTTCATATCGGACCGGATCCAGTATTCCGGTCAAGTGTCCCTCCGGTGCGCCATCCGGGGGAAATGCCCCGAACCCGGACAGGAGGGACCCCAGGTTGATTTCGTCGAATGCCAGGCGGGTATGGACGGAAACGTCAGAAGAAAAAAGGTTTTTCACCTGCACGGCTCCCAGGCGAAGATCCCCTCCGGGAACCCGGATCACGGTCGGAGAATCAACGGATATCCAGTTGGGGCCTGCATCCAGAACGATCTTCAGGGGTTGCTCCGGCAGCGGGGGGGAGACCACGGATGTTACCGCACACGCGCCCTTGAGGCGATCCACAGGGGCTTCGGGGAATCCGGTTTGATACCAGACAGGCAGATCAAGCTGAATGCCCGTCATGGAAATGCCCCGATCCCGCATAGTAAGGCTTCCTTCGCGCCACCCCAATCGCCCCATAACGCGCCAGGCATTTTCTTTTTTTTTCACCGCCCATTCAGCGGAAACCGTTCCGCCGGTCTCCATGGCTGCCAGAAAGGGTTTTTCGGTCTTATAAGGCTCCTGCAGCAGGTAATGAAAGATCGGTTTTACGGGCGTCCGCGGAATGCTCACCGTCAAATCGGCATCACGAATCGACATAGCCGGCGTCAGGGAGCCCTTTATTTCGAAAGGCAGGATATCCGTCAGATCGAACCGGAGCCTGGAAATCTGCAGAAATTGTTGTTGAAACCGGTAAGTCCCATTGCATGACACGACAAGGGGGTTTTGGGCGAGGTTCAGATAATAGCGATCGTACAGGGCTTCGCCGGCGTCCGCCTTTGCATCAACAACAACGGTCATGCGGGAATGTTGCAGGTCGACAATTCCTTGGGCCTCGGTTGCAAGGGAAATCTTTTCTCCCACCAAGCTCCCGTCCTTGTTTTGAAACCCAAGATCCGTAAGCGACACGTTCGCTCTCACCTGCCAGGGTCCGCCCTCCGGGCCTGCGACTTCGATCCGGAAGGAATCCCCGGCCGAAAAATTCAAATTGGACGGGAGCAGATGGTGGGCGACGGCAGCTTGCAGCAGCGCGGTCTTTTCCCCTTGGAGCATCAGATTGATGCTGCCGACTTTCAGGTCAACGGCGAGCAAAAGGTTTTTCAAACCAAACGCCTCGAATCGAACCTTCGGAAGCGCAAGGGTTCTGTTTTCCATGTCCATGCGGCCGTCCGGGATCGCAAAGCGGATATCACCGATGGGAATGTCCGGCGTTCCCCTAGGAACCCCCGCCCGTGGGATTTGAAGGGTCCCATTCGTTATTTCGATGACAGGGTAGCGGGTCGAGATCCGTTCCGCCTGAAGACCAAGGTCAATGAGCGGCATGCGCCCATCGGTTTTTCCCATGAGAGCCAGGCCGTGGATACGGACATCAACCTTTTCAGCGGTCACCTGTTTATGGGCATGGTTGTAGGCAACGGTTGACTGCACGTCCATCCGTTGAATTCCGAGTTCCGCATCCTGAAGGGTGATATCCGTTGCCTTGAGCGCGCCGTTGAATTTGACATCATTCACGTCGAAGGTATTGTTGCCGACGAGCGTCACGCTCGGCGCCGTGACATGCAGATGACGGAAGGAGTTTTCGACTTCCATGGCGAAGGATACGAAAAGCGGCTCATCGGCGCCGACTTTGGCATGGATGTGATGGGCCTGAATGGTCTGCCCCCCCCAGGTTGTCACGATATGTCCATCGAGAATTTCCCCGGACTGAAACCGGATGTCTCTGAAAAAAAAGAGGCCGACAAGGCCCTGAACCATCCTGGCCGAAAAAGAAGGCGCTTTTTTCACGGGCAGGATAGCGGGCAATGCGCCGTCCACAACAATACCGGTTATCCGCATGTTTTTCAGAATGAGGGTTCTGCCGCCCCATGGCCCCTCAATGGCCATCTCCGTCCGGATAAAAGGGATTACGATGGATGATGCCGGTTTCGGTTCATTCCGGTTTTTTACAGAAATACCCCCGGCCTCTACCACCATGGGATGCAAGGAGAAGGAGAAGGTTTCCATGGTGCAGGAAGCTCCGACGGCTCCGGAGAGCGATCGCTCTATCATCGGTTTGATGCGATCCGGATGATGATAGAGATAAAGTCCCATGCCGGAAAGGCCGATCAGGGCAAAGCACAGAAAGATTCCTGAAATCAAAAAAAATTTTTGTATAACTCTCATATGCGAATGCGATTCGGACCATGGTTTTTCAATCGTCATAGAGGTCCATATCCGGGTAATATTTCTTGGCGCATTCCCGGCAGATGCTATGGCTGAATTCCGCTTCCGAATGATTCTGGATGTAGGCCTCGATGCGAGTCCAATACCCTTTATCATCACGAATATTTTTACAATGGGAACAGATCGGCAGCAGTCCGCTTAATTTTTTTACTTTGGCCAAGGCCGCTTCCACCTTTTCTTTTTCCTGCCGGAGGGCCTGTTCACTATTTGTCAGCAGCTCGTATTTCCGGGCGTTTTCGATCGTCAGGCCGCACACATCCACGATGGATAAGGCAAGGTTCAGATAATGTTCTTTGTGCTCCGGAAAAGAGATGGCATCCACTTCGATAACGCCCAGTGAATGGCCTTTATGGCTGATCGTCACGAAAAAACCATTCCCGGACGTCGTCCAACCATATTTTCCGGCAGCAATCGCCGCCCGGTTCCGAATGGCGTCCCAATCGGTTACCGATACCGAGGCCCCGTGAATTTGTTCGGGTTGGCCGTCTTGCAGCGCAACATAATGCAGTTGTTGAGGGGAAAACAGCACCGTGAATAATTCCAGGATGTTGTCAATCGCTTCCTTTTCAGTGCCGGAGTGGGAGATCCTGGCGAGCAGATCCAGCGCCATGGCGTATTCGGATGCCTGTTTTCTGGCCGTTTCCAGATCCATATTCATCGTCTATCGATCCCCCTTCACCCAATCCAACGGGTAGCGTCCCCACTCCTGAACCGCTTGGGATATGGCCGTCAGCACTTCATCCGGCACCTGCCAGGGAATCTCCCCGTGGTTATCGGACAGAATAAATCCACCGCCGGGACCCGCCTGGGAGATGGCGTTCTTGACTACTTCCTCCGCTTTCTCAGGACTCCAGCGACGCATCTCGATCCCGTTTAAATTCCCCAAAACGGAAAGTTTGTTGCGGCACGCCGCTTTCACGGTTCCGAGATCCTCCAGCGCGCTGACGCCGATGATTGCCGTTCCGGTTTCCGCCAAATCGCCGATGATGGGCAAACAGCGTCCGGAAGCCATATGCGTGGCGGTGGGACCGTTGATTCGCGCGATGGTGCGCCTGGCCACATGGAATCCTGTTTTCCGGTACATCTCTTGTGTTGAAATGGTGGTGGAAGAGACCGGATCAAAATAACATATCGCGGTGGTTCCCGCCTGCAGCTGGGCATTGGCCCATTGAACGCAGAATTCTTCGTTCATTTTCATCAGATGATCAAACAAATCCGGCCGCTCATACATGAGTTCGATATACCGATCGAATCCCATCTGCATGACCGGTAAGGAAAACGGCGACATCACCACGCCGATGATGGGGACGTCGTCACCCACTTGTTTCTTGAGCATTCCCGCCGCGTTCAGCACCTTGCTCAAACAGGGAATCTCTTCAATCCGGGTTGGAGGCGCCAGCTTCCGGATGTCATCCATATTTCGAATCACCGGCGCACCGGAATTCGGCGGCCCATCTTCACAATAGATGACCTCGCCGCCCCAGGCCTCCACTTCCAGTGGCGCATAAAAAAAGTTATAGAGGCAATCATGACGATATTTGGCGCGCAGCCGAAGCTGGCCTTCTACGACATTCTCGGCCTTCGAAAAATATTGTTTGATGGACAGACCCAGTTCTTTGGCGCCGTGCATGGTGACCAGCAGGAAAAAGGGGATGCGATCCGGTTCCTTGTGTGCCAACGTCGTTAAAACCCGCTGCAAGGATGTCATTGGGGGTTGATTCATGCGACACCTCCTCCCGTAACCCGACGGATAACGGCTGCGACTTCGGACGCCGTCCGGCACATGGCATCGGCACCTACCTCCCGCCATAGTTGGTCATCGAATCGAAAGGGAGCGCCGCCCACGACAATGGAGACATCGAGCCCCATATCCGTCAGTTTTTCCCTGACTTTTTTGATTTGAAGCGCCGACGGAAGCATAAGCACCGAGATCAACAACACCTCGATGTTGTCTTTTTGGACGCGCGCAACCAGGTCATCAACCGATACGGTGCCGTAATCCGACAAGTCGTATCCACTGGCGCGCAACAGCGAATATACCATTACTTTTCCCAATTTGTGCTGATCCGCAAGAACGCAGATGGCCATCCGGGGCTGATCCTTCCGTTCCGGGTCCCCGGGCGGGAGAATCTCGTCCACCAGCTCTTCACAAATCCGGCCGCCCATGTATACCTGCGACAGGGCGACGGTTCCTGCCTGCCAGCCTGCGCCGATACGTTCCAACGCGGCAACGACCACTTCTTCAATAAATGCGATCGGCGCATTCCGATGGCTTTGATCCGCGATCATGTTTCTGGCGGATACTCTGTCGAGGGATAAGAGCGCTTGCATAAAATCGTTAACGATATCCGTCATGGGTTTCTTCCTTAAGATGAGATCAACCTGTTTATGGGAAGGTCACGCCTGATCCAAAACGTCTCTGACTTTGACGGCCAGGCCTTGCCGGGAGAATGGTTTCTGGATGAAATGCACGTCCTCGTCCAGAACGCCGTGATGGGCGATGACGTCGGCCGAATAGCCCGACATGAAAAGGCTTTTCAACCTCGGGTGAATGGTGCGCAATTGATTGGCCAACTCACGACCGTTCATCCCCGGCATGACCACATCCGTCAACAGCAGATGAATCTCACTGCCACGCGTCTTGGCGAGGCGGATTGCCTCGTCCGGCGAACCGGTGATCAGCACGGTATATCCGAGTCGCTCCAGCATCGTTTTTCCCAGCTCCAAGAGGCACTTTTCATCTTCTACCAGTAGCACGGTTTCCGATCCGGTCGGAATGACGGCCGGCACCGTCCGTTTGCCGCTCTCCACTTCCGTGGAGCGGCATCTGGGGATGTAGATCGTAAAGGTGCTGCCTTGCCCGGGTTCGCTGGTCACATTGATAAAACCATCGTTCTGCTTCACGATACCATACACCGTGGCAAGGCCAAGCCCGGTGCCCTTACCGAGTTCCTTGGTGGTGAAGAAGGGTTCGAAAATATTCTCCAGTGTCTCCTTGTCCATGCCGCTGCCATTATCACTCACCGTCAGCACGACATATTCGCCGGGAAATAAACCGGTGTTTCCCTCACGATAAGGCTCTTCGAACCCACGGTTATCGGTCTCGATGGTCACCCTGCCCCCATCCTTGATCGCATCACGGGCGTTGATCACCAGATTGGCCAACAGCTGGTCGAGCTGAGTCGGGTCCATCTTCACCGGCCACAGGTTGGATGCCGGCTTCCAGAACAGGACGATGTCCTCGCTGATCAGTCGGCGCAACATCTTGAGCATGCTTTCAATCGTGTCGTTGAGGTCCAGAATCTTGGGAACGATGGTCTGCTTTCGGGCAAAAGCCAATAGTTGGCGGGTCAGTTCCGCGGAACGCTTGCCGGCCTTCACGATCTCATGGAGATCACCAACCATCGGATCCTCGGGCGGGAACTTATCCATGGCCAACTCCGCATGGCCGATAATGATCGAGAGCATGTTGTTGAAATCGTGAGCAACACCGCCCGCCAACCGGCCCACTGCCTCCATCTTCTGGGATTGGCTTAACTGCGCCTGCAGGACCACTTTTTCCTGCTCCTTCCGCTTTTGTTCGGTGATATCATCATAGATACCCAGGATGCCGTAAATCTCGTTATTGGCGCTCTTGAGTGGTGTTTTGGTCGTTCGAGCCCATCTTTCTTCCCCCTTCAGCAGATACGTTTCTTCGATGGTTTCCGTCTGATCGGCTGCCATGATCCGCTGATCGTCCGCCCTGTATTTTTCCGCCAACTCAACGGGGAAGAGCATAAAATCATCCTTCCCAACGATTTCTCGTGGGTTAATCCCCATTTCCTCGGCAAAAAGCTTATTGCAGGAGAGGTATACCGACGCCTTGTCCTTTGCAAAGATCTTCTGGGGGATGCTTTCCACAAGCACCCGGAAGCGCTCCTCACTTTGATGCAATTCCTGAAGGGTTTCCTCCTGGTCTCTGTAGATTTTGATGAGCTTTTCAATCATGTCATTGTAAGCTTCCAACAGAATATCGATTTCATCATGCCGGTTTCTTTTATGCAGATGAAGCGAGGCATCGATGGAATCGATGTTGCGTGACGTCAAATGTGCGGCGGCAGCCACAAGGTGCCGTGTCACGAGTCTCTCGAACAGAAGGAAAACCATGAATGCCGCGATAAATATCGTACCGGCCTGAAACAAAAACATGATCGTGATGTTCTTGAACACCTCGGATAGGATCTTTGATTTGTCGGCTTGAATGATAAGGGTTCCAAGAATAATGTTCTTGCCGTTATAGTCATACGCCAGCTTGATTTCCTGATGGATTTCACCGTTTCGTTTCACGCCCGCATTAATGACGATATTGTCCTGATCGATAATGCCCGCATAATTCACATAGGGGAAATTCAGCATTCCTTCCACAATGGGGCGAAGTTGCTCTTTATCCGCACTCCATAAAGAGGTCTTGATCATTTCCACATGAATCCGCTCAATCTGTTCCATGCTATGGGAAATGCTCTCCATCTTGGAGTGATAATCCATCCAAGCCTGAATAAAGGTAAACAGAAGGGTCAGGCAGAAACTCACGATCAGGATGAGTTTGAATAACCGTTTCCCAATACTGTTTTGGGTTCGTTTCTCGTTGTTCAACATCCTCACTCCAGTTTTTCCATCACGTTCGTCATGATTCGCTGATGGGTTCCGTCCGCTTTCATATCTTTCAACGATTGAACCAATCCCGGTAGAAGATTGGCGTGCTTCCTATGGAGATAACAAAACATGTCCTTTTTGGCCAGAAGTGGTTGAAGCGCAATGATACCGGTCAGCTTCATCTTTTTGACCCGCACCTTCATCTCCAGAAGTTCGTACGCGATGATATCCACACGACCATGGGTCAGAAGTTCAATCAAGGCGTCATCATCTTTTACGGTGATGATGGAACGCGCGGCCTTGATATTTGTTTCATACATTTTCCAACCCCTCAGGTACGCCACATGGTAGGGCTTCAGACTTTCCCAACCGTTGATCTGAATGGACGGGTTTTTTGTAAACGCGGCAAAATCGTAGTCGCAGATTTTTTCCGGCACCATGATCAGGTTCGGATAACGCTCTTCAACACCCGCGATCTTCACAAACAGACCGTCATCAATCCCCTGGTTGACATTGATCACACCCCGCTCCGCAGGCAGACTCACGATTTTGATGGATATACCGATTCTCTGAAACGCTTCCTTGACAATCAAATCCTCGAAGCCGGTTCCTTCCGGCGTGGATCGCGGGTACACATCGTCGGTGGATAGCACGAGTGTTTCTCCGCAGATTCCGGTGCAATTGAAAAATCCCAAGAAGAGCAAGCAGAAGATGAACCGTTTCATGATATACCTCTTAATCTAAGGAGCCCATACTTACGTGTCAATCGCCCCACTCAGCACTTGGCGCACCTTTGCGGCAAGGGCCTGGTTGGCAAATGGTTTCTGAAGAAAATGAATGCCTTTTTCAAGAACACCGTGGTGCGCGATGGCATCGGCCGTATATCCGGACATATAGAGCGTCTTCATGCCTGGCCGGAGAGCGACAACCCTTTCCATCAGATCCCTGCCGTTCATTTGCGGCATCACGACATCTGTGATCAGCAGGTGGATCGTTCCGAGATGCGCTTCTGCAATCGTCAGGGCCTCCTCTGGTGTGCTGGCGACAAGCACGGTATATCCAAAGCGTTCCAAAATCGACTTGCCGAGTTTCAGAATGGACAACTCGTCTTCTACTAACAGCACGGTCTCGGTTCCCCGAGCCGGCGTTTGCAGGGCTTCCTTTGTATCCGTCACGCTCTCGGTTTGTGTCCGAGGCAGATATATTTTGAAGGTTGTGCCCTGACCCGGCTCACTGTAAACCTTGACAAACCCTTCGGATACGGAAATTGCGAAACTGCCGGGAATCGCGAGAATTTTGGAGGCAGTGGGTTCCCAAGAAACGATCGCGTCGACGGAACGGTTGCGCATGGCGGATTCCATCTCATCCGGGGTCATGGGGACCGATATGATATCGTTCATCGTGAGACGGGCGGAGTGGAGTGTGCGGTCTATGGCGAAGTGAGCCGTTGTATGGGGAGAGTATCCCACACGAAGCCCCTTGAGTTCGGACAAGGTAAGCCTGCGATTCGCAACGACGGTGTTGTACCCCTGCCGGCAGACGGCGAAGATTCCAATCCGGTGTTGATTCATGGCGATGAAGGCAGGGATGTCGCCGAGCACCATGACGTCGAGACGGCCATCGGTGTAGGGAATCATTTCGATCCCGTTGCGGTATCGGTGTTCGCGCAGTTGCCACCCCTCTGCGGCTAGCTGTTGCTGCAGGATGCGGTCATGAAACAGGTTTTCACTGGTAAAGATGGCGTTGGGATGGGTGCCGAAATCAATGATCTTTGCCCCATCCGCCCGACCGTAGGCATATTGGTCATAAGCCGGGGCGGACGGAGGAGCTTTGTGGGGTGATTGTGGACGGTGAGGCACCCAGTAGACACCAATACCTGCGATGAAAAGGAACAGCAGCGCCAGAAGCATTTTGGTTCTCATTGTGAATCACCTCGATCCTTGTCTGGCATATCGTATCTATTTCTGTGACGGCGAATCGGACACCAAGGGAAATAAACAACACCAGCATCATCCATGGGGTATCTGAAGACCTGGAATAATGAAAATCGGACCTTCCGAACGAAGTCGTTGAATATAAAATTGGGTTATGGATGATTTTACGCGAAAGCATTGTTTCTCACAATAAAAATATTGCCGATTGCTCTAAGTAAATTACGCTACGGCTTACACAGAAAAAAAGATGGGTTAGACCCAAGCGATCTAACCCATTGGTGTGATTGGCGCGCCCGGAGGGATTCGAACCCCCGGCCTACGGATTCGAAGACTGGCCCTTTGGGCTTTCCAACTTCCTCAATTGTATATATTTTATTGATTTAATACGATATATGAATTTTACATTTTTGTCAATTTTGGATATTTTCGCTTGATTTGGAAAAAATTCTCACACGGATTCTCACACAGAAAATAGCCCCACGATTGGCATTCATCCATATTTTTTCCTTGCCATGGCGCTAAAACTTGCTATATTTGTCCCTATTAAAAGGATAAATATAATTTTATTCATACTTTCTAAAAGGACAACATATGCGGAGCATTATTCGACAGCGCATTGCGGACGCAATTGCACTCGAATTGCCGGCCCTGGTTGAACGGGAATGCCGTCTTCCCCAAATTCCCAACAAAACGTTTGCAATCATCGGCATGCGAAGGTCCGGCAAGACGTATTATTTGTATCAAATCATGAAATCCCTTTTAGCGACAGGTGTTCCGAAAACCCGGATCGTCTATTTCAACTTTGAAGATGAGCGACTGGCAGAGATGCAGGTAGATGATCTGCATTGGATCACGGATGAATATTATGCCATGTTTCCGGAAAACCGCACGGATCGCCTCTATCTGTTTTTTGATGAAATCCAATTGATCACAGGATGGGAACGATTTGCACGCCGGTTGATGGATACGGAAAACGTGCAGATCTATATCAGCGGTTCGTCGGCGAAAATGCTCAGTCGGGAAATCGCCTCCTCCATGCGGGGAAGAGCCATCGAGGAAACGGTTTATCCGTTCAGTTTCAGAGAATTTTTAAAGTCACAACACATTGAACTCCCGCAACAAATAATTCGAATCGATAAAAATCTTCGGTCGCTGTTAGAAAATAAGTCTAACCAATATATCTCCGAAGGCGGTTTCCCGGAGGCCCAGCAGATAGCCGCCCACGACCGGCACCTGCTCCTGCAGGGATATGTCGATACGGTAATTTTCCGGGATATCGTCGAACGCTACAATGCGACCAATGTCGTTGCCCTCCGGAAACTGACCCGTCATCTGCTCCAACATCCGGGTGCGAAATTTTCCATCAACAAATTTTATAATGTGCTGAAATCAAGTGGTATAAAAGTTGCCAAAACAACCCTGCATGAATATTTGGTATACCTCCAGGATGCATTTCTGATTTATACGGTCAATATCCATAGCAAGTCCGATCGTCAGCGAATGGTCAATCCGATAAAAACCTATGTTTGCGATTCCGGTCTGGCTGCCGCGTACTCCGCTTCCGCCACCGTAGAACAGGGACATTTGCTGGAGAACAGCATTCTGATGGAACTGCATCGTCAAAAAGCGCAGATGGAATACATCACTACTTCCGCCGGCTATGAGATCGACTTTTATGCCCGCTACCCGAATGGCAGCCGGCATTTGATCCAGGCTTCGGCGGATGTCAGCACTCCGGAAACGCTGAAGCGGGAATCACGCGCATTGCTGGACGCCGACGCCTCGATCAACGCGGACAAACGTTTGATCATCAATATCGGCATCGAAAAAACGATTGAAGAGAACGGACAAACCATCCTGCTGCTGCCAATGTGGAAATGGCTATTGGACCCTGCGGTGGAATAATGTATTGGAAAATTGTTTTCATTTTCTATGAACGGGTGGCGCGAAGCATCCGGGATTTTGTTTCCGGTGAATACCTCATGGCGGCGAGAGAGCAGTTCTTCGCCAACCTGGTGTTGTCCGTCATATTACGCAACGGCGACGCCCATCTGAAAAAATTCGGTGTGCTCTATACGGCGCCCCAGTTCCCTGTGCAGCTTGCACCGGTTTACGATCTGGTGTCCACGACGGTATATATCAAAAACGATGTACCGGCCCTGACCCTGGCCGACACCAAAAAATGGTGGCCGCAAAAGATGCTGGAACGCTTTGCCGTGCCCCATCTTTTCCTTTCCGTAGATATGCGCACATGATTGTGCCGATTGTTTATTGTTACTGCAGACATTCTCTGCAGACATGCGTATCAAGTTTTTGTTGTAAAGCATCAAACTCGTTCATGCTCTTGACAGGCTGGCGTAACTCACCACGCATGAATGCAATTGATGTATGGGCGTTCTCTAACACAATCCTAACATTCCCTCAGTAAGCTGACCAAAA
>JBGSLR010000004.1:0-11214 GCA_041740615.1 Desulfobacterales bacterium
GTCTAGATTTATTTAATATTTTCAATAGGTTGTTTAATAATGATATTGTTTATAAAATTGAGTGGTTATGCGTATAGATGCATGGGCACTCAATTCAATGCATCAAATTCTATGCCATCAAAGATATGCGATTGCCCTGGAGGGATAGGGGCGCCTTGTTGACGTTCATGAAGAAAACCGGGTATGATGACAATCTTTATTCCTCCGGGAGGGAAGTATGAACATACCATTCTACCAGGTGGATGCGTTCACGCGCACCATATTCGGCGGCAACCCGGCAGCTGTTTGTGTCCTGGAATCATGGCCGGACAATACCACGCTTCAAGACATTGCCGCTGAAAACAATTTGTCGGAGACGGCCTTTCTTGTGGAACATTCAAGAGGGCGATATGCGCTGCGGTGGTTCACACCGACTGTCGAGATAGACCTTTGCGGGCATGCCACCCTGGCAAGCGCGTTCGTCCTTTTTTCGTTTATCGATGACGGCTTGCCTTCCGTCGATTTTATTACGGCAAGCGGTCTGCTATCGGTTGCGCGATCCGGTGAACTGCTGTCCATGGATTTCCCCGCCAGACCGCCGCAACCGACTGTGACACCGGGCGTCCTTTCCCGGGCTCTGGGCGCTGAGCCACTGACGGTGTTGCAATCCAGAGACTTGCTGGCCGTCTTTCAGGACGAAGCCGTTATACAAAACATGCAGCCGGATTTTGACCTATTGAAACAACTGACGGATGTGTTTGCGGTGATCGTCACGGCGCCGGGAGAGAAGTCGGATTTCGTGTCGCGGTTTTTCGCCCCGAACGCCGGGATTCCGGAAGATCCGGTTACCGGCTCGGCCCATTGCACGCTGGTCCCCTATTGGTCCGATCGTCTCAAGAAAACCAAATTGCATGCGTTTCAATTATCGAAACGCAGGGGGGAGCTGTTTTGTGAGGATTTGGGCGATCGGGTGCGGATAGCCGGATATGCGGTTCTCTATGCCAAAGGCGAACTCCATTTATAGTAACCGACTGACCGGTTCGGGAACACAACGACATCCTTGGGGACAGGTCAGGGGGGAAAACATGCCAGTATATGAAATCGCGGGAAAGCGGCCGGTGATCGGCCGGGGCACATGGGTCGCACCCAGCGCGGAGATCATCGGCGAGGTGTTGATTGGACGGAACTGCCACATCGGTTTCGGGGCGGTCATCCGGGGGGATTTCGGCCCCATCGTCATCGGGGACGATACCGTGGTCGAGGACAATGTGGTCATCCATACGGCCACCAGGACCGAAATCGGCAACCGGGTCATCATCGGGCATATGGCCATGATTCACGATGCCGTGGTCCAGGACGACACCCTGATCGGCATGCAGTCGATGATTTGTGAAGGGGCTTTTATCGGAACCGGTTCGATCCTGGCAGAACAGACGATGGTGCGGAAAAATCAACACGTTCCCGCAGGAAAAATCGTTGCGGGATCCCCGGCGAAACCCATCAAAGACACGGAAGATCGTCATCGGGAAATGCTGACCTTCGGGGTTAAAGCCTACCTGGATTTGACCGAAACATATCGATGCCGGTTGAAGCGACTGTCGTCGTAACGGCTGCATCCGTCCAACGAGGAGAGAGATCGGGAACGCTACCGCATGTTTCGGGAAATCATTCATATGGGGCTGCACATCGCCCTGCCGGCCGTTGCGGCCCGCCTGGGATTTGCCGGGAGATGGAAACGATCCTGGGCCATCATGATGATGACCATGGCGGTTGATCTGGATCATCTGGCGGCGGAGCCCATTTTTGATCCGAACCGCTGCAGTATCGGCTTCCATCCCCTCCATTCGGGGGCGGCGATCGTCATCTATCTGCTGCTGACAGGGATACCGAGGTTCAGGATCATCGGCGTCGGTCTTCTCCTCCACATGGTAGTCGACGGCATTGATTGTATCTGGATGCGCCTTTGACGACAAACAAATCCAAGGGGGGCGCATCCGAGGTCGGCAACGGCCTTGAAACCCTTATGCTTCGTTGAATTCCCGGGTTTTGCGGAAAGAGATGTGGGGCCATTGCTCCATGCAATAGCCGAGCTGCCACTCACTGGTGGTCAGATACGCCCGCGATCCCTCCGAGTCCCAGGCCATGTTGGCGCTGTTCTTGCGTTCGAATTCAATCATCTTCTTGGGATCATCGCACTCCACCCAACGGGCCACATTATATTCGATGGTTTCGTAGACCGCATCCACGCCGTATTCGGTTCGGAGTCTCTCCATGGTGATATCGAATTGCAGCATTCCCACGGCCCCAAGGATATAGCTGTTGATACTGAAAGGTCTGAATACCTGAACCACGCCTTCTTCCGCAAGCTGGGTCAACCCCTTTTGAAGATGCTTCATTTTCAACGGATTTTTCAGAATGACTTTCTTGAAAAATTCAGGTGCGAAATTGGGAATTCCGCAGAATTTCAGAGGTTCTTTTTCCGTGAAGGTATCGCCGATCTTGATGGTGCCGTGGTTGTGGATGCCGATGATATCTCCTGGATAGGCTTCGGATATGTTTTCGCGCTCATTGGCCATGAAAATGGTGGCGTTGGCGAAGGTGACATCCTTGCCGATGCGGTGATGAACCGCCTTCATTCCCCGCGTGAATTTGCCGGAGCAGATGCGCACGAACGCGATGCGGTCGCGATGGGCGGGATTCATGTTCGCCTGGATTTTGAATGCAAAACCCGAGAAAGGCTCCTCATACGGACTGACTTCACGGGTAGTCGTCGTACGCGGGCCGGGCGGCGGCGCCATTTCAACGAAGGCGTCCAGAAGTTCCCGGACCCCGAAATTGTTGACGGCGCTGCCGAAGAAAACCGGGGTTTGATTGCCCTTGAGAAAATGGTCGCGCTCAAAAGGCGCAGCGGCAACCTGGATCAACTCGATATCCCCTCGGAGTTCGTCGGCCTGATTGCCGAGAATTCCATCCAGCTTGGCGTCATTCAGGTCGCTGATCAGAATGCCTTCGTCGTGGCCGGAATTCCGCCCGGGTTGATACAGATACAGTTCCTTTTTATACAAATTATAGACACCTTTGAAGCGTTTCCCCATGCCGATGGGCCAGGAGAGCGGTGAACACTCGACCTGCAGCTTGTTCTCGATATCCCCCAGGATATCCAGCGGCGCCATACCTTCGCGGTCCAGCTTGTTGATGAAGGTGATGATGGGGGTGTTGCGCATGCGGCAGACCTCCATCAGTTTTTCGGTCTGGGGTTCCACCCCTTTGGCGCTGTCGATGACCATCAGGGCGCTGTCGACGGCGGTGAGCACCCGGTAGGTGTCTTCGGAGAAATCCTGGTGGCCGGGTGTATCCAGAAGATTGATTTCATAATCACGGTAATTGAATTTCATCACCGATGTCGTTACGGAAATGCCGCGCTCTTTTTCAATGGCCATCCAATCACTGGTGGCATATCTTGCTGCCTTGCGGGCTCTTACGGCCCCGGCTTGTTGAATGGCCCCTCCGAAAAAGAGGAGTTTCTCCGTCAGGGTGGTTTTTCCGGCATCCGGATGACTGATAATGCCGAAGGTTCTTCTTCTGTCGATTTCTTTTTTGTTGTTCTTCATTACCTGTTTTCTTTTCCAAAATATATCCGCCCGGTTTCGGGCGGGAAGCCGTCATGTTTGCAAAGCACAGTGGCGAATATAACCATCAAAATCCATCTTGCAAGGGTTATATCCCTGCCGGGTAATTCACCGGCGTGGTATCTTATTTAAAAAACGGATTGTTATCTCTTGAAATGCCCTACAAACCCATCCCTTCGATGATTTTGCGTTGGGCGGCGATACGGGCCCGCCATTCCGGATCGGTGCTGAGTTGAATTTCCGCCATTCGGTTGAATTCGAGGGCTTGATCCTGATTTCCTTTCATGATCCATGCCTGGGCCATGTGGAAATAGGTCTGACCGTTGTGCGGATTGAGGTTGATGGACCGCTCCAGCAGATTGATGGCCGGGTCCGGTTGCTGTTTCCGCAAATAGAGGAGGGCCTGGCGGGAGATTTCAAGGGCGGTTTTGCTTCGTGCATCGGGCGCCGGTGTTTCGGGAACCCGGTTTTGGGGCTTGGTTTCCGGCGGGCTCGGTTGCGGAGTCGTTTCCGGTCCCGGAATGGACGGCGGCATTTCCGGAGGCGCTTCCGGTGACAGAATGGGCGGCGGCATTTCCGGTGTCGTGGGACGTCGGTCGATGCTGCATCCGGATAGGATGGAGAGCAACAGGAGCATCGGTACGACTGCCATGTGGGGTTGTTTGGCGTTATTCAACAATGCCTTTGATTCCTTTCAACAGGTTTTTGAAAAATTGGGAGCCGTGCAGGGGGCACGTGGTATCCGGTGCATTCTCTTCCAGAAAAAGTTCTTCCTTGGTTTCAGGACATCCGTTTACGGCGAGCGAACCGGATTCCGTGCAGATCTCTTTGGTGACGATTCCGGGCGGCGTGGGAAACCAATTGCCGGAAATATATTGGGGGACGGCTTTCATCAAATCCGCCCAGATGGGCAGGGCTGCGGCCGCCCCGGTGGCCTTGATCGAATCGCCGTTATCAAATCCCACCCAAATCAACGCCAATATGTCCGGGGTATACCCCACATACCAGGCATCCCGGAAATTGTTGGTGGTCCCGGTTTTCCCGGCTGTGGGGAAGGGCGTCAAAAGCGTTCCCAGCGATCGGGCCGTGCCGTCCGTGACGACGCTGCGCAGCATAGACGTAATCAGATAGGCTTTGGCCGCTGAGATGACCCGCTTTATCCGCATCTGACGACGGGTCAAAAGCTTGCCGGCATTGTCGGTGACATTGCTGACCGCCAATAGATAGGGTTGAAAGCCGTCGGCGGCAAAGGTGCAGTAGGCCCTTGCCAGTTCCAGTGGTATGGCTTCAAAAGCGCCCAATGCCAGGGCGGGATATGGCTGCAGCTCGGTTGAAAAATCGAACAGACGGGCCGTCCAGACCACTTCCGACAGTCCTGTCTGCATGGCCATATCGACTGTGGCCCGGTTGTAGGAGAGGGCCAGTGCCGTGCGCATGGAAACCGGCGTTTCCGGGGTCTCCTCAAAGTTCTGGGGGGTCCATTCCCCCTTTTCCGTGGGGTAGGATCGGGGCGCGTTGGAGAAAAGAGAGGCCGGTGTGAACTTGTCCAGGGCGCTCAGGAAGACGAAGGGCTTGAAGGTGCTGCCGGTCTGGCGATGCGCCTGGGTAATGCGGTTGAATTGACTTTGACCGTATTGGCGTCCCCCCACCATGGCCAGAATATATCCGGTTCGTGGTTGGATCACGATCACCGCCCCCTGAAGTCGGTCTTCGGGGTTGGTTCTTCGCAGCGCCGGGTTCCGGCTTTCCAAGTTTTTCAGACCTTTCTCAAGGGCCTGTTCCGCCGCCAGCTGGACCTGGGTGTCGATGGTGGTGTAGATGGAGAGGCCGAGGCTGGCAAGATCCTCCTTGGAGTATAATGTGTCCAGTTGTTGATGAAGATAGTCAATAAAATAGGGAGCTTTGCGATTTTGTTTTCGAAAACCGGCCGTTTCCACGGGGGCTGCCTTCAAATCCGGCAGGAGGCCTTCCCCAAGCCAACCGTTTTTTTCCATGGCTGTTAGAACCTGATTTCTTCGGGATTTGCAGGCTGACAAATGAAAATAGGGGGAATACAGGTTGGGGGCTTTGATCAACCCGGCCAGCACGGCCGATTCGGACAGGTTCAGTTCCTCGGCCGGTTTGCCGAAATAAAACAACGCGGCTTCACCAACGCCGTTGATGGATTCGGACCCTTTCTGACCGAAATAGATTTCGTTCAGGTAAATCTCGAGAATTTCATCTTTTTGATATTTCAGCTCCATGATCAGAGCGGTCAGGATTTCCTTCACTTTTCTTACGACAGTGCGTTCGGAAGTCAAAAAATAATTCTTGGCCAGCTGCTGGGTGATGGTGGAGCCCCCTTGCCGGATTTTCCCGTAGCGCAAGTTGCGGTAGAAAGCGCGCAGCATGCCCCTGAAAGAAATGCCGTGGTGTTGATAGAAGCGCTCGTCTTCGATGGCGATCACGGCCTTGATCAGATGATCGGGAATCTGCCGGATGGATATCAGGCGGCGTCTTTCTCGTTCGGGGCCGAAGAAAAGGGTCAATTCCTCGGGTTCCAGTTCGAGAATGGATAAAGGGGCATTGGTATCCAGGCGCAGCATGGAGGCGATGCGGTTGTTCCGCAATCGAATCGCCACCGGGAATCCGGTGCGGGTTTCCGTTTGAAGGACCGCGTCATACAGGTAGAGGTCGATCTCATCTTCACGCACCCGCATTTCGCCCTTGCGCTCCGGCCTGCTACTCACCGTCCGATAATTCAGGCCGTATAGTTTTTTCAAAAACAGGGTTTTATTGATTCCCTGGTCCGGATACAGCAGGGTGGTGTCGGAATAAACACGGGAAGGCAGTTGCCACCTTCGGCCTGCAAAACGGCTTTCAATCAGAACGGATAGATGAAGGCAGTACAACAGGAGCGCGCCTGAAAAGGCGATGAAAACCAAGAGGGCCGATAATAGGATGTATTTCTTACTGGTTCGTTTTTGATTTCGCATCGGGGGATACCGTTTTCATCGACCGATCCAGGCAGCGCCGAAGACGCCGGCCGAATCACCCAATTTATTCTTCACGATGGGGGTTTGCAAGTCTTCATGAAATGCATAGCGTCGGACGGAATCAAAACCCAGCGAATAGAGCTCGTCTATATTGGATAAACCGCCGCCCACCACCACGACATCCGGATCCAGGATAGAAATCAGGCCGCCCAGGCTGCGGCCGAAATCATCCAGGAATTGTCGAAAAACTTTAGTGCATTGCGGGTCGCCGGATCTGAATCCTTCGGTTATCCGGCGCATGCTGAGCGATTTTCCAAATGTTTCGCGAAAATGGTTTTCGACGCCGGATCCACTGATTTTGGTTTCAACGCATCCCCGGTTGCCGCAATAACAGTTCGCTCCCCCGGGATCAACCGCAAAATGGCCCCATTCACCGGCGATGCCATGGCTGCCGGATCGAACCTGCTGATGGATGCAGATGCCGCCCCCGCATCCGGTACCCATGATCACACCGAAAACGAAATCATATCCGAAAGCCGCTCCTTTCCGGGTTTCGGCCAGGACAAAGCAATTGGCGTCATTTTCCATTCGCACCGGCCTTCCTATGGCCTTTTCCAGATCCCGTTGAAAGGGCTGGCCGATCAGGCATGTCGTGTTGGCGTTCTGCACCAGGTTCGTTCGGCTATGGATGGTTCCGGGTATGCCGATCCCCACCGTATAGGAATCCTGCGCGGAGATTTGATTTGTCGTGTCCACGATCAGGCTGCGGGTGGATTCCAGAATCGCCTCATAGCCTTCGGAGGCCGGCGTATCGATGCGTTTCCGATGCAAGACTTCGTCGTCCGAATCCAGCAGAATGACCTCTGTTTTGGTGCCGCCCAAGTCAATGCCAATGCGATAGGATTTCATCGGAATCCATATTCCTTTTTCCGGGGTGTGATCGTTAAAAAAATAAGTTACCCTATCATCGGTTGTGATCAAAATGCAATGACAGGCTACCGGACAATCATGGCGACAATCCAATTGACACGCATTGGACGGTTGACTATGGTGAGGTCCATAAAGGGGTGAATGGGTTGCGGGACATCGGGCTGCTCCGGAAAAAATCCCCCAGAATGGCGGAAGGGAATGCGGAGGAATGACAGCATGCTAGTGTTTGAAGAGATTACCTTTGTCCGGCAGGAAACATATGGGAAGATCCTCGCCGACTGTCCGCAAAAGGCGTCCGATTACAGCTTCGTTAACCTGTTGGCCTGGGCGGCGGAATTCGGGCTTGAGTGGGCCTTTGAAGACGACATGGTATGGATTCGACAGAAGCGGCCGGAAAGCTGCTTCTGGGCACCGGTGGGAAAATGGCAAGAAGTGGATTGGGAACGGCGACTTCCAACCGTTTTCGGCAGCCAGGCCACGGTCATACGGGTTCCGGAAATGCTGCTGCCTTTCTGGAGAAAGGCCGCCGGCGCGCGGATGCATGTTCAAGAGAACCGTGAACATTGGGATTATATCTATGATGCCAAATCCTTACGTGAATTGTCCGGCAACCGGTATCATGGTAAAATGAATCTGGTACGGCAGTTCGCAACGAACTATCCGTATACATACCATCCGCTGAGCAGCGAGATGCTGGCGGACGCCAGGGCCATGCAGGAAAATTGGTGCACGTGGCGGGATTGTGAATCCACCGAGACCCTGGCGGCCGAAAATCGCGCCATCGAGACTGTTTTTGCGGCATGGGAAGCATTGGGGAATGTGACGGGCGGCGCGCTCCTGGTGAACGGAGAGATGGTGGCCTACACGGTCGCCGAGCAATTGTCCGGGGATACCCTCCTCATTCATTTCGAGAAGGGAAAGCCGGGATTCAAAGGGGTATATCAGACCATCAATCAAGTATTTCTGGATCATCACCACGATATCCCGTTGGTCAACCGCGAGCAGGATTTGGGGGATGAGGGGTTGCGCAAGGCCAAACTGTCTTATCACCCCATCGAATTTTTAAAGAAATTCCGTGTCGATTGGCGGTGAAACCAGAAATTCTGTGTCGGGGCGGATCCGGGAGCTCATCATGGCGATTTCCTTTTTGCAACGATGGCTTTTGCCGGAATAAGCCCGGTGGCGCCGGCTGAAACGATATTGCCCGCGACCCCCGGACCGTCGCCGGCCACGAACATCCCCTTGATCTTCGTTTCCAGGGAGTTGGATGTTTCCAGCTGGGTGGCGAAAAACTTGATTTCCGGAGCGTACAGCAGGGTTTCATCATTGGATACCCCCGGCACAACGCGGTTGAGCTTGTCCAGCCCTTCAAAAATGTTGGTCAGGATTCGTTCCGGCAGGGCCATGGCGATGTCCCCGCAGACAACATCCGTTAAACTCGGTTCGATGTACCCTTTTTTCACCCGGTTCCAGGTACTCCTTCTTCCGCGCTTTAGATCACCGAAGCGCTGGAGTATCGGCTTCCCACCGCCGATCAGGGAGGCGAGATTTCCGATGGCCTCTCCGTAGGCCTGGTTATCCGTCACGGGCTCCGTTAGAACGACCTTGGAAAGAAATGCAAAATTGGTGTTTTCCGATTTCCGGTTGCGGTAGGCGTGACCGTTGACGCAGACGAAGTCGGCATAATTCTCGAGCGTGACGAATCCGCCTTGATTGGTGCAGAAGGTCCTGGTCTCATCGTCATATTTTCCGGTCTGAATGAAAAAGGTCGGATCATATATGATATCGCATAGATCCTGCATGATGTCGTTATGAACCTCCACGCGTACGCCGACCTCGATTCCCCGTTGGGTCAGACCGATGCCGTATTTCGTCGCCAGGGTTCCGATCCAGTTGGCGCCGACGCGACCGGGGGCCATGATGACAAATTCGGTGGAATACTCCCGGCGGTTGGTAATGACGCCGGTCACCCGCCCTTGCGCCACCACAATGTCGCGCACCTCTTCCGAGGTGTGAATGATCACGCCCTTTGATTTGATGTGGTCGTTCATGGCGGCAATATGCCCCGGCAGATTGTCGCTGCCCAGATGCGTCTGCTTGATGATCAGGAGGTCAATCCCGTAGATTTTCGCATGCTTTCGAATCTGGTTGGCCTTTTCCAAGTCGGACGGGTATGTGGCGCCTTCCATTCCGAAGCGCCGGAAAATGGCCTCGGTTTCATGGATCAGCTCCTTTGCCTGGGAAACCGGCATGAACTGTGTCAGGTCCGTTTTCCCGAGCTTGTGAATGTAGTTCAGTTTCCCATCGGAAAAAAGTCCCGCCCCGCCGATACCGGAAAGAATATTGCAGGGTTTGCATTTGATACAATTGGATTTGTCACTGATCGGGCATTTGCGCTTCAGGGGATTTTTGCCTTTTTCAATCAGCAGCACGCGGCAGTCCGAATGCTCGGCCAGATAATAGGCGGAGAAAAGACCGGCCGGCCCCCCACCGACAATGATGACGTCATAATCCAGTTGGTTGTCATCGTTCATGGGCGTTCCTTTCCATTCAAAATATCTTTGACATCCAATATCTTATTCCTCTATATAGTGAAAGCGTTTTATGATGAATCCAATTCGTTGCCCAGATGATTGATGACCCTGAAAATTGCTGCATATGAATTCTCGCTTCTTCGAGAACTGCTACACGACCGGTGTGGTATTCTGGTAGCCGAGAACAAAAGATATTTATTGGAAGCGCGCTTGTCCGGTTTGGTGAAGGCCGCCGGATGCAACTCCTTCGGCCAATTTTATCATCTGTCGAAGTCCGCTTCGATCCACAGTGCTTTTTTTCAGGATATCATCGATGCCATCACGACCCACGAGACACTATGGTTCCGGGATCGCAAACCGTACGACATTTTCAGGGACCGGATGTTGCCTGCCTATGACAATGCGATTCGGGCAGGAAAACAACAAACGGTCCATATCTGGTCCGCCGCCTGTTCCACGGGGCAGGAACCATTCTCGATCGCCATGACGGTCCTGGAATATGATCAGCGCACCCGCGGCAATCTGTCCGGCTCTACCCGCATCATGGCGACGGATATATCGATGGGGGCGCTTGGGGCAGCGCAAAGCGGTCGATATGAAACGATCGCCATGGGACGCGGCCTGCCGAGCATGTATGTTGAAAAATATTTCGAGAAGCAGGATGATCACTGGCATATCAAGGATCCGGTGCGTCGATTGGTTACCTTTAAGCAGTTCAACCTGAAGGATCCCCTGGCCGGCTTGTCCGGCCCGTTTGATGTATTGTTCCTGCGCAATGTGATCATTTATTTCTCCGATGATTTTAAACGGCGGCTATTCAACAACATTCGGCGTGTTTTGAAGCCGGGAGGCTTCCTGTTTCTCGGGGCCGGTGAAAGCACGACCGGATATTCCGATGCCTTCGAGGTGCTTGAACACGACGGCGCGATTTATTATCGGGCTCAGGATTGAATAATATCACAAATTGATTTGTTTATCACTCAAATAGTATGCTAACAAAACCATATGTGTGTTGTTTATTGTACGAACACTGCTGTCCAAAATAAACAGAAATTAAGAATCGCTCTTTGAAAATTCAGCCGTTTAGCTATTTTAAATTGCTAAATTCAAAATCAGGTTCCCATTTTCATTTTATGCTGTCCAAGACCTTTGAATGGAAGAAGATAT
>JBGSLR010000005.1:0-85018 GCA_041740615.1 Desulfobacterales bacterium
ATATCTTCTTCCATTCAAAGGTCTTGGACAGCATAAAATGAAAATGGGAACCTGATTTTGAATTTAGCAATTTAAAATAGCTAAACGGCTGAATTTTCAAAGAGCGATTCTTAATTTCTGTTTATTTTGGACAGCAGTGATTGAAATCATGACCGTATGCTCAGGAAAGGGGGTAGTTATCATGGTACTCAGGAGATATTTCGGATATCCGGATTGGAATTTTGGGCGTCAATTGGACGAATTCGACCGCATGCGACGCCAGTTGGACCTGCTCACCGGTGGTTTGTTGGACAGGGGTGTCGGGCGCCGTGTGGGGGTTTTCCCCCTACTCAACCTGACGGAAGACAAGGACCATTTTTACATCCGGACGGAATTGCCGGGGGTCAAGACCGAGGATCTGGAGATCCAAGCTACCGGCACCATGGTTTCGATTTCCGGTGAGCGCAAAATTCCCGCGGAAAACAACAACGCCAGATATCACCGTCGGGAGCGGGAAGCCGGCAAGTTTTCACGGGTCATCAATCTCGGCAAGGATATCGATGCCGATAAAGTGTCGGCCGGCCTGGCCAACGGGATCCTGAAGATCACGCTGCCCAAGTCGGAAAAAGCCAAACCCAAACAGATCACCGTGAAATAGATCCATACCACGCAGAACGGAGGGATGAAACATGACGTACGCCAAAGAACTTCAAGTAAAAGAGAAACAAGCGGTCACGAGCCCTGCGGAACAAACCAAGCCGGGGCCGGTATTTTCGCCGGAAGTCGACATCTTCGAAACCCAGACAGATATCGTGCTGCTGGCGGACATGCCCGGTGTCAAGGCCGAGAATCTCAACATCGATCTGCGTGACAATACGCTCAATATCCAGGGGGAGGTCGCCCCCTTCGAAGGCCCCGATGAAGAGGATATCGCCATCGAATATGAGGTCGGACAGTTTGCCAGGCAGTTCAGCTTGTCGGATACCATCGATCAGAGCAGGATCGAAGCCAAACTGGAAAACGGCGTGTTGAGGTTGACGCTGCCCAAGGTCGAGAAGGCGACGCCGCGAAAAATAACCGTACAGGCTGCGCAATGATTCGGCCGGGGCTTTCGCTCAAGCAGCGACTGACCCCGGCAGTTTTTTGGTGCGGTTGCCCATTTTTGGATTCCGGTTCCAGCGGCCGGTATTGGACGGCACGACGGAACGGGGGAAGCATTTTTTATGGAGGTTGTCATGTGTAAAGAATGTTGCCCGGAATGCGGCCATATTTTATCAAATGATCGTACCTTCTGCTCCTTTTGCCATTGGACGGACAATCCCTGCCGATACGAAGAAAAGCTGGCGGATGAAATCATCCGGTGTTATGCCGCCGCAATTCCGCCTGCCGACATTGCCCGGGAATATACAGCCGTTGCTTGAATAACTACCAGGGAGATGCACGCGCGAACCATCCAGATGACAAGGGGAGAAGTCGATGGCCAAGAGCTACTATGCGATTTTGGGGATTACATCCAACGCGACCCAGGATGAAATCCGGTCGGCTTACCGACGGCTGGCCAAAGAGTTTCATCCGGACTATTACTATGGTGGCAGTACGATCTTTCGCGAAATCCAGGAAGCTTATTCGGTGTTGGGCAATACCCGGCGTCGTCAACAGTACGAACAGTCATTACAACAGAGGCTGGAAGAAATTCCCGGGCGGCGGATGTATCGGGCAAAACCCGAACCGCTGATTCCGGAAGAAAGACCAATGGATATCGGGGATATCTCCCTAATGCGCTCCTTTGAGCGCTTTACGCCCTCTTTTGATGAGATTTTCGATTGGCTATGGAGCAATTTTTCCAGCATGGTTCCACCCAAATCCGGGCGGGTGCAACATTTGACCCTGGAGGTGCCGTTGACGGCGGAACAGGCCTACCGCGGTGGAAATGCACGGGTGATGGTACCGGCCCGGGCGGTCTGTCCCACTTGCCGGGGCTATGGAAAAATCGGACCGTTTGCTTGTTCCCGCTGCGTCGGTGAAGGCGCCATCACCGGCGAGGTGCCGGTTTCCCTTGCTTTCCCGCCCGGTTTGACTGGGGATCATGCCGTGATGGTGCCGCTGGATCGGTTCGGAATCCGCAACATAGTCCTGACCGTACTGTTTCGCTGTACCTGGTAACTATAAGAATATATTATGAACTTGCGCAATGTGTTTTTACAACTTTACATTTCGCTGATGCGGATCGCGGAGCACCACCGGGAAGTGGATGATCCGCGGGTGCGTGCCCAACTGGCGGAAACCATCCACTATTACTTCACCTGTGGGAATCCACGCCGGCGGTTACCGGTGACCTATGGGATGGCTACCCCGGAAGGTGATTGGGAAGTGGTGCAGGCGATGGGCATATTCTTACAACTATCCGATATACATTTAAATTTGGAAAATCTTGTAACCAGGGAGGATCGACAACGTTTTTTGGAAACGCCGCATATCCAGACCCTCGTCGGAGCCATTTGCGGGCAATCCCGCATCGAGGACGTACCGCTGCAGGATATCTCCATAGCGGAACATCGCTTTCATCCGCCGGTATACGAATTTCTGGACAATCGAAAGCCCCGGGGAGGCTGGCTGAGAAAAACCTGGCGAAAACGACGGCGAATAGGAGGATGAAATCAATGGAACTGAAAACCAAAAACAAGCTGCTCATTGCAGCAATCGTGGTATTGTTGGTGCTTTGTGCCGTTGAAGGTTTTGTTCTTTACCGTCACAGTAACCGGTCCTTCAGCAGCGCGGTGCCGCATGACATTGATTCGTTTTCATCAACGCTTCGGAATAATATGCAAAATAATCGCAAGGACACCTGGGAGTTGTTCGACCGATTTTTCAATGATGATTTTTTCTCCAACAAGCAGGATCCGTTCAGGGAGATGGAGCGGTTTCAAAATCGCATGCACGAAATGATGGAAAAGGAAATGCCGGGAGCCTTCGATCATTCTTGGGACGCTTGGTTCGGCGATCGTTTTCTGGGCGGCGGCGGAGATCTGGATATGGTAACCACGGAAAAGGAAAACGACTACATCATTACCCTTCGCATTCCAAACTTGAAAGACAACCATCTCAATATTCAGATTGATAAAAGCGGCATCTCAGTGGATGGTGAATACACGCAGGCCGCGGAAAAAAAAGATGCCCAAGGGCATGTCGTCAGCAAGGAGGAAATCCACCGGACCCTGTCCCGTAACTTTCCGTTGCCGCCGGATGCCGATTACCTGCATGCCGCAGTCGACAACCGCGGGGATGAAATTGTCATTACACTCCCGAAATTGATGCACGGTTAGCTCTTATTCCACCGGTTGCGTATCAGAATGATCCGGATATCCGTGTTTGACATCCTGCCATTGTCAGGCTAAGGATTTTGCAGCAGGTCAACGGAAAACCGGCAAACGCGGGTCGCGCCAAGGAAACGAAAAGAAAGCCGGATGGCATGAAGGAAGGCATCATGATCATGGAAAATCAGGATTTACAGATCATTCATCGGCTGCTGTCGGACGCAGGAGAGCTGGAGAGGAAACCGGAAGCGGATTTCGGCCGATGGCGCCGGCGTTTTCATCAGGAAACGGCATCCTGGCCGACCCCGGTTGACCGGGCCATCATAGGCGGATGGATCACCGATTGCATGGCGTTCGCGTTTACGGCGGGATATGGCGCCGCCCTCCAAGCGCTCGTGCCGGATCTCCCGATAGATAAAATCACCTGTTTCGGCATTACGGAAGAGGGAGGCGGGCATCCGCGCGCCATCAAGACCGCGCTTTCACCCGTCGACGACGACACGCAAGACCATGGACCCTGGAAGGTCACTGGCAAAAAAAAATACATCACCTGCGCCAGGGAAGCGGACCTGTTCCTGGTGGCGGCTTCGGCAGGGGTCTCGCCGGACGGAAAAAACCAGATCCGGATGGTGAGAATCGCGCGGGAAGCGCCGGGAATTGAAATCAATCCGATGCCGGACCTGCACCTGGTGCCGGAAATCAGCCACGGAGAGGTTCTCTTCCGGGAGGTGATCGTTCAAGCCGTCGATCTGCTCCCCGGCGACGGCTATCGTGATTATATCAAGCCGTTCCGGACCATCGAGGACCTCCACATATCCGCCGCCATTCTGGGATATCTGTTTCGAAAGGCGCGCCGGTATAACTGGCCACGGGAAATCAAAGGAAATATCCTCGGTTGCATCGTTTCCATCCGCGCCCTGGCAGTGGCCGATCCGGTCGCGTCCCATGTACACATCGCAGTGCATGAGGCACTGGGTCACATCAAGGAAGTGTTCGGACGCCTGGAGCCGTTATGGGATCAGATCGGCGGGAAGGAAAAGCGGGACTGGGACCGGGATAAAATCCTCATGAACATAGCGGACAAGGCAAGGGCCAAGCGCCTTGAAACGGCATGGAAGCATTATGAAAACCCGATGTGATTCCCTGCAAAAGCATGGAGGGGTCAGGTCTTCATTCTTTATTCTTATTATACCAAAACTGGTCTCCATATAAATCGTTGGCGCATTTTTCACAAAGGCCATGACTGAATTTCGCATCGGAATTATCTTCGATATAGCTTTCGACCTGTTTCCAGTATCCGTCGCTGTCTCTTATTTTTTTGCATTTTGAACAAATCGGTAAAATTCCTTGTAATTGCTTAATTTCATTATTGGCCAGCTGAAGTTCAATGTTTTTTTCGTGTAATTCATTGATTTTTTGAGAAAGCAAATGACCGATGTCTCCAGCAACGAGTATCATCAATCCCGTTATGAAAATGAACGTAGTTAAAACCGCCAACCATGCTGTATAACGCTGCAAGTAAATTTCTATGTTTGCGACCAGTGGAATAGTTCCTGTAACATTCAATATGCCTATCATTGCAATAACGAATGCCCCTCCCAAATAAATGAGCAACGCGCATTTTCTTCCACAAAACAATACTCCGAAAAAAACAGCGAGCATCAAAAATTCCAGCAGAAAACCATTCAGACCGAAATTTATGGAAGAAGATACGGCGATAATAAAATACAGGATAATCAGAAAGCTTATCTTGATTTTGTAGGATATCGCCTTTCTGTATACGGCGAAAATCACAATTGCGAATGCAGCCATAATATTGGTTGTAAAGGCCGGTTGCCAGCCCATATCAAGACAAAGCAGCAATGATCCCACAAGCGTCGGGATGACGATAATACCGAAAACCAGAAGGGTTTTATTGAGTAATTTTTCTTGAATCTCACGATGAGCGTTACTTTCCATTTCCCGCTCTCCGAAGGATACGATTTCAATATTCGCCCCCTTCCGATATCCCGTCTCAGGGGGAATTTATTTGCCTCCACCGATTTTATCTTTCTGGATTTGATGAATTTATTCGAGCGGAAGGCATTGTGGTGAATTGACCATACAGTTACATTTTTTGGAATGGATCGCAAGGGGATAATATGATGATCGGAAAATCCCGTGTGAGACCCCTTTCGTGAGTTGACAACCGGAAGCGGGAGTGCGGCGTAACCGTAAAACAAAGAGTTGACCGAAGGCAAACCGAATATCATTGCTTGACACAAGGGACGATGCTTGAATAGTGTTTTCCCATGGGACAGCAGGCACTGATAAAAACCGGCGTGGTCACGGAGACGGTTCGCGGTATCGTGAACCGCGTCACGTACCATAACGCCGAGAACGGCTGGTCGGTGCTTCGGGTTACCCCCTTCAACAACCCCCATCAACAGGAAACCGTTATCGTCCATCAAACCAAGGTGTTTGCCGGCGCCACGATGGAATTTCACGGCGCCTGGACGGTCCATCCAAAGCATGGCCGCCAGTTTCATTCAACGGAAGCGGTGGAAAAAAAGCCCGCGACCAGCGCCGCGCTGGAGAAATATCTGGGTTCCGGACTCATAAAAGGCGTCGGTCCGAAAACAGCGGCGAAGATTGTCAGGCATTTTGCCAAGGAAACCCTCGATGTTTTTGAAGGCGATATCGGACGGCTTACCGAAGTTCCCGGTATCGCCCAAAAAAAATTGATGACGATCAGCGCCGCCTGGGCGGAACACCGCACCATCCGGGAGGTCATGATGTTCCTGCAGTCCCATGGCATCAGCACGCTGTTTGCCGTTCGGATCTATAAGGAATATGGGGACAATTCCATCCCGTATGTGACCGAAGATCCCTACCGGCTGGCCAATGATTTTTACGGAATCGGATTTTTTTCAGCCGACAAGGTGGCCCTCAGTATCGGCCTCCGCCTGGACAGCCCGCAACGAATCATGGCCGGCATCCAGCATGTGCTGGCGGCAAGTCGACAATTCGGCCATTGTTACCTGACGGAATCACAGATCGACGCCCAAACGAAGGAGCTGCTGAACATCGACCTGACCGATCAACTGCCCGATTTCCTCCACCGGATGGAGCGAGATGGCCTGTTGATGGCGCGCCGGCTGGTCACCGGGACAGGCGCAGCCGAGACCTGCCTCTACTCAAAGACGCTGTTTTTCGATGAGGTGTACGTGGCCCGGAAAATCGCCGCCATGGGCGGCGCCCGCCCGATCGATCAAAACAGGGTCCGGCAATGGATTTCCCGATACTGCCGGTCCCACGACATTGCCTTGAGCGATGAACAGACCGCCGCCGTTACCGGCATCGTGGGCCAGAACTTCTCGATCCTGACCGGAGGCCCCGGTGTCGGCAAAACCACCACGACCCTCGTCCTGGTTAAATTGCTCGAGGCCATGAAGCGCAGCGTCTTACTGGCCGCGCCCACGGGCCGGGCCGCACAACGCATGACCGACGTCATCGGCAAGGAATCGAAGACGATCCATCGGTTACTGGAATGGCAGCAAGGCCGGTTCAAAAAAAACGAGGACACCCCTCTCTCGATGGACTTCCTCGTCGTGGACGAATGTTCCATGCTGGACATCAGTCTGACGGCATCCCTGCTCAAGGCCGTGCCGGAACACTGCCAGGTCTTGTTCATCGGCGACGCCGATCAGCTCCCGTCGGTCGGCGCCGGCAACGTCCTGAAGGACATCATCGCCTCGCGCAGGATCCCCTGCTTTGAATTGACTCGGATTTTTCGCCAGGCGGCGCAATCATCGATCATCCAGTATGCTCACCAGATCAATCGCGGAGATATGCCGCACATCGATTCACCGTTCAAAAAACCAGAAATATGGAAAAACGGAACCGATTGCCTCTTTGTGGACTCCGATGAAGCGACCCAGGAACAACTGACTTTTGTGTCCCGGGTCAAACGGGTTTACCATCCGAAATCCCCTTCCCTGGAGCCGGAAAACGATGCCGACCTGTATGAATTCCGCGTCAGCGAGCCGCTGATCCCCTATGAGACCGAGCTGATCATCCCGAAAAAGTTTCAACATGTGAACCTGGAAGCCGTATTGCAGGCAAACAATCGTATCGAAGAACTGGCAGCGGTTCTGAAAAAGGTCCACCCCTGGTCCTCCCTGCAGTATGGCCTGACTGCATCCGACATTGTCCGGAAACTGTATCTGGAATGGATCCCCAAATATTTCGGCGACGATTGTGAAATCCAAATCCTTTCGCCTATGACCAGAGGCAGCCTCGGCACCCTCGGTTTGAATACGATGATCCAGGGATCGGCCAATCCCGCCGCGGAAGGAAAGCGTCAGCTGAAAGTCGGAGAAAGAATTTTCAGAGACGGGGATCGGGTGATTCATCGCCGCAACAATTATGATCTTGGTGTGTTTAACGGCGACATCGGTATTATCCATCACATTGACAACGAGGAGCTGACATGCCGGGTATCCTTTTACCCGGACAATCGAGAGGTCCCGTACCAACGGGATGATATCATGGAACTGGATCTGGCCTACGCCATAACGATCCATAAATCCCAGGGCAGTGAATTCGAGGCGGTGATCATCCCCGTGCTGAGCCAGCATTTCAACATGCTCTTTAAAAATCTCATCTATACCGCTCTCACGCGCGCCCGAAAGCTTGCGGTTTTTGTCGGCACACGGAAAGCGTTGGCCATGGCCGTTCACAATCAAGACACCAGCAAACGACAGACGGCATTGCAGGAATTGTTGACCGGCGCTGAAACGGGCCCGTAGACGATAATCATCGCGGATTCTTTGTCTTTTACACCGGGCCGCCCTGGACCATCGGCGGAAATCTGTTGACAGTCGGCGGGTGATACGATATTTTTGACGGGTACATCGAATTCCTTTCAACTCGACCCGTAGTGTCGAACTTCTACAGAAGCCGAACATCCCGTCTGTCGAAATCACGGAGCGCCCCACCGACCTCCTCGATGAGGAGGGTTCACGATCTACTGAAGACGTAACAATAACTAGGGAAAGGTGCCAAGACAATGCCGGATACCCATCAAGATTTCAAATGCAAGCGATGCGGCCACTGTTGCCTGAATCTACCGGGCGCGTACCAGAATGTCGCCCAGGGAGACGATATCGATCGCTGGCGATCCGAAGGCCGCGAGGACATTCTGTGCCGGATCGATATTTCCCACCTGAAAAGGGGCGACATCGACGAAAACGATTTCTGGTTGAACGAAGCCGGTGACGCCCTGGTCGACCGGTGCCCGTTCCTCCGAAAGTTTCCCAACCAGCATAAATACAAATGTCTGATTCATGCCACCCGTCCGTTTCACTGCCGACATTACCCCGACTCGGAAACCTATGCGAAAGCCTGCGGATGCCCTGGATTTGATAAATAAAGAAGCGATCGGCGGAAGGATACGGTGCGATATTCACCACGGATACGAAGGAAACGAAGAAAAAAGCAGCTGGCTTTTCCCGGCTCAGCCGGACAAGCGTTCTGCTCTTCGTGACCTGCGCAGCGGGTGGTTGAAAGCGGACGATATCATGCAGTTTTATTATGCTTGCAGCAGTTCTTCATCATCCGGAGAGCGGTCCGACTCATCTTCGGGTTTGATGGTTTTATTGTCCAGCTTGGCTTGTCTTTTTTGATCTTTCTTTTCTTTCCTCGCCAATTCTTTCTGACGCTTTTTGAATTGAAAATTTGGTTTGGCCAATGTTGCCCCCTTCCGTGGCGATATTCTGACGAATAAAAATCGTGGAATGGTTGTTAGGGTCTGAGTCCCGGGACTCGTGGGGGTGAAAATTCAAACAAAAGGGCACCCCCCCATGAGAAGAAATGCCCTTTATGTGCGGTACCGGAAAATCAGCTTACGGTAACATTTACAGCCGAAGGACCTTTCGGACCTTGCTCGACGTCAAAGGTGACGCTGTCGCCTTCGCTCAGGCTCTTAAAACCGCTTGCGTTGATTGCCGAATGATGGACGAAAACATCCGGTCCATCTTCCTGCACGATAAATCCAAACCCTTTTTGATCGCTAAACCACTTTACAGTTCCATTCTTCATAGTGACTTCCTCCTTTCATAAAATTCTCGCAGTTCCAAACGGCAGGATGCCACTATCGTAAAATGGATGTTCCTTTGGGGAGAAACCGCTCTGAAAACCAATCCAGATGAGTAAAAACTGACTATAAAGTAGTCATTATTGATTTTTTGTCAACCTATTATTTTAATAAAATCAATAATTTTTGATAAACTTCCGTTAATATGTGACTATTCGGAAACCGCTTGGCGACCCCATCCTTCTCCACATGGACCGCCGTTTGATACGAGAACCGCCCTACCCTTCCTCTTCCCGACGGTATTGTTCGATCCGCGCCCGCAGTCCGGCAACGTGTGTCCCCTCCCAATACACTTGTCCGCATTGAGCGCAACGATAGAAGGTGTCATAGTATTGGCGTGTTTTGGGTTCGAGGTGTTCCCAAACGGCCTGTTTATCGACGGGTTCCATTTGCCCGTTACAGATACTGCAACGATAAAAGGGCCGTATCTGCCGGTACAGATCGAATCGTTTAAGCACCTCGCCCACTTGTTTGCGGACATCGTCGGAACGGACACAATAACCGTGGGTCACGGTTTTGGCGTGCAACAGCCTCCGATCCCGCGTTAAAACGATTCGGTGTTGCGCAGCGGCCAACGCGACAATCCGGGCATCATCGTAATCGTTCCGGTACAGGCAGTCAAACCCCAGCAACCGCAAATGGCGGACCAGCTTTCCCAAATGGACGTCCAGCACAAAAGCCGTTCGACGCAACGGTTCGGGACGCAATCGAACCAGCGGGGAAATATCCAGGCTTTCAAAAACAGGATACACACTGACCCGGTCACCATGTTGCAGTCGATGATCAAAGGCGACGGAAACACCATTGACCAGAATCAGGTCGACTTCGGTATGGGGAACCCCGATGGCCTCGATGGCGAACTTCACACTGGGTCGCCCACTGAACCAAAAGGGAACCGGCCGCTTTTGTCGGCGCGGTTTCAAAAAATCGTTCAGTTCTTCGTACAACCGAAATTCTGCCTGGAAGGGGTGACGGGATGTCATGTCCGTACCATAATTGGCGTTCCCTCTTTGATAACCATGGGAACGACGGATGGTTCCCTACCGAACGGCTTCCGTCTTTTTCCGTTCATGCGATTTCCCCGATCGTATGGAAATAAAGATGATTTTATGCAATAACCAAAAGCGACATCAATCAAAAAGTCACCAAAAACAACCTGACCGGTCGTTTTACACGATATATCGTACCGGTATGGAAAAGGCTTGCCACCCATGAATCACGATCATATTACCCGAACCCTGCTGGACGCCCTGCGGCCGCTCACCTTCGCCGCGCCGGTCACCCATGTGTACAATCCGCTGGAATATGCGGGGGCCGCCTATGGACTTTACCTGGAACGCTACGGCCGACCGGCCAAAGAAATCGTGCTGATCGGCATGAATCCGGGTCCTTGGGGAATGGCGCAAACCGGCATTCCTTTTGGTGAAATCGAGATGGTCGGAAACTGGATGGGCATCAAAGCGCCGGTGGATCAGCCGGCGCATGTACACCCCAAAAGACCCGTCGAGGGCTTCGCCTGCCCCAGAAGCGAAGTCAGCGGCAGGCGATTGTGGGGATGGGCGAAAAAGCGATTTCATACGCCGGAGAATTTTTTCGATCGATTCTTTGTGGCCAACTATTGCCCGCTCGTGTTTATGGAAAGCGGCGGACGGAATCGGACACCCAACAACCTGCCCCTGGTGGAGCGCCGACCGTTGCTGGAAGCCTGTGATGAAGCCCTGCGGCAGACCATCGATTATCTGACGCCGCGATTTGTTGTGGGAATCGGTCGGTTTGCGGCCGATCGCGCCCGGGAGGCCTTGACCGGTTTCACCGGGTTCATCGGCCAGGCCACACATCCCAGTCCGGCCAATCCCAAAGCGAACCGGGGGTGGGAAACACTGTTCGAGCAGGAACTCGAATCCATGGGGATTGACATATCCTCTCGCGGGTAAGACTTTGCGGATCCATCATTTGAAACCGTGCGCCTTCAGGATCCCATCCAGGGTACCGTCCAGCCGGATGAGTTCCAATCCCTTGTTGAAATCCTTCCGTGTTTGCTCATAACCGGCTTTTTTCCTGGAAAACAGGATGAAGCCCAAGAAACCCTATCCGTAGCGACGATATCCATTGCCAAAGAATACCAGCTGTTATATATGGAATCGGTGTTTCCCGGATTCGCCGGGCGCCATGGGCCGGTACGTATTCAGGCCGAACGTGCCGAGACACACAACGAATTTGCAATGGGTCCCGATGCAGGCAATGCAGGCCGACATCATTCATTTGGAGGCAGGTTATGCCCTATGAAGAAATCGATCTCTCCGGTATTCGAACCTATTCCGCCGCCGAACGCGCTTCCAAGGTGACAACGGCGGCCGAAGGCAAACCCCTGCGGGCCGGTATGCGTGTTGCCGAGTTTTTCGAATGCCTGCCGTCGCTCCTGAAGGCCGACGATCTCAAAGAGGTCGCCAGAGCCGTCGTACGGGCCAAACGGGCGGGCAAACCGGTCATCGTGATGTTGGGCGGCCATGTGATTAAAACCGGCTGCAGCCCCCTATTGGGCGACATGGCCGCCAACGGATTCATTACCCATTTCGCCTCCAACGGCAGTGCGGCTGTACACGATACGGAATTGGCACTATGCGGCCGCACGTCCGAGGATGTGGCGGCTCATCTGGACGACGGTTCATTCGGCATGGCGGCCGATACCGCCGACCTGATCAACGACGCTGCACGCCGGGCGGCGGCCACGAAAGAAGGCTTTGGAGAGGCCGTCGGCGCCATGCTGGTGGAACGAAAGGCGCCGCACCTGGAAAGAGCCTTGCTGGTTCGCGCATATCGACTGAAAATCCCCTACACACTGCACATTGCGATAGGTACCGACATTGTCCATCAGCATCCTTCGGCCGAAGGGGCGTCCATTGGCGAGGCGTCTTTACGAGATTTTCGAATATTGGCCGCCACGGTTTCCCGTCTGGGACGCGGCGGTGTCGTGTTGAATCTGGGTTCGGCTGTCATCATGCCCGAAGTCTTCTTGAAAACGCTGGCCGTCGCCCGCAACCTGGGACATGATGTCATCGATTTTGTCACAGCCAATTTCGATATGATCCAGCATTATCGCCCCCGGGTCAACGTGATCGAACGACCCGTGATCAAAGGGGGCAAAGGATACGCGCTGACGGGTCATCATGAAATCATGATTCCGCTGCTGGCGGCCATGATTCATGAATACGGGCAGCAGGCGATGTAATCGCCGTTGAAAACCGCTCCCGCAATGGCCTATCAGTCGATTACGGCCTGGAATCGTATGAAATGAGGCTGCACTTTCCTTGACGGGGATGAAAAGATTATGTACCTGAAAACATTACAAGAGCACATGGACTGTTTTACCCGGATGCAGTCACTGGAAACGACCGTCCAGGACGCCGGACAACGTCTGACCCAAACCATCCGGACCGGCGGCAAAATTCTCATATGCGGCAACGGTGGTTCAGCCAGCGACGCCCAGCATTTTGCCGCCGAAATCATCGGGCGGTTTGAAAGCGAGCGCCTTGCCTGGCCGGCCATCGCGCTGACCACCGATACGTCCATTCTGACGGCCGTGGGAAACGATTACCGATTCGCCGACATTTTTGCCCGCCAAATCCTCGGGTTGGGGCGGAAGGGAGATGCGTTGATCGGAATTTCCACATCCGGCGACTCGGAAAATGTCATACGCGCCGTCGCGCTTGCCGGGCGACGCGGCATCTTCACGGTTGGGTTACTGGGCAGGAACGGCGGCAAACTCAGGGAAATGGTGGATGCGCCCATCGTAGTCGCCGCCGACAAAACGGCTCGGATTCAAGAAGCCCACATCTTCATCCTTCATTTCTGGGCATTGATGATCGAGCAACTCATGGCCGATTCTTCTTCGGCAACCCCGGAGCAATGATGGACAATCTACCTGTTTCCTTTGATAAAATCCGCGTTCTCGTAGTCGGTGATATCATGCTGGACCGTTACATTTGGGGTAAAGTGAACCGCATTTCCCCCGAAGCACCGGTTCCGGTTGTCAAAATGCAGCGGATCACCGAAACACTGGGTGGCGCCGGCAATGTGGCCAACAATCTATCCGGTCTGGGTTGCGCCGTAACGGTCGTGGGTGTCTGCGGCGCCGATCAGACCGCAGCCTCCCTGCGACGGATCCTCGGCGAAAAAGGCGTTTCCCACCAATTGATCGTGGACGAAACCCGGCCGACGACCACCAAGACACGGATCATGGCCCACACACAGCAGGTTTTGCGGCTGGATGAAGAAGACGCGCACGCCCTGTCTCCTGCGATGGAGAATCAACTCCTATCGGTTGCCGTGCAAGAGATGGCCCATTGCCAGGCCGTTATCCTATCGGATTACGGCAAGGGCCTGTTTGCCTCCGACGCGATTACCCGACAGATTGTCCTTGGCGCGCGCAAGCAGGGCCTTCCCGTTCTGGTGGATCCCAAAGGGACCGACTGGCAGCGATATCAGCAGGCCACTTGCATCACGCCCAACACCAACGAACTGGAGGCCGTGACAGGTTCCGTTTTGGACGAAGACGAGGACAAGCTGATTTCAAGCGCCCAAGGTGTCCGCACCCGTTTCGGCGTCGAATGGCTTCTGGTCACCCGCGGTCCCAAAGGAATGTGTCTGGTGGGACCGGGCGACGCCCTCCTAATTCCTGCCCAGGCCCGCGAGGTATTTGATGTCTCCGGCGCCGGGGACACGGTCATCGCGACGTTGGCCGCATCCCTGGCAACCGGGGACTCCATGCAGAACGCCGCACATATCGCCAACCTGGCGGCCGGAATCGTGGTCGGCAAGCTGGGAACGCAGCCGATTCTCGCGTCGGAACTGGCGACCTTGCGGCGGTTCAACGACCAGCAACGCTACTATCCCTTTTCCGCTGCCAAAATGACCGCTCTGGACGCGGCCCAGGCACGGGTGCAGGAGTGGCGGGCGGTAGGAGCCAAGATCGTATTTACCAACGGCTGCTTCGATCTGCTGCATCCCGGACACATCAGCCTGTTGTACCAAGCGCGTGCACTGGGGGATCGCTTGATTGTGGGTTTGAATACGGACGCGTCCGTCCGGCGATTGAAAGGGAGTGAACGTCCGATTTTATCCGAGCAGGATCGCGCCGCCATGCTCAGCGCCTTGGCCTGTGTGGATCTGGTGGTGCAGTTTGACGAGGATACACCCCTCAAGCTGATCCAGACCCTGATGCCAGACATCCTGGTAAAGGGCTCGGACTACAAGACCCATGAAGTGGTGGGCCGGGAGGTAGTGGAAGCATACGGCGGATGTGTCAAGCTGGTGGAACTCGTTCAAGGCTACAGCACAACCAAACTGACCCAGAAAGTGATGACCCGTTCATCGATCCCCGAGTCATAACCGTAAACGGCTTGCCCTGTTGCTGCGTTTCTTCGTGATCTCTTCGGTAGAAGACGGATACGCTTGAATTTTCGGAACAGGTGAATCCGGGCGGATTCCCTTCGATGAGGGTTTATTCCGAATAGAACTCCTGCTTGCGGCTCGCCTCTTTTTTAATCCGTTCAACCGTATCCACCAGTACGGGGAACACATTCTCGCGAATATCCCCCCCGACGGCGACGAACATAATGACTTCTCCCACCGATAGATACCCCTCGTTGATTTCGATGATCACATCCACAATGCCGGGCCGCGTCCGCATCTCCGTTTGAATGTGCCGCAGCGCATCCTGGTCGTAGTGTACCTCGATGCCTTCCACCGGTTCGCCGGACCGGGAGGTTCCGCGCACCACCCCCAAATGAGTCGCAATCATCCCGATTTTCGCCGCATCCGGGTGTTGCCTCAGTTTTTCGATGATGTGGTTGATATTCATTTCACCGTGATCCTTTCAAATGGCAGCGGTCAGATTCCCTGTTTTTTCTTTTTCTTCTTCTTGACCGGGACCTGCTGGAAACTGCCGTCATCGGCGAATTGTACCCGGACCTCTCGGCCGTCGATGCGGGCTCTCGTCATGGATTTCAGGACCTTATCCGCCAAACGGGCTTCCACTTCGAAAAAGGAAAACTCGCGCATGATTTCGATCCGGCCGATTTTATCGGCGCTGATCCCGGAACGGTCGCATATGTTTCGGATGACCGTCCCTTTGACGATATTGTCCATGCTGCCGGCGTTCATAAAAAAGCGCTTTGTCTTTTCGGACAATCGGCGGCTATCGGCAGCCGCATGCTTGCCGAATGTCTTGCCGGACGGCTTGTCGGACTGCTTGGCGAATGGTTTACTGAACGGTTTGCCGGAAGTCTTGCCGAATGTCTTTCCGAACGGTTTGCCGAATGGCTTGCCGGAGGTCTTGCCCATGACTTTTGTCGGCCGCGTCACATTGATGTCGACGGCATCTTTATAATAATCCAGAAACCGGTTGAACTCGACGGAAACAAATTTCTGGATCAATTCCTCTTTGGTCAATCCGGCAAGCGTGCTGTAAACCGGCGGCAGAAATTTCTCGATGGCGCCGGTGTTGACATCCACGGCAACCAGCTTGTTGATCATGGCGTAAAGCTGATTTTCACAGACCGCAACCCCCTCGGGAACCTTTACATAAGCGAATGCAACACCGGATTTTCGTTCGATCTGCTCCAGTTTATATTTTTCCTTGGTATTGATAATGGCCACGGATTTGCCGGATTTCCCCGCCCGACCAGTTCGGCCGCTTCGATGGGTATAGTTGTCCGGTTCATCCGGCAGCTTGTAGTTGATGACATGGGTAATGTCCTGAACATCGATCCCTCTGGCCGCAACATCGGTGGCAACCAGTACCCGAATGGCTTTTGTGCGATACCTGCCCATGACCTGGTCCCTTGCCGGCTGCGACAAATCGCCATGCAGGGCTTCGGCGTTATAGCCGTCTTTGATCAACTTCTCGGCAATCTCCTGGGTTTCAATTCGGGTACGGCAAAAAACCAGACCGTAAATATCGGGATGAAAATCGATGATACGTTTCAGGGCGGCGTATCGATCTTTTTCCCTGATAACAAAGTAGATATGGTCGATATTGTCGGCGCCGGCATTCTTTTTACCGATGGTGATCTCCACCGGCTGGTGCATGTATTTCCTGGCGATGCCCGCCACGGTTTTGGGCATGGTGGCCGAAAACAGCCAAACGCGTTTATCGGCGGGAGTCTGGTCCAGGATGGCGTCGATATCCTCCTGAAATCCCATGTTGAGCATTTCGTCCGCCTCATCCAGAACCACATACTTCACCGTCGACAGGTCGATGACCCCGCGGCGGATCAGATCCAGCAGTCTTCCCGGAGTGGCCACGATAATCTGGACCCCTTTTTTGATTTGCCGAATCTGGGGCTCGAAGCTGGCCCCGCCGTACACGGCGACGATGTTGGCCGCCGGGATATACTTGCAGTAACTCTCCATATCCTGCGTGATTTGAACACACAGTTCCCGGGTGGGGCAGATGACGATCCCTTGGGTATGCTTTGCCTGAAAATCGATCAGTTGAATCATGGGAAGGCCAAAGGCCGCTGTTTTACCGGTGCCGGTCTGCGCCAACCCCACCAGGTCTTTGTCACCGGAAATAATTTCCGGAATGGCCTCCGTCTGAATAGGAGTCGGTTCGACAAATCCCAAGTCCCGGATCGCCTGGAGCAGGGCATCGTTTAAATCCAAATTTTGAAAACTCATTTATTTCTTTCCCGATTCGGCTGGAAACGGCATTTTCCCAATCAATAAAAATGTCGCCCAGACAATACACGTTCCTAAATGGTTACGATATGGACAATGGTTAATCAAAAAAAGAAGTGAAATCAGAGACTGGCGGAAATGCTGAGAACTTGCTTTTTTCGAGCGCAGAGTATGAACAAAAGCGGGGCGCATGTCAATACAATTCGACATGCACGCAGTAACAAATAGAATTCATTACAGATAAACATCGACCATCAACTGGGAATAATCAACATGGCGCGAAGCCCTCCATGGGGCTGATTTTGCAAGCGCACGTCGCCTTTGTGAAGGTTCATCACTTCTTGAACGAAATTCAAACCCAGGCCGGTGCTTTTTTTTCCGGTTCCGGGACGCTGCAGGGAAAAAAACTTTTGGAACACCTTGTCCGCCGCATAATCCGGAATTCCGGGTCCGTTGTCATCCACACAGACACGAATGCAAGCTTCCTCCTTTTGGGCGGACAGGACGATCTTGCCCTGATCCGGGCTGAAATCGACGGCATTCTGAACCAGATTGCCTACGGCCTGGTGCAGCAGAAAAGGATCACCTTTTATGGTGATCTCGTCCCGGATATGGATCGCCATGTGGAGGCCTCGTTTGACCAGCAGCGGCTGTTTGCTTTCCATCACCGTTTGCAGCATGGCGCGCAGGGAGATTTTTTCCGACTTCGGCGGCATCTTCAGGTTTTCCAGACATGCCAGCTCCAGCATGCGGTCCACGATGATCTGCATCCGGCGCGTCTCATTCCGGATGTTGGATAAAAAGCGTCCCCGCTGCGCCTGCTCCATGTCCTCCTCAAGCAGCTCCGCCGCCCCGCGGATGGCGGAGAGCGGACTTTTCAGCTCATGGGTCAAGGTCTGTACATATTCTTCAATATATTGTTTGCCTTCCAGGGCGAGCTGCATTTCCCGCAGGGCCTTTCCCATTTCTCCGATTTCGCTCCGATCCAGCTTCGGAAAAACCGCCCGTTTGCCTTCCCGGATACGATGGGCATAATGGGTCAGCCGTTTGATGGGCCGGGTGATCCAGATCGACGCCAACAGACTCAAAAGCGTTGCCGCCAGCAATGAGGCGGCCCCTGCCGTGGAAATCCGGGGTTTGGCGCTGCTGAGGAAATTATTGATATTGGTGGTCGGTTTGGCCACGGTCAAAACCCCTGCAAGCTCCCCGCGCACCCGAATGGGAGCGGCGACATACAATACGGAAGAGGTCGGTTCCGCTTTGGATTGTTGCGTGGTTCTGGCACCGTATTTTCCGTCCAGCGTCAACCGCACATCCCGCCAATTGGAATAATCCTTGCCGATGGTCGCCCTGTTCTCCGAATCAAAAATGACCATGCCGGATCGATCGGTGATATAAATACGCAAATCTACTGAATTCTTGATAAATTCATAGATATTCGCTTGCAATGGGCGGCTGTGGACATCCTCGAAAACGCCATAAAGCCGTTCCGGATCCCACGTTCCCCGCTCCATGTCGCTGCCCACAAACGCCGCCAGGATATTCGCCTGGTCCACAAGGGGATCTTCCACGCCTTCGAGATATCGAATGCGAAGCGTTCCCAGCATCCAATCGATGGGGAAAAAAAAGCAGACGCTGAAAATCAAAAAATAACAGAAAAAAATTCGGCTTCCCAATTTCATAGAACCTCTTTCAGGGAATACCCCACGCCTCTGTGGGTGATGATGGGATCCAATTCCGGTTTGACGGCCTTGAGCTTGGCGCGAATGTTTTTGATATGCGCATCCACGGTCCGATCCATGCTGGCTTCCGGTTCCTCCCATGCCATGTCCATCAATTGATTGCGGGAAAAGACATGGCCCGGCCGCCGTAGAAATGTCTGCAGGATTCGATATTCGTACCGGGAAAGCTCCAGATCTTCCCCGAAATAGGAGATCCGGCATTTGGATTCGTTGATCTGGAAATCCCCATGGGGCGGAACGGCGGACGGGGGTTTTTCCGATCGCCGCAGAACGGCTTTCACCCGGGCTGTCATTTCCCGGGGACTGAACGGTTTGGTCACATAATCGTCCGCCCCGATTTCCAATCCCACGACACGATCGATCTCCTCCGTCCGTGCGGTCAGAAAAATGATCGGTATATCATGGCTTTTGCGGATCCGCTTACACAGCTCGAGCCCGCTGATATCCGGCAACCCGATATCCAGCACGATCAGACGGATGTTCTCCCGGGACAACAAGGAAAGAACGTCCAGACCCGAGGCGCTGCAAATCGTTGCGAACCCCTCGGTTTCCAGGGCGTACTGGATGGTGTCCGCGATGGCCGGTTCGTCTTCCACAATCAAGATCTTCGCTTTCATGATGCCTGCTCCCAAATGCCCGGTGGTGATGAAAACCGAAACCGGAGCGATCTTAGCAGAAAGGTCAGCAACAATACAACCATGGAAACCCCCAGGAGGACCGCACAATGCTCGACGAACCGCACCCCGCTGGTACGCCAGGACAGATTCAATACCGGAACACCGATAGTGATCAGACCATACCAGCCAAAGGGAACCAGCCGCCGGAAGGCCCGTAATCCGTTCCCGGTCTGCCCGCCAAGCGTTACCGGTGCCTGGCACCTGACATCGGCGCCGAACCGTTTGGTCAGCATCCAATGGAATGCCGACAACGACAAAAAATAGATCGCGCAACCGGCGATACGATGCGCCCTTGCCTTCGTCAGCCACCCCCCGTAGATATCGGCGCCGTATAATTGAATGGTCAGGTGAATGCGCAGGGCGTTTACCAACACGGTGCACAAGAAGGCCAGCGCCAGACTCAGCCCCACCCATCGGATGGTCGCACCCGCGCTGGGCAGACGGCGGATGCCCGTGACGGCAGCCATGAGAAAAGCCGCAATCAGGAAGTTGACCCCGGCGCAAGCCGGCGCGATGACGATGGCGAGATCCGATCGCACATACCCCGCACCGCTTTCTCGAATAAAGTCCATCCCACTGATGATTTCCACCAACGCCGTCGTGGGCCGCAGGATCCAATCCAGCCCATCGCTGCCCGACGTGCTGTAGTGGTACTTGAATCCCCAGGCGATACCCGCCGTCAGAAGGTAGAAGACGAGCCGCCGGAACATGTGGTTGGTCGCGCTCCCCATCAGCGTTCCTCCTGCAGGTTCTTCCATTGTCGGCGTTTTTTCCCGACCTCGATCAGCAACAGGGTCGCCAAGAACCCGCACAGCATCACCAGCTCCGGCTCCGGCACATTGGACACGTCTTCGCCCACAGCCAGGTTGGATACATGCTGGGGCAGGGGGAGCGGCTGTTTCACGTTGCGGGCCGCTCCCATGGTGTTGCGGATCTCCTCCGTTACGGCGATGAAGGAAGTCTTCTCCGTCAACAGATTATAGGTCAGACCCAGGGAGGTGACCTCCGCCTGGCTGTCCGTTGCATCGCCTCCCCATGCCCGGTAATCCGAAAGACGGGCGATGCGGGTTCTAGCCCACAGATACCGCAGGGCGCTGTTTTCGTCCATGGGTCGGGTTTCCGAAACGGTGAAGGTGCGCGTGTACTCCCCGGCGCCGCCGGTGCCGCGCAGCGAAATGGCGCCTTCCGATTTTCCGCGGTATTTACCGAAAATCACCATGGGACGCCGGGCAAACAGGTCCGTGATCCGGGACGGTTCGATATCGTAGGCCGCAAAGCCGTCATAGGCCACCGATATATTGGTGAGCACCGGAGATTGCACATATTCCATGAACCGCTCGGCAACCGCCGATGCCTCCTGGGGCCGGGTCACCACAAAGGGTTCGCCCTGGCCGGCCTTGGCAATGCCGTCAATGAGGTACCGGTTCACACTGGCGCCGATGCCGAAGGAGAATACGTTGGTTCGGTTCAGGTTCGCCTGGATCAGCTCAAACACGTTGCGTTCCGCGGCGATATATCCGTCGGTGATGATCAGGACCGTCCGGGAACAGACCTCATCCCGGGGCAGGGCAAGGGCTCGCTGCAGACCGGCCAGCAATTCGGTGCCGCCGCCGCCCTGTTCCTGGTCGATCAAGCGCAGGGCCTGCTCGATGTTGTCGGAGGTCGCCCGAACCGAGGCGGGTGCCATGAGTTTCGAACCCCCGGAAAAAAGGATCACATTGAACGTCTCCTTTTCCCGCAGGTTTCCGATCAGCTGCTGCAATAATACTTTTGCGGTATTGAGGGGGAAACCGTGCATGGATCCGGATACATCCACCACAAAAATATACTCCCGGGGCGGGATGTCGACCGGCTGCACCCGTTCCGGCGGCTGGACCATGAGCAGGAAAAAATTTTCATCCGCGCCTTCATACAACATCAGACCGGATTCGATCTTTTTGCCGGCCAGCCGGTAATTCAGAATGAAATCCCGGTTGCCGCCGAAATCCGGCGATTCCACCATCTCGATGGTGGCGATGGAGGGACTTTCCCACATCATCTCCGTTTGATGGGACGGGCAGACCGCTTCCTGCAACGCAAGACCGGTGGACATCAGTACGTGGATATGGAATTGGGTACGCGGGTCTTCGCCTACCTTCAGATAGGGATTCCGGAGCCAACGATCCTGTTCCGGTGCCGTTTCTTCCGGTTCACCGGAATAGCGTGGCCCCACTACCGTAGGATACACAAACTGATAGGTTCCTTCGGTGGGGACCAGCAGCTCCGTGTAGCGCAGCTCAATATCCACTCGATCCCGGGGCATGATGTTGGCGACATTCATGCTGAACACATTGGGCCGCTGTTGTTTGAGCAGGGAAGCGGTCTTGCCTTCTTTTTTCGCCAGCTGAAATTCCTGCCGGGCTTCCTCCCGCTCCTTGATTTTGGCACGAATCACCTGATCGCCGATGGTCATGGTCATACCGTGCACCGCCGCCCGCGTGGAGGCCGGAAAGATATAGCGGGCATTGATAGGCCGACCGCCGTTGTTGATATACTGCTGGGTGACGACCACATCGGCGATGACGCCGTTGATCCGAACCACCACATCGGTGTTTTTCAGGGGGAACCGATCCACGGACGGATCACCGTCCTCGACAAAAAAATACGGTGAAAGGGTCCGGTCGCATGGGGTTTCCGCATACGCCCCGGCGGCAAGCACCAAAACGATAAAATGTATCACGATCCAGTTTCTGACATGGCTTTTCATCAATATTCCTCCCTTTTCTTTGATTTCCGGGTTCTTCCCGGCCGACCGGAAAAAACCTTCCAGGCTTGTTTTGTTCGAATTCTGCCCCGGGGAGATGAACGGAGAATGAATTTTCGGTGAAAAACAAATGAAATCGGAAAGCGGTTTCGGCGCCCCCGACCAAGAGAACGGGGAGGCCACTCCGGGCAGCGCCTATTTCTACAAACGGGTCTGCCTGGAATTTGTCGAGGAAGCCATCCTGACCGCCGGGGAGGACGGCAACTACGGGGATGAATTCGGCGGCAGCGTGACCGTCAGCGGCGATACCGCCATTGTGGGCGCGGACGGCGACGATGAGCAGGGGTATGCCGCCGGAACGGCTTACATTCTGAAGCGCCAGGGGGGATACAGAGGTGGTCGAGCGCACTCTTGGCCCATCACTAAAAAAAATCAAACCCTGGTCGGAGTATACAGCCCAACTGCATTAAGAGCGACGGCAAAAAGCCGCCGTGCTTTATACAGACCGTTCGCTTAAAACTATCCGATAGCATAGATAATTTATTTTATTGACACCCCACTAAAATCATTATAATCTAGACAGACTAGACTAATTAAGATCAAGGAGGTTTTTTATGGAAAATACATGGCAATTACAAGAAGCAAAAAATAAATTCAGTCAACTTGTTGAAAATGCTCAATGTAAAGGCCCTCAATTTGTTACCAAACATGGAAAAAAAACGGTAGTGGTTCTTTCAGTGGAGGAGTATCAAAAAATTCTCAAACCCAAATCCAACCTGTTTCAATTTATTCAAACGTCTCCATTATCAAAAATTTTAATTAACATTGAACGTGATAAAAGCCTTGGCAGGAAAATTGAGTTATGAATTATCTTCTTGATACCTGTTTAATATCAGAACTAGCAAAATCAAAACCAGATGAAAAGGTTGTTGAGTGGGTTTTGAGTGAAAATGAAACAAACTTTTATGTTTCTGTTCTTACCTTTGGGGAATTACACAAAGGTGTTGAAAAATTATCTGACTCAAAAAAAAAGGAAGAATTGCGGATTTGGATTGAGGATGAATTACAAAAAAGGTTTCAAAACCGAGTTATCGGTATAGACATGCGTGTTTCAATTTTATGGGGCAGAATTCAGTGTTTCGCCGAGAAAGAAGGGAAACCAATGCCAGCCATTGACTCGCTAATTGCTGCTACAGGGATTGCTTATGATTTAACAGTCGTCACCCGAAATGTAACTGATATGGAACAAAGCGGCGTGAAGCTGCTTAATCCCTGGTTGGAGAACCCGGAGAATACGGGGGTCGGGAGACCGTTCAACCACAGGCCGTAATGGTAAGAAACGGACAGTTTCCAGTGGGCGATATTTAAATTCAGAAGATCCAGCAAGGGCGGTTTTGAAGCGGCAATGGAATTGTTTTCCGCTCCGATCATGACGAACGGGATTTGATCGATGGTCAATTCCTTGCACCGCGAGATGATGGTCTCCACCTTCTCCCAGCCTCCGCTGTTGGCTTTTTTCCGGTATATCTCCTGGTAATACGACTTACCTTTCTTCTTCGTGGTCGGATCCTCGTATTCGCCATTACGAATGAAATCGGAAAACCGGACCTGGAAGAACGGAATCGTTCAGCGGCTCGCCGGTACCGGCGACCATTTTCCTTTTTCCCGTATTGGATTTGCTTCTTGATTTTGGCAGGGTCGTGGGATATCGAGAAAACAAATTTTCCAGCCGTTTCATGGGAGCGGTGAAAGGATGCTGACAAAAATCATTTCAGGCGGTCAGACAGGCGCCGATCGGGCCGGGCTGGATGCAGCGATCCGACTGGGCATCCCCCACGGCGGCTGGATCCCCAAAGGCAGGCGCACCGAGGCCGGCCCCTTGTCCGAGACCTATCATCTCCGGGAGATGGGCACCACCAGCTATCCCAAGCGGACGGAACAGAACGTTCTGGATGGGGACGCCACCCTGATCGTATCCCACGGCAAACTCACCGGCGGCTCGAAGCTGACCGCAACATTGGCGCAAAAACACGCCAAGCCATGCCTCCATATCGATTTACAATCGGTATCCATGGCGATCGCTTCCCGCCGGTTGGTCGCGTGGCTCACTGAAAACGACATCAAGATACTGAACGTCGCCGGTTCGAGAGCCAGCGAAGACCCGGAAATATATCCGCGGACCCTCCAGCTCCTGCGACAAACGTTGCAACAATCGATCGCAACCGTACCGAACGATGATCCTGCCATGAATGGCGCGTGAGGCGCGGCGCTAGGGTGTCACAATATGGAAAGTGACATCGGGTTTGTCGAACAAAGAGAAGAAGCGCACCAAATCGAGGATGCTTCCTTCGGTCTCGAGCTGATCCGAAAACAGCGTGTCCTTGATCTTCGCCTTGCCCAGAGCCATGTCCAGATACAGATCATGGGTCAGCTTCAGGGTGGCGTCGGCGTTGGGATCCGGCGGTCTTTTGTAATGATGCAGCACGGAATTTTCAATGGTCAGCACATGGGTTTCCGATAGATCCGTAAACGTGAAATTCACCGTCAGCGTTACGCCGTCCGCCTTGGGGCCGTTCAACCGGGCGGCCATGGCGTCGAAATAGCGATCCAGGGGCGTGTGTTTCAACAACTCTTTCGCCCGGGACAGATCCAGCCCGGTTTCCGGTCCGCCATTCCGCAGTTCATACGCGCCGGTCAGATAAATATCCCGCCAAGGGCCTGATTCCGCCTGATATCCCAGCTGATCATAGGTTCGGGCAAGCAAGGCTCTTGCGGCAATGTTATCCGGGTCCGCAAAGACCAGTTTGTTAAGAATCTCCGCCACCCAGCGGTAATCGCCGTTGTCGAAGGACGCCTGGGCCTTGGGGAGTATGGTTTCCGCTCCGCCCATGAATTCGACGTAGCGTTTGGCGGACTCGGTGGGCGGCAGCGGATTGAGGTTGGCGGGATTCCCGTCAAACCAGCCGTAATAATACTGGTAGACCGCCCGGGCGTTGTGCCGCGAGGTGCCGTAATACTCCCGGCTGGAGAAAACCGTCGCCAGAGATGCCGGCATGGTCAGCTGCTCCGCGATCTCCAGGGGCGTATGGCCGGAATGCGCCAGTCGCAGGGTTTGGTCATGAATATATTTGTAGGTATCCCGCTGTTGTTTTAAAAAAGTGATGATCCGTTGGTTGCCCCAGATGGGCCAATGGTGGGATCCGAAATAGATCTCCGCCTCGCCGAACAGCTCCCGCGCCTGGTCGATATAATTACTCCAGGCAAGCGCGTTCCGAACCTTGGCCCCCCGCAGGGTATACAGGTTGTGCATGTGCCGGGATACGATTTCCGCGCCGCAGAACGCCTTTTTCTCCGGCAGATAGAAGGTGAATTCCGCCGGCGCCTCCGACTCGGGTACGTTCTGAAATACGAATCGCACGCCGTCAAGGGTCATCTCCTGACCTGTCCGGTCGACGATATCCGTGGGTGACAATATGCCGACAGTCCCGAAAGCCGGACTCTTACCAAGACCGGAATCGATATGTCCGCGCACGGAACGGGCCAATCTTCTGCCGTACATGTATTCCGCCCGTCGCAGCATGGTCGGTCCCGCCAGAATATTTTCACTGGTGGCCTCCTCCAGAAAGCCTGTCGGCGCAACGATCCGGACATGGTTGATAGATGCCTCTTCGGCTGAAAGCACGCCGAGCACTCCGCCGAAATGATCCACGTGGCTGTGGGTGAACAGAACGGCCGTAATCGGATCATTCCCCAGGTGTTTGCGGGCGAAAGCCAAGGCCCGAGACGCCGACTCCTTGGCGGTCAGCGGGTCGACCAGAATCCAACCCTTTCGACCTTGGATGATGGTCATGTTGGACAGGTCAAATCCCCGCAACTGGTAGATCCCATCGGTCACCCGGAACAACCCGTGGATATTGTTGAGCTGCGCCTGGCGCCAGAGGCTGGGATTGACGCTGGCCGGTGGGTCTCCCGTGATGAACCCATAGGCGGTCTGATCGAAGACCGTGCCTGCTTCGCTCTCGATCCGCAGCGCGTCTTCCCGTGCGATGAACCCCCGCACCGCATCTTCGAAGTCCTGTCGATCGGAAAAAGGCAACTGGTCTAAAACCCGTGCATTCGCCGCCGCCGTTGCCGTTGACGCCGGGGAATGGCCCCTATCATCTGCATCGGCTTCCGGTTTGAGCTTCTTATACCCACAGCCGGCGACCATCGCAACCAGACAGAACAGGATTATGATATTCCGTATTTTGTTCATACTCTCTCCCGACAATCCAAATTCTCTCAGAACCGATTTGAAACCCATCCTTTTCGACGGATGCATTTGACGAAAAGAAATGTATCCAACCGCCTACACTTCGTCAAGACAAATCAGCGCGATCCAGGAACAAGCCAGAATTCGGGTTTCGGTGGTTTCGAGAATCCTTCCGGCTGTCATTCAGAGGACTTGACTTCATAAAATAACACATGTTACACAACACATGTTACCTTATTCCGGAATGCATACCATGGAAAACCCGATCGATTTCGTCACAACAAGATCCAAATGGGTCGTCATCGCCGTTCTGCTGGCGAGCCTTCCGTTTGTATATCTATACACCCAACAGCGCTTCCAGAATGATCTGTATGTCTTCTTTTCCCAGGACGATCCGGAGATGAAAGCCTACCGGGCTTTTCAGGAGCAATACGGCAATGACGAAGTGGCGCTGATCATTGTCTCCGATGCAAATATCTTTTCGGAGAAGACGATTGGTATTGTGAAAAGCATATCGGCCCTGTTGAACCAGCATGAAAGCGTTCAGCGCGTATTCAGCATCACGGAAGAAGAAGAACCGGTGGGGGAAAACGATACCATCGAATTTCGAAAAATCATCAAAGAGGGCCCCATCGATCCCCGGGAAATGGCCGCAATCCGAAAGAAAGTGTTGAGCGATGATCTGCTGGTCAAGAATCTCGTCTCCACGGATGGCACCAGCGCCATCATCCTGATGGAGCTAAAGGGCTTCAGCGGAGACCAACAAAGACATACCGTGCTGTCCGATATCAAAAAACAGGCGTTGGCGATTGCGGCGGGCAGGGTCGGGCTGCGCTTCTCGGGTCTTTACATTGATGACGAAATGTACTCCCTTTCCCAGCAGGACTACCGGCTGTTCACACCGGTCACCATCCTGATCATCTTCCTGGTTGCGGCTTTTCTATTGAGAAGTATCCTACCGGCGGTGCTTTGCCTGTTTACCCTATCCCTCATTCTGGCATGGAGCATGGGCATTTTCACTTTGTATGGGGAAAGCATCAACATGGTGACGACGATTATCGCGCCGGTTCTGCTGGCGGTTTCCATTGCCGATGCCATCCATTTTCTGTTTCATTACCAGGATTCCTTTTATCTGAAAGACCAATCCCATCCCGTCGCCGTAAAATCCACGCTGGAAGCCGTCTGGCTGCCATGTTGTTTCACCAGTTTGACCACCGCCATCGGTTTTTTTTCATTTGTGTTCAGCAGCGTCCGTCCCCCGCGAATCGTGGGCATCTTCACCGCCATCGGAGTGATCATCGCGCTGCTGCTGACCCTCACCTTTCTACCGGCAACCCTCTTGCTGATGCGAGGCTGGTTTGAAAAAATAAAGGCCAGGAAATCCGCCGGAACGAAAGGGAAAAACAGGCATGCCGTTGCCGGACCCAAAGACCGCTTCCAGGACATGCTCCTTTCCATCGGCAGGTTCACCATCGCCCATGATAACGCCATCCGTGCGTTCTTCTTCGTCATCCTGATCCTTTCCGGAATCGGCATCCTGAAGATCCGTTTCGAAACCAGCATCTCCAGTTACTTGCCGGACCACAGCCCTGCAAAAATCGATCTGGATTTCTTGCGGGATACATTCGGCGGCTATGCCGGCATTGAAGTTCTCCTCAAGGCCAAGACGGAGGACTTTGATTTCACGCAACCGGAGAGTCTGGAATTGGCGGATCGGATCAAACAATCCCTGCTGCAACAACTGGAACTGACATCCACCCTTTCCATCGCCGATTATTTCAAGAAAATGAACCGGGCCTTCAACGAAAACAGGGACATTTTCTATCGGATCCCACAAAACCGGAGGGATGTTGTCGACTTCTATGAACTCGGTGATCCGGAAATCCTGGATCGGATCGTCTCACAGGATCGCATGGAAACCCGCATCTCCTTTCGCTTTCTATGGTCTTCCACGGAAAAAGCCAAGATCATGCTGGACCGGATGGAATCCCTGTTGAAACAGATGGAGCTTCCCCATCACACCGCCACCCTCAATGGTCAGAACAAATTGTACATTCTCATGGAATCCAATCTGAAGTCCAGCCAGCTCAAAAGCCTCCTCAGCGCCTTGGTACTGATTTTCATCACCATGTTTTTCATTTGCCGCAATATAAAACTCGCCCTGCTCAGCCTGATCCCGAACCTGTTCCCCATCGCCGTCACCCTGGGAATCATGGGCTGGTGCGACATCCCCCTGAACGTGACCAACATCATGATCGCCAGCGTCACCATCGGTATCGCCGTGGATGACACCATCCACTTCATCACCTGGTTCCGACGGCACAGCATTGCCGGCATGGACCGAGAAAAAGCCCTGCTGCAGACATTCAAGGATGTCGGCAAACCCCTGGTGACCACCACTGTGGTATTGTGCCTGGGATTCTTTGTCCTGCTGTTGGGTACCATCACCCCCACCAAAACATTCGGATTGCTGGCCGGAATATCGCTGTTTCTGGCGCTGCTGGCGGATCTCTTTTTCCTGCCGCCGCTGATCCTGCTGTTCAAACCCCATATAACCGGGGACCGGGAATCCGGATGATTCACCGTCATGGGATCTTCGGTCCATCGGTTTTGCTTGGCGGGCGTGAGTGTATTGGACGGTTTTTTATTGCGGATAGCGCAAAGAAACGCGAAGAAATACGGGCTTCTACTTCCCGAAGGGACATCGCCTCAACGCCGTTGCGATGATTCCGGCGGAATAAATCCAGAAAATAGAGCGCCGCATTTTTGGTAATCGCGCCCTTGGGCTTGAAAAATCGGTCATTGATGACGGCGGAACATCCCAGTCGACGTTGAATTTCTTCGGCAATGACGCCGGTGCGCAGATCGTTCTGGTATACACCGTCGATTACGGGACCGTGGGGGGCGACAATCAGGATATCCGTTTTGCCGTTGAGGAAGCGAATTCCCTTGGGGATGGTCGTCATCGTTTTTCCGTCCTGAAAATTTCGGCAGTCCCTTGGGAACATCAGGCTTTTTTGAGGACGACCGCTTTGCTGAGGAACACCCTCGGCCGATCAGCGGGGATCAAGTTCTCCCCACGGGCCTTTGTGATCATGCGTTCAAAGGCCGCCTTGGAAACGTGGAAAGGTGGTTCGACGATCAACACCCTGCCGCCGGGTTTCAGGAGGGAATACATTTCCCGGAAAAAAGCGGACTGATCCGGAACCTCGTGAACCATATAAAAACAAAGCACGAAATCAATTTTTTCGGCGATACCGATATGGCTCTCACGGCACTGGTGCAGCCGGATTTGGGATTCCCACTCGGTTCCCCGAATCTTCCCCTGCAGCTTTTCGAGCATGCCCGCTTGCAGATCCGAAGCGATCACCCGGCCGGATGGGCCGACCATCTGCGCCAGGTCAATGGTAAAAAAACCGGGCCCACAGCCCTGATCCAGGACCGTCATACCCGATTTGATGTAGGGACTCAGAATTTTTCGGGGATCCTGCAACCACCGCCGAATCTTGTTATCCAGATGACCGGCTCTCTCAACCGGGCATACGCGTTTCCTGTCATTTTCCATCCACTTTGTTTCCTTTGCCGCCGCTTATTTTTTTTTCGGAAGTTTTTTCTTCTTCTTTTTTTCCTTCTGAAAACGTTCGTGCTCCGCAATCAACTCACGCAGGCCCAAGTCCTTTGAGAGTGGGGCGATGGTCTGGGCGTACTCACTTTTGCCGACCTTGATCACTTCAATTTCTTTGTTCAACAATGTCTGGATCTCTTCCAGGCGTTCTTTCTCTTCCGGACTGCAAAACGAAACGGCGACGCCCTTGTTGACGCCCCGCCCGGTTCTGCCCACTCGGTGGACATAGTTCTCGGGCTTTTCGGGCAAGTCGTAATTGATGACATAGTTCACATTGGGAATATCAATCCCGCGAGCGCTGACGTCCGTCGCAATCAGGAGATTGACGTCACCGTCTTTGAACTTTTTCATCACGTCGGACCGATCATGCTGGTCCTTGTCGCCATGGATGGTGAACGCCGGGATTTGGACTCGCTCCATGGCCTTGGCCACTCTTTCGGCCCGAACCCGGGTTCTGACGAAAACGATGATTTTGCTGTCCGGATTCTCCGCAACAAATCGTTCCAGAAAGAAACGTTTGTCATCCATGTCGACAAACATGACCGCGTGGGAGACATTTTTGGCCACCGGGTCATCCGGAGAGATCTGAATCCGGATGGCCGAACTTTTCACCTGCGAGAACGCCAGTTTCTTAATTTCCGGGTTGATGGTTGCAGAGAAGAACAACGTCTGATGGTTTTGGGTGAGCATTCGTTTCACATACTGAATATCCTCGATAAATCCAAGCTCCAGCATGCGGTCGGCTTCATCCAGGACCAGGGTGTTGACCCGCCCCAGCTTGACATGACCTTGGTGGATGAGATCGAACATCCGTCCCGGAGTCGTCACCAGAATATCGATGCCGTCCTGCAGTTTCTGGATCTGTGCGTCCTGCTCCACACCACCATACAATGAAAATGTTTTGGCTTTGGTGTGCTTGCCCAGGCTCGTGAAAACGTCGCCGATCTGCAACGCCAGTTCCCGCGTGGGCACCATGACGATGCATTGAATGCCCATGGAACGTTTACTGGTCTTGCGGCGGTGAACCCGGTCGATAATCGGAATGGCGAATGCCGCTGTTTTTCCCGTGCCAGTCTGGGCGATCGCCAGAACATCTTCCCCCTTCAGGATCGACGGGATGGATTTATATTGGATGTCCGTCGGCTGTTTAAATCCGAGTTTCGCCAAATTTTTTTTGATTTCCTCGGAAATGGGGTATTTTTCAAATTTCATGGTTCCTCAATGTCGCGCTTATGGTGCCGATTACCGTTGGCGTCCGCCCTTGTCTCTTGGGACGATCCTTCTTTTCAGTCATCCGTTTCCCAATATGATATCCGATTGAATTCTTTCTCATTATTCATGATGAAAGTCAACCGAAGGCTTGCGGCATGGTCGGGGATGACCTCTATGGATCGGCGGGGATCAGGATGATTCGATGTTATGGGGAGATATAAAACGCATACGCGCCGAAACGACCGTCATGGCTCAGACTGATATCCACGGAAGCCTGAACGTTATCCTGGAAAAGAACAGGCGGTTTCAAAGCGCCGGCCGACCGCTGGCGGACAATTTGTAAGGATGCGGGTGCGGCATGCAAGGATGCGGCTATTGCCTCGACGGCCTGACGCCTTGTCAGTTGTGAACGCGCCCATGCAATGGAATCTCCGGTCAATCGAGTTGTGGAAAAGATCGAACCGATACCATGGCTGACCCCCTCCGGAACGTGGAACCCGTCCACTCCCACGACATGAATGAGATCATCATCATCCGCCGCGATTCTCGCCGTCACCGGTCCGCAGGGAGTGTTCACCATCGCATGAGGGCCCAACAATCCCCTGTCGACTGACAATTCGACCGGATAGTTCCGTGGCGCGGAAGATACCTGTGGATTGATTTTGCCGGCGACTTTATAAGCCGTTTCCTTGCAGGCCCAGATCGTCCAAAGGCGGCGATCCGGGTCATCTCCTTCCTGAATCAATTTCCGCTCCTGCGCCGTGAAAACCCGACCGACAAAACGGTGGTCATTGCTTTTGTCTGCCGCACCAAACCGTTTGAGATCCACAATATCATTGCCCACGAAGCGCAAAATGCTGTTGCTCCATTTCCGCCAGTCGGGCAATGATCTGCAGGGCATAAGCCCGTTGGGCGCGGATGCCTTTGTCATCCGAACTCGGTGTAAGCACACTGGCCTGAATATGAAAGCATTCACCCCAGTGTGGGAAATTGCTGTAGGAATCCTGCCGTTCCCCCCGCAGATAGAGGCACATGACCCGGCAGGATGGAACGCTGGTGAGAAAACGTCCCACGCCGTAGGTGACATTCCGGAAATCCACCCGACCCGAGCGGGAACGGGTGCCTTCGGGGAAAATGGTCAATATTTCCCCCTTATTCAGGAGATATATGCATTTATCCAGACAACGCCGCAACTGCTCTCGCTCTCCGCGACGGCGAATGGGTACGCATTTGGCTAGATAACAAAAAACCGCACTGAAGATGTTGCGCTGAAAATTGGTCTGCTCCGGAACATTCCAGGGCAGCAACTGGAAATTGAGCATATAGCCGTAGACCGGCGCCAGGGCGTAAGCGATGACGGCGGAATCAATCAGGGTCAGATGATTGGCGCAGATCAGCCAAGGTCCGGGATGGGTTTCGAAATGCGCCTGTATCTCCTTACGGAAGGCTTTCACGTCCTTCACCCGGTACCCGATCAACCACATGGCCGCAAAGGACAGCGGGCCGATGAGGAAAAACCAGAATCGGCCCATCATCCGTTGCAGGTTGAGTTGGCATCTGGCCTTCAACCCCAGCATGGCATCCCTATGCCGCCGCACTGTTACGGTCGCGAATTTTCAATTGAATGACATCCACGGCATTCCCGATGGTTTGAATGGCGTCGGCGTCATCGTCCGTAATCTCGATATCAAAGAGGTCTTCGATCTTGATGATCAGATCCACCAACCAGGCGGAGTTGAGCTGTAAATCATCGATCAGATGGGTGGCGCGACCCGCCTTTTTCAGCAGCCCCGGATCGTCCATGAACGGTTCAATCAATCCAAGCAGTTTTTCCATTACCAATCTTTCTTCCATTTTTTCCTCCTTTGTTAGGATCCATTCCATTTTTGAATAATCACACTACTGTTGACATCGCCGAAGCCGAAGCTGGCTTTTGCGATCACTTTCAGGTCCGGAAATTCCATGTATTCCCGGACAACCTTGGTTCCAAATTCGGCAATCTCCGGATGAAGATCTTCACAGTTGACGGAGGGATGCAAAAAACCCTGGTGAATTTGAAGGACCGCCGCGATGCTTTCAACCGCACCGGCCGCTCCCAGGCAATGACCGATCATGGATTTGGCGGCGTTGATATACGGAAAATCCGCGGGTCCCCGGCCCAGTGCCATGGACCAGTTTTTGATTTCATGCGGGTCGGCAAACGTGGCGGTCAGATGGCCGCTGATGGCGTCGATCATGTCGGGAGCGATACCGGCGTCGATCACGGCGCCTTGGATGCAGCGACATACGCCCTCATGGTTCGGCGCCGTCATGGTGCCGCCGTTGCGCTGCCCGCCGCAGTTTACAAATCCGCCGATAATTTCCGCATAGATCCTTGCATTGCGAGCAACGGCGGTTTCCAGATTTTCCAAGATCAGAACCCCGGCCCCGGCCCCGGGAACGAAGCCTCCGGCCGTGGCGCTCATGGGGCGCGAACCTTTTTCCGGATCATCGTTGAACTTCCGTGACAGCACCTTCATGGAATCAAAACCGCCCCAGGTAAAGGGGGATGGGGCTTCCGATCCTCCCACCACCATGCGCTTGGCCAAACCGGCGCGAATTTTCCAGCTGGCCTCCACAATGGCCTCGGTGCCGGTGCTGCAGGCCGAGGAATTGGAAGTCACCTGATTTCCCAAACCGAGCAAGCCGGCTACCCGAGCGCTGGTGGCACTGCCCATGACCTGCTCCACCACACGCCCTCCCATGCGACGTACATTGCCGGAAGTGACGGCCGGAACAATGATGGTGGCGATGGTTTCCGTATCACTGATCCCACACCCCAGAATGACGCCGGTATCCCAATCCGGTTCGTCTTCCGGAATAACCAGATCGGCGTCATGCCAGGCATCCAGGGCCGCCACCGAGGCATACGCCATGTTATCACTCATGTTGAGCCGTTGTTTTTTGGACAAACGCGTTTCACAAACCGACCGGAAGTTATCCGGAATACCGCCGATGCGACAGGCGAAATTCAATTCAGCCAACCGCGGAATAAAACGGATACCGGACTTCCCCTTGCGGAGAGCGTCTCCAAAATCGGATAATCCATATGCATTGGGGCTTACGACCCCCATCCCCGTCACGACGACTCTATGCCTCATGGTGCGCAATCCCCCTGCCGGCCAATATGCCCGAGCATACTTTTTCCCCCGCTTCGTTGAGCAAGGTAACCTTGGATTTCAATTGATTCCGACGAAAGTAAATCTTCTCGCCTTGGATCAAGGCCTTTTCGCCCGGCCGCAGGATACGTTCGAAGACGAGTTCCTGCGCATAGGCGAACATAAACAGACGCCGCCGGATGTGTGCGATATCCATCCCCTGGCAAATCATCAGAAAAATCCCCAAGGCCACCACGCCGATCTGGGCCATGGCTTCCGTCAGGATCACACCCGGTGTGATGGGGTTTCCCGGGAAATGGCCTTTGTAAAAAAAGGCATCCTCGGAAAAACGATGATCGCCCATGACCCCGGTTTCATCCAGGTGCGTGATCGAATCCACAAAACGAAACGGCGGCTGCTGGGGAATCAGTTCCAATACGCTTCGGGCCATCTCCGGATCAACCGCCATAAAGCCCTCCGTTCACATGAATGACGCTGCCGGTTATATAGCTGCCACGCCCGGCAAGAAAGGCGACGACTTCCGCGACTTCTTCCGGCCGGCCCATGCGACCGATGGGTATACGACGGGAATAGTCCTGCCGGACCGCTTCAGGCAACTGTGCCGTCATGTCCGTTTGGATGAATCCCGGTGCCACGCTGTTCACCAGAATACGTCGGCTCGCGACCTCCAACGCCAGGGACTTGGTCATGGCGTCGAGCGCCGCTTTTTCCATGGCATAGGGAATCTGGCCGGCATTGCCGGTATGCCCCACCACGCTTGAGATGTTGATGATTCGGCCCCCGGACTGCCGCAACATAAATTTCCTCAAAATTCGTTTGGTAAGATACCAGGCGCCGCGTGAAACCAGGCGCTGGGAATCGAATTGTTCAATCTTCATCGCGCCCATGATGGCGTTGACGGCGATGCCCGCGTTGTTCACCAGCACATCCACCCGCTCCGTCACTTTCTGCAGATCACCCATCATCCGATCGATGGATTCCGTTTCAGCCAGATCGGCATACAAAAGAAAGCCGGCCGGCATCTCGCCGAGTAAGGCTTCGGCTTCCCGCAGGCTGTTCCGATGATGAATGCCCACGCGAAACCCTTCGGCGGCCAAAGCCCGGCAACAGGCCGCCCCGATGCCCTTCGCGCCCCCTGTAACGACCGCAACAGGTTGGGATGTCGTCCCGGCGATTTCGGCCTTTTCGTTGTCGTTTTCGATCGTCATTTTATCCTATTCTCACCACCGCACTCGCCCACGTCAGCCCCGATCCCACCACTACCATGCCGACGCAATCCCCCGGCTGGAGATGCGTCCAATTCTGGCTTAACACGCTGGGTGCACTGCAGCAGCCGGTGTTGCCGAATTCGACAACGTTATGCCAATGATTTTTTTCCGGAATGCCGCAGGTCTCGGCTGCATGGACGAGTACTTTTAGATTGGCCTGATGACCGATGAATTTGAATTTTTCCGGATCAGTCGGATAGTCCAGGATCAGATCTTTCAACATCCGGGTGGTTTTACGGATGGCGAATTTCTGCACGGATTGACCGTCCTGCTGGAAATGTCCGGAACGCGGTATTTGAATTTTGTCCCACTTTGACGGATCCGAAAAAAAAGCGCCGGCTTCCACGCGCCTGTCCGCGGATATGCGTAAGGAAATGACGGCGGCGCTGCATCCATCGCCGAACAAGGGGGCCACCCGACGGTCGGCGTAATCGACCATGTGGGTGCAGCATTCGGGGTTGACTACCAGAACGAAGGACGGCAGACTTTCCGGCATCATTTTAGACAGCATGACGAGTTGAACCACAAAAGTGCTGCAAGCCGTATTGATATCCAAGCAGGGAACTTCCAGACCCAACTCGGCTGCAACGTTGCCGGCAAGGGCCGGGATGGCATAGGACGGAGAGGAAGTCCCACAGACGACCATGCCGATGTCCGTTGTTTTCAAACCGGCTCGGTTAAGCGCCATCCGCGCGGCCGAGGATCCCATTTGGGCATGGGTATACAGACTGGCGCCCATGGCCTCGCGCGGATCCTGATTTCTGGTATGACGGATATAGTCGAGGGGCAGCGTCGTTCGCCGGTTCATTATTCCCACCCGCGAAAGGATCCAGGCTTCATCGCTGCCGATATCCAGTTCGCTGATGAATCGGTTGGAGATCTCGTTTTCCGGGAAAAAATGTCCCATCCCATGTAGATACATCATTTCAGGCTATCCTTTCCCCCCCGTCCACACAGAGAAGAGCACCGTTGACCCAGGAGGCTTCATCCATACAGAGCAGTGAAATAAAATCGGCGACATCTTCGGGAGTCGTCAACCGTCCCATGGGATTCCGCAAACGCGCCCTGGCCTTGATGTGATGACTGCCGGGGATTGCCCGCATGGCCGCCGTATCCGTTACTCCTGCTTGAATTACATTGGTACGAATACCATAAGGGGCATACTCCACCGCCATGGCGCGGGTGATGGACTCAAGAGCCGCCTTTGCTGCGGACACAGCCGCATATCCCCGCCAGGCAACGGCATTTCCTTCACTGGTCAGGCTAAGCACGCGGGCATCCGGGGCAAACAGCTTACGTGAAAAAAGATCCCCGACCCATTCCACAATATTGGTACCCATGGCATGAATCGTACGCGCGAAATCAGCGGCCTCCAGAAACTGCCGGTCGTTATAAGGCGGCGGATCATCCAGGGAAACCAAGGCATCGATACCGTTATCGATACCATCCAGAACGGCCTCCTTTAGTCTCTCGGAGGGCATTCCCGTCCGGTCGACAATTACTTCCCGCGCGGTTCGCCCCGGATTTTTTGGGATCAAAGGCGTTAGAAGTTTCAGGTTGCCGAAGGCGACGGAATGCAGGAGCAGACGGACTCTCCCTTCCTTGCCCATTGCTCGGCTCAACCCATTCAATGCGACGCTGCGACCTTCCGATGACAGTGCATCCAGGTTATAGGCAACGAGTTGAACGCCGGATGCTGCGATTTCATCAAAGGATTGTTGAATAGACGACATGGATCCCCGGCGGTCACGGTGGACGATACACACATTCATGCCATGCCTGGACAGCTTTCTTGCAGTGGCCAGACCGAAACCGCTGGAGCCGCCGATAATAAGAGCCCAAAAACCGGAATCAAAACGCATCATATCCAACCGTATTCCCTATCTTGCTCCCCCGAATAAAAAGGCGAGCGGTTGTTTTTCAGTTTTCATGAATCATGGACGGGTAATGAAAACCGCTGAGAAATACAAATGGCATGCCAAGCCGCATATCATTTCAATAACGAAATGATTTTGCTTGTGATTGTATTTTTTCACTTGTTCCGGGCCGACCAATTCGCGGAACGGCTGGACATTCCTTGAACAGGGTTTGTACATCGCTTGTACTGGTGCCGTTTGCTTTCATTCAATCGGTGCACATCCATAGGACGGAAGTTGACTTCCTGTTGACCGCTGGAGTCAAAAAAAGTATATACAACGGACGATTGCGGTTTCATCGACTCGTTACTCCATAGCCGACGGAAAAGGAGCACGCCCATGCAAAAAGCGATTTTGATCGCCGTGGACAATTCGAATCATTCCCTGAAAGCGGTCGAATATGTCATTTCCATTGCTTCCATCATCCCCAAAGCGCAATACACCCTCCTGCATCTGCACCCGTCGATCTCTCAATTCATCATGGAAGAAGCCGAAAAGGATCCAGCGGCAAAGAGGAGGCTGAACGAGATCATCAAACGCAACACCGACAATGCCGAAAAGGTCTTGCACCGTTTCAAAAAGAGATTGTGCGAAGCCGGTATCCCAGAGGACGATCTGAAAACCATCAACAAACCAAGGATCTCCGGTCTTGCAAAAGATATTCTGGTGTACGCCGTTGCCGGTCGGTTTGATGCCGTTGTTGTGGGCAGGCGAGGCATCTCAAAGGCCCAGGAAATGCTGATGGGAGGGGTGACCCGACAATTGCTGGAACACACGCAGGTAATCCCCGTATGGGTGGTGGATCGGGAATCGACGGTCTTTAAAATCATGCTTGCGGTGGATGGTTCGGAAAGCGCCTTGCGGGCCATCGACCATGTGTCATACATGCTCGAGGGGAACAAGGCGGTAACGATCACTTTGCTCCACGTAAAGCCCAAAATCGGCAACTATCTTGCCATTGACTTCAGCGAACCGGATCCGGGATGGAATCCGGAATCCAATCAAGAGTTGGAAAAACTGGTCATGCAAGCCGATGGCCGTCGCTTTGAAAATTTCTTCGCCGCGGCAGTTGAAAAATTCCGGAAAGCCGGAATCGAACGCCGACAACTTCAGGTTTTAGAAGTGGACTGCCATATCAAAGTGGGGAAGACCATCACAAAAGAATTCCGTCAGGGCAAGTTCGGCACCGTCGTAATTGGCAGAAGCGGAACGAACCAATCTTTCTTCTTCGGCAGTGTTTCAAAATACGTCCTGGAAAATTGCACCGGGGGAGCTATCTGGCTGGTTCCCTAGCGAAAGGGCGATCATCCCCTTTTCGATAGAGCACGAAAATTAATATCCGAATCTATTCGATCCGCTCCACCGCGCTATCGGGATTCGCAACCCGATACTCCTGCAACAGCCCCAGCATTCGATCAAGCAATTCCTGGGAATACATCTTGCCCACCAAAGCGTTTCGGGTCTTCTCGGAAGTTGTCTCGATGAATCGTCGCGCTTCTTCCGCATCCAAATGTACCACCGTGATGCCGGCCTTTTTCAGAGCGACAACCGACTGCCGGTCTTTTTCCCGGATGACCTCCTGGGCCTTGACGAAAAAACGCTTGCAAGCGGATTCGATTTGGGCCTGTCCGTGGGGCGATATGGTATCCCATTGCTTTTTCGTGATCACAAGGGCACTGAGAACATTTCCCAAAGGGTATTCGGACATATACTTGAATCGGGTATACCAACGAAAGGCCACGGCCGCCAAGGGCGGAGCGCTGGCGGCATCCACCAGGCGAGTGGAAAGGGAAGTCAACACATCGGTGATGGAAAGAGACACCGGTGATATTCCCAAAGTGTGGCACAAGGTGTTGGCCACCTCATCATTTTCCGGCACCCAAAACTTCTGCTCCCGGGCGATTTCCAGGGAAGTGATCGGCACCTTGGAAAACGTATAGATGAACCCGATGCTGTGCCATCCCATAACCTTGTAGCCGGCTTGCTCGAATTTCCCCTGCAGGTACTCCTCCAGATGGGACTGGACGTAATTGACTTCTCCGTAGTTTCGGAACACATAAGGCAAACTCGTCACCCGCGACTCCGGAACGATCTGACCGAGGCCATACCCGGAAAGGGTGGCGCCATGCAGTTGTTTGAAACGGATTTTTCGAAGCACGTCCACGGCGTCTCCTTGGATGCCGCCATAGTAGAACTTGCAATCCACTTCGTGGCCGGTTCCTTCCAGAATCATTTCCCTGAGCTTGTCATACGATCCGGAAGGGGCCAGCGTAGCGATTTTAAGGATTACTTTGGGTTTGGGATTTTCCTGGCTTTCACCCGAATACGCAATATTGGCAAGGCAGGCAATGACGACTATCGCAATGGCAAATTTCTTCATTCGTTGTCTCCCGTTGGCCGATTGGGTCTTGCTCGGCATAATCGTTTGTAATTGAACGGTTGTCGGTTCTGCGCCCTCATGGCAGGCTTTCCCGCCCGATTTCCGGTATGTATGCTTCCGTCCTTCACGCATGGTTTCGCAGTTGCAACGCCAGTGGATGCGGATTCAGATATGTCTGGGTTTTCAAATAGGGCTGATCGTATTTACGGACGTAATGATTGATCAATGTCACCGGCACGATCAAGGGGATGCTGCCACTGCGGTATGATTCCAGCAGCTCGATAAGTTCCGTTTTTTCATCACTGCTGAGTTGCTTTTTGAAATAGCCCATTACATGCAGCAGGACATTTGCATTCTTCCTGACGGTGGATTTCAGAGAGAGCGCATCCATGAGCAGCGCCTCATACCGGTCGTAAACCTCCGCGAGGCCCCCCTCCTTCCCTTGGGCGACGAGTCTGCCCATGGCGCGATAATGTTTCTCGCTATGGGCAAAAATCAGCAATTTGTTGCGTGTGTGAAAATCCACCAGTCGACCGATTCCCATGCCGGCTTCCATGCTTTCCCGCCAGCGTTTAACGGTAAAAATTCGTTCAATGAAGTTTTCTCTCAGCCCTGGATCGAAAAGGCGTCCCTCCTCCTCCACCGGAATACGGGGAAAATGATGAATAAACGCCTTTGCGAAAATGCCCGTACCTTGATTGACGGAGCCTCCGTTGGGATGATACACTTTCACCCGCGTCATCCCGCTGCTCGGGGATTTGCTTTTAAATACAAACCCGCAAAGGGTTTCTTTTTCTAGCTGCTTCAATTTGCCGCCGGCCCAGGAATGCATTTGATCCGTGTGGTCAATCGCCGTTTTGGTGGTCACCAGACGTGGATTGGACGGCTCTCCCACAAGCCGGAGTGTCTCCCGCGGGACACCTAACCCGCATTCCACTTCCGGGCAGACAGGCACCCACTCCACATAGACGCCCAGGGTGTCCGTCAGGAAAGGATCCCGGCAATGCCCACCGTTATACCGTACATTCTCACCCAACAGGCAAGCGCTGATACCCATCTTGAGTTTTTCTCCCATGATTCCTTCCTCGCTCAGACGGAAAAAAACCGTTTTTCATAGAGGTCCTTGCCTTCGTACTTCTCGGCCTGTTGTTTCATATACCCGTAATATGCAAGGATATTGACTTCCATCCCTACGGCTTTCAGGGCATCCACCACATCCTCTTCAGCGGGAGGACATCCTGTGACAGCAACCGCTTCCCGGATATGGGGATTATCCTTGTTGGCCTTGATCATGCAATTGCCCAGCAGGACGGTTTTCTCATATCCCGGACGAGCCTGCATCTTCTTCCCGTTCAGGATTTCCACCTTCGGCAGGGGAGTCCCCTTGAAGGCCGACAGGACCAGAATGTTGCTGAGATTGGCGATTGGCGAACACCCGGAACACAGCGAATCGTCATACTTGGGAAGCGCCACACCGGTGACTCCCATTTTTTGAAAAACGCCGGGTCCGGTGTTGTCGGCCGTCCAAGTCCAATCCCATTTCAGTGGTTTGACATGGTCCGCAAGCGGTTCACCGACAATCGAATAATCATCGATGGAGAGGGATTTTGCGTGTCTATTGGCATAATGACCGAAATGAGCGATTTCCTCCCCGCGGTAGCCCATGGTAAAAGCCGCTGCGAGATCGGCCCCCAACACGTCGGTGGAGGCGATGATGATATCCTTGCGGAATGCCGTACCAAAATGCAACGCGCCTCTCTCGAGGGCAAAGATCCCGTCCACGACGGTCAGGGAAGGCTTGATGAAGTCGGCGATAAACGAAAAACAATATTCCAGATCAAGTTCCGTGTGGTGGCAGCGTTTCTTGGAAGAACGTTTCAGGCATCCCTTGAGATTTTTGAGACCCAGGGAAACCTTTGTCTGACCGTGGGTCTTCAGAACCGGGAAGTTGATGAAAAAATCCTGTTCCACGGCTTCCTTGGCGATATGCAGGGACATGTCATCGTGAAAGATGAATTTCTCGGTCTTGCTGTCATTGAAATCGACCAAGTCGACGCCATACCGTTTGGCGAGAACCTTGTATCCCAATCCCTCAAAAGCCTGCATGGTTCCCATGCCTTTCCTGAGCTGCACCGAACCTTCCCCGATCGTGATCCGGTTGCAACCCAGGTCTTTCAGGCAGATGATCATATCTTCAATCAAGCGTGTGGTTGTGTAAACACCGAAAGGAGCAATGGAAAAACGATCGTCCCAGGCCACTAGATTCGGTTTGATCAGAACCCTGTCCGATGGGTTGAGATGGCGGAATCCGTCACACAGCTCGATGGTGCGGCGCAGGGAATCCGGACTTGCGGCGTATTTCATCAAAGCAACTGTTTGATTCATAGAGGAAATTCTCCTTGTTCTTTGAAAGCCGGCGGACGCGCTGGTCCAGCGGACAATCGAAACTATTTTCGCGCTTGCTTTTTTTCATTTAGATATCTAAAAATGCAGTATCGATCAACCTGTTTATCACGCTGACATGGTTCCCGCAACGAATATACATCCATTACAGTAAAAGGAGGCAACAGAATGGCTGCAAAACCATGGCCCACAACCAAATGGCCGGAAGGCGTGCCCCACGATATTGATCCTTCTGAATATAACATGCCCTTATTTCAAATTTTAGACGATGCGGCCCGGGATTATCCCGACCTTCCCTATACGATTTTCAACGATGCGGTGCGGACGTTTTCCGAAGTGAAGGATACGGCCGACAGATTGGCCGATTTTCTGGTGTCCAGGGGAATTAAAAAAGGAGACCGCGTCGCCATTTTCCTCCCCAACCTGCCGCATTATCCGTCGATTTACTTCGGAATCCTCAAGGCAGGCGCGGTCTGCGTAACCTGCAATCCCCTGTATACGGGTACGGAGCTGAATTACCAATTGAAAGATGCGGGGGCAAAGGCCGTATTCTGCATGGACCATCCTCAATTCTATCCCACTACGGTGACAGCTGTTCAGAATACGAGCGTACAAACAGTCGTGATCTGCAGCGTCAAATCCTATCTTCCCAAAATCAAGGCGGTCATCGGCGGCTTGTTGGGGAAAATCCCCAAGGCGGATCGATATGAATCCGGACATTTGTTCTTCGATGACGTCATCGCCGCGGCAAAGCCCCAGGCGCCGAAGGTCACTATCGATCCGCAAAAGGATTTGGCCCTGATCATTTATACGGGCGGCACCACCGGTGTTCCCAAGGGTGCGGCCCTGACCCACACCAATTTTACATACAACCTCAAGGCCCTCGAGGTATGGGGAAGGCTGCCCCACGAGCCCGGCGGAAAACCGGAACCGCTCCGCAAGGGTGGATTCCACACCTATCTGGGAGTACTCCCCTGGTATCACAGTTTCGGCATGACGGTCTGCATGATGGCCTCCTGCGGGACCGGGAGTAGACTGGTCTGTATCCCCGACCCACGGGCGGGAAAACCGCCTTTCACCGAGGTGCTGAAAGCAGTCCAGAAATATAAGGCCACGATCATGCCCGCCGTACCCACCATTTTTGTGGCGTTCACCAATCATCCCTTGCTGGACAAATTCGACCTGACCTCCCTGATGGGTTGTTTTTCAGGCGGCGCTCCCCTGCCCCCGGAGGTCTGCAAGCAATTTGAAGCCAAGACCGGCGCGGTAATCTTCGAAGGCTATGGTTTGAGCGAAACCGCACCGGTGGCCAGCTCCAACCCAACCAGCCGGGAAAATAGATTGATCGGTTCCATTGGTTTTCCAGTCCCCGGGACGGATATCCGAATTGTCGACCTGGAAAACGGAACCCAGGAAAAGAATCCGGGCGAGGACGGCGAAATTGCCATCTGCGGGCCTCAGGTCATGCAGGGATATTGGAACAAACCGGAGGAAAACGAAGCCGTCTTTCGAGAAATCGACGGCCGACGCTATTTCCTGACCGGAGACATCGGCCATGTGAATGAAAACGGCTATATCCTGATTACGGACCGAAAAAAAGATATGATTCTGGTGGGCGGATTCAACGTCTATCCAAGGGATGTGGAGGATATCCTGTTCACGCATCCCAAAGTGGCCATCGCCGCAGTGGTCGGCGTACCGGACCCCAAGAGCGGGGAAGCGGTCAAGGCCTTCATTCAGCTGAAACCGGGTGAGAAGATTACCGAGGAGGAAATGCGCGAATTCTGCAAGCAGCACATGGCCGGCTACAAGCGGCCACGCCATTTCGAATTCCGTGAATCCGTGCCGGTTTCCCCGGTGGGCAAGGTGTTGCGACGTGTTCTGCGGGATGAGGAGAAAAAAAAATAACCATCATCGCCCCGCATGACCGTAGATCGCGCAGAAAAGCACAACGGGTTCACGGCATCGGTTCAACAGCTTCAAAACGATTGAGTCGGATGTTTTTGCGGACCTTGTCGGGATCAAAGATGCATCCGTTCATGACGATATAGACGCCCGGCGGCAGGATTTGCACCGCGGCCACCGAACAGCCCACATTGAACGGGGCGTCACTGGTTCTGGATATGGCCGGCTCGATTGCCCCGGTCAAAACAATGGTTTTTCCGGTAATGGATTTCAATTCCCGGGCGGTTGCGATCATGGTATCGGAGCCGTGGGTGACCAGTATACAGCGCCCCGGCTCCGCGGCAATTCGATCCGCCAGCAGACGTCGATCCGCATCGGTCATATCCAGGCTGTCTTTTCTGATCAGCGACGCGACCTCGTATGCAAAGCCGACGCCCGCCTCCTGCAAGATGGCGCCGACACGCGGCTCTCCCACTTCATATTCGCTCTTCTTATCAAAATACACTTTGTCGATGGTGCCGCCCATGGTAAACACTTTTAGTTTCATACGCTCTATCGTCTGCCGTTTTCGTAAGTCGATCAGTAACCGGTTCGCCGATGCCGAAATGGACGACGTCTATTGGCGGATACCTTCCAAATTGACGATCAGATGGATGTCGTCACCCAAGGGCCCATTCATGAAATCCATGCCGTAATCACTGCGTTTGATCGAAAAGGTCGCTTCAAAGGCGATCCGGCTCCCACCCCATGGATCCTTTCCGGAACCCAAATAGCGACTCTCAAACGAAATGGTTTTGGTAATCCCCAGGAACGTCAACTCGCCCTCCACCCGATACGCCTGGTTGCTCAATTTTGTTACCTTTCTGCTTTGAAAGCGGATGGACGGATGGGCATCCATATTGAAAAAGGCCTTGCTCTTCAGGTGCGTATCGCGCTTTTCATTGGCCGTGTCAATTGCCTTGACCATGACAGTGACCTCAATGTTGCTGTTTTCCGGATGCGCTTCATCAAAAATCAGCATTCCATTGGGATCGTTGAAACGACCGTAAAAATGGCTGAGACCCAGATGCGAGATGTTGAACAAAATCGTTGAATGTACCGGATCGATGGAATAGCTTTCCACGGCGATGGACTGCCCTACGGTCAATACGATCAGCATTCCGGTCAGTATTGGAATGCTGGCTTTATGGAATCTTCGCATATACATATCCCTCTCCTTGTTTCATTGGAAATGAGTCGTCTCACCACTTGCCTGCTTTTCATCCGCAGGACGCAACGAAAAATAGACATCCAGCATTACAATATGATTGGCCGGTTCCGGGCCATCCGGACCGGGTATTGCAAAACCATGAAGATCGATTTGAAACGTTCCCTGAATCAGCAGCCGTCGCTCACCATCTACCGAAATCACCGGCTCGATTTCCATGGCGGCGGAGAGCGGAGAACGCTTTCCTTTCATGGTAAATTCTCCGGTGTAGGTCACCCTTGACACGCGTCCGAAGGCCAGTTCATTGCCTTCATCCACGCCGGACTTGATGCGGAAGGATGCAACCGGAAATTGCGCCGTGTCCAACAAGAGGCTGCTGCGAACGACTTTATCCAAGTCTTCCTGCCCCATGGTCACGGAGCCGGATTCGATACGGACGCTGCCCATTGCGCCCGCTGGTTTCAGATCGGCCGGCAGCTCAAACTCACCGGAGCCCGTGATTGCCTCTCCTGCATAACGATCCAACGGCGGGGGAAAGCGAAACTGAACCAAGGGCGGATCGGCGGGGTCCGGTTTTATCAGTTTCCAGCGGTTGGGGATGTCCGTGCGGAACACCCGGTGTCTTTCCTGTTTTGGGGCCGTCGGCAGGGGCAAACCGAATTCCTCCCAGCTGATGTTCGGCAGTTGTGCATCAACCGGATCAAACCCGTCACCCCCAAAAGCATCTTCCATTCTTCTACATACGAAGTCTTCCATTCTTCGGGCCGCTTCCTGAAACAATGCATCGCGATTTTCCCATCGCCCCATCAAGGGCTGATCCCCGGTATGAAAAACAGGATTTTTACAGTGGAACTCCGAAAAAACGGACAGGGAAAGAAAAAGAACGCCATTGTTGGAAAGCCACGGATGGAAATCAAGATAGAAACCCCGATCGGCCCTTTCCAAGGATACTTTCGGAAACTGCTTGAAATGACGGAAACCCCGATAAATCGCCTCACGCGCTGCTTTCTGGAATACGGCCTCGACATACCCTTCCGGTTTTTTTCCGGTCAGCGCCGTGATCTTTATCGGAGCCCAGACCCGTGCACGCTTTATCTGCCATACGGCGATATGCTCTTTTTCCATCTTCCCCGACCCCTGAGGAACATATCGGGATGTCCGGATAAAATTCCGAATCCGCGTCATGGTGTTCGTGCGCCCCTGGTAGATGGAACGACCACGATAGTTTTGATAGATAATTAAGGGTGTTATTAATATTTCCGCCGGAACGCCGCCGGTAATTTTTCGGATTTGAAACCCCACCTTCTGTTCCGATGCCAGCTGCCGGATCCGGGGCAGCGTTGTGTCGCAAAACTGTTGCTCGACCGGAGTCGACCGCCCCTGAATGACGACGATAAGCTGCTCCGGATCAATCTCTTCCCCAACCGCATAACCGGTCCCCCCCCACATGGCGAGCAAGTAGAAAAAAAACGCCTTGGAAATCTTGGACGAAAAAAAATACATGGCGGATCTCCTCTATCAACACCCCACCCCGTCGGTGCTGCGATATCGGATTCCGGGGAGAGGCAACAGGAAAGTTCCACAGAATGGAATCTGCCATAAACGTATGACCTCTTTGACCAGAAGGCAACTTACCGTTTCATGAATATCTCAGAATTGACTGATGTGTTTCACCTCTTTCAGCCGGCGACTGATATCGACATAACACGCAAAGGAACTCCCCGGCTCTTCGAAAGGGTCCTGGAAATAGCTCCTGATCCTGGAAAGGGGGAACTGACCGCCCTTAACCGCATAATACAGCTTATTTCCCAGCATGTACCCCAATTGCGTACTGAAAATAATGGGCAGCAGGGAGCGCTGACGGAATACAGGACCAAATTTTTCTTGAAATTCCTGCAGGCTTCCGTCACGCCGCTGGAGGGCATAGTGTTGTAAGATATAGCGCGCCACCGCTGGTATTTCCGGATCTGCTTCCATGCTTTCTTCGCGTTTGACTTGCCCTAACAATCTTCTGAGGGAATTCTCGGAATGCGCCTTGCGTTTTTCGTTGATGAACTTACTACCAAAAAAACCGAGGCATTCCGTCACCGCATTCCAGTAAAACTGGTCAAAGGGGCCATGGCGAACCGTCAGCCGTCCTCTGAGAGCTGCGTTGACGAAATGACTGGCCTCTTCGGCCGCCATGTTGATATTCGAATTCGGAAGATAGATCAGGTAGGTGTCTTCATCCGCCTCCGTCATATAGTTCAATAAGAAGCCTTCGCCTCTTTCGATCCTTTCCCGAATCAGACGCATTTTTTTCTTTATGGCTGGAATATTTTGTAGATAATCGATAAACAGCAGATCATCGGCGTAGTAAACCGAAAGCCTGTCCATCACATGGGAAGGCAATTCCAGTTTGAGAATCGAGGCAATGGAGACGATCATTTCCTGCACGGTAAGCCCACGGCCTTCGAAACCTTCGTCCTCCCATTCACGGTGGACCGGATAGTAGGCCTCTTCCGAATATTCCAGCCAATTCAAATAGGACTGCACCTTGTTGGCCGGCATGGCATTCATGACGCAATAACTGTCCTCACTTATTTTCAGGACATCGGTTTCTTCAAGCCCCTGGCGACATAACTTCCAGTAAAGGTTTTCCGCATTTTGATAAATAATCAGCTGCTTGGCCGGGAAATCCAGAAGGGCGAGCAACAGCGTCACTTCCTTCGGTAGATGATTGGGCGAGACATGGAAATCCCCATCGACCACATAAACAAGATGTTGCGGAAATTGTATCCGCTTTTTAGCGATCAACCGCGCGGCGAAGCGATCCCTTTCCCGCAACCCCTTGATTCCTTCCGCTGCCACGGAGTTGATTCCGACGATGGGGATTTGATTGTCCTGACAAAAATAAATAATCGGGCTCCAGTTGCGCCAGCTGAACGGCCATTTATGCCGGTATTCGATTTTTTTGATAAAGGCATCCTCGGAGAGGGCGCCCGCCATGAAGGCATCGATATATTTCTGATCGGAGGCATGAAACATTTCCAGGCAGAGGATCATGTCCCGTTTACTCTCTATTTCCCGCAGAATTCGCAACACGCACCGTTGGGATTGTCTCAGGGTATGATAATCGCCATGGAAAACCAGGTCGGCGCTTGCCACCCGTTTCATCAGTTCGACTTTGCTCGATATCGTCTGATACCGTTTCAAATAGCGATGATATTCTTTTTCGTAGATTTCGATGGACGGACTGTAGGCCAGACTGTTGCGTAAAACAAGAAGGTTCCTGCGATAGTTTTTTCTTGATATTTCAATCAGTTCATCTCTGAATTTGGCCATTGTTCGTTTCAGTCGAAAAAAGGATTGTGTTAAAACCGAATCTTCATCCGGATGCCCCGCGCCAGGAGTGCAACCATTTTTTCAAGATCTTTCCCGGCTGGAAGCCGGCATGGGGATCGGACCCCACAACGATGATGGTGAAATCGTCCTTGGCACCCGACTCGGTACTCGCTTTGCAAAGCAGGTTGACGGCCTTTATGGGATTTTCGGCTTCGGAAAGAATTCTGGAAAGCGTTTGGGGGTCATTCCAATAGGCCAGACCGTCCGTGGCAAGCAAAAAGGTCTGGTCACCGTCCCATCTTCCACTGACATATCCGACGTTCAGGGATTTTTCGCCGATACCGACCACTTGGGTCAGGCGATGCCGGTCCGGGTGATGCCTGGCTTCTTCGGCGTTGATTTCTCCCCAGCTCATCAACTGGCGGACCACGGTATGATCCTGCGTTACCTGAACCATTTTCTTATTTTCATAACACCATACCCGGGTATCGCCGACCCAGGCGACCTGCCATTTATTGTTTTGAATCATCAATGCCGCGACGGTCGTTCCGCATTGATTGAACGTTTTGGATTTATTGTAGGTCAGGCGCCAGACCTTCCAATGGGCATGGTGAATCGAACTGACCAGATCGACATTCCCTGCCACGTTGTCGGCAATCGTCATGGCGCATACCCAGCTGGCGCTCTCCCCTTCCATATGCCCGCTCAGACCATCACATAAGATCCACAAACCCAGGTCTGGACGAATCAGATAATAATCCTCATTGGTTTGATGAGTCATCCCGAGGGTCGACTCGGCGGCCCAGCAAATACCGTTATGAATGGATGAGGTCGGCATTTTCCGTGCTACCCCTGAGCCATTCTCACCAACCGGAAACCAAGATTGTAATTTCGGCTATCGGGGAAATAATAACTGCGGTTCGTTGCCCGACATTCGCTGGAACGCATCAACCAACTGCCGCCTCTGCATACTCTGTATTTGCCTTCCGCCTGCATCAACGGATTGTTCTTCTGATGCTTCCCGTAGGCGTCCGTGCCATACACATCCTGCACCCATTCATATACATTACCGCTCATGTCAAAAGCGCCGATCCCGTTGGGGGTCTTCTTTCCCACCGGATGAAAATAGCGTTTACTGTTGCCTTCATGCCAGGCGAGTCCGTCCACTGTATTTCCCCCGGCGAATCGCTCCTGTTTTCCGCCGCTACGACAGGCATATTCCCATTCGGCTTCGGTGGGTAACCGAAAGACGTATTTGCCTTTGTTGACTTCATTCAGTTTTTGGATGAACAGTTGAATATCTTTCCAGGACACATTCACCACCGGATAGTCTTTTCCGATTTTAAGGGTGGAAGGATTCTGATTCATGATCTGTTGCCATTGCCCCTGGGTGACTTCCGTCCGTCCGATCCAGAATTCGTCCAGACAAACCTCATGCCGAGGCCCCTCATCCACATTCCGTTCCGAATCCGAGGTGTCACTCCCCATCTGGAAACAGCCTTTCGGAGCCAACACAAATTCCATTCCCGTGTTTGGTTCCCGTGACGCGCGGCTGGCCTCAGGGAGGTTGGCTTCGAGTTGTCCGAGAAGGGTTTCCCGACCGCCCGCTTTGAGATTGACCGTCACTGTTTTTTCTTTGTAGCTGTCCAGAACCAACTTGACCCTATGTTCTCCGGTCACCAGACCGTCTACATCCCCTGGTGTAACGCCCCGATATTCCCCATCCAGATACCATTTGGCGCCCACCGGCCGGCTGTTCACCACAAGCCGGCCGCAATTGGCGGCCAGCTGCAGCCGTGATTCAACCAACACCTTGGGTTTTATGGTAACTTCCTTGATCGCCGTCTGGAAACAGTCTTTCCGTAACTCGATCATCAATGGCCCGGTTTCCAGCTTTTTCAACGTCAGCGGCGTCAGCCCCTTGCTGACGCCGGCAAGAAATACTTCGGCTCGACTCGGTTCACTGACGATCCGAAGATCACCCACCGAACGAGTCAATTCCGCCGCAAACTTGGCGACTTCGCCTTTCACTACGACGACTTTCCGAGACCATTTCTCGAATCCGTCGGCTGCAATGGTAATTGTTCTGCTGCCGGCCGCAATATCTTTCAAAACCGACGGCGTGCGTCCGGACTCTTTTCCATCTACATAGATCATCGCTCCGTCGGGTTGGCTTGAAATGTCAATCGCACCGTAAATCGTCTGGAGAGCGGCGGATACGTTTTGTCTCTCTGTGGACTGGCACAGCACCTTATCGTTCCAGTCACCATATCCTTCTTTCTTGATATGTATCTCATGTTCTCCCGTCTTCAGTCCTTCCAACACAAGCGGTGTTTTCCCTTTGATTTCTCCGTCCACATATACTTCCGCACCCTGGGGTTCACTCTGGATGTCAAGGCTTGCGGTCGCAACCTCCGCCGTCTCCACCGATGGACTTTCCATCAGCAATTCTTGTCCGGTCCCGATCGAATCGGGGCCGGGCGTCTGTTTCTCCACCGTTTCCGTCTTGGCGGGAGCTTGTTGAACCAAGGCCGGTTCCCGGGAATGAATCGCCCGGGGCAATGCCATACCTGGTTTTTTCAAAGTAACCAGCCGGTCGATATACAACCATCCCAGAAAACCGATCAACAAGATAACGGCAGAGCCCAACAATCCGAAAAGCAACTTACCGCCATAGGGACGACGCTGCCGCCTTTCAACAGCCGGTTGCGGAGTTCTGGATTTGGACCCGAACATACCGACCTGTTTTTCATCCGGTGAACCATGCGCCTCCTCGATTTTCGGAACGGGTTTCTCTCCGGCCAGGATCGCCACAAAATCGCCGGCGCTGGCGGGACGATGGTCGGGTTTCTTTTTCAGGCCGTGCAACAAGGCATTATTGACTTTTTTTGAAATGAACTCGATCTGTTCCACTTCTTCATGCATGATCTGCCATCGCAAATCCCCGGTATGAAACGGTGGGTGACCGGAGAGCAGTTCGTAGGCGACGGCTGCAAGGGCGTAAATGTCGGACCATGGACCGATACCCTTTCCTCGGATTTGCTCCGGCGCCATGTAGGCGAGCGTACCGGCCGCCTCCCACGCTGAAATTCGGGTCGCCAGATCACGCAATACGCGCGCCAAACCGTAATCCGCAATTTTGGCGTATCCTTCCTTGGAGATGAGGATATTGAGCGGCTTGATGTCCAGATGCATGATCGGCGGGCTCTTCCGGTGCGTATAATCCAGCGCTTCGGCAACCTGTCGCAGCAACGGCAGGGCTTCCTCCAGGGAAAGCCGGCCGCCGTTTTTCACCATCAAGTGAGAAAGAGTACCGCCGGGGACATACTCCATGGTGACGAACGTCAAATTCTTCCAGGTGTCCAGATTATGCAGGCGGACGATATATTCATGGGTGAGTTCCAACGCCAGGGACGTCTCTCGTTTCAGGTCGGCGATTGCTTTGGGGTCCATGGACAGTTCCTGGGGAATGATCTTCAACGCCACATCCCTGTCCATGTATTTATCGTGAGCCAAAAAGACGATGCCCATCCCCCCCCGTCCGATTTCCCGTTTAATGTCGTAGCGATCCGCCACGACGACCCCGGACGAAATCGGTGCGGCCGGCGTATTCCGGATATGAAAGGAAGTCATCTGATCGATGACCGCCTGATTGAGCAGGGCGTTGCAATGCGGGCAATTCAGGCCGCTGGGATCGATATCACTACTGCAATTCCAACATGTTATGGTCATCCGTTGCATAGCTCCTTATAGTTCATTCATGAATCGCCGAAGGATGGATTTTCTCATCCAATCGGTAGCGGACCTGCCCGACGCAACGGAATTGCGCGGCCGCGATTGGTCCGGATAGGGTCGATATCAATTGAAACCGATTTTTCGTATTCGATCATATATGGCAAAAAGCGGATAGAGAGTCAAGGCGGGAATGGGAAACGGCAAACCCATATCATTTCTTACCGTTACCAACAATATGCCGACGCACCAGCGGAGCGCGGAAGATAGCGCCTCCGGCTCCAACAGGTGATCATGCACTGTTTTCTCGGAATTTTCTGCCTTCGATCCGAAACCGAGCGTCGGCCTATAATTGTTTGCCGCACAAATTCAAGCTGCAGAACCGGGTGATTCTAGCCCAACCGGACCTTCTTTCGCTCAGATAGCGGCGTTCCTTTTGCTTTCTGCGGGTTTCGACCACCACGTAAGGCTCCAACGTCCGGAGCCGTCTACGGTCATCGATGGTTCGGCGGTCAAATCGTTCTCTGACGGATTTTTGTTCCATGGCGTCCATCGGCAGTCCTCCTTTTGGATGAATAAAAGACATATCAATATGGAATCATTAACAAATGCTATACCTGCCGTCGCCGAAAGTTCATGGAGGGAAACCGCGAATCGCCGTGATAAATCAAGAGGTCCAATACCGGCTCGTTTGCATCGTCTGCTGCAACACTACATGTATGGGATGGAATGATATTACAGGAAAAAGGGGAAAAACACAATTAAAAGCCGTTCTTTCAAGAACACCGCATAGGTCGAAAGATACCATTTATGGGTGGGTACTGGCTACAATTCATAAGCGGAATGCATCGCCTGCCCATCGGGATTCAGGCGTTCGCCTTTCTCTTTTTTCATGATTTCCGAACCGAGATTCACACCGTTGTAAACCGTCCACCTCCCGACAAGCATATCGCCCTTGCGACTGATTTGATATGCTACGACACCGAACAGGTTGCCGGTGCTATCCGAATACACCACCGACAGGACATCCTCGGTTAAAATGCCGGTACCGATATAACTCTCGCCACCCACATTCCAGTTCAATTTGTAGACGGCTCCCGTCTGCTGGATGACGACCTTCCCGAAATAGGTTCCCGCGCCACCGGGATTGGTTCCTTCCACCATGTAAAATCCAACGATGGACGGCAATTTCGTGACATCGTTTCCCGCTAACGCCGGAACGGCTGCGACGAGCATTGAAATGAGGAGACACATGATTTTATACATTGTAAACGGTTTCCTTGAATGCGAAGGTTGAGTTCACCTATAGTCAATGGAAATCGGCATGTCAACAGAATCAGGCCGGTGCTGAATAGTTTCTCGTTGCAATACCTCCCAAAACGAAATAAGAATACCCGCGAGAAAAAAATCATCCCTAACAATTCAGGAGGTACCATGAAAAAAGGCGCTGCTCGACGTATCATGCTGACGGGTCTGATCTGGCTGCTCGGCTTTTCCAGCGCGGCCAACGCAGATATTTATCTGAAATACAAGCAACATACGGATGGATTCCAGGTAATGGGACAAAACCAGCCCGCAAAGGATTCGATACAGGAAACCTGGGTTGCCAAAGACATGGTTCGAACCGATGACGCCGACAAAACCATCATCATGCGGCTCGACCAAAAACGCATTTTTTTTGTCGACCATCAGAAAAAAAGCTATTCGGATATGCCCCTTGAGTTTGAAAAGATGGCCGAGCAGGGAATGATGCAGGACAAATCCATGGATTCCGCAGAAAAAAAACAGGCCATGCAGTTCATGCAAGGGATGATGAAAGGCATGTCCAAAATGAAGGTGACCATCACGGAAACCAATGAAAAGAAAAAAATCGGCAAGTGGAACTGCACAAAATATCTACAAAAAATGACAACACCCATGGGCCCCTCCGATTCGGAAATCTGGGCGACCGGGGATATCAAGCTCAACGACGATTTACTGAACCGGATGCAGGCCGCCGGCATGCTGATGATGCCGGGAATGCGGGACTCCATGTCTGATTTCGTCAAGGAAATGAAGAAGATCAAGGGCGTATCGGTTTTAACCGTTTCAACGATGGCGATGATGAATACCAAGGTCAAGACCACCCATGAGCTACTGGATTATATGGAAAAAAAAGCGCCTTCCGATTTTTACGGTCCGCCCAAAGGATATCGTAAGGATCAGATCCAATAGTGACGGCAAGCCGGATGGAAAACACGAGCGCGCGGAACCCAAGACCATGAATCCGATTATCGAGGTCAAGGAAGTCTACAAATCCTTCAAAAACGTTCAGGCGGTAAACGGAATCAGCTTGTCCGTTTTTGAAGGGCAATTTACGGCCCTGCTGGGTCCCAACGGTGCCGGAAAGACAACCCTGGTGGAAATGATCGAGGGCATTCAAAAGCCGGATAAGGGGGACATCTTCATCCTGGGGAAAAAGTGGAAAGGAAACGAGGATGAACTGCATCGCATCATCGGCCTTTCCTTGCAGGAGACCCATTTCATCGACAAGCTGACCGCCCGGGAAACCTTGACGCTCTTTGCCGCCTTCTACGATCTCGGTCGGCAACGAGTTGCAGAAGTAATCGATATTATTGGGCTTGGCGAAAAACAGAATGCCTATGTGGTCGGCCTTTCCGGAGGGCAGCGCCAGCGTTTGGCCCTGGGTATTGCCCTGCTCAATAAACCGAGAATCCTGCTCCTCGACGAGCCGACAACCGGTCTGGATCCCAACGCGCGGCGAGAAATCTGGGCGATCCTCTTCTATCTGAAGGAACACGCCCAGACATCGCTGATTCTCACCACCCATTACATGGAGGAGGCCGCGCAACTATGTGACAATGTGATCATCATCGACAAAGGGCGGATATTGAAACAAGGTACGCTCGATCAGTTGCTGAATGAAGATCATGAAGAAAAGATTATCGAATTCACCCTGGAAAAAACAAACCAATCCGTTGAAACACTGCAACATACCATCCCCCTTCCCATCAAATGGGACCCCCGGTTTGAAAAGGGAATTCTCTCGGTATCACGGTTGGAAACCGAAATCCCGGCGTTTTTTTCATATCTGAAAGAACGACATATCCGCCTGAAAAATCTGGAATGTCGTCGAAAAACACTTGATGACGTATTCACGTCCTTGACAGGCAGACGCTTGAATGAATAATAGTATTCTTCCCCGACAGCTCCTTCACCTGATTTCCGCTCTTTTCCGAGATATTTTCCGGCAACCGGCGGTCCTCTTCTGGGGGATTGTGTTTCCCATCCTGATGTCGCTGGGATTGGGCATCGCCTTCACCCAAAAAACGGAGGTATTCCATCAGGTGGCGGTCATCAGCGATGCCCTGCCGCCCGGCGTTTCATCCCATATCGATTCTTTTCTCCAATCCCATGGAACAACCATCCAACCGACCGAAGATTCCGCTCACCGATATCGAATATCGCTGACGGAAGACCATCTCGGGAAAACCACCTTCACGTTTCTCAAAACCGACAGCCGCCAGGCAATGGTCCTGTTGAAACGCGGCCGCGTGAGCGTGTTGATCGATGAACATGACGGCACGATTCGATACCATTTCGATCCGTTGAATATCGACGCCCAGCTCGCGTATCGGAAGCTCTCCAAATTGCTCGGTCGGGAACAACCGGTGTGTCCACAGGAAAACCGCGACAGTATCGACCCATTGACCGTAACCGGCACCCGATATATCGACTTCCTGATTCCGGGACTGATGTCCATGGGGATTATGATGTCCTGTATGTGGGGAATAAGCTACGGTCTGATCGAAAAACGCTCCAGAAAACTGTTGCGACGCATGGTTGCCACCCCCATGAAAAAAAGCTATTTTCTGATGGCCTTAATGATCGTGCGCCTCGCCATGAATTTCATTGAATCCGGCCTCTTGTTCCTCTTTGCCTATTTCGTTTTCGACATCACGATTCAGGGCAATATTCCTGCATTGATCCTATTCTTTATCGCCGGGAATATCGCCTTCGGCGGCATCGCCGTTTTCGTCTCATCCCGCACGGCCAACACGGAAATCGGGAATGGCCTTGTAAACGTGGTCGTCATGCCCATGATGGTGCTTTCCGGTGTATTCTTCAGTTACCACAATTTCCCGGAATGGAGCATCCCCTTTATCCAAAAGCTGCCGCTGACCATGCTGGCAGACGGTATCCGCAGTATTTTCATTGAAGGCGCGGGTTTTTCCGAAACAGCGCTGCCGACTTTCATATTGCTTGCGGTGGGGATTCTTTTTTTCACGACCGGACTCAAAATCTTTAAATGGCATTAAATCAGACGCGTTGGCCTGTTTTACCGCACTCAATTCAAGGCGCCCCTTTTCCGTCCGTTGCCGGCTGCAGCCCATCAAACCGAAATTGTACTTGACTTTGACGCAAAGCGTCATTATCCTTGGGGGTAGTTATTGCTCATGCGCTTACAAAATAAAGCGTTTGCGCGGCTTCCATGAGCATGGAAAGGTTTTTTACTGATAAGGAGGTCCCATGGTATTGTTGCATAACATATCGCATTGTATGGACATTTGCAGCCTGTTTAAATTCGGCAACCGTTCATGGCTGGGAACGCCCTTTAGTTCCCATAATTATTACTTCGACTCAAATGAACATGCAACCACTCGAAATACCAAGGAGAAATTGGTTTCCTTCGATTTCGGCGATAATTTGAAAGTATTGTAAAGCGGATCGACACCCCATCGCAAAATGTCATCGGGTGAAATAGCCCTTGAAGCCGGAAGCGATTCAACGCTTCTGGCTTTTTTTATGGGGTTGCGGTATTGTCACAAAAAGACGATGGAAAGAACCGATATTACCTTTCATCTGGAAGCGCATTCCATTGAAATCCGGAGAAGGAAAATGGCCACACTGACATTTTTACGAATCGGCAAAGCCATTCACGACGAGTTGGAAGATTGCCTGGCGGAGCACCTTCTGGAACGTGAAACCAAAGGACTCAAAAAAATGCGCCGGAAAGTAAGGAAATCGGTTCATGTTCATATCGCCAACATCATAAAATGGATCGGTTTCGGCAACCTGCTGTAATGTTCGGTCGATATGCCGGGCAGTTGCCGATTTATGCTTATTTTTGTTTGACAGCGCGGTATCTTATATCTTAAAAATCAGTTAGACTCGCGGAACTCAATAACAGACTAACCCAATTCAGGAAGGACCCCCCAAATGATCGTTATTGGAACCATTACATTCCCGGAAGAACGAGCCAATGATGTCGCCAAATGTTATATGACACTGCCGCCGGTGCCGGATTTCATTCAAACGTTAGGCACTTATGTGTACAACAACCCAAATGAAAAAATCCGGGCGTTTGCCATCTTTCAATTTGATGAAGGCCGCGCAAACGAGGCCAATGAATATTTCAAGGCCCGCTACAACGTTTTCAGCCAAGTCAAGGAGCTGACCTCGAAGGCCGAGGAATGGCTTGACGTCCAGGATGCCTTGAAAATCGTGGAAGAAGGCGATTTTAATTTAAACGCCTTGTCCACGGGAGGCTTTTAATTCCGCCAGTAAACCGATCAGGCACCCTGCGGTAATCCGGTCCTGAAATTCGCGATGTTATATCCAACCCAAACGGCCACTCCCGTTTCACGGGCAGTGGCCGTTTTGTTTGGATCGCTCATAGGTTCCGGTTAGATCTGTCCTGCCTGCTTCAACGCCAGCACCACAATTTTCTGCATCATCCGCTCCTGACGATTGGTCGGTTTGTCAAGCTGCATTCTCTCCAGATATTTCTTTGCGGACTCCGGTACGGAAGAGACCAACTGCCCCACCAATCCCGGCAAAACCGCCATTTTGCTCTCTGCGGCTTTTTCCTTGAACTCCCGCAACGATTTTCCGATCACGATTTCCTCATCGGTAAAGGCGGTGCCGAAAGGGAAAACCGGGAAAAGGGTTTTCTCCTTGTAGGGTGCCAGAGCCTTCTCCAAACGTTCCGGATAGTTATTGCGGAATCGATCCGGAATCTGATATTCCGACGGAATCTTCTTGGCTTGCTTGGCCCGTTGCAGCAGGCCTTCTTGGAAACGGGAATCGGTCACATTCAACAACGCGCAAATGACATTTTTATCGCTCTTTCCGCGCAAATCCGCTATCCCGTATTCGGTTACGATGATATCCCGCAAATGCCGGGGAACGGTGGTGTGGCCGTAATTGAAAACCACATTCGAACTGACATCCTTGCCTTTGGCGCGCGTACTGCGGATCATCAAAGCACCCCGCGCATCTGCAATGGCATGACCCTGTGCTACAAAATTGTATTGGCCGCCGACACCACTGACAACCCGCAGGTCTTCAAGCCCATCGGAAACAACGGCGCCGGACAGCATGACCATCAGACCGGCATTGATGAAACGGGCGTCTTTTCGTTGAAGCAGTTTCAGTTCCTCACTCGCGTAAGGGTTGTTGCCGTATAGCTGATTGGTATGGAGCACGCTCGTCATGTTGATCTGCATGCGCTCCTCTTCGGGCATATTGTTCAACATATCGTAAAAATCAGGCGGCCCCAGGAAAAAGCCGGCATGCATCCAGAATCCGTCTTTCATCTGCTTGCCCAGGCAGGATTGAAACAGGCGATCCTTGCTGTTTTCATCACGCAGATCAGCCACAAACCGATCCTTGCCGTTGACGATTTCACCATTTTCATATGTCAATTCCGCTTTCAGAATACCGTATTCCTGGAGAAAACGGAAATCTTTCTCCGTCAGTTTGGAATGAATGGCGGATTGCTCGGCAAGCATCTCAACAACCTTGGGCGTCACTTTTTGCTTGACCTGAATTTTCCCTTCATTCAATAGTTTTTGAAGCGGAACATTGTCATAAACCTTTCGTTTCATGATTCCGGCTTTGTACAGGTGCAAGAACGCATCCACCAGCATTTCCGTCGAACCGTATATCCCTTTGTCAAAAACACCCGTTCCGCCGACCCGATTGACAATATCGCCGAATTTATCGAAAACATTCATATCGCGTAACACATCGTTATAAATGTCGTTTTGAATGTGTCGCATCTGAAGCCCATAGGCGATGGCGTCCCCGAGAGATCCGATACCGATCTGCAGGGTTCCACCGTCCTTGATCAGTGTGCTGGCATGCATGCCGATGACATAATCAATCGCCGTCACGGGCTCGCGCGGCGCGCCGAATAGAGTGAAATGCAACTCCGGGGCTTCCAAAACGGCATCGAACAGGGACGGACTGATGACGGCATCGCCATACATGAACGGCAGATTGTTGTTCACCTGTCCGATCGCCGCAACCCGTTTGCCTTCCTTTCGTTGTTTCTCGATTTCCCGGAAGGCGTCCAGGGCGGTGTCCGAATTGGAGCTCATACTGAACATGGGCTTACCGTTCAACGTTTTTTTGGCGATCAGTTGGCCGCCCACGTTCATGCCGTTGTCCCGCACATCTCGAGCCGCATGGGTATAGTTGGTGCTGGTGTAATTCTGCTGCATATGGTCGTTGTCGAGGTAACCGCCGGCCTTGTAGAAGAATTCGCTGACTTCGACATTCGGCGGCAATTCTTTTTTCCGCACGGCGGTAATGTAATCCAGGTTGACATAGCCTTTCCACACTCGTTGCACCAACGGTTCCAGGAATCTCCTTTCCAGATCGCTGGACCAGGTGGGCGGTTCCAACGAAAGCGCCGTCAATATTCGCAGCTGGAGACTCGGATCCTCTTTGGCCTTCTTGTAAATTGCATTGGCGAAATGATTGGGCTTGCCCAGTCCCAAACACATTCCGAGAACGATGTTTTTTCCGACCTTGTCGATCACAAAATCAACAAGTTTATCGGGATCGGTGAAATAGATCGGTCTTTCATTTTTCATACTGCTTTCCCCCCATTCATTTGGTCTAATATATATCAACTTTCTGAAAATAATCGAATTTCCGTATCATTACGTCGACATCTCGCCGGAACGGTTGGCTCAACCCAAAAACAGCGTTTTGAAAAAAACACGATAACCCGCCTGATACCCGACTGAAAAACGCAATTCCGGATACCTGCATTTACTGGTTCAGCGGCAAAATGTCGACTAAAATTTTTTTTTATAAAAAATGAATTTTTAAATGTCAATCAAATGAATTAAAAATCTGCCGCTGGCTCATGATTTTGCCCATCCGCGAATGATATTTTTCAAGACGCTGGAAATCATGGCCTGGAAACGACAAATATGATATGATGATTCAATCGGCTGCAGGAATCGTATGTATTGAGACACCATCCCCGGGACGGTCGCCAATGAATACAAAAAAAATAAGTCAAATCGGAAAGTTACAAGAACAAATCATCGACTTTTTAATTAAAATCCCCCTGTTTGATCGACTGGATTCCACCGAGTTGTTGTTGATTGCCCATCATATGAATTATTTCGAAATCAAAAAGAACGCCGTTCTGTTTCAGGAAGGGGATAAAGGCGATTATGTATGTTTTATCGTGGAAGGCCTGCTCGATGTCATCAAAGAGTCCGTCAGCGGGCAGCCGGTGGTGATTGCAACCCTTTCGAAAGGTCGAACCATCGGGGAAATGTCCATCATTGACCATACTCCGCGTTCCGCAACCATCAAAGCCAGAACCAACGCCACCCTGGTTATCCTCACCGGCAAGGGCCTTGATTCGATATTGGAAAATCAAGCCCAAATCGGCATCAAAATCCTCAAGGGACTGGCGCGACTGCTCAGCATGAATATGCGGAAAACTTCCAGCCAATTGGCGGATACCATGTAGCCCTTTTGAACGAAAGCGGCGGTGATGATCAAACAATTCCATCCGGAAAGTACCATGCACGGGGTTACGGCAGCGATTTTACTCAAAATCATTTTTTGGCCGTTCGCGATATATCTGGCCTACTGCATTGCGCTGTATTTCCTTCAACGCCAAATCCTGTTCCCCATTCGCCTGATGGAAGCACCGCCGGCGCCTGTCGTATCGTCTCCCGGAATCGAAAAACATATGTTGCACATGCCCTTTGGACAAGTGGAGGCCTGGTTCATACCGCCCCAAGGGAATCAAATGAGGCCGGCGCCCGCTGTCATCTTTGCCCATGGCAACGGGGAATTGATTGATTTCTGGCCGCCGTTTTTTCTTCCCCTGGCGAAATTGGGAGTCGGGATTCTGCTGGTGGAGTATCCCGGTTATGGACGTTCCGCCGGAAGGCCCTCCCAGGAAACGATCCGACAAACCTTTGCCGAGGCCCATGGGTGGCTGACATCAAGAGCGGACGTCGCTCCGGGTAACATCATCCTCATGGGGCGTTCCTTAGGCGGCGGCGCGGTCTGCTCGATTGCCGCTTCCCATGAAAGTCGGGCCATGATTCTCATGTCGTCCTTTACCGGAGTTCGGGCGTTCACCTCAAAATACCTGCTCCCGCCTTTCTTCATCCGGGACCCGTTCGATAATCTTGCGGTGGTGGCAACATACGCTCATCCCTTGCTGGTGATCCACGGTAGAAATGATCAGGTGGTTCCCTATGCCCACGGACGTCGATTGCATCAGGCAGCGCCGAACAGCGAAATGATCACCTATGAAAGCGACCATAATGACTGCCCTCCGGACGATGGTATTTTCTGGCGGGACGTGGAGCAATTCCTTCGAAAAAACCACCTTCTTTCCGATTGACATTTGGTGGATAAATTTACAATATGCGGCTAATCGTTCGGTGCTGTCCAATCCAACCGGAATCAAATCAGGAGCGGTCTCCCAGTGAATCGCAAATCATGCACCCGTCTTCATCGACCCGTCCCCCCCATCATCCGCGTCGTCCTCTTTTTTCTGACAATACCGTTTTTGTCTTCACCACCGCTTGTTTGCGCGCGACCTGTCGAAAGAAGTCACGAAACAGCGGTCAAGGAAGCCATCGTGAAAATATACACCACCGCCAACATTCCGGATTATTACAATCCCTGGCGCATGTTCGAAGCCCGCAATCTGAGAGGGTCGGGGGCCATCATTTCCGAACATCGGATTCTGACCAACGCCCACATCATCGCCGACCAAACCTTTATCCAGGTTCGCCGCTACGGTCAGGCCAAACGCTACAACGCCAGGATCGTATCCGTATCCCATGAGGCCGATCTGGCGATCCTTACCGTGGACGATCCCTTCTTTTTTGTTGACGTGACACCGCTGGAAATCGGCAAGCTGCCCTCGCCCAACCAGGAAGTCCTGGTTTTCGGGTTTCCGTTTGGAGGTGACTCCCTCAGCATCACCAAGGGAATAATGTCCCGCATCGAGCATCAGTTCTACGACCACAGCAGCGGTTATTTTCTGACAGGTCAGATGGACGCGGCCATCAATCCGGGCAACAGCGGAGGACCGGTGATCGTCGAAGACCAGATTGTCGGCGTGGTCATGCAGAACTCAAATCCCGGTGAATCGGAAAATATCGGATATATGGTTCCAGCACCCATCGTTCGCCATTTTTTAATGGACATGGAAGATAACCACTACAACGGGTATCCGGACCTTGGAATTGAAACCCAAAAAATGGAAAACCCGAGCATGAAAGGAAAACACCTGGTTCCTCCGGAACAAACCGGTGTTCTGGTCATTCACGTCCATCTGGGTTCTTCCGCGGAGAACGTCATATATAAGGGAGATGTCTTGACTGCCGTGGATGGTCATCCCATCGCCGATGACGGGACCGTGGAATTCCGACCCAAGGAACGCACCCATTACTATTATTTTATTGATCGTCATCAAATGGGGGAAAACGTTCGGCTTGATATTTTACGGCAAGGCGTTCCGAAAACCTTCACACTACCCCTTACCCGCACCCAGAAAGAATTTCTTCTGGTACCGGCGGAACAATATGATCAACCGCCACGCTATTTTATTTTCGGCGGCATTGTTTTCAGTCCGTTGACGAAAAATCTCATGAAACGTTGGGGGAGCAACTGGACAACAAGCGCACCCAGTGAATTTCTTGTGGAAATGACCAATTGGATCACACCGCAACGAAAAGAAGTCGTGGTGGCCATCCAGATTCTGGCCGGCGACGTGAATGTCGGCTACCACGACCTTGCCGCCTGGAGCGTGGCGAAGGTCAACGGTGTGTCCTTCCCTGATTTTGATCACTTCTGCCGGCTCGTCATGAATGCCGAAACGCCCTTCATCGTTTTCGAAAACAAAAAGGGATTTCAACTCATCATTGACCGCCGAAAAGCGGCGGATACTCATGGGGACATATTGCGCCGGCATCATGTGCAACAGGACCGTTCAGCGGATGTGCCATCCCGACCGACTTCCCGTTAAAAGGTCTCATAATGCGTAAACTCGGTCAACTCCTTCCGTTTGGGGGAAGACGGACTTTTCGCCGGATATCCCATCGGGATGAGGACAACCAACTCATACCCATCCGGAACCGCCAGCGCTTCCTTGGCCTTGGCATGATCAAACAGTCCCACGACGACGGTGCCCAGTCCCAGTGAATGGGCACACAGGCAGAGACTCTGGGTGGCGATGCCCAGGTCGAAAAGGAGCCAGTCTCCAAATTTGGTCGTCACGATATCATTATAATAACCGGAACTCTTCATTTTCCCGCACAGCGCCAGGACTACCGGAGCATCCACAATGGCCTTGGTGGCCGGATTTTTGGGCAGAATGGTCTGCTGGAGTTTTTCTTTCCGGGAAGCTTCCTTGACGACGATGATTTCCCAGCATTGGGTGTTGGCCCAGGATTGGGACCACTGAACGGATTCCAGGACCGTATCGATCATCTTCTGGGGAACTTCCTTGTTTTCGTATTTGCGAATGCTTCTCCGGGTTTTCAGCAATTCCATGAAATCCGTCATTGTTTTCCTCCTCAACGCCGATCAGGATGGTTTGTGATTGGAACCTTCTTCCGCTATTTTTTTGATAAACTCTTCCGTATTTTTCCAGTCCGCGGTAACCAGAACATTCTTGACGGACACTTCCTTCAATTTCCCACCGAAATAGGGACGGAGAAGCAGAAAGAGCGTTCCGTTCAATTCTCCGATTTTGTCCATGGTATTGACATCCAGGTAGGTCAATGTACTGATGTGCAAAAGTGCGGCTTCCTGGGCCCGTGGATGGATTCCAAGAGGTGCCTGCATGGTGCCGTCGGTATCCTCCATGGTCAATTCCAGTTCAATACAGAAATATTTCGTCGTCGCACCGGGTGCGGTGTTTTTCAAATTCACCACGATGGGTTTCATGACGAGGGTTGACAGCTTGGCTGCTTCCTTTTCCTGTTTTTGACTTTTGACACGCTGGTAATTTTCAATGACCCCGTTTTCCCCGCGCAACTTCAAATTGGTCGATGAGATCTCAAGGACCTCGAAATTGACGGTTTGACCGGCTACCCAGCCCGCCACCGAGCCATCTTCCGTCGGTGTCATATGCAGGAATTCTTCGGTAACATTCCACGCTCCGTTCACTTGTTCTTTTTTTTCGATAATTTTGGCAAGCCGCCCCTCAACCCGGATTTCGCCCAGAAAGGTGCCGTTTGCCCGGAAAGTCAGTATCTTATGTGAATTTTGTCGGGAAAAACGCCAGCTTCCCAAGTATTGATCGGCCACGGATGCGCGGTTATCGCCGCATCCAACCGACAACCCGATGGAAATGATCGCGGATATACGTAGAATGAATCCCCGCATGGCTCGTTCCGCCCATATTCAGAATTGAAATCGTGATAGAAATACAAGGGCATCATGCCGCCCAAAGGCAAAAAAGGCAACCCCCCTTTTTGAGAGGTCGCCTTTTTTCATTTTCATTATCCGCAATAATCAGGAACAGCAAGATTTCTCAGTACCACAGCTTGAGCAACCGGATTTCAGATCAATACTCGACGTGATGCTGAATCCGAATCCCCCAAAGTCGACCTTGATGGGCTGGGCCTTTTTCATGAAATTCGTATCGACGATAAAGGTGAATTTATCAATTGTAAAAACTTCATCGGTTTCTTTAGACTCGTCCAGAGCCATCGCAAGCGAGGGTCCGCCTCATCCACCCTCATTCAGAAATATTCTGATCGGCTTGATTTCCTTGTCTCTGAAATATTCGCCGATCTGCTGTTGGGCCAATGCCGTTACTTCAACCATGATTACCTCCAAAAATTCGGCCTGTTCAATTCGAGCAGGCCTTTAGTGATGTACAAACAACCTGTTTAGTTGGAATTCTAGTCACTCCGTCGATGGTTGTCAATTAAATAATTCCATGTCCGCTGCATCATGCACCCGGCAGTCCGCCCATGGCTTGTTGATACACCTGATAATCATCATCCGAAAAAAGAACGAAAACGACACGCTTCAGGATCACGGATTGTCGGAGAGCCTTGCGGACTTCATCAAACGCTATCCGGACGGCGTCCCCAATGGGATATCCGTACACGCCGCAGCTGATGGCCGGGAAAGCGATGCTTTCGATTTCCTTCTCAACGGCCAGCCGCAGACAATTGGCGTAACAGGAAGCCAACAACCGGGCGCTTTCATTCGATTTCAACCGATGATAGACCGGTCCGACCGTGTGAATTACATATTTCGCCGGGAGCTGATATCCCTTGGTAATCTTTGCTTCACCGGTGGGACATCCGCCAAGGGCCCGGCATTCCATCAGCAGCTCCGGGCCGGCGGCCCGATGGATCGCCCCATCCACCCCACCACCGCCAAGCAGGGACGTGTTGGCGGCGTTCACGATGGCGTCGACTTCCATTCGGGTAATATCCCCTTTCACGATTTCAATGCGATCAAAGATTCCGGTTGGCATTGTGTTCTCCTGTTTCGATTTCGCATCCAGGCGGCAAGGGGTTGACGTGTCACGAATCCCCGCCGGGCGCACTACAGATCGTAAAGGGTATCGTCTTTTATCGGCGCCCGACGCTTTCCGGAACCTGTTTTCCCTTTTTTTCCGCCGAGGATGAAAGGCTCTTCCCCTTCCAACAAATCCCCCATTTCCGCTTCGATTGTATCCGGGTCTTCCCCTTGCTCCATGCGGTTCAATGCTTCCTGCATCCCCGAGCCAAGTTGCAAGCCGGTCATGTCGGAAAGCTTGCGCATCAGATCGGCCGCCTGCCTTGGATCGTCCTCGCTGATATGTTCCGCTTCGCTGGCCAGCATCTGCATCGCCTTTTCCATCTTGCCTTCATCCAACGGCAAATCATCCATTTCCCCCTTTTCGGTCGCATTCCCCGTAACGGCGAAAACCGACATCCGTCGTTCAAGTATTTTACTTTTACATTTCGGGCACTTAGGTTTTTTCCGAGTGTTGATTGTTTTGGAAAAAAACGTAAAGATCGTATGGCAATCATCACAATAAAATTCGTATATCGGCATGGCCTTACCTCAATTCAGCAGCGGTGATATCCTAAATGTTGAAAACCGGTCCCGGGACCCCGGATACCGGGAAATCGACTTGAAACGTATTCCACCGATGAAAACCTTGTCAAGGGGTTTTGCAGCAACAGATCTTCGGTCAGGCCATCGAATTCCCTCGGTGTCGCGATTCCATTGCGCATTGACTTACCAGCGACCATCTGGTATGGCAGCGGGCAATTCATATCATCAAGAAAGGATAAAACCAATATGGAAAGAACATTATCGATCATCAAACCGGATGGCGTCGAACGCGGCCTGATCGGCGAAGTCGTCAAGCGTCTCGAAAAAAACAACCTCGGCATTATCGCCATGAAAATGATCCACATGACCCGGAAACAGGCGGAAGGCTTTTACGCGGTACACAAGGAACGTCCTTTTTTCGCCAGCCTGACTACCTTCATGTCTTCAGGACCCGTCGTCGTTATGGTACTGGAAGGTGACAACGCCATCCAACGATACCGTGATCTGATGGGCGCGACCAACTACAAGGAAGCGGCGGAAGGCACCATTCGAAAGGAATTCGCCACGGATATTGAAAAAAACGTGGTCCATGGATCCGATGCGCCTGAAACCGCCGCTGTTGAAATCGGTTATTTTTTCAATCGCTTTGAAATTGTCGGCACATGCCGAACAAAGTAAACCTCGATCATATCGACATCGTCCTGCAGCGGCCCCGATATCCTGAAAATATCGGCGCCGCCGTGCGCGCCATGCGCAATATGGGGCTCAGCCGGTTGACCGTGGTTTCACCGGAGAATTTCGACCTGGAAAAAGTCCTGAAGATGGCGACCCATACCGCTGCGGATACGGTGGGCCAAATTCAATTGTTCGATGATTTGCAGCATTCACTGGCGTCTTACGAATATGTAGTGGGCACCACGGCGCGACTGGGAAAGCAACGCAACGAATACGAAACGCCCGCGCGAATGGCGCAACACCTGATCTCTTTTTCCCAAAGCAACCGGATCGCCATTCTATTCGGCCCGGAAGATCGCGGGTTGACCAATGAGGATTTACGTTTCTGTCACGCGCTGGTCAGCATTCCCACGGCCGAGTTTTCATCCTTGAATCTCTCCCAGGCGGTCCTGGTCATTTGCTATGAATTGTTTCAGGCAAGCGTGGCGGGATCGGATCGGTTCACACCCCGTCTCGCCAATCGTTTCGAACTGGACAACATGTATCATCATCTGAAAGAAATTCTGGTGAAAATCAGTTTTCTGAACCCGGCCAATCCGGAGTATTGGCTGAATAATCTCCGCGCCTTCTTCTCCCGCATGCAACTGCGCGCCAAAGATGTCAAAATGATCAGGGGCATCTGTCGCCAGGTGGATTGGTATGCGGAAAAGCGTTATCAGGACGGTCTGGCGGAAGGGATAGCCCAGTCGACATCCGGACCGGAGACGCATTTGAAATAACCGTTCCTTGTTCCAGCCTCTTGAAACCGTTGAATGAATCATCTATAAAGATGCACATCGAGGTGCGGTAAGAGTCCTATCAGGATCCGGATGGTGCGATTCGGGGAACCCGGGAAAAATGATGTTCCTTTACAAACACGGCCTTCTCGTCGCGAGACGGTTCTCGAAAACAGGGGCGGATTATCTTTTTTTTATGGCCGCCATCGCCTTGTTGATGGGGTTCTCGTTGTTTACGTTTTTTTCGTTATGGCTGGACCGTTTTTTCTTCCCCGGTTTTCGAAAAATCAGGGTTGATCGACCGGTGTTTATCATCGGACACCCGCGCAGCGGGACAACTTTCATCCACCACCTGTTCACCCAAACGGGTGAGATGGCCGCATTCAAAGCGTGGCATATCCTTTTTCCCGCATTGTCGGCACGCGCGTTGCTGAAACCGATCATTGATTATTTCATCCGTAGGAATCGAACCATTTTGTTGCCGGCGGAAACCGGACACCAAATTGCGCTGGACCAGGTGGAAGAAGAGGAAATGCTTTTTCTGCACCTTCATGATACCCAGTTCGTCACCATCGGAACCCCCTTGGGATTGCTGGAAGATGATTTCAGAGACCTTCGCTTTCACGATCTGCAACCCAGATCAAGGCGGATAAAATCCGCCTCCTTTTTAAAGGCGTGCTTTCAGCGCCAAATTTTCTACACCGGGAAACAACAAATTTTTGCACAAACCCATTTCTCCACCCATCGCATCAAAACCCTGCGGGAGGTATTTCCCGAGGCGTTTTTTATCTATATACACCGGATGCCGGCAGAAACCCTGCCGTCATACTTTTCCCTGAATTACAAAACACTCGACAGTATATGGGGGCTGCATCGCTTTCCGCGCGAACGCATTCTGCGGTCTTTTCAGAAACGATATGACGCCAGCCGGGAACTCTATCAATACTTTTACGACCTTTGGCACCATGACGAGATTGATAAGGAAAGGACGTTAATCATTCCGTACCGAGCGCTCCAGGATGATCTGCTGAACACGTTTGAAACAATCATCGCTTTTACCGGAATTGAACCAAGCCTCCGACTCCGCAAAGCCGTTGAAAAACAAGCGGCCGCCCAGAGCCGCTACCGGCGACGCCATACGGTGCAAACGCTCGCGGAATTCGGGATAGACAGCCACAGATTGGAAAAAGATTTCGCTTTCCTTACGGGCGATGATCCGTATCGCTGAACGTCAGCGGTCTTACGAATTTCCATTACCGATTTTGGTGACGATCGGAACCCGGAGTTTATCGCCCGGCTGTAAGGCGTTGAGATTTTGGGCCGTGTTGTATTTCCGCATTAGCCAGAACGGTATTTCGAATTCCTTTACGCAAAGCGACCAGATATTGTCGCCGGCATTCACCGCATATACATTCACCCCGCTGATCCGATAAACCGAGAAAAAATCTTCTTCCATTTCCTTGTGATACTCGTATCGCTTGGTTTCAAATTCCTCCTTACCGACCTTGTCAATGGGGATTTTGATCCGTTGATCCGTCCGGATGGGCGTTTTAAAACGAAATCCATTCAACCGTCGAATGGCCTGGGTCGGAATATCCAGCCAGTCTGCATAATGTCCTAGGGTTTCTTCCGCTTCCACCTTGATCGTGCCGATTGTCCGGGAACCCACCTTCGCTATCTTTTCAATCTGGAAATCACCAATCACAATGGCCGGATTCACTTCCGTTTCGCTGAGCGATGAATCGGTTTCCCGCGCCGCATCCGTCGACGGTGAAATGGCATGTTCACCATTGCCGGGCTCTTCCGTTGCAACGGCGACTTCCAACGGAACATGCACCTCTTCGGGAAACAACTCCTTCCTGGGGGTTTCCTTGGAGACCGAAGCCGACGCCAATTCCGGCGTTTTCACTTCCGCCGGCGTTTCTTTCACCGATGCCGTTTCCGGGACCGTTTTTTTCGGTGTAACCGTTTCGGCTATCACTTCCTTGGGAGGTATGGTTTTTGGTTTCAAGGATGGCGGTGATTTCCGGCTCGGCGGCTCTTGCTTCGGGATCCGAATCGTTTCGGTTGTTTTGGTCGAAAGAGATGCCAATAACATCGGTTGTTCGGATGGAACCGGCAGTCTCAGATTCTGCCCGACATATATTCTAGCGCTGGAGGACAGTCCATTGGCGTTGATCAACTTTGCCAGAGTGATCCCATTCGCGCGGGCAATGCCGCCGGCGGTGTCGCCTTTTTGAACCCGGTAGAAAAGCGTGGGCAGCTGCTTTGAGCTGATGATGGCTCCCGGCATCCGACTGGCCAATTCAGCCACGTTCCACCCCCTTCGTTTCGGCAGACGCAGCCGATAGCCTTTGGGAACGTATTTCTGACCGAGAAAAACCGGTTCCCGCAAGGAAAAATTCAACTCCCGCAGGGTCTGGGTATCGGTTTGGAAATGATCCGCAAGCTTCTTGATGGAGGCATAACCGGGCAATGTCACTTCCTCATAATGCACGGGTGAATCCACCTGCAGTCCTTCAAAATATTGTTGATGATTTGTCGCAATTTCCAGAGCCGCCAGAAATTCCGCATAAAAATTGCGTGAGGCAAACCCGAAGCTCGGTCCATTGTAGCCCCGAATTATTTTTTCAAAGTCACCGCCATAGGCTTCCTTGGCCCGCGCCATTCCGTTTTCACCGTGATTGTAGGCGGTCAGGGCAAAGGGCCAGCTTCCCAACCGTCCGTAATTCTGTTTCAAATAAACGGCGGCGGCATGGCTGGCGCGGATCGGGTCGCGACGCTCATCCTGTACATAATTGATCGTCATATATCGGCGCCCGGTTGAATGAGTGAACTGCCAGATACCGGCAGCGCCGAATTTGCTGTATGCTTTATAGTTAAAGGACGATTCCACATGGGGTAGATACGCCAATTCCTGCGGTAACCCATAGCTTTTGAAAATCCGTTTGATTTCCTCCAAATACCTGCCCGACCGGATCAATCCCTCTCGGAAGCGATCCTGTTGTCCCAGCTGAAAACGGACTCTATCCTTTGCGGCTTTCAGCGTTTCCCTGTCCACCTTAGGACCAAATAGGGCCAAAACCCTTTTTTCATCCTTGGAGGTCGCTTGCTTGCCGCCGGCCAATGCCGATAAAATGGATTGATATTTTTTTTTAGCCGCTTTGATCCTTTCTTGATTTGTTCTGTCCGCTCCGCCGCGATTGTGATCCTCCAAGACGACGATCTCATAAATAATGTCCAATCTGCGATCGTCATGAATGATTCCCTGACGGGTTGAATATTGGGAATATATTTTTTTCCAGAAGGATACGGCATCCTTCAAGGCGGGATAAACCGGAAACGACTGACTTGCATCGGCCGTCGGCTTTGCATAAAAAAGGCCGCACCAGACGGCCAGTAGAATATACAGAAAAAGAGACGCTCTTTTGTAACGATCCGCTTTCATATCCCTCCTGAAAAAACGTTCGAAAAACCGATCCTGTTAAAAATCCATTTATCTTGGAGCTTCTACCTGAAACTGGCCAACCGCGCAATCATTATCGTCGGCATAGGAAAAGGGGTTAGAGTGCCTCTCTAACCCCTTTCGACCACATTGCGGCATCCAGCATACCCGAACGGCCTCAAACGCGCACGACCTGCTGGATCGGTTCGTTGATCCGACCTTCGGGCATGGCATCCCTATGTGCGCGTCAATTGTCGATATTTGATCCGGTGCGGTTGATCCGCGGCCGATCCCAAGCGTTTTTTACGGTCGGCTTCATAATCGGAATAGTTGCCTTCGAACCAGACGACCTGACTTTCCCCTTCAAAGGCCAGGATATGAGTGGCCAGCCGATCCAAAAACCAGCGGTCATGGGTGATCACCACGGCGCAACCGGCAAAATTTTCCAGCGCCTCTTCAAGGGCCCGCATGGTGTTTACATCCAAATCATTGGTGGGTTCATCCAGCAACAAAACATTGGATCCGGACTTGAGAATACGCGCCAGATGAACCCGATTGCGTTCTCCTCCGGAAAGAAGACCCACTTTTTTCTGTTGTTCGGTGCCGGAAAAATTAAAGCGGGAGACATAGGCCCTTGACTTGACCATATTTTTCCCAAGCTCAAGGATCTCCTGCCCGTCCGAAATCATTTCCCAAATGCTTTTATCCGGATCGAGGACGTCGCGACTCTGGTCAACATAGGCGAGTTTCACCGTGTCTCCGATGCGAATGTTGCCGGAATCCGCCTTCTCCTGACCGGTGATCATGCGAAACAAGGTCGTTTTTCCGGCGCCGTTGGGCCCGATGATGCCAACGATTCCGCCGGGAGGCAGTGAAAAATTGACCTTGTCCATCAACAACCTGTTTTCGAACCCTTTGGTCAGGTTTTCGGCCTGAATGACGATATTGCCGAGTCGTGGTCCGGGTGGAATATAAATCTCCATTTCGCCGGCGCGTGTCTGGCTTTCCTGGGAAAGCAGATTTTCATAGGCGCTGATGCGCGCCTTGGATTTACTCCGCCGGGCTTTGGGCGTCATCCGGATCCATTCCAGTTCCCGCTGGAGTGTCTTCTGGCGCTGGCTCTCGCTCTTCTCCTCGTTCTCCAGGCGTGCCTGCTTCTGTTCCAGCCAGGATGAATAATTGCCTTTCCAGGGAATTCCACGACCGCGATCCAATTCCAGAATCCATCCGGCGACGTTATCCAGAAAATACCGATCATGGGTTACGGCGATGACTGTCCCTTCATATTGCTGCAAATGGTGTTCCAACCAGGCAACGGTTTCGGCGTCCAGGTGGTTGGTCGGTTCGTCCAGGAGCAGGATATCCGGCTTCTGGAGCAACAACCGGCAAAGAGCCACCCGCCTTTTTTCCCCACCGGAAAGTACCGTAACCGTGGTTTCACCGGGAGGACATCGCAAGGCATCCATGGCCATTTCCAGCCGGCTGTCGAGATCCCAGGCATCCAGCGCATCCAGCTTCTCCTGTACCACCCCCTGACGCTCGATGAGCTTTTCCATTTCGTCGTCGCCCATGGGCTCGGAAAATTTCTCTGTGATCTGGTTGAATTCCTGCAACAAATCAACAATTTCCTGTACCGCCTCTTCCACGACCGCCCGAACGGTTTTGTCCGGATCCAGCCGGGGTTCCTGCTCCAAGAAACCCACGGTATATCCAGCCGAGAGAATTGTCTCACCGACATATTCCTTGTCTGCTCCGGCCATGATGCGCAGCAGCGTGCTCTTACCGGCGCCGTTTAAACCCAGCACGCCGATCTTGGCGCCATGGAAATAAGAAAGGGAAATATCCTGCAAGACCGGTTTTTTATCGTGGTATCGACCCACTTTCATCATGGTATAAATTATTTTATTGCCTGGCGTACTCATATGTTCGATCTCCGATTTCAGATTGGGTTACTGGGCAAATGAGGAGTATTACCATACCCTCGACCGGCATCCGTGATCAACAAAAATTTTCAACGAAAAGCGGGAAAGGTCTCTGTTCAGAGCAAATGATTTACAACCATGGCCAAAGCGGGTACTCTTTTCCATGGCCGAATGAAGGCTCGCAGAACCCGATGCGGGTCGCCATGACAGGTTTCGTTTTTGCAATATACGGCTATCTCATCCCATCCATGATGGAAGCGGAAAGGAATCGAAAAGCGATGTTGGCGGGAACCATCTTCTTGCTGACCTATGCGGGCGTTGCATTGGGTCGAATACCGGGACTGACCATCGATCGAACGGGCATCGCTCTGATCGGCGCCATCGGCATGATCGTCAGCGGCGTTGTGCCGATAGAAAAGGGGGTTCAGGCCGTCGATGTCCCCACGATTTTATTGTTGTACGCCCTGATGGTGATTTCCGCCCAGTTGCGCCTGGGAGGCTTTTACACGTGGACCGCCCTTCGCATGACGGCGTTCCTGAAACGTCCGCGGTTTTTTTTGCTGCTTACGATGCTGGTGAGCGCCGTTCTCTCCTCTCTTCTGGCAAATGACATCGTCTGTCTGGCATTCACGCCGGTGCTTTCCGCCGTGCTGCTGAATGCTGGTTTAAATCCCCTGCCATTTCTACTGGGCCTGGCCGTCTCCAGCAATATCGGTTCCGCGGCGACGATCATCGGAAATCCCCAAAATATGCTCATCGGTCAAGTGTACCAGTTGCATTTCAGCCGTTTTTTATACTGGTGTGCGCCGCCTTCGTTGCTGGCGCTTGCCGCCGCATATCTGTTGATTTTTGCATTATACCGCAGGCGTTTCGTCAACAACCGACCGACGGCACTCTTGACGGGAAAAAATCAATGGCCGGACTTCAATCGTTGGCAGAGTTTCAAAGGGTTGACCGCGATCCTGCTGCTGATCTTCCTGTTTTTCACACCGATTCCCCGGGAACTGTCCGCCATCGGCTTGGCAGGAATCCTTTTGTGCAGCCGGAAGATGAAATCGCGTCATATGCTGGAACTGATCGACTGGCATCTGATCACCCTTTTTTGTGCCTTATTCGTTGTCAACCAGGGCCTGGCAATGGAGAACATTCCCGCCATGTTCATGGAAACCATCGGACGACAGGGGGTGGCGCTGGACAGTCTTCCCGTCCTGGCCGGTCTATCGGCACTGCTGAGCAATCTGGTCAGCAATGTTCCGGCCGTCATGTTGTTGATCCACTTTCTGGATCCCGGCAATCCGATACAATGTTATGTGCTGGCCGTGTCGAGCACCTTCGCCGGCAATCTGATCGTGATCGGCAGCATTGCGAACCTCATCGTGATCGAACAGGCGCGCAATTGCGGCATCGAAATCAGTTTCAAACGCCATGCGGCCGTTGGAATTCCCGTCACCATCCTGTCGCTGACAATTTTGATCGGATGGATATACATGTAATTCCTTATGATTTTCATACCCAATTCCGCCGATGGCCGCCTTGGTTTCCGATCACCCGTTGATGCCGCCCCATGAACGACACACCGCCCTCTTTACAGAATCTTTTTTTTTCAATAGGATCGGCAGGAATCGAAACAACAGCGACCTTTCATCTCCGACCTGACCCGGAAAACCTTTTGCATCGGAATTGGATATGGAAAACAACGACGGCCCGGATCTCCTTCGCAAAGCGATGCAGTATCGCTGGCTGATATTTTCACTGCTGGCCGTATGCTACGTGCTGGTGTATTTTCACCGGACATGCCCCGCGGTGCTGGCCATGGACATCATGCGTGATTTGAAAACCAGCGGCACATTGACCGGCATCCTCGGCGCCGCCTATTTCTATCCATATGCCCTGATGCAACTCCCGGCCGGACTGCTGTCCGACTCTTGGGGAGCTCGAAAAACCATTACCCTCTTTTTTATCGTGGCCTTTATCGGATCCATCGTATTGGGTCTTTCGCCCTCGGTGGCATGGGCGATTATCGGCAGAACCTTGGTGGGTATCGGCGTGGCCATGCTATTCGTGCCAACCATGAAAATTCTGGCCGAATGGTTTCACCGGAACGAATTCGCCCGGATGACGGGCATTCTCATGGCCATGGGTGGTGTCGGCTCCCTGAGCGCCGCGGTTCCCTTGGTATGGCTGAGCACCTGGATCGGCTGGCGTTCTTCTTTTATTGTTGTGGGTGCGTTCACACTTTTTCTGGCGCTGTTGGTCTGGATTTTTATACGCAACCGACCGGCCGACTTCAACTGGCCTTCGCCGGCGGAAACGGAATCAAAAGGAAAACCGGCCATCGGTTTGCGCCAAGGGATCGGTCAAGTCCTCACCTGCCGACATTTTTGGATCTTGGCACTCTGGTTTTTCTTCGACTGCGGTATTTTTTTTTCCTTTGCCGGACTGTGGGCCGGACCATTTCTGCAGACGATTTACGGCATGGGCAAAGTGGAATCCGGTAAAATCCTTTCCATGCTGGCGGTCGGGATGGTGGTGGGCAGTCCTTTGTTAAGTTTTCTTTCCGACATGGTTTTCCGATCGCGGAAAAAAATCCTGCTGCTTTCCGGAATTGTCCTGATGCTCCTTACCGGTATCCTGGCCTTTTTTACGAACCAGATACCGACCTTCGGACTCTATCTCATTTATTTTTTTCTGGGCCTTTTCTCCAGCGCGGTGGTTGTCATTGCATTCACCATGAACAAGGAGTTGTTTCCCCTTCGCATCGCGGGAACCGCGACCGGCTTGATCAATCTGTTCCCTTTCGCCGGCGGGGCCGTGTTTCAACCCCTGCTCGGCCATATCCTGGAAAAACACGGTAAAATAGACGGGGTCTTTACCCTGGCCGGATATCAATCCGCTTTTCTGGTCCTGTTTGTTGCGGCCCTGATCGCGTTCGGAGCCGCCTGCATGAGCCGGGAAACGCTGGGGAAGACCTAAGGAGAGCGGCTATGAATGTGATGATCCATAAGAAAGATCGCATCACCGTCATCACGATCAATCGACCCGATGTTCGCAACGCCGTGGACGGCGCTGCCGCCGAAGAATTGGCTGCGGCATTCAGGTCTTTTGAGGTCGATGGGGAATCGGATGTGGCTGTTCTAACGGGAGCAGGAGGAAATTTCTGCGCCGGCGCCGATCTGAAAGCCATCAGCGGAAATCTTCACCCCAACCGTATCGATGCAACCGGAGACGGGCCCATGGGGCCTTCCCGAATGATCCTGAGCAAACCCGTTATTGCGGCGGTGGCCGGCTATGCCGTAGCAGGCGGACTCGAACTCGCCTGCTGGTGCGACCTGCGGATCCTGGAAAAAAGCGCCGTTCTCGGCGTCTTCTGCAGGCGCTGGGGGGTTCCCTTGATCGACGGCGGCACCATCCGTCTTCCCAGGCTTATCGGGCTCAGCCGCGCCCTGGACCTCATTCTCACCGGCAGACCGGTTTCCGCGGAGGAAGCCCTGACCATGGGTCTGGCCAATCGCGTGGTCGATGACGGCAACGCGCTGCGCGAGGCGGAAAAATTGGCCGCTGAAATGACCAAATTCCCTCAGGTTTGTCTCCGACATGATCGTTTGAGTGCTTACGAGCAATTCGATCTGGACTTGCCGGAAGCCTTCCGGAATGAATTCCGCCATGGAATGGAAACAATTCAAAGCGCCGAAACGCTGACCGGCGCACAACGATTCGCCGCCGGTAAAGGCCGGCATGGATCGTTCGAATAGGGATGATCGATCAGAGATCCTCTCTTCAGTCCAACCATTCCGGCGGATGATCTCCGCTGGAACACCATCCCTACGCCATGCATCAGAATCATGCAAGCGCTTCCATCAGGAGTGAATGCGACTCACGTCAGATAGCTGAATACCGTCGATCGTAGACGAAGCCATCGGCATGCTGGGGAATGAAAATGGTCAATCTGGCTTGTTGTCTGGGTGTCAATTTCTGGAATTGTATCCCGCACTGCCTCATGGGAGAAGGGTCTTCCTGCAGGAACAAACGGCAAGGAGAATCCCACATCAAGGTCGCTTTGATATTGGACAGGTAAAAACCATTGTCCGCCAGCAACATATCGATCGCGCCGATTGACTCCATATTCAGATGATCCAGATAACAAAGCGCCATCCCCCCCATGCCGACGTCCATAATCTGTCCGAGTTTGAATCTTGGACGTTTGATGATCGCGAACGCATCGGCGGGAACCTTAAAGCGATGGTGCCTTCTGCGATCCGGGCTGAAGATTCTGTCCTGTACGGTCGCCATTTATCACCTCTCTTCGGTTGTTTGTTGACGAAATGTGCCTTTCGGGTTTATGAATCACATGAAATGATTCCGGTGCTTTCGGCCTGAAGCTTTTGAACAACGCTTCTCCATGGTGTTTGGTACAAGTGAATTGCGCTTGAAACGAGAAATCGATCACACAGCACGAACGGCAGACAACGTATTTCGGAAAGAGGCGGAAAGCAGCAGTAGTGGCATTGAATTGTAAAACCATAAGCGATCGGTGGGTTAATTTCAAGATAAAATATCGCCTTAATGCGGATTCGTTGAAAAACGAATATGTTGTATCCGCTTTCCGCGAAAGGGAATAAAAAAATGGACGAAAAAAACAAAGCAACCGACAACTGCCATAGCAAAATCGGAAGTATTGCCAAAATCCGCGAAAGGCTTCCGGAGGTCACCGAATCCATCATTAACAACTGCAATGACGACCAGTGCTACACCCATATCGACGGCGAATCCATTCCGTCCAAGGCCTCCGTCATCGAAATCATCGATCGCCTCCGGGATATCCTTTTCCCGGGATATTTCAGCAATGAAAAGCTTGAGCCCATCAATCTGGGCTATAGCATGGGCCGGTCCGTCTATATCCTCTTTGACATGCTTTCCGAGCAGCTCACCAACAGCGTGCGCCATGACTGCCTTCGATACGAGCAGGAGTGTCGGGATTGCGCCGAGCTCGGTTCCCGACTGGCGCTTTGTTTTCTGGAAAAGGTTCCGGATATCCGCATCGCGCTGTCCTTGGATATACGGGCAGCCTACGAAGGGGATCCGGCTGCCAAAAGCTACGATGAAATCATTTTCAGCTACCCCGGCCTTTACGCCATTGCCGTATACCGGATCGCGCATGAGCTCTATCTCCTGGACGTTCCCATGATTCCGCGCATCATGACCGAACACGCTCACAGCATCAGCGGCATCGACATCCATCCGGGCGCGACAATAGGAAAGAGTTTCGTCATCGATCACGGCACCGGCGTGGTCATCGGCGAAACCTGCGAAATCGGGAATGATGTCCGTATCTATCAGGGAGTGACATTGGGTGCGCTTTCCCTGCCCAAGGAGGCTGTTGCGGAATTGAAAGGGAAAAAACGCCATCCCACGATCGAGGATGATGTCATTATTTACGCCAACGCAACGATTTTGGGTGGTGATACGGTTGTCGGTAAAGGCTCCGTCATCGGTGGCAACGTCTGGCTGACCAACTCGATTCCGGCGAATACGAAAGTGATCCTGGAAACACCGCGGCTGATTTTCACCTAAATGTAAGCCAGCATCGAAATGTGGAGCCTTAGGAATGTCCGAACAGGTATTTACCAAAACATCGAGGATGGAAGCTCCTCCCAAAACCGTTTTCCGTTGGCATGCCAGGCCCGGCGCCTTGGAGCGACTCACCCCCCCTTGGGAATCCATGGAAATACTGGAACATACCGGAAGAGGTATCGAAACGGGGGCACAGGTGCGATTTCGCATCAAAACCGGTCCGTTCAACACTTACTGGCAGGCAGCGCATACGGATTACGTTGAGAATGAGATGTTTCGAGACTGCCAGATAAAAGGGCCATTCGCCAAATGGGAACACACCCATCGGTTTCATCCGGTTGGTGAAAACGCCTGCCTGCTGGAAGACAGCATTGTCTATCGACTTCCCATGGCCCCCTTCGGTTCCCTTGCAGCCGGCCGTTTCGTCAGCCGCAAGCTGGAGAGGATGTTCGCGTACCGACACGACATCACCCGCATGGACATCGCCGATCATCAGATGGCGGCTCCATACGGCGCCATGAATGTCCTGATTTCCGGGGCCAGCGGCCTCGTCGGCTCCGCCTTGATACCCTTTTTAACTACCGGTGGACACCAAGTGACGAGACTCGTCCGACGCGAAAAAGGTCCGGGCGATAAAAAAGTTTTCTGGGATCCGGCCGCCGGGCGACTGAATCCGGACGATCTTGCCGGCATCGACACCATCATTCACCTTGCCGGTGAAAATATCGGCGAAGGCCGCTGGACGCCGGCCAAAAAGCGTGAAATCATGGAAAGCAGAATTCGCGGCACCTCACTGATCGCCGAAACCGCCGCCAAATTGGACCCGCTCCCGAAAGTGCTGATTTGCGCCTCGGCCATCGGCTTTTACGGCAATCGTGGAGAATGCCTGTTGCAGGAATCCGATCAAGCCGGCAGCGACTATATCTCCATGGTCTGCTCGGAATGGGAAAAAGCCGCGCAGCCGGCCGTCAAAAAAGGGATTCGGGTGGTATTGGCTAGAATCGGGATCGCCCTGACTCCGGCGGGAGGGGCCCTGAAAAAGCTCATTCTACCGTTTAAAATGGGGCTGGGCGGCAAAATCGCCTCGGGAGAACAGTACATGAGCTGGATCAGTATGGACGATGTGGTCGGCGCCCTCTATTTTCTGGCGACTCACCCGGAAATGGAAGGCCCGGTCAATCTGGTCGCTCCCCAGGCGGTCACGAATCTTGAATTTACGCGCACATTGGCCGCCGCCTTCGCCCGTCCGGCGCTGTTTACCGTTCCTTCTTTCGCCATTAACATGATGTTTGGAGAAATGGGTAAAGAAGTACCTCTGTCCAGCACACGGGTGACGCCGACGATTCTGCTCGAACGCGGCTATCGATTCCGCCATCCGGAACTGTCCGGGGCGCTCGCGCATGTTTTGGGAACCTGAGGATCAAATCCATCCAGCACTGTTGAAAGGACGGCATTGGGGACATTCTGATGAGCATACAAGCACGGTTCATATTCCTCGGACTCATGTCCATGGCCTTGTTTTTCGGTTTTCTGGAGCATTTTGCCCCCGAAGATTTTCCCTTTACCTTTGAACGCCTCCATATCTTTTTGTTCAATCTCTGCACCGGGGGAACCATTATTCTGTTCTATTCCGAACGCCGGCCCGAGTTTTCAAAAAAAGTGACGGCGTTCGGCGTTTTGGCCGTCATATATGCGATTTTGGGTTTTTTTCAAATTTATGCTCCGGCCATCGTCATATCCATCGCGCTGACCGCCATCGTAGAATCCGTTCGTATCCGTCGTTTTTCATTGCTCCCCATCGATTTTTTCAGGCCGTCGGTTCCAATAGCCGCGAAATTCAATCAGGCCTCCCTGTTATGCCTTTCCATGGGCCTCATCATATCCAGCCTGGTGATTCTGAACAATGAATATCTGCACGTGCGGATGTTCTCCTTTCAGAAGCTCACCCTCAATACCTTTTTCCTCGGGTTTTCTTTTCCGGTGTCCTTAATCACCTTCTCCGTTATCTTCAACCTGATGAAAAACGACACCAAGGGGATATCGAGCTACCTGAAAGAATATGGTTTCTGGGCTATCAACCTGGGCGTCATCACGTTCTTTATCTTCATCCTGCTGGAAATGTTGGTCGCCCAGCTTTTCGTCACATCCATTCTGTTGGGCACCGTCATCATGATTTTTCTGCTCTATATCCGTCTCGGCATCAAGGCCCAGCAAAAAAACTTTTTGTCTTCCGGAATCGGATTTCTTCTCTATACCGCCCTTACGGGAATCCTATATATCGTCATGGAATTTTTCCCGGAATTATATACCCGGGAAAACATAAGGTTTCTGCTGAGCATGCACAGCTTCGCATCCCTTTACGGCTGGAATCTGAGTGGATTGGCGATCATCTGCCGGTATCACGACTTCCCGCTGAAACTGCATTCCCGGGGCATCATTCTGTTTCACTGGGTCGTTGTCATCCTTCTGGCGCCATTGGGGAAATATTATCTGCCGTTTGCGATCCTTGCCGTGCTTTGTTATGTCGCCATGCTGATCGTCATCTTCTTTAACAAGGGAAACGCACCCCAACTGAACGACTTCTCTAAAATGGCCAGAGACAGCACCCGCGGCGCGGCTTGAATTCATGTTCGCATCCGGCCAATTGACGCTTGTATAGTCCGGCGCGATTTCTCACCTTGGCGGCGACTTTTTTGAGCCACGATTTCTTCCGATGCGTACCGGCATTGAAACCGCTCCTGCCTTCATGGTACGCTAGATATTGGTTGTACGCATCATCCGGTTTAATCCCGCAGAAGCGGCTGCTTTGTCGGCAGTACCAGGCGATAAAATCGACGGCGTCATCATAGTCGTCTCGATCCGCACCCCAGTTCCCGGTCTCGTTCACGTACTTTTCCCAAGTCGTGTCCAGCGCCTGGGCATAACCATAGGCCGTCGACGGACGCGGACCGGGGAAAAAGCACAGACAAGTCGTCCGCGGCGGCTTCGCATCCGATATGAATTTAGACTCCTGGTGCATGATCGCCATGATAACCGGTATGGGAATGCCCCAGCGATCCGAGGCCTCATCGGCTTTTGCATACCAATCGGACTGCTCTCGAAATATTTGGCAGATATTATCAGGATTTCGAGGGGGCGGTAAAGAAGAGCAGCCCACGGCAAAGAGGAAAATCAGACCCGCGGCGGCGCACCCCATGGAAAAAAAAGAATTGGCCTTTCGTGGGCCTCGAGGGAGAACGTTCCCTGGAGTCAAAACAACTCCCCCAACAGACCCCAAAAGAAGTGGATGAAAAAACGAACCTCCCCTGTTCTCATCGGTCGACTATGTTTGTTGCGGCAATAAAATCGTAACGGTCGTGCCGCTGTTTCGTTTGCTTTCAACATGGATCGCGCCCTTGTAAACATGCACGATTCCACTGACGACGGCCAACCCCATGCCGGCGCTGGAAACACTTCCGGCAGTCGTGAAGTACGGATCGAAAACACGGGCGACGACATCGTCATCCATACCGCAGCCGTTGTCTTTGACCGTCAGTTTCGCATATTGTCCGGGAGCGAGCAATTTATCCGGAGGGGAAGTTTCCGATGTCAAATTGAGAGATTCCAGGGAGACCTCGATCACGCCTCCCCTTTCCAACATTGCCTGACTGGCATTCGTGCAAAGATTGGTAATAATTTGACGGATCTGGGATGCATTGGAATTCACGATCATCGTATATGCCGGCAGACGCTCCCGAATTTGAATCGCAGCGGGCAAGGTGGCCTTGAATTTGTCAATGGCCTTTCGGACGATGGCGACGATTTCCTGCGGTTTCCGCGCCTGCTCTCCCAAACGGCTGTAGGCCAGCAGATCCGTAACCAGGTCCTTGGCCCGGTCGATGGCGTTCATGGATTCCGCCAGGCTTTTACGGGAAGGGCTGCCTTTGGGAAGGTCCAGCTGGGCCATCTCCACATACCCCATAATGGCCACCAGAATCTCATTGAAATCCTGTGCCATACCACCGGCCAACGTCCACAGCGCCTGCATCTTCTTCTCCTGAAGATCCTGGATATATCCCACCGCGGCTTTTTCCGTATCACTCTTTTTGCTACCGGTATTTCGATTCCCGGATTTGTCTACCATACGCTTTTCTCCCCCTCATAGAAAAATGGATTCCTTTTTCTGTTTACGCAATTTCCTTTCCAATCATGATCTCTCCCGGATATGTCAGACATTCTTCCGGAGGCGTAGCGCGAATAACCCCGGGCCAATGCCCTTCCCGTGGTTCGCTGCCTTCGAGGGCCGTAGGGGAAGGGTGTCGATCCAGCATCACCGGATGTCGTCTGACATCCACATCTTCTTTGGGAAAACTGAATTCAATGGGAATATTGTTGGGGTCAAAAGAATAGATGGATATGATGAAGCCATGATCGATCGGCTCGGACACCCAACAGCCGGCCGCTTCCAATGTATCTTTCAACGCAAACAAATCTTCCATTTTCTCCATTTCAAAGGATACATGGTCAAACGCAAAAGGGCCGACCACCGGTACCCCATGATCTTTTTCCTGGATGTTGCGAACTTCCGGCCATTCAAAAAACGCAATCATATCATGATCGGATATTTCGAAAAAATAGTGCCGGTATCCGGGGCGCCCATATCCGACCACCAGACGCATGCCGATCAGATCCCGCCAGAAGCGGATGGTGCCGTCCATATCCTTTGTCGCCATGGCGAGATGATGGATACCGGTGAACTTCATGACGCGTTTCCGTTTTCTTGACGGTTCATGGTGGATAGAAGGAAAATCGTCCCTCCCTATTTTCAATCCTTGAAGACCAGTTTCCCGCCGATGAAACCGGCCAGACCGGCGGCGGACAGCATGACCAGGTGAAGCGCCATAAAAAACCAACGGTTCTCCGAATAGGGCAGCGTTACCGTCGGATCGAGCGCACCCCAGATAACCGCAATGACGGCGCACAACAGGACGATCGCCCCACAGATGATTTTCAATGTAAAATAAACCGTCCGGTTTCCGTTGTATTTGCGTTGCCACTCATTGTATCCGGAGAACAGCACCAGCGGCATGGCGAGCAGCACGACGATCATGTTGTAAAATGACGCCAAGGCCAGATTATGAAAATTGAGCATCACCGAAACCAAGACGAACAGAGTGGATACCGGCAGCACCCCGTTGGGGATATGGGCCAAAATGGGATGAATATGATGTTTGACCATCTGCGACAGGATGAATCCGGCGACCTTTCCGCTGCCGCCCTTGGTCCGATTCGGTTCTTCCGGATCATCGACCGGTGGTTGCGCCGTCGCTGCCGGTTCCGGAACATCGATTCCGGTCTTTTCCGGTATGATTTCTTCGAATTTGCTACGATCGGCGCCACAGACCGGACATTTTTCAGGTGGTTCTTCTCCGGTGTGAATATAGCCGCAGACAGTACAACGCCATTGTTTCATATGTTCCCCCTCCGCTCATATCTTGAATTCGTACAACACTCTTGTCCAAAAACGGTTTTGAAATAAAATAGTTTATTGGGCTTGAAAAAAAGCCTCCTTGTAAGGCATGGTTTAATCGCGAAAAGAAACCGTTAGCCCAAAACAAGGAGGCAAAACAATGGTACGACATGCGAGT
>JBGSLR010000006.1:0-60432 GCA_041740615.1 Desulfobacterales bacterium
ATATCTTCTTCCATTCAAAGGTCTTGGACAGCATAAAATGAAAATGGGAACCTGATTTTGAATTTAGCAATTTAAAATAGCTAAACGGCTGAATTTTCAAAGAGCGATTCTTAATTTCTGTTTATTTTGGACAGCAGTGATACAAATTACTATAATTCTGACTCTCATCTTCGATCTGGATATCCACCCGCCATTCACCCGGCGGCCCGGAAATCGTTAAGGGGGTTTTGAGAAAAAAACTGATACTCTCTTTTGGTTGGGGCTCTAACTTACTGAACTGATATTCTAATTGCGGATTCTCGGCGTCTTTTGGATAATATGCTCTGATGTGGATTGTATGGATATCGATGTCTTTTTCAATAGCTGTAATCCGCATGTTTGCTTGATCGCCGATATTAAAGGAACTTGTGGCAATATATTTTCCATTAATGACTTTTCCGGTTTGTACATTTTGAATGACGGCGGGTGTTTTTTTGGAGGGGGGGGCGATATCCGGATTTGACCGACAACTGTAGCTGAAAATGCAGAGGATGATTGCAAGCAGGATCGTGAAATATGAAATTGTCGTTCGCATTGGAACGTGTTGCACCTAACCAAATAATGTATTCCATCCGGGAAACAGCAAAAAAGATAGAAAATGGTGAGCGGGGCATCGGCGTAACCGAAGCCCCGGGCACACCAACCTATCTGGCTTTCCGGCAATTCACAGACAACATAGCCGGAAACCGTTTGGGTTGCAATCCGGTGGAGCCCTTATAAATTGTATGGAATATACCGTTATTTTTGTAGGTAATTCACCTATACCTCTGGTGCATCCGATGAATCGGTTTTTGATTTGTCGCGCTCCGTCTCCAGCCAATTGACTGCAAAGCGGACCAGCTCGCCGCTATGCTTCAGCTTGAGTTTTTCCTTAATCCGTTCGCGATGGGTCCCAACGGTTTTGGGGCTGATGTTCATTTTTTCAGCGATTTCCCTGGTTGGATATCCTTTCCCGATGTAATGAAAAACCTCTATCTCCCGGTCTGACAGCTGGCTTAATCGCATCTCATTTTCCACCTGCAGCTTGCCGCTGAATCGTTTCAGGATTCGGCCCATATATCTTTCACTGACATAGACGCCACCGTTCAGGATGGTTCGTATGGCCTGTACCACGTTCTCAGCAGCATCCTGCTTCATGATATATCCTTCCGCACCGGCACGAAGCGAACGCTCGGCATACAGCAGCTCATCATGCATCGAGAGAACCAAGACCAACAAATCTTTCTGGTGCTTTTCAATTTCTTTGACCAATTCCAGTCCATTACTGTCTTTGAGAGAGATATCGACAATGACCAGGCGTGGCTTCTGGAGCGTAATCGCTTTTCTGGCCTGTTGAATATTTTCCGCTTCACCACACACCTCGATATCGGTTTCCTGGTTGATCAAATCCCGCATTCCCATTCGGAAAATTGGATGGTCCTCCACAATCAGGATTCTGGTTTTCGAACATTCCGACAAGATTACTGGATCAGTCGATATCATCAGTTGCCTGTCCTTTTGGGGGGGCATGCCTGCAGGTTTTCGTTTTCGCAAGTGTCACCGTGATTTTGGTTCCGGAATTGGATGATGTTTGTATGTCGAAGTCTGCGTTTATCAAACGGGCTCGGTACTTCATGATGTTTAAACCGATGCCGGTTTTCTTTTTTGTCTCAGAAAACCCCCTGCCATTATCCTCGATTTTCAAAAACATATGGCTCTCATCCCCACCCAGGAAAATAGAGATCCAATTTGTACCGGCATGTTTCAACGCATTCTGGATGGCTTCCTGGGCAATAAAAAACAGATGGGTCGCGACCGTGTTGTCGACTAGTTGAAAAGACGGATCGCAAATGAAATTGCATGGTAGATTATAAATATCCTGCACTTGGAGGGTGTATTCTTTCAGCGACTCTTCAAGCCCGCGATCCACCAGGTGAACCGGGTAAAGTCCCCGGGATAGATGTCTGATTTTAACGATTGCATCCTGGATGATGGGGGAGATTTTCCGGGCATAGGAAATGGCTTTCGGCGATTTTTTTTCCAGCAACTGACAAAGTACTTTGCTGATGGCTTCGATACCGATCAGATGCGGTGCGATATCGTCATGGAGAAGATGACCAATTTTGCGTCGTTCCTTTTCACTGATTTTAATCAGTTCCCTTTCCAGATTTTTGATGTCCGTGATATCTTCAATTGCGGCAAGCAAACAGGGCTCGTTCCACAGTTCTATCCGCTCCGCCGAGAGAATACCCATCCGAATTTCGCCTGTCCGCGTGCAAAATTCAAACTCCTGCGCACGCATCCGGCCTTTTGTGGAAATCCGGTTGCGCAGTCGTTTCGCCACCATCGGATCATGAAAAAAATTCATATGTATCAGTGATTTACCGAAAACCTCATCGACATGTCGATATCCGATTGTCTTCAGAAAACTGTCGTTGGCATTGATAATCGCCAGGTTTTTCAAGTTGGCGATGAAGATGAAACTGGGACTGGCGCGAAATGCCTTGGAAAACATTTCCTCTGAAAGTCTCAATGCTTCTTCCGAATGCTTCAGATCGGTAATATCGATCAAGGAGGCCAGGCTTTGCGTGGTCCCGGGGATGATATCAATTGTCAGAAAAATGTGCCGAATCTCGCCTTTGTTGTTCAGCAATCGGAATTCATAGCTTTTCGGCGCACTTTCCGGGCTGACACGCCTGGCGATGTGATTCCGTTTCATCAGGTCAAGATCTTCGGGATGTACAAAGTCGATCCATTTTCTCCCGACCAGCTCCGCCTTGGGATACCCCAGGATGAGGGGCAGGTTCGAGTTAATGGAGGTGACCGTGAAATCCTCATCGATGATGATAGTGGCGGTCCCGGTGTTCTCAAACATGGTCTGATAGCGGCGTTCGAAGTCTTGAAGCCGTTGCGCTGTTTCACGCCATTTTTTTTCGGAAGATTCAAGCTCCTGAACCCGTTTTTGCAGATCAGCCAGTCTGGATTCGGCTGGATTTTCCGTCAGCATATGGTCATCGTCCCATTAACTCCTGGATGTCTTGTTTGGATTGTTTGAATTCAACAAGTCGTTTCAGGTGACAGCCACCTTGACGATGATTTTCCAAAAAATTTGTTGGACGTGTTGTCACGAATAACCATTTTACATGGTATCTGTATCAGAGACAACAAAAACCCAAAAGGGAAAGATGGCCAAACCCGTTGCAAAAAAATAGAGAAAAAGGAGCTCCTGAATGGATAACCTGATGGCTTACTGCGGGCTGAACTGCAGTCAATGCCCCACCTTTCTTGCGACCCAACAAGATGACCGGAAAGCCAAAGAAACCGTTGCGGCACTTTGGTCCAAACAGTTTGCGATGAAGCTGACGGCCCAGGACATATCCTGTGATGGGTGCAAATCCGGCAGCGGACGCGTATTCGGGCATTGTAAAAATTGCCGTATAAAGTCATGTTGCAGCCAAAAGCAATTGGATACATGCGCCGAATGTGCGGAATATGCATGCGAACATCTGAGCGCTTTTTTCGCCTTCGCTCCTCATGCAAAAGAGTCACTCGAAAAGAGAAGAAAAACACTTTCATAAAATCAAACAATCGCCGGTTTTCAATATACCATGGCGATATTTCCGGATTTTCGTTTTCGCGGGAATACGGTATCGACCCGCAATTGAAAATGATGCGTTGCAATAATTTTTCTTGACTAATCCCCCCGCCGCTATATCGTATTATGAGTAGAGAAAATATAGGCATGGAATACCGTTTGCTCGGCGTTGATCGATTCTTGAATCGTCCGGACGCTTCGGCAGTGCGTTCCGTCGATCGCTTTCCGCTGTTTTGGATCATCTCGAAGGGAATACCCACGGAGGGAAAAGCATGGAAAACGAACTCGCGACCAATTTTATGAAAATAATGACGGATAGTTACGAATATTTTACCGACGCATCGCAACGCATGGTCCTTTACATGGACATCCTGCGAAAGCGTGGCAATATCTATCTCGATCATTTGCAAAAAGGCCAGCCGCCCGTGTTGGTTTTCGACTACGAGACGATCATGGATGCGCGGACCTTTGAGCGGCCGGTGAATTACGCACTGGTTCGGATCCTCGATCGCCGCGATCCGTCACCCACCGACCAAAAGACACAACAAACCGCCGTCGAATACCCGGAAGAAAAGCGCCGCAGGAAAATCAAGCCCGTCGAAAAGCGGCCGTCACGCCCCATCGTCATTATGGATCCCCGTGCAGGGCACGGCCCCGGTATCGGCGGATCCAAGAAGGATTCTCAAATCGGCATGTCCCTGGACGCCGGGCATCCCGTTTATTTCATGATCTTTTTTACCGAGCCCATGCCGGGGCAGACCCTGGCCGACGTCCGCAATGCGCAAATCATATTTATCGAAGAGGTTCGCAGGCGTCATCCCGACAGTCCAAAACCCGCGATTATCGGCAATTGTCAAGGCGGCTGGGCCGCCGCACTGATCGGCGCCGAAAGACCCGAACTGGTGGGCCCCATGGTTTTTAACGGCTCTCCCCTCTCCTACTGGGGCGGTGTGGAAGGCACGAATCCCATGCGCTATCTGGGCGGCCTGCTGGGCGGCGTCTGGATCAATTCTTTTTTCAGCGATCTTGGCGGCGGTAAGTTTGACGGCGCCAATCTAGTGAGCAATTTTGAAAACCTCAACCCGGCAAATACCCTTTGGTCCAAACAATACAATGTCTATGCCGGGGTCGATACGGAAGAAAAGCGCTACCTGGAGTTCGAAAAATGGTGGGGCGGTTTCTATTTGATGAACAAAGAGGAGATTCACACCATCGTCGACGGCCTTTTTGTCGGCAACAAGCTGGAGCAGGGAGAGTTCGAACTGGAAGAAGGACGTACGGTGGATCTCAAACACAACAACAATCCGGTGGTTCTGTTTGCCTCGTTCGGCGATAACATCACGCCGCCCCAACAGGCGTACAACTGGATCATCAAGACTTACGGCACCGTTGATGAAATAAAACGCCGCGGACAGGTCATCGTCTATATCAGTCATGAAAATATCGGCCACCTGGGCATCTTCGTCTCCGCCAAAATCGCGCGGAAGGAACATAAAAAAATCATCGACAGCTTCGGTATGCTCGATAACCTGCCGCCGGGTCTGTATTACATGAAAATTTACGAGGACCCGGAAACAAAGGGTGAATACCTCGCGGACTACGTTGAAAAAACCATGGATGACATCATGGCGCTGGACGACGGTATCGCGGATGAGGACGCCTTTTATCCGGTCCGGGCCGTCTCGCAGTTCAATGATGCGATGTATCAGTGCTTGATTTCTCCCTGGGTGCGCCTGTTCGTTACGGAATCCGTCGGCAAACTGGTACGGCAGTTACACCCGTTACGAACCCAGCGGTACCTGCTTTCGGATTGGAACCCGTGGATGGCGCCCCTCAATTATTTGGCATCCATGATTAAAAGCGGCGGCAATCGCAGACCGGTATCGGAAGACAACCTCTTTCATCAGATGGAAAAGCAGGCTTCCGACGCCATCGTCAATGGCTTGAATCAATACCGGGATATTCGGGACGGCATCAGTGAGCAGATTTTCAAAGCCGTTTACTCGGCCCCGTGGATGACAATGCTGGAACCGGTTTCAACCCATAAAGAGATCCGGGAAGACGAATTGAATCTGGAAGTGTTGCGGAGGGAAGACGCAAACTTCTGGCGCGATAAAATGACCGAGGGCGGTTTTGTGGACGCCGTCATTCGGATTTTTCTATTGTTCGGTCTGGCCGATCAGGAAATTTCAGGCCAGGGGTACGAGGTCATGAAAACCCTGGTCGGGGACCTCCGGCAGCAAAAAGGATACAGTGGAAAACAAATTCAGGAGATCATCCGGTTGCAAACGCGTATTGTCCAAACCGATACGGACCAGGCAATCGAAACCCTGCCGCAACTGCTGCCGACCCAAAAACAGCGGAACGAAGCCTTGGGGTTATTGCGGACAGGCATGAACATGCTGTCGCGTGAACCGGATCCAAGAGAAACGCTTGTTGTCGGTCGCATTACGGAAAGGCTTCAGGCATTACCCAAAAAATCGAAAAAATCCCGTACACCGACAACCGGCAAGTCGTCCATCGGCAAACGGAAAGGCAAACCGGCGTGAACGGAATCGGCATCGCGCCGAACCCGCGAGATTACGATGCGTCCATCGGCATATCATCGACAGATTGCATGCCGATGGACGCTTTTATCGTTTCTCTATCATGTTGAACTTTTCCAAGTTGTATTTTTGGAATATTTTTTGATAGGTTCCATCCTCCCGTATTTTTTCCAATCCGACATTGAAAGAATTGACGATCTCTGGTGTGGTTGATTTTTTACTAAACATCACATGTAAATAATTTTCCTCGATGACGAATAACGGTTCGACCTGTTCAAATATCCCCGTTTTTCTTCCGTCGGTTGCCATTCGCGAGTATTCCTGAATAAAACCATCAAAACGTTTTGCCAAAAGCTTCTTGTGATTTTGCTCATCAGTCGTTACCGCTTCAACATGTTTCGAGAATTTCGGATTTTTCATCAAATGAGCGAATTCGGCTCCGTAGAGTGAGTCTCGCATTACACCGAGTTGGAAAGAACTGCCAATAATATCCTGGAGACGTTTCAAATTATATTTTGAAGATTCTCCCTTTCTCACAAACAATACATAAGTTTCCTTCTGATACGGGTCTGAAAAATAGGCATATGCTTCACGCGCAGGTGTTCTCATCGCTGATGTCCCAATATGTATTTTCCCCTCTTCAATCCATTTTAGGGAACGCGCCCACGGAACCTCTCTATAGTCCACTACATATCCCGCATTACTCAAAATATGAGTCACAATCTCTATATCAAGACCGGTCAAGACATTGCCACTGCCCTTGTAGGTGAATGGAGCAAACGGTTCCCAACCCATAATCAATTTCTTTTTTTCTGCCGCAGTACTCTTCCCAGGAAAACAGAGCAAAATTGTCATTGCGAAAATAACAATCATGGTGAAAAGCATCTGAAACTTTTTCATCAATCTATTCTCCTTTAATCACCACCTCACAGTCCGAAATCGGCGGAGGTGAAAAGCCATCAACTTCATGATCATAACTCGACTTTCGGGATTCGGTTGTAGATACGAAAAATTATATAAATTATCGAAATAACTGATAAATATCTTGATTGGCCCCGCTTTTTGATTTATAGTGGATTTACCATGATTCACAATAAATATGCACAGAAAGGGCTCACGTGAAACTTACCAAAATTGCCCCTCAACCACAAGCTATCAATAACCTTTAAGACAAAATGAATGGCTTTTTCAACCGATTTCATATCGGTACGCTCATGCACCGATGCGGATCTTTCGGATGAGGATATCAGCTGGTCAAGCGCGAATCGGCAAACCTGTCTTTCCATATTACCATACAGCGATCAAATCCAGCAAAGGGGCGACCACAAAGACATCCCTTTTTACCGCCAATAAAGTCTGTTGCATCTAAAACCGGTTCATCGGCATCTTGGACACTCTGAAAGACACTTGGTGCAGGTATACATTGCGTTGCCGTTGTCCTTCGGGTTCGCTTTCAAGAAGTCTCGATTCCCCAATGCCGAAGACCGCAACGCCGTTTTGTCGAAAAAGGGTTTGTAACGATTCCAGGATATGGTCCATGTGAATCCTCCTGTCTGCAATGGGAATACCGTCCGGTGAGGCGGATTCTTATCCGCAAGATCCAGCGGCGTCACCCTGTGGTATGCATTTCGCCGCAGCGTTGCGGACATCTTCTGCAAATGCACAGCTTTTGCGGGTAATTGTATCGATATGCACACCAATGAATTCCGTTTCGGCGACCAGCTCTCCCGAATTCGTCTTTTTCATGATGTGCAGAAAACGAATGCTTTTTTCCCGAATTTCCAGCACGGCGGTGGTTATGTCAACGATGTCACCGGCGATGACCTCCATTTTGTATTTCGTTTTCTGATCCACCGCCACCATCCCGCGATTCGCCGTGCGAAGATAGTCCGGAGACATATGGATGGAACCGAAGAACTGCCAGGTCGCCTCATCAAATTTGGCGGCATAATGCTGGATGTTCATATGCCCCATGTGATCGCACTGCCAAGGGTACACAACGCCTTTGTAAGTCGTCATCATCCTACCCATCCTCTTGTTATGATTCTTTACGTAAACTTTTGGGTGAAACTCCCGAGAATACGGTGAAGCACGGCCAGATCCTCTTTGGAGAATCCCGATTCGATTTCCTTGTTGATCCGCCCGATGACCGTCCGTGCCTTTGCAATTTCATCAAGGCCTTCCTTCGATATGGAAACACGCCATTTCCGCCGGTCATGGGGGTGGTCGGCCCGCTGAACAAAACCGGTTTTTTCCAGGCGGTCGATCAATCCGGTAATCGTCGAATTATCAAGGTGCAGCCCCTGGCTCAAATCCGTCATGGTTTGGGGACCATTTTTTTCCAGCAAAAACAGTATCGTCGAATGGGCGGGCGTGATCCTGATCCCATTTTCCTTCAATGCGGTAATGAGATAATTTTTCAACAGATGTTGCGCGGTGAATATCAAATAGATGTGTTTGTCTTGGAATTCCATAGGCACCTTCCGGTTTGTGGGAATGACGATATTTTATTTTGCATACAAAATATTGTCAAGCAAAATTTTGCCGGGCAAACAATAAATGGAATGAGTCGGGTGGTCCCGGATACAGGACACCAACGCCCTTGAACAGAAATCAACTGAACGGATGTACCTATATATTGACTTGGAGGGAGGCGTTGCATATGCTGCGGCATTGAAAAAACAAGATCGAACACTTCTTGGCAAGGAGTTGGATATTGTCAATCGGTTTCTCCCTTCGCATGAAACAATCAGCGGTTGTTATACTGTCGATTGTTCTACTCGGCTGTTCCTCATCCGACCAGCCGGCCTCCTCGGATACCCATCTGTATCGGCAAGGGGAATCGGATCTGGTTCTGTCGATTCCCAACAGTCTTGCCGTCGACATCACCGATATTCAAGATATCTATACATGCGCAACCGGCATCACGCGCTGCCGACGCACGGACGCCAGCCCGATCCCCCTTGTGATTGCCCAGGCCAGTTGTCTCTATGATACATACTATCTCTATCCGGATTACCTTCCCGATTCCCTTGACGGCATTGCCGGTATGGAAGACTATATCGATCATTTAAACCAAAACGACCCCTATACCTTTTACTTCAATCCCGAAGACTATGCCTATATAATCGAACTGAGCGCCGGCGAGCGGGCCCATATCGGTTTTCAGTTCGATTTCAGCGGTTCGGTTGTATCCACCAAAACCCCCTTTCGAATTGCGGAAATCTATCCGTTCACCCGCGCCTGGATCGACGGCCTGAAGGCCGGAGATGAAATCCTTGCCGTCAATGGCCGGTCGATCATGGGGTTGAGTGCGGACAGTGTGATCGCAAGCCTTCCAGTAAAAGAAGGGGAAACCGTCGACATTACCGTCAACCGAAACGGAGAAGAACGCGTGATTGCCACCGCAGCCGAGGAGCATATCGGACTGCTGCTTTCCGATACGATGGCCTATTTGAGCATCCGCCGCTTTACCCAAACCACCGGCGAGGAATTTGAAAAAGACCTGGAGGCCCTCCGTGGAAAAACAACCAGTGTCATCCACCAGCTGATCATCGATTTGCGGGACAACGGCGGCGGAATCCTTTCCGGCGCCTTGTCCCTCGTCGATTACCTCATCAGCGAAGACCTTCCCGAAAATACGAATCCCATCCTAACGCTGGACGGAACCATCTATCAAAACAAGACCTATTACCTCGGAAACCACGCAGCCGACAACATCCGTTTCATCCAGGCCGCAGATTGCATATTGTTGGTCGACGAAGAATCGGCATCCGCCAGTGAGGTGGTTGCCGCCGCTCTGAAACACTATCGCGCCGCAATCCTCATGGGCCATCGCACTTATGGAAAAGGCGTTTCCCAGCGAATATTCGATTTAATCGACGGTTCAGGGGTCTGGATAACAGCCCATCACATGTACGACCCAGCCGGGGAATCCTACCACGATGTCGGTATTCCCGTGGACTATCCGAACGATGGGAATCCCATTGATTTCGATCATGACCCGGTTTTGAAATCAGCACAAAAATTTCTTCAAACCGGCTGGGTCGCCGACATTCCGCCATCCAGAGCCACCCTCGACCAAACCGCTCCCAAGCGCCTTGGGGATCCCTGGCGCGAGAAAATGCTTGAGCGAAGTAAAACCGAATTGTAGCCTGGAACGGATCTGAACATTCACCGTGATTGAAATCCCACAAACATGATCTGTTGCCCCCCTTTATTGGTGGTCTATTAATTTCGAACAACATCGCTGCCGCTGAATGAACTCGCATAATTTAAAAATCAAACTCTACGCATCCTTATTTCTTGTTTCGAGCGTTATCGGAGGTCTATTTATAATCAGGGTATTGGGTTTTGATTTATTGTCGGGGGTCAGGGCCTATGTGGAGGGAGAAGGTTTATGGGCAAAAGGACAAAAAGATGGCACATACCAACTGATACAATATGCTTATTCGAAAGATATAAAACGGTATCATGCTTTTCTTGACAGCTTACGAATACCGTTGGGGGATCATGCTGCCCGGAATGTGTCAAAAAACATTACCCGGATCTGGATTTATAGGTATGGTTCTATCGCCTTCAAGATGGAATAATCCTGGGTGCGGTTGAACCGTTCCAGTTGTTCCAACAGGGGTCGGTCGCCGGCGCGCAGAAACGACCCGCCCTCCACCGCCAGACCTTCGTCCGATAGGCCGATAAAGATGGAAAGGGTTTTGCCGTCGGCATGGCGGGCCGCCCTGGCGACATCCGTCAGCAGCGGCGGGACATACTCCTTTTTCAGGAAGGCGTCCTCCAACCGGGTTCCCCGGGCTGCATAGGTGGGGTTCAAATGCATGTTGATCCGAATGCCATACTGACGCGCCATTTCGTGGAGGTAATCAATGGCGTGCTGAATGTCCTGAACCGCTTCCGCGTCACTCATCCGGGGAACCGGCTTTTGCATGAAATACGTTTTGATCTGATAACCAAAGGGAGCGGCCGTGCGCAGGAAGTCCTCGAAAACATCCAGGGACAGCCCCTTGTCGAACACTTGGTTGCGGATATGGTCGTCAAAGGCCTCGAAACCGATCGCCAGTTCCAGATTCGTGGGCGTATCCCCCTCCCCAAGCGCCCGGGCAAGGAATTCCAGTTCGGCGAATTCCACATATTCGGGGCGGGTTTCCAGGGAAAGCACCGCCATCTTGGGCAGGCGGCGGTTCAGGGTCGCCATGAGATACAGCAGAGCGGTGGAGGAGAAGGTCTCCTGGTCCAGAACCGATCCATTGTTGCTGACGATCACCTTGCGGATCTCCGACAGACGACCGGCAACGTCCGGATGCCGGAACAGCGTGTCGATCTGATCCATGATCAATTGGTAGTTGACATGCTCCCGAGACATCCGGGCCGGCAAATTGCAGCCCAGGCACCGGGACCAACGGCAGGCTTGGGTATAAAAGACGATGAAGAGCACGGTGCCTTCGGTTGACTGCTGGAACCAGAAATCAGCTGGTTGTCGCGGATCATGGGTTTCGTCAAAGGAGTAGCGCTTGCCGGCCTTCTGATGCCCGCCGATAATCTGGTTCATGATTTTCTGCTGATCCATATGACTTACCTTTGATAATGAGGGTGATGATGGGGTTCAGCGAATCCCATTGCGTTCCAAGGCCCGTATCTCCTCTTCCCAGACACGTCGATCCTCTTCCCGGATATTCGGATCCGGCAAAAGACTTTTTCGGGTGCAGTTGATCAACGCCTGGAGGGTCTGGTAGCGCCGAGTATCGAGGATGGCCGGGGGAATATGGTCGGCGATGATTTCCACGACTTCATCCGCCCCCAGGGATCGTTTCAGAATGGCTGACCGGGCCTTGAGCTCTCCCCGCAGGGAAGCAAAGCTGGCGGCCGAATAGTGTAACATGGCGGCGGCAAGGCGGGTCATGGTCTCGGCCGACGGGGAAGTATCCAGAACGCCTTTCACGGTCCAGCGGATAAAATCCTCGCGATCCGCGCCTTCCGGATCGAGAACCGGAATAATCAGGTCTCCAACCCGCCCGGGCCTGCGGATATCCGGCGACAGCAAATGAATCCGGGCCGTCATGAGCAGCCAGAACACACGCCCTTTCAAGCGCGAATCCGACATCATGGCCTGAATCTTTCCGGTCAGACGCCGCTCCGTGGCATGGGTTTCCGCGCCCACGCCGCCGAACTGGGTATCGGCCTCATCAACGAAGATCAGGACTTTGGCCAAGGCGTCCAGCACCCGGCGCAACCGTTCGAAAACCACGTCGGTCTGCCCGAACCATTGACTGCGAAGGTTTTTAAGAACAATCACGATCATGTCCAGTTCACTGGCCACGGCTTCGAAGATAAAGGTCTTGCCCCCGCCGATGGGTCCGCAAACCGCCGCGCCGGATAAGGCCGCCGGGCCCGCTGTACGGAGCCGGGGAATCAATTCGCTTTTCAAAAAGGTTTTCAAGCGGGTGAAACCCACCAGATCATCCAGTTTGTGACTCGGTTTTTTGAATTCGACGATATCCTCCCCCAGTTGACTCTGGATGTATTCTTCCACCTTGGTGATCACATCCAGGGGCGCAAGGGGACGCGTTTCATATGCCGCGCCTTTGAGCAGCTGCATCAGGGCATGAATGGACAGACCCGCCGTGTATTGGGCCAATTCGGTATCCGTACCCCAGGTCCGAAGCTTCTTTCCTTCCGGCAACCGCGCGTCGAACCACTCAATGAAATGCCGGCGTTGCGCTTCGTCGGGAGCATCGATGACCACTTCGATGATCTGGGGCAGTCGTGCGACCCGCTGGTTGATCAGACTGCGCGATTCCGCGATCAGCACCACGAAATCATCGCTGTTCATGAATCCCGGATCCGCGAACCAGTCTTGGCAAATAGCCACCCGATGTCGATCCGCATCGGAGAGTCGACTGATTTCTCCTTCCGGAACCACCAATTCACCGGCCTCGATGATGATGGTCAGGTTTTCCTTTAAACCGGGCTGGCCGTCCACTAAAGAACGGGAGCATAGACAAATCTGGCGCAGGAGTTCCAGGGCCACAGTTGGATTGCCCACCGCCGCCAGCAGATTTTCATCGAACGCTTTGTGCAGGGTTTCGATACGGGCGCGGGCTTTTCCGGACGAAAGCATCTTTTCGATGGCCAGGCTGTCGGCATCAAATCCGGAACGCCACTTCAGCCAGGCATCGCGGACTTTTTCCCGATCCTTTGTTCCGACGAACCGGATCGGTCCGTTGAGTTCATACACCAGCAATATGCGATCCGGCATGCTCCAGTTGGCGCTCAGATAATCCACCAGCGGAACGTAGGTCGTTTCCTCCGGCAGGCTCAGGGAAAACAGGTCGTGGATGTTGCCGGTGAACAGGAGGGTGCGGGTCTGATCGGAGTTGATGATTTTACCGGCGGTTTTCAGGAACGGAACCGGACAGTCTTTCATAGCAGTACTCCATGGCCTTTGCCGGATTCGATTTCTTCCCAGAAACGGACCTGCTCATTTTTATCCTGGGAAAATCGGGCCTCAAAGGCGGTTTTCCGAATGGCTTGGCGCTGCGCCAGAAAGGATTCATAGTCCCGGGTCTGGTCCGGAAGATACACCGGCGCCACGCGATCATAGACCACCGTTGCGCCCGGGTGTTCTTTTTCGCCGGACTCCCGCCAGTTCCAGTACTGGGACAACCCCACGATGCGATCCCCGACATAGATGGCCTCATTCAACTCGTGGGTGACGATCAGGATGGTGTACGGCGGGGCCTGACCCCGTTCTTTACAGGCGCAGTTTTCCGAATACAGAGTCAACAGCATCTTCTGAAGTTCCTCCCGGGTGGCTTCGTCCAGTGCGCCGAAAGGTTCGTCCAGCAGTAAAATGGACGGTTTCATGATCAGCGCCTGGGCAATGGCCACCCGCTGGCGCATACCGCCGGACATCTGATGGGGATACAAATGGACGGCTTCGCCCAGCTTGAGTGTCTCCAACAACTCGGCGGAGGCCTGAAGATGCTGTTTCCGCAATGCCCGCCATTGGGGAAATCGGAAAATCCGGAAGGGAATGCTGGTCTGGTCCAGCATGAGTCCGATGGCCACATTCTCCCGGGCCGTTAGAAAGGGGAACAGCGAATACTGCTGGTAGACGATCCCCCGATCCCGACCAGGACCTGTAACCACTGCCGCTTCCCGCTCACCGCTTGCATGGATGAGCACCTGACCTTGGCAGGGGGGATGGGTGCCGACGATGGCCCGCAACAGCGTCGACTTGCCGCAACCGCTGGGGCCTACCAAGGACACGATTTCTCCCCGGATGATTTTCAGATGGATGTCGTGGAGAACCCGATGCGTCCCGAACCAGTGGCTGATATTGCGGCATTCCAGAACGATTTCCCTGTTCATTTGTTGCGCCTTCCGGATAGGTTATTTTTTCTGTACATACCAGCCGAAACAAATCCGTTGAAACCATCGCAGCAGGAAATCGATGGAGAAACCAAAAGCAGCCAATAGAGCCAGATAGGGATAGACCACATTCATGTTCAACAGCCGGGACTGCAGCCGAATGCGGTATCCGAAGCCCACATCGCCCACGACCATTTCCGCCGCGATCAGGTAGACCATGGCCGGTCCGATCTGCAGCCTCACGGCATCGAAAACCTTGGGCAGAATTTCGCGCAAAATGACGTTCCAGATCAACTCAACCTGGGAAGCGCCCAGAGTGTAAGCCTTGAATAGGGTTTCTTCCGGGACTTCACGCACGGAAAGATAGATCGATTGGGCCAGACTGGGCAGTATGCCGAAGGCGATCATGGCCACGAACATCTCGGTATCGGTTCCCACCAGCACGAAAAACACGGCCAGGGCCGCCGTAGGCGGAATCTTGGCCAGAAGGGACATGGGCGGCACGAGCAGGGATTCCCAGACGGCAAAGCAGCCCATCAGCAGCCCGAGCGCGACGGCGCCCAGAATGCCCAGTAAGAGCCCCATGCCCAAGCGCCCGGCACTGGCCCGACTGTCCACGACAATCCAGCGTTCCGCGGAGCGAGGATTGACTTCCACGATTTTCTGCACCCCTTGCCACAACTGGCCCCAGGTTGGAATGGTGGAGTCCTCCGGATTGTTTCGATGCTGCCAATGGGAGACCAAGGTATACAGAGTCACGAGCACCAGAACCGCCAAAACGCCTAACAGCAATCCGTATTTTTTGGGAATCGGCTGACGAATCATGGCTATTTCAATTTTTGAATATAGGTCGGATCCATCCGAAACGCCGCTTGGGGGGCGGCGGATAGCGCGCCATAGCCCACGATCGGAGCTTTGGGAACGATCTCATGGTCCACACAAAAGCGGACGACGCGCTCCATGATGTCCATTGTATCTTTGTCGGTCAGTACCTTGATCCCCTGGGCCGGCGTGTTGTAAAACCGGGTTTGTTTGACCACCGTGCGCATGGCCTCCAGTTTGAGGTTGGAAAATTTTTCGCCCAAGGCGATGAGCGTGTCGTCCCGGGTGGCCGGATCGGCCATGCGTTGATTGATGGCGTAAAAGGTATCGATCAGCGCTCCGGCAAAGGATTCCCCGCCGGGTTTGTCGAGAACCGCCTGGGCCACGACGACCATGTCGATGATTTCCCCCGGAATCTTGGTGGAGTCGAACAAGACTTTGGCATCCTTGCGTTTATTGAGGGTCTCCAGAACAAAAGGATTCCAGACGACGATGGCGTCGAACCCCGCCTGCTTCTGCTGCATGGCGACAGCGGCGGCGGCCGGATCCATATTGGTGAATCGGTAGTCCTTTTCCTTTTCCCCCAGAAGTTCCAGATTGCGCACAAAACAGTATTCGGAAACCGTTTTGGCCAGACCATAGACCTTTTTGCCGCGAAGCTGCTGAAGATTTTCGATGGCACCGCTGACAATACATGCATCCGCCCCATCACTGGTGGAAGTGGGCAAGACGGCCACCGACGGGCGTGTCAAACAGGGGTTGAGAACATCCATATTGGTGATGCAAACCGCGTCACACTGATTCGCGCCGTACATGACCAGGCAGGAATCATAGTCGGCTTCCTTCAGAACGATGTCGACACCCCACTTTTTCTCGATGGGACCGATTTGCCCCTTCTTTCCATCGATCAATCGAACCTCTTCGGCGACGCCGAAGGTGCTCCAGGATGGATATTCACTCCAGGCCAGCGAGAAGACCGGCATCTCTTCCGCAACGGCATTCCCGACCAGCAGGATTGTTAGAATGATATTCGTTGCCCATCGTCCCAGGCGCATCTTTCGTACCGTCATAACCGATCCTCCTTTTTCGATATTCGTTTTGGATGGTCTCGTTTCACTCCGGCAATGCGGAGGTCTTTTGCGGCGTTTTCTCGATTGTTTCTTTGGCGCTTTTGTCGGTTTCCACGGCCAGACCAACCAGGGCTTCAAATTCATTGTTGGCGGAGGATTTTCGGGCATACTCCAAAAACTCGGCTTCCTGCGCCCGGGTATCGGTTCCGGCCAGCTCCGTTGAAATGCGCGCTTCGGCTTTCAACTCCTGACGCAATTCGCGCATGCGCTGCAGTTCTTTCTCGGTCCCGTCTTCGGCGATTCCGGAAAAAGCGTCGGCGATCTCCTTTTCCTGCTTGGCCGTAATGATATCGGCCACGGCATCGGAAGACTCTGCTTTGATCTTTTCGATTTCACGCACCAACTGCTGGAGTTGAACTTTATGCTCCTTGATCCGGTTCCCGTAGTCGGCGATATCCGACTCCAATTCGTCGATGCGCGCCTGTTTCTCGGTAAGGGTGGAGCTGAAATCGTTGAAGGCACTGAGGCATTTCATGTAGTCTTCGTCAAGCTGAATGGCTTCTTTCGACCGGCCTTCCGCCTGAAGGGCGTTCACGCGCTGCTTGGCCTTGGCCAAGGCGCCGGCCTTGAGATCTTCCAGTTTCCGAACTTCATCGGTCAGCGCTTTCACCTTCGCGGTTTTGTTTTCCTGCTGGGCGATCAGGCCCGCCACCGCCTGTTTGTATTGATGGATCCGACCGGTTTTTTCCTGTATGATCTGGTCGTATTTCGCACGCACGACATGGGGATTGGTATCCAGCGTCCGTCTGGCCGAATCCAACTGCCCGGTCAGCAAATATCCTACTGCGGTTATCCATCTGGCAAGTGCTTTGAATATCATGTTTGCCTCCTTCCATTCAACCGGTTATTCGAATTCCTTTTCCAGGGACTCCATTCGCTCCTTCACTTTTTTCGCCACTTCCAGGTTTTGGTCCAGTTCGCGACGGATATCGGCGAGTTCCGAATCATGCGCGGTGCCGTCCGTCTCCAAGGCCTGGATGGAAGCCAAAACGCCTCCCAGCTGGCGGATACTTTCGCTGACTTCCGTGATAATGCGTTCCCGCTCCTTCAGAATGGGCTCCCGAGCCGTCTTGGTAGTCATCTGAGCGGCAGTGTAACCAAGTTCCAGGGTTTTCTCAAGGGAAACCACGCACTGTTGAAAGAGCTGGTTCACCCCGGAAAGGATGTCGACTGTAGAAGAAGTTTTCAAGGCGCCGGTCCAGGAGCGGCCCTTTTCAAAGGCGGCCGCCAGGGTACGCAGATCCCGCAAACTGCTTTCGGTCCGCGGATCGCCGTCCGCCACCAGTCTGTTATCCAGATTATCCAGTGCCTTTTCCCGTTCCGCCAGGGCTTCCTGCTGAATACCGGCGAGCACGTCTTTTACCAAAGACCCACTACCCGCCACCAGACGTGTGAAAAATATTCCCAGACCGGCCAACATACCGGCGATTCCTGCAAAAAGGGCGATCCCGGACCCGATGCTGAAGGTCCACAGCACCAGCAGATCCGTCACCCCGGCCAGAAAAGGGAACAGGCATATCGGGCTGGCCAGCAATTTCAGGAGATACTTTTTCCTGAAGTCGGCCTTGTTAAAATCGATTTTGGCGTCGGCCGGTATGGTCCGCATAATCAATATGGAAGATATCCCAAAATAAAAGATACGGCTTGGGAAGCCCCTTCGCTACCGGACGGCGGCGCAGCGAAGGTCCGAATCCGGTTCGCTGGCACGCCGGCCGCGAGCAGATGACGAGCAGCCGCTTCGGCGCGTTCCGTGGCCAGTTGTATATTGGCTTTCGGGTCCCCTTCGGCCCGGGCATGTCCCTCGATGCGGAGATAATATTCAGGCCAGGATGCCAGGCGCCCGGCCAGTTGATCCAGATCTCTCCCACTCCGCAGATTGATGCGGGCCGTTCCCCGGGCAAAGGATATGGGCTCGATTCGCAGCGAGCCCACCGGCAACAGTGAATTCCATTCGGCCTCCGACAGCGCCCGCAGAGACGCCCTGCGACGCACTTCCTCCAGGTCCGATGTCCCCGATCCCAGCCCTTTGATGACATTCACCGTCTTGCCGGGATGAAAATCAGAAGCTTTCAGATCCCCCAGAATTTTGGAGTAAAAGAGCGTATGTTCCTTGCCGGCCAGTGGATTTTCCGGCAGGGTTTGGGTTTTGACCAGGACATCGGTTATATTGCCGATCATCTCTTCGATGTGCTGGAAGCCGCTTTCACCCTGGACCGTATGAAGGCCGAAATAGGCGTAATTTTCGAGGGTGTTTTTCCATTCGATGCGCTTGACCATGTTTTCCGCACCGGCGGCATCGATGGATTCCGCACCGATTTTACCGGCGTCCTCCATAATCAGGGACTTCATCCCGCCGGCCTGGTGGCTATAGGCATGAACGGTCTTCAGATACGATTCGACAACGGCCTGCACCAGATCGGGATGATCCTTCAAGAAATTCCGCTCGACCACCAAGACATCCACGATATAGCCCTTGAGCTTCGAACTGTCCAACAGCAGGTGCGCATCCTTGTTGGCAAGCGCTTTTGAAACATACGGCTCCCAGAGAACATAGGCGCGTTTTTGGTTCGGATCGGCCTGGACAAAAGACTTGTATACGCCGGCGGCGCCGTCGGCCGGGACCATCCATTTTTCCGGAAGCCGGGGAAGGTTGAAATGGGCGATCACCGTGCGGGCCAGGAATTCGCTGGGGGAGTTGGGTGTCATCACAATACCGGCCTCAGGATCGTCCAGGTCCTGAATACTGCCGATGCCCTGCCGGTAGGCAACGATGGCGTCCGCCCCGCTGGATTCATCGATCACCAGGACGATACTCGCCGGAAACTTGCCCAGCTTCACGGCGTTCAGAATATAGGAGTCGATGGTAAAAACCGCCATCTGGACATCGCGGCTGTTCAGCGACTTTATTCTGGCCGCGTAGTCGGCGCCGTCGTCCTGGATGCTCAGTTTGATGCCCTGATTTTTCAGCTGTTTTTGCATGACGGGCGAGCGCAGCAGACAGTACCCGGAAAAGGAGTCCGCCGCGAGTTTGATGTCGTGCTTATACAAGCTTTCGGAGCCGGTTTCGTCCACCAGCTCTTTCTGAAAATAGGGCAGGATCAGATATTTTGCGGCCACCGCCAGCAGACCGATGATCAGGATCCAGATCACGGCAGCCAGCAGGATTCCTTTGGCCTTTTGTTCTCCCATGGGATGATCTTCCTTTCAACGCCGGTTACAACCGATTATCTCCTTTTCGCCTTCGTTTTCCGCGCATCAACATCACGATGATGACGGCGATCAGAATCCCCCAGTACCAGAATGTCCCGTCTTCCGAAACGCTTCGCGGGGCAGGGGGGGGACCCGCCGGGGGCATCGACCGCTTGGAAGCCTCGCGGAACGGTTTTTCCATTTTCGCTTGAAAATTCCCCGATCCGATGGGCTGATTCCCGCTGACGGCAAGGGCTTTCAGCATCGCCTGGGCCATCTCGTCGGGAATAGGTGCGATCTGCTCAAAGGCGTCTTCATCGGTATGCGTCTGATCCGTTCCGCCGATTTCAGCAAATACGTCACTCAGCGCCCGATCCAAGGAAGCCGGATCATCCGCGCTCCGATAGGAATGAACCTTTGTGGCGAGCGTATGCGCCTTGCGCATATCCACACCGATCACATCCATGGTGATCCCCCGGGCCATCACTTCCGGTGTATAGCGGTCCACCAGACTCCGATCCTGAGCTTCCCCATCGGTGACGATCAGCAAACGATAGGTTCCGTAACCGAACTGCCGAGCACGCTGCTCCAGCAGTCGATCAGCCCCTTTCTGAATGTAGGCTCCCAAAGGGGTGCTGCCGCTGGGCAGCGGTAGTCGAATCGCCGCCTCCAACCTGGTGGAATCCAAAGGGCCCAACGGATAGGCCCAGTCATTTTTTAGATTGCCGGAGCTGAAAACCAGCAGCCCAACGTTGGTACCCGGCGGCACTTTCTTCAAGACCTTTATCAAGGCTCTTTTCGCAGCATCCATCTTGTTCAGCGGGCTGCCGCTCATTTTTTCATTCATGGATCCGGAAGCATCCAGTACGATCACGACATTATTGGCGTCCGGATCCGCAACCGCCGCATAAAGCGGAATCGACATGTAGCCGAGGAATAAAAGTGCGACCCAGATTGACTTTTCCATGGCACCCCTTTCCATCGATATTAGAAGTCAAAGTCCGATTTGGTGGCCGCTTCGGCGGTTACCCGCAGCAGACGAAACTCCACCCGCATATTCTGCAAGGCTTCGCTCATGGACGATGGTTTGGCGATAAAGGGTTCGCGAATGCCGGCCCCCACGGACTGAATCTGACTGGCGTCGAATTGAATTCCCTTGGATTTGGCATAACCGATGATGGACTTGCGGACGGATTCCGCTCGCTTCTTGGATAAATTCAGTGCCGCCTGCATGGTTTCGCGTGGATTGGCGTCCTTGGCGCCGTCGAAATAACCGGCCTCGATGAGCTTGATTATGATCTGGGTAGTGCTGAGATCCAGGGCTTTGCCGTTCAGGGAATACTGATAGTTTCCCGACGTTCCGGATCGTTTGAGAATCCCCTTGCTCATGCCCGCTTTTACCAGATCCAGCAACGTCTTGGTGGGATCGGAATGCCCCCGGATGGCGATGACGGCATTGCCGTATTTATCCGCCATTTCCACCACGCGCTTATATTCCGATCCGTATTTGGCGGGGTCGAAATCCATTTGGTTCGGCTCAAACCCGATGGTAAAGGAAATGATCGTCCGATCGTCCAGTCCGCCGCCCGCGCTGAGTTCTTCGATCTCTTTCTGAACCGCCTCTCCGCGGAAGCGTTCTTTCTTCACCATTTCGGTCTTGGTCAGATAATTCGTGAATTGGGGGGACGCAAAATCGAGTCCGGAGGGCAACAACGCTTTCCGGGATTGGACATATCCCCGGCCCAGGGCCAGATTGAGTGCGCTCTCCTGAAATTGTTGAAAGCCGTGCAGGTTGTTTTTCTGCGCAAAAAAAGCCACATTTCCCGGATGGCCGACAAACGTGCAGTCGGAAAGCAACCCATGGGCATCCTCTTCCAGGGTGGGGATGACCTCTTTGCCGTATATATCCTGGGTTAGCTGGAGCAATTTCATGTAATCCGACGAGCCCTTGGTTTCATACAGCTTTTTCAGATCCAGGATTTCCTCGCAGGCCTTCAGGTATCCGGCCGCGAATTTCGTAACCAGTTCCCGGTTGGCGTCGAAAAAATCCTTGCGACACACATAGACGTCGGCGATGGATCGCGACAAGTCGGCCGTGGAAACCAGCACCCGGGCGTTTTTCACCGTTCCTTCTGCACCGGAACCGGTGTTTTGCAATCCGCCGCAAAGCCCGATCATGTCCGGCGTAATGACAAAGCAAGCGTCGATTTTCCCGTCTTTGCGAAACATCTCCGCCGGTGAGTTGGGGGTGGCCGTCAAATCCTTGGCCCAGATCACGCGGATGTCTTCCCATTTCAGCCTGGCCGTCTGGAGGATATCATCGAGCATCCCCACGTGGGGGCCCCCCTCCTGAAGCACGATGGTCTTTCCTTTCAAATCCTTCGCGCTTTTCATGGGCGACCGCACCACCAGGTGGTCTCCCGCCGACCAGGTCATCTGGAGAACCACCATTCCCTGAGTGCGGCTATCCGAGCCGATAACCTCCGAGGCCATGCCCATCATGCGAAAAGTACCGCGCAAAAACGGCGTTTTACCGGCAAGATAGTCCCGAACCTGTTGAACGAAGTCATCACCGGGGGTCAGTTTTATCTGCAACCCCTGCTTGGCGAAGATGGTACCGGCGCTGGTTTGCAGACCGCCGTTGGCATAAAAGGTGGCCATGTCGCCGCCCCAGGTGATATAAGGTACGGTCAGCGGTTTTGTCTGGTTCACGTTTCCAACGGTGACGTTGCCGACCAGGCTTTTGAAACTTGGTTCCGCCTTGCCTTCACCGACACCCACGGCGAGCAGCATGAGCGTGATCAGGATTCCCCCGGCTTTCATTCGCATATGATCCTCCAGTCCGTTTCCCAAAAGTATCGTATCGTTCGCCGAAATACTACGACGCGGTGGTTCCGCCATACAATGACAACGGAGCGATGTAAATAAATGCTTGTAAAACAAATAGTTGGCTGCAAGACGCGCCGGCCGGGAATGGATGCGCATTCCCCGTCGACACTATAGCCATATCTCCAAGGAATTACAAGGTGGATAAACAACTGAAAAGCGACGTTCCGGAGAATCGGCTTGTGATGATAAACCGATTGGATCCGTTGACATGCGGACATTTCTTGACTATACAAAGCAGGGAAGACGCAATTGCCGACACCATTGGCGGTAGAACGAAAATGAACGAATTTAAATTATTCGACACGCACCTGCACACTTACGGGAGTTTCCTGCCTCCGGACTTGAGTCTGACGGCCTATCTGGATCAGCATCAGGTGGATCATGCCGTTATCCTAACGACCCACCGCGCCGCCAATATCAAAGGAATCATGACCAACGACAAGGTCGCGCAACACCCAGGAAGCGCCGATTTTCTGGAAGTCCTTGGGCGGCTGCGGCAAACTATGGCCCAAGGGCAGCTGGATCATTCGGATGTCATCGGAATCGCCGAAACGGACCCCGCCCGGTTTCTCAAATTTTTCTGGTTCAATGCGGCGGTGACGATGGAAGAGGATACGTCCCTCGGCATCCTGCGGGACCACTTCAACAAGGGGTTCGTAGGCGTCAAGCTGCACACGGGCATCCAGCCTGCGTCCATTCCGGACGGCATTATCCGGCTGGTGGAATTCATGCAATCCTATGATGCTTCCTTTCCCCTGTATATCCACTCCATACCGAATCTGCAATTTTTTACCGGCATCGCCTGCGACGATATCGATAAACTGGCTTCCACCTTCCCGGAATTGCGGATTATTGTCGGGCATGCCGCATATGCCATGGAATACGCCATCGAGCTGGGACTGACTGTCAAACGCCGCGAAAACGTTTTCTTCGAAACGTCCTGCTCGATTCCCTACGGCGTACTGCTCCTGATGGGAATTGTCGGTCACGAAAGGATCCTGTTCGGTTCGGACGCCCCGATTACCAATCCGCTTCAAATCGAAATCGATAAGATTCTGTCTCTTCCGGTGCCGGACAGAGTAAAGGCGGCGATCTTTTATGACAATGCCGAAAGACTGTTTCAACCGCTGATGACCAGGGCCGCTCTATAGATTTTCTACCTTCTTCGAAAAATCCAACCTGCATCCTCGCAGGGGAAATCGGTTCGCCCATAACGTACGAATTGGGATAATGCTTGAATCAACCTATTCCGTTTCGCCCAATACGGGGGGGATATCAACGGGACATCTTTCCCTAATTTATAACCAACGCCCGACCTGGCGTGACGCTTGCTAATGAGGGGGCTCAACATAGAGAAAAGAATAGCAACTCAAAGAACCGAAGACGCTATCTGTCTAATTCCATTCTAACGGATCGGTTTATTTTCTCCATAGTATAGGGTTTCTTTAAATACTGGCCTACCCCAAGCTTCCGGGCTTCCCTGACCTTGTCTGTTTCCAAGAAACCACTTGCAATAATGGCCTTCTGCCCTGGATGGATTTCCAGTATTCTTTTAAATGTTTCCAGGCCGTCAATTCCAGGGTCCATAATCATATCCAATACCAACAGGTCTGCGGAGGTTCCCTTGAGATACGCCACAGCCTCCTCCCCGCTTGCAACCGTTCTCACAGAATAGCCCAGTTGGGTAAGGAGAGCCGATGCTATCTCCCTCTGACCCTCCGAGTCGTCAATCACCAAAATGGATTCTCCTTTTGCTTTGTAGGTATCAGTGTTTGAATCAGGCTCGCCGGCGGGCAACTCCTTCCGGGTGGCCGGGAAAAAAAGGATAAAAGCAGCTCCCTTTCCCTCCTCGCTCTGGAGATCAATATAGCCTCTATGGTCCTTGACAGTGCCCCACACAACCGACATTCCTAACCCGGTTCCGCTTCTCCCCATGATTTTTTTTGTGTAGAAAGGTTCAAATATCCTGTGTCTATCCTCCTGGGAAATCCCTGTCCCCGTATCGGAAACAGATAAAACGACATAATCTCCCTCCTCAACATTCTCGTAGCCGACGATGGGCCTGTCAACATATCTGTTCTCCGTTTTAATAAGAACAGTTCCACCGTCGGGCATGGCCTCGGCCGCGTTTGAAACGAGGTTCATGATGGTCTTGAAGAGATGTACGGGAGAGCCTTCCATCTTGAGAAGGTCTCGGGCAACATGTGTTTCCACCTTCAGACCGGGATGATAGGATCTCAGGGATTCAAACTCAGGGCTTTGCAGATATTCAATAATCAGGTCATTGAAGTGGATTACCTGTTTTGTGAGGACACCTCTTCTTGCCATGGTCAAGAGATCGTCAACGATGGCCGCGGCCATTTTGCCGGATCTGCGTATTGTCAAGAGGGGTTTTCGCAAGAGGCTTTCCTGGGGAAGCTGATTCAAAATAAGATCCGGGTAGCTGACAATCCCGGAAAGAATGTTATTTAAGTCATGCGCGACACCTCCGGCAAGCGTACCTATCACCTCCATTTTCTGAGCCCTTTGAAGTTGGGTCTCTATCTTTTCTTTCTCCTCTTCATTCCGTATGCGATCCGTTATATCCCGCCCTACGGAAATCAGACCAATGACCTTACCGTGACGAAAAATAGGGGCTCCGCTGAGATCTCCTATTTTGGTCTTTCCGTCTTTGGTGATGAACTCATAGATAGAGGAAGAAATTTTTCCCCCGGCAAAAATCCGGCGGATATCCGAGAATGCTTGGTCATAATACTTTGGAGAAAGGACGTTCGGTTCCATCATGCTCCTGCCTGTCAGTTCCTCCGGCTTATATCCCATAAGCCCCTCTACGGAGGGAGTTATGCTGGTGAGAGTCAGGTCTTTATCCAATGTATAGACCACATCACTTACGTTCATAAAAATCATCCCGTATTTTTCTTCATTGATCTTCAAGGATTCTTCTACTTGTTTCCTCTCCATTATCTCCTGTCTGAGTTTTTCGTTGATTTCTCTAAGCGCTGATGTTCTCTCCAGAACCCTCCTCTCAAGTTCTTCATGAGAACTTTTAAGACTTTTTTGTATCTTTTCAAGCTCTGCCGTCTTGGAGATGAGATCCAGATTTTGCTTATGCAGTTTTGTTCTCTGTCTTCTCAAGATGCCACCGGTCAGGGAGGAGATATACGCGACCACGAAAAGCAGCGCTATCACTACGAGATAATCAATGAATACTTCTATAGGGGGGGGATTAAATGACGCCACCACCCGAGGGGGCGGGAGAAAACCGCTCAATTCAAACGCCACAACACAACCGAACGCAACCGAACACAAACCGGCTATGATAAAAGGAAAATTCCAGGGCGCCATCACTCCCACGTAGGTGATGAGAGCCGCATAGATGGGGGTGAGAAAGCAGGCTTCAAAGCCACCACGGGAATAGATAATTGCAGTATATCCTATAATTTCCAAGAAATTGATTGACAGCGAAGCATACCGATAGGAGGTCATGCTCTTTATGCGCCTCAAGAAAAACAAGGTGGGCGGATTCATCACTATGAGATAGATGACGGATAGAGTTATTCCCGTAAAATGGTTTGCCTGGATAACGCCTGATAGAAAGGCGATAAGGGCAAACAACCACATCGCAAAACTTGCCCCCGATCGTACGACTGCCCCCTGGAAATGCCTTTTGTACAGGGTGATAAGGTAATCAGGGGAACCATGATCAGCCTTATCTGGGCTCCGCACCACCATCTTCATTTCTCCTCACGTATAAAGACAAGACCTTCATTTGTGTTTCATTTCATGAAACGATGCTGTTTATTGTAAATAATCACACATGATTTCAAGTAAAAACAAGATGCACAAAACGAATGGACTAAAAAAGAATTAAATCGCTTCATGTATTTTTTCTGAAATTGGTTAGTAACGATACTTTGGGGTTTCATGTGAGAGCGATAAAAATTTTCCTGTTATGAACACGAAGATTATCCAAAATCAAATAGATCTCTCGGTCGGCATCTTTGATCAATCGTTCAAGAAACGTAATAACCAGCTGATCACTCATGGTATTTTTGTAAATCATGAATCGAACCTTACCCCGGTTGGTAATCGAAGAGATCAACTTGATTCGTTCGCGTTCTGCACACAGGCGGATGTCCGGTGTTTTTCCCTCGATTTTTGTGTTCTGTATATTTTTGGTATCATTGATAATAGCCCATAGGACCGAAGAAGGTCAAACATTTTACAAGCCTGATGACTTCTGACAACTTGCGCAAAGGCATGAACTTGACTCCCACCTCCATTTGGGGCATATTCAGGTCGTTATCGGAACCGCTCCCTTAAATACACGGAGACGAAAAACCTCATGGCGATTTTCCATCTCCTCATACCGGTCGGTCTGCTGCTGATCCTGGCCTACTTGCTTTTCATTCCCGTAACCCTAACCGTTGTATACTCTATCGATAGGGTTTCTTCCCATGAAGTGAGGCTTCAATTCCGCCCATTTACTGTCCGACATCGCCCTTCGAAGAAGACGAAAGCGGGGCGATCGCCTGCAAAGAGAAGAAAAAAGTTCCAGTGGATCAAGCTCCTCATGGAGGATGGTGAAACCATCCGTCAGGTGGGGAGTGCATGCCTTCAGTTCGCCAAGGGGATACTGAACCCCAGAGGGCATTATCTGGAATTCGACCTGCAGGGCGGCTTCGGATCTCCGGACATCACCGGCTTTGCTTGGGGGATGCTGGAGGCGGTAAAGCTCCTTTTGGGGAAAACGGTTTGCCTGGTGTGCCGTCCCGACTTTACGGCCCCATACGCCTGCGGCATCATCAAGGTGGAAACCGGATTCCGGATTTACGGCTTGTTGACCCAAGTCGTACCGTTTTTTTTTCGACTTCCCAAAATGAAGATAATAAAAGCATATCAAAACCTGCGAAAGGAGTGAACCATGTCCGCCAAGCTGAAAGAGACGCTATCATCCATTATGGAAGAACTGCGGCATATCGCTTCCACGGAAACCGTCGTGGGCGCCCCCATATCCCTTGGCAATAAGAAAGTCGTGCCGGTTTCCCGCATCATGGTTGGATTTGGTGTGGGCGGCACGGAAGAAGGGAAGACCGGAGAAAAGGAAAATTTTTCCGGCGGCGGCGCCGGCGGCGCGCGAGTGGAACCCATTGGTTTTATTCTCATCGAGGAAGAGAAAGTATCTTTTCTGCCCACGAAGCCCGGCCGCTTTGAAGGACTTATCGAGTCCATTCCGGGAATTGTTGAAAAGATAAAGGATTTGCGCGGAGACGCCAAGGATAAGGATCGGACGCCATAACCATCTTTGCGCAACAGAAAAAGACCGCCGGCATACAGTTTGTGGGGCGTGCCGGATTCAATCGCTGTTGATCTTGGACGATCCGGAGGGCGACGGTGCTCCCGTAGACCATTGAGATGGTGCTGCCGGGCGTGGACGAGTGCGCGGCCATGGATGTGTGTGAGCTCCATTCTAAAGCCTGCCCCATTCACTGCGCTGCAGATCCATATCAGGGACGCGCGTGAGGCGGATTATCCCAAACGATAGACCCCAAATTTATTCAGGCAAACCGTTTAATTTCTTTCAGGTACTGTTCGCTGTGAGACAGATAAAAGGCGAGCGCCCTGGCAAAATCAGGCCCAAGCACACCATCGATGAACATCCGGCTGATCTCCTTCTGCCGCTGCAGGGTAAACTGGGAAGACACGAAAATATGGCGCTCTTCTTCCGTAATGTCTTGCAAGAGACGCCTCAGGGCACTTCTGGCTCTGGGCTGATACATCCAGAAATAAAGGAAATCCAGTGCATGAATGCAGATGATCTTCTCAAGATCCTGAACTTCCATGTTTGTTTTCTTTTGTATAGTCTGCTGCTTATCGAAAATTTCAAGCGTTCGCTCTTCCGGAAACAACAGCTCGAGTTGAGCATAAATACCTATTAAATCGGACAGTTTTTTTCGGTACTCCCGAAACCGGATATGTATATTTTTATACTGGTCGACTGTCCCCTCAATCACGCCAGCCATAATATCCGAGGCGGTCTTTGAGATGATGGCCGCCCATTTCTGAAGGACGAAATTCACATCAGGCACAGCCGCCATCCCGTATTACTGTATTCTGTCATGGCGCTTGTAAACGGCATTTACCTGTCCAGCCACAATGCCTTCCGGGGCTTACCCAAAGGGGCGGTGTTCGGCAATTTTTTTAGAAGTGTTTTATCCATCCCCATCGCTATTTTGCTGAACTCAATGATCGGTGGAATACTTGCCATGGGTTGTTGTGGTTATACCGCATAGCCTGTCCAGGAAACACATCTTCACGAAGAATTCAAGCAACGGGACGGAAAAACCGGTATATAGAAGGGAATCTGCGATCCGGTCCCAGCTGACATAAGCGTTCCACCGTAACAGCGGGGACCGTCTGAAACCACCACCGCCCAATATGGATTGAAGGATATTCCTTAGGCCAGTAATGCCAAACCAGATAAATGCCCCAAAATACGAAAGCAGCCACCAGTCTTTGGTAAGGGCAAACGTTAAAAAAGCCGGTACAAAACCGATTATGACCTTTAGCACGTTTCGTAAATGGGAATTAAAATATGCCCAGGGAATTTTTTTGTGCTTCTTCGTCGTCTGCCGATGCTGCAAATGCAAATCATTGGAAATGCGTTTTGTGATTCCTCCCAGAGCAATGACATTCCCATCTTCCGTCATATGCGCCGCATCTTCCTGAACAGCCCAATCCACTTTCAGCGTATGACCGATTATGGGGTTTCCCAGCGATTCGGCCACTCGTTGAAAAGCCTGAAAAGACTTTGCAAGGTTTTCTCTGGGAATCAGGGTGAATCGCTTGCTTACTGCTATTCGGATTGGAAGCTTCGGATAGCTCAAGCCGGCACTTTTCTTGAGCTGTTTCACCGCCCGTCTGCCCAATGTGTCAACAACCGCCAGCCCCATTCCGTGAGAACTCTGAGAACGTCCTGTGGAGTCACTTCCGATCCTTGCCCGTAAAAATTTCTCCTTATACATGATCTGAAGCGAAATAATATCATGCAGGATGGTATATAGCTTTTCGACTCTTTCCTCCTTGTCCGGGAACTCTTTCTCTTCGACTTCCTGGATGATATCAAGAATCAGACGCTTCAACGCAATGGGGTTCTGCTCGTTAATGGATTCCTGAAGCTTGTTGATGGCCGGTATATGACTGGTTTTTCCGGCAGCCCAGTCTTTGAGATTAAACAGTTCCAGCCTTGATATCATGCCATTGCAATCGTAAAGCAGCTCCAGAACATCTTCAACGCAAAGATTGGAGAGGTTAAGGGTAATCCGGTGTCCGGACTGAAGTTTTGAAAGCCGGGTCAGTAATTCTGCTGCAGTGAGCGTCAGGAGAAAAGGCACACCCTCCTCATCTCTGGGTATTGCCGGATCAGGCACCTCCGGATTATTGACGAGAGAAAAATAATCTGCCGCAATTCGCTCAATATCCAGATGGTTCACTTCCTGAAACCATTTTTCGATTCTATCCTTTTCTTCCGTATCAGCGGTTTTATAATCCGATTGGAGTTTTTCGGCTTTCCGGGTAAGATGATCCGTTATCTTTTTATGAAGAAACGTTTCAAGGTGCAGAGTGGATTTCTGACCGATACCCACAAAACCGATGAATTCAGCTTCATCAAGAGGTTCCAGATCTATTCCGTATGTCGCTTTCAAGTGATCCAGATGATTTTTATTAAACGCCCTGAAGAGTGCCATAACATGTTTCTGCTGATAAACCGATACCAGACGGCCCTGGGTCATCAGTTCAGCTACCGCAGGTTCTTCGAGAAAACAGAGAAAGGCCTGTGCGTCTGCAAAACCCCTTGGAACCCAGATCAGGTTGATATATTTTTTTCTGTATCGCACAGAATATTCAATCCCGATCCGGATATCAATACCCATGATTTCAGCAGCTTCAAGAAGTTCTGCCGCAAAACGCGGCTTGATGAAATTATAATGGACGATCCTCAAACGCCGGATGCCTTTTATCCAGGCATCCATAATTAAATGGGTGGATGACTTTCTCCCTTTTGTATTGGCATCATGGACATGGTCATCAAAAGAAATCTGATTCCATTCTTCCGGCATTTCAAGCAAATGGTATTTTGTAAGCTGTTTTCTTACAATTCTCGGCTTTCCTGCTGCGGTAATTCGAAAGTTATGGGCCAGTTTTAATTGACGGCGCTGGTTTCCTTTGGCCCGGACCACCTCTTTCATAATCTGCATCAACGCCCGTGCGGTATTTTTGGGGAGCGATCCTTCCGCGGTTTCAAGTGCTTCTTCTCGAAGAAAACGAAGGGCGCTCAATCTTTCATCCATGCCACCCACCTCAAAAGAAGTAAGGAGGTGGGCCATGGCATAGGCGATCCGCAAACTCCTGGATTCCGCCATTTCCTTGATCCCATGAGGATGGAAATAACCGTAATACTGGCGCCGAACATAATCCAGATCTTGACCCCTTGCGCAGACGTCGTTTACGATACGGATGAGTTCATAATCTCTCTTGTCAAACAGAAATCGGGAAATCTGGTTTGAGGGTTGTTGCTCAAATTGATATAGGATTTCATCCATCATCATGTTTTCTGTCGACCTGTCTGCATTTACAAACAATCCGGGAATGGCCCCTGAAAACCATCTCCGGCTCCTCCTTTAGGCCTGATATTAATGCCAAATTCAAACCCATCATGCCCGATTTTTCTAATAATGTAAAATGGTTTCTGGGAATCGTTCCCCATGCGCCCTAGCGCAAAAGCCGAGGCCGTGGGCAGGGTGCCCTTGATCCACAAGATCAGAAGATTTGTTCAACTCCTCAATAAAATCCCGCTCAAACGAGTCCGCTTCATTTTCCGGACTTCTGGCATTGATAACGGCTTCCTTGTAATAATCGTCTTTATTTTCGATCTCGTGGAGAAAAACCACCTCAACATCCCTGACCGAATCCTTTGGTACGGCAACCCTGAGATTCGCGTTCTTCGCCATATGCCAGTGTGCTCGTTGATTCCTCTATAGGGTTCCATCAGAACCCTTCTACCCCGGCGGTGCATATAACCCACATACATCGCAGCTATTCCGATCTCACTTCAGGATGTTGTGGCAAAATCCCGCTCCAAATTCGCAATTTCATCTGCGGTCCATTTTCCCAATGCGCTTGCCCGGGCAAGGATACCCGTATGGATATGTAAAAATGTAAAACTTTTGTAAAAGCACCAAAAATTATTTGAAAAAATAGCAGGTTAAATGTAATCATAAGGAGGCTTAACACGGGGCTCGCCGATTGAGGCGAACCCCTTCTTTTTGTTAACAACATTACTGGTGAAAATAATTATCATGCTTCGCTTTCTGCCCAACACATTACGCGGAATAATCAGTTTTCTGGCCATTATTCTGAACACTTTTTTCTGTTGTATTCCTTTTTTTGCGGTCGCCTTTTTCAAAATCATTATTCCACATGCGGGCTGGCGAAAATATTGTACCAAACAAATCATCACCATTTCATCTTTTTGGATTTTGATTAACTCGATCAATATGCGCCTGTTGCACAAAATGTGTTGGAACGTAACGGGATTGGAAACACTCGATCTCGATAAATGGTATCTGGTCATTTCAAACCATCAAGCCTGGACGGATATTGTTGTATTACAGACGATTTTGCGTGACAGGGTGCCGTTTTTAAAATTTTTCCTCAAAAAAGAGTTAATGTGGGTACCGGTCATGGGCATGGTATGGTGGGCCCAGGACTATCCGTTTATGAAACGATACACCAAATCATTTTTAACAAAGAATCCACACTTAAAAGGTAAAGATATTGAAATAACAAGAAAAGCATGCGAGAAATTTAAGCAGACCCCCATTTCGGTCATGAATTTCGTTGAAGGCACCCGTTTTACGACCAAGAAACATGCCCGACAGAAATCCGCCTTCACCCATTTTCTTCGTCCCAAAGCCGGCGGCATTTCGTATGTGTTAAATGCCATGGGAGACAGGTTGGATGAAATTTTGAATGTGGTTATCGTATATCCCGGTAAACAAAAGAGAATCTGGGATCTCATGTGCGGCCGGATCCCTGAAATACGTGTCAATATCGAAAGAATCCCCGTGACGGAAAACTTGATCGGTGATTATGAGGGAGATCCGGTTTTCAAAAATGAATTTCAAACCTGGCTCAATCAACTCTGGGCCAAAAATGATCAAATATTCGATGTCATGATTCAAAAAGATATCCCACTGATAGAAAATCAGCCGGTACCTTTTTTCAATTTCCCCAAGGATTTTATACAATCCATTTCGTTGGAAATGTTCCATCCCGGTCCCATTGTGGCAAAACCGGCTAAAATTTTCCCCGAGATTGAACAGCTCTAGCCGCCCGGATCCCACAAGACATGCGCGAGTCGATTTGTTCATACTCGCATTTGATATGACAAGCCCTCTCCCTTGGTCATCGTGTCCTCCACCGTTTTTTGAGATACGAAATCGGGATCCGAGCTCCGGAATTCGCATTGATTTTCAATAATTTTTTGCATAGCCTATTCCGAATGTCTTTCAAGATTGACGCAATAAGTGCAGTTGACGAAATCGACCGATGCAATCATTTCTTTTTTACTTCAAAATGGCATTGCATCGAGAAAGAAGGAGAACTCAATTATGAATCCGGCAGAACGAAAAACAATGGTCAAAAAAACCTTTAACACTGTCTCTACCGGTTACGACAACCAATCGCTGCGGGTTTTTTCTGAGAGCGCCCGTCACATGGCCGTGATTTCCGATTTTAAAGGAAATGAGCATATACTCGACGTAGCGAGAGGAATCGGTTATGCCGCTCTTGCGGTCGCTCGAGCGTGGCCCGGTATTCAGGTCACCGGAATCGATTTTTCAAAAGGAATGCCTGCTCAGGCCGATACAAAAGCCGCCAAGGAGAAACTCCACACACCATACACGCTTCATCTCGCAACACGGCTGGAAACCGCACAGAATGAGGGGAAGGCCCCAAAATCGTCACACGATTGGTTCCTTGCCATGCGAAGACGGTTCAGTGGATCCACCGTTATTATGCAAACAACCCGCTAAAAGAATCCTGTGAGGAAAAATGGAACTGTTACCTCAACAAAAAAATCCTTATGACACGTTTTTATGGCTGGCTCCGTTTGCGCCGCCCAAAGGTCATACGCATGTTCCAAAGGGCTGACGTATCCGGAATCCGGCGTACAGACCTTTTTCTATGAGCCTGCTATTGCTCCAGGCGAAATGCACTTTGATGTGTTGTTTTTTTACGATGTTGTCCTGAATCGTAATTTTGAAATCAGTCTTCCTCCCTGGTATGCTTCCCTGGAATGGGTTGATATGGATGCACTCTCAAAACGAACATTTGCACGCCAGCATGAAGATGTGGTGTCTGCCTGGCTGAGCAAAAAGGGAACGCGCTTTCCCGCATCGTAAAAAGTCCTTTCCTGACTTTTTATGGAGGCATCCATTCTTTTTTCGGTATCCTTACGAAAATCGACTTCAACATACCTTCCTTGTGATAGTTCGTGTGTGAACGAAAATCCTCATTCACCCTCTCCCTTGACGGGAGAGGGTGAATCAAACACATTCATCGTATGGCAAGGCATTGGGGGATTCGGGTTCGCGGCCATCCCTGTTCCTGCTAAAGTTTTTCAACCCGATGCCGATATGCCTTGTATAGCTGAATTTACATGATCCTTTTTTGAAAGATATTATGAGGCACAGCCATGACTATTCAAAGCCTTCAATTTCAAGCGGCAATCACATCCTTTGATATCAATATGGTATACGGGGGAAAGACCGGAACAGCCGAAACATCGTCGAATGCGAAATCTGCCGACGATTTTTTGATCCGCCTGAATGCATTTCGACTGGACATCCGTATTCAGACCAAGGACGAAACCCTGAATCAATCCGCTGTGGCCCCGCAAATGCTGCCACTGCCGCCGATCGTATCGGAACTGCAATACAATGGGCGCCCGCTAACCGATTTAACGCAGGCTGAAGCCGCGGACCTGGTCAGCGCCGACGGACATTTCGGCGTTGCGAAAACAGCACAGCGAATCGCCGACTTTGTACTGAAAGGCGCCGGGGACAATCTGGACGCGCTGAGGGCGGGACGGGAAGGAATGCTCAACGGATTTAAGGAAGCCGAAAAAATCTGGGGTGGCAGATTGCCGGATATTTCATATGATACAATCAAATCCGCGCTGGCGGCGGTTGATGACAAAATCAAGGAACTGGATGGATCCCTGATCCATATCGCCGTATAACCAAAGCGATCGCAGGCCGCCGGCAGAAACGATCTCTCCCGCAGAACTTCCCACCACGACGACCTCGCTGACGGCCTTGGCAGGAATCCGTCGTTACCACACCAATCGAATTAGACATTCAATTTTTCGGATTTCAGCGCATACGCGACGACAATGCCCGCCAGAAATCCGGCAGCGAGGTTGGCGGCCAGGGTAATGCCCAACACCAGAATCGGAACGAAAAGGTCTTTGCGGGTACGCATGTCCAGCAACGTCAGGGTCAGCTGCGCACCGGCGAAGATGAGCAGAACGCCCAGGGCCGACATGGGCAGAAGGTAGATGAGTCCAAGGAAATGGCCTCCCAGGAAGAACGCCAGAAGAAAAAAAATCCCTCCGATAATCAGGTTGGAGCCCGCCGTGCGGGCGCCGAAACGATAGCGGGAAGCCAACCCCCCCGCTCCATGACACATGGGCATGCCCCCCAGAAAAAAGCTGAGCAGGTTCCCCAGTGCCATGCTGAGACATAAGGCCCGATAGGTCACCCGCCGACCATCCTGGGGAAAATACTGGATGGACAAGTCCGCGTTGGCGATGACCGCATTGCCCAATGTCATGGGAATCTGGGGCATCACCAGCACCAGCAGGGCAAAGGAAAAATCCGCCGCCGTCGGCCAGCCGAAGGGCAGTAAATGGGGGAAATAGATTCCCGGCCGGATCAAGTCCAGCCCCTCGCGGGTGCCGAACAGAATGCCCATCAGAATTCCGACACCCACCACCACCAGGGCTGCGGGCAACTTCTTGTTTTCCAGCAGCAACAATGTCAGAAAACTCAATCCCAGACCGATTACCAGACCGATGGGAATCGGCCCCAATGCCTGGATGCTCAGGTGCGGCTCCGCTGCTTTTCGCAGGACTTGGAAGGTAGCGGTTCCCAGCATGAGCTTGACCCCCTGGGAAATCAGCAGGACGCCGGTTGACAACTGCACCCCACGGATGACCGGGCTGGGAATATATCGGCCGATCACGGTGATCAGACCGGTGCCGCCGATGATCAGCAGGAACAAAAAGATCAACAGGCTGGAAGCCTGTATCTGAACGGCGGTGATTCCCATGGCCACGGCATATGCACCGATGACTTTCATGGGCTCCACGGGACATGTCACTTTAAAATACAGTCCACAGCAGATATAAAAAAGGCCGACGCTCATGAACAACCCCATGGGATTGAGGCCGTTGATTAAAATCATTCCGATGGCCAGAGGGAGAATGGTTCCCAAATCCCCCAGGGAACCCGCCAGTTCCATGCGATTGAATCGGTAAGCTGTGTTCATGCCCGGCTCCTGTTTGACAATGCTTGCCACAAACCGCCGATCCAACGGTCATGATAAAGAAACCGTATCGGTGTTTGACGGTCTTGATTCCCGCTTCTGCAGGTAGTGACCGTTATCTTCATTGACTGACGAACTAACACGAATATTATATTAATCGTGTTTATAATCCAACGCCGTCGCCATGTCAAGAAGGGATTGATTCCGGCATAAAAAAACAGCTATACAGAAAGACAGGGGTGCGATAGTGGATATCCGTTACCGGGTAAACGATCCGAAGATTTTTGTAGAGGGACTGCATGAAACAGAAAAAGGAAAGAAAGGGGGCGGCAAAAAGCGTTTCCCGGACGACGTCCGCGCCGGAACGAATCCGCCAGGGGAGAATTTTTTCCCTGCCGGATCAGGACAAATACCTGGACATGATCCAGCTCGATCGACTGGAACAGTCCTTTCGAATCTGGTCCGGAGACACCCCGCGGCCGGACATGCAACTGGCCCGCCGAAGGATTTTGATCGTCTTTCTGCTGATCCGGTATACGGGCGCCAAGCTGAACGAGGTTCTGAGTCTGGACCCATTCCACGACATCGACTTTGAAAACCGGCAGGTATTTTTCGGTCGGTCCGATGGGGACGCGGATCGCCCCCGGCGGAAGGTCCAGATTTCCGAAACGCTATGCAATGAAATCCGATCCGCCGTAGAGGAACCGGCCTTCAAGAAGGCGCTGCGGAGAGGATTTCAGGTGGACCCCGGCTTTGTTCGTCGAAAATTTTATGAGCGCGCCGTGGCCTGCGAAATTCCCAAACAATTAGGCGCGCCGGAGATGATTCGCAAGTCCCGGGCCGTCGAGCTGATGCAGGGGAATATGCCCCTGTCGGCGGTTCAAAAGCTGCTGGGGCATTCGACTCCCAATCTGACGTCTTCCTATGTCTCCGTTTCCGATGATGAGATTCAGCAGATAACCCGTTTTTTCATGGAAAAGGAGTCCTCCCGGAAAACCAGCGCCCGCAATTCCTTTTTCGGCAAAATTCAAAAAATCGTCAGGGGGGATATCCAGGCCCGGGTGGAGCTTTTCACCATCGCGGGATACCCGGTTGTCACGATCATTACCATCGAAAGCCTGGAGCGACTGGGGTTGAAACCAGGCCAATCGATCACGGCCGAAGTCAAGGCCCCCTGGGTCATCCTGTATAAGCGGGACAGGGAGCCGGAATGCAGCGCCGAAAATCGCTTTCAGGGAACCGTAACAAAGATTCATCCGGGCAGCATCAATACCGAATTTATCGTACGGATCACCGACGGCACCGAGCTTTGTTCGGTCGTCACCACGGAAAGCGCGAGGCGTCTCGACATTCGGGAAAAGGATCCCGTATGGGTTCTATTTAACGCTTACTCGGTCGTATTACAAATGGATTGACCATGAAATTGATCACACTCAAAAAAGGGCGGGAAGACTCACTGACCCGCCGGCATCCCTGGATTTTTTCCGGTGCGATTGCCAACGTCGATGGGGAACTTCAGAGCGGTCAAACGGTTGCGATCAGGACTTCGGACGGCAGGATATGCGGACACGGAGCCTACTCGCCCCATTCTCAGATCGCACTTCGGATTTGGACTTTCTCTGCCCAAGAGGAAGTCTCCGCGGATTGGATGCGGGAACGCCTGGAACGCGTCATTCACCATCGAATCAAACAACAGGAGAAAAACGCGAACGATTGCGGTCGGATCGTGTACGCGGAAGCCGATGGATTGCCCGGCCTCATCGTGGATCGCTATGGAGACTTCCTCGTGTGCCAATTCCTGTCGGCGGGCGCCGAATACTGGAAAGGGACATTCGTCTCCATACTGGAAAAAGCCATTCCCTGCAGCGGCATCTATGAACGCTCCGACGCCAAATCCCGCGGCAAGGAAGGCCTGCCGGTCCGGTCCGGTGTTCTGGCGGGAGAATCGCCGCCGGATCTCATCCAGGTCAGGACAGGGGAGGATCATTTCCTCGTCGATATCCGGCAGGGGCATAAAACCGGATTCTACCTGGACCAACGGGACAATCGATTGCGGGTGCGCCCATACATGAAAGCGGCGCAAGTGCTTGATTGCTTCACGTACAGCGGCGGATTTGCCATTTCCGCCCTGAAAGGGGGCGCCGAACGCGTGACGTGCATGGATAGTTCGGAAGCGGCCCTGGATCTCACCCGCCGGAACATATCCCTCAATGATATCGACCTTTCCCGAGCCGAACTGGTTCGGAATGATGTTTTCACTGCGTTGCGCGGCTATCGGGATTCCGGCCGAAACTTCGATGTCGTCGTGCTGGATCCGCCTAAATTCGCCTCTTCCCGACGGGATGTCGATCGCGCCTGCCGAGGATATAAGGATATCAACATGCTGGCCTGCAGGCTCCTGGCGCCTGGAGGAATTCTGGTCACCTTTTCCTGCTCCCAGCATATTTCTTTGGAATTGTTCCAGAAGGCGGTTGCTTTCGGCGCCCTGGACGCCAAAAGGGATGTACAGATCCTGGAATGGCTGCATCAGGCATCCGACCACCCCATGGCCCTGAACTTTCCCGAGGGCAACTACCTAAAAGGGTTGATCTGCAAGGTGTGGTAGAAGCCGTTTCACAGCAGGATCTCCAGATCGGTCAGGGGGTAGGCCATACAGGGATGGATGTATCCGAACTGGCTGTCCGATTTTCTCAACCGCACGCCTTCGGGATGAAAAACCTTTCCGGAAAGCATCTTGGTGCGACACAAACTGCATTCCCCCGACCGACAGGACGCGGGGATCACGATCCCGTTTTTTTCGAGGGACACCATCAGGGGTTCCGAGGCCTTGGCCCGAATAATTTTTCCGCTCCGCAATCCAACGGTAAACAAGTCATCCGCGCGAATTTCCGCGGGCCAGCCTGGCTGTTTGGTCACCTCCCGGGGAGGACCATAGGCTTCGACGCGGATTTTCGTCTTCTGCACGCCCAGTTTCACGAGTTCCCGGCGACAAAAATCGTACATGACTTCCGGGCCGCAGATGTAGAAGGTTTTTGACGTGACGTCGCCGACGGCTTCCGCGATTCGATCCGCGGTCAACAGGCCGGTTGCGCCAGCGTAGTTCTTCGAAGGATTCGAGATCACCGGCATCCAGGAGATGTTTCGGTGATGCGCCGCAATGGCCGACAATTCCTCCTGAAAAATCACGTCCGCTTCGTTCCGGCTACCGTAAAGAAGATGGATCCGCCGGGAGGTCAGCCCGCGTTCCGCCACTTCACGAATCATGCTCATGAACGGTGTGACGCCGCTTCCACCGGCCAGGAATACCAGATCGGCACCGTGGAATAACGCGTTGTAATAGAAATTTCCGGAGGGTGACGTACTTTCCAGCTCGTCGCCGACCTTCAGTTCATCCAGCAGGTAGCTCGAAACAAATCCGTCTTCCACCCTACGAACGGTGACATCATAGTACCCGGTGTGTGTCGGCGGGGAGGAAATGCTGTAGGGCCGGCTCGTTCTGATTCCATGGATATCCACGAAAAGATTCAGATATTGACCGGCCTGGAAGGGGGGTAGACCGACGTCTTTGCCCATCAATCGAAACGTCCGGGTGGAGCTGGTCTCCTGGATGATCTCGGACAGTTTCAGGACGATTTTGGGAGGATGCAGCTGGGAAATGATCTGCGCCACCTCGCCCCGTGAGGATTTATGGTCGGAACCGTATTTTCTCAATACCTGGATTTCGGTTGCGATCTCCCGGTATCCTTCAATGTCTTCCACGACATCCTTCAGCGCCATGATCGTATCGTCCTCATTTGTTGTTCATTGATTTCAGCATGGACCGGGCCGTTGATCGGCCCGACGTCAGGGTCGGCTGGAACCCCCCTCCGGCCACCCAGGCGCCCGCATGGTACAGCCCCTTGATGGGAGATTTGTCCATACGGAAATAGGGGGAGTCCTTGGCGTATTGATCGAATCCGTAAATCGCACCGCCCGGATGACCCAGGTAACGAAGATGGGTGAGCGGTGTTGCGACCTCGGCCTCTTCGATATGGTGCCGCAGGTTCGGAAAAATCGTTTCCGCCATTTTCAGCATGGCGTCCGCATAGCGATACTTGGTTTCCGCGTATTGGTGAGGCGGCACCCGATACCAGGGTTCGGCATATTGCAGAGAAACCAGCGCCGCCTGACAAGCGCCCGGAGGTGAAAATTCGGGATCGGAAACATCGTAGCAGGTGAATAGCGCCCACTCCTGCGGTTCGAGGGTTTTCCACAGACCGAAGGCCCGGTTCATATCCGTGGTGGTCAGGATAAAATTGCTCGATTCCCGGATGCCGATCTCCGACGGTTCACAATCGAATCCCAGATAAACGGTAAATGCGGAGGGGCCGATTGTTTTGCTTTTGAAGTACTCGAACTGGCTGTCGGGAACCTCCGCGGCATCGATGAGATCGATGTAGGTTTGAATCGTGCTGGCATTGGACATCACATAGCGGGTATCCACTCGCTCACCATCTTCCGTAACAACCCCCTTCACCGCACCGTTTTCAACGATGATCTTGCGCACGGCGCAATTGAAACGCGCCTCACCGCCCATTTGTAGAAACGTATCCAGGAGCGCATTGGAAAGCGCCTGGGAGCCCCCTTTCAAATGGTAGGGCTTGAATTCGATGTAGGCCCATAGAATAACCGCCAGATCTCCGAAGGGCAGCCGACTGGGCGGAACCCCCACATACCCCCAGTAAACGCCGAGAACGACCTTCAACAACGGATCATCGAAGTACTCATCCAGGACTTCCTGGGCGTTCCGGAAGGCATACTTGAAGTATAACGGGTACTTTTCCTTGGAAATATGCGGATCGCGGAAAAAAATGCCTTGAACGAGCTGCAGGCTGAACTCGTAGACCAGCTCAAAAAAGCGGGCGATGGCATCCCGTTCCGCTGGAAATTGTTGTTGAAGGGTGCCTATGGCGGCTTCCCGTTCGGCTTTCAGGGTAATATCCAGCACGCCGGGATAGGAGACTCGGTAGAGATTTTCCATCTCCACGAATGCGAGTTTGTCGATCACACCCATCTCGCTCAGCAGCACCCGTAACGGACCGGGTCGGTCCACCGAGCCCAAACCGCTGAGTTGGTGAAGGGCCACTTCAAACTCGAACCGTCCCCGGACGAAGCTGGTGGCGCAACCGCCGGGAACATTGTGTCTTTCGAGCAGAAGGATTCGCCGGCCCGCCTTTGCCAGTGTGAGCGCCGCCGTCAGCCCACCGTTTCCTGCTCCGATGACTACCGCATCATAGACGGGCATATATATCCTCCCCGGGTATCATTCATGGATGATGTTCATCCTGTTCATACGATTGAACGCTCATCCTTGTCAAGCGCAGACGGTCTTCACCGCCCGGCGGCAGCAGGCCTTTCCCGACCACGACCGGAATGAACGGCCGGAAAAAATCCCTTGATGCGGAGGGGAATTTACCGTAGAAACACTTCTAATTCTACTATGATGAAAGGAATCCGCCATGTCTCGAAGTATTCTGATTACCGGGGCTTCTTCCGGCATCGGCAAGGCCCTTGCCTTTGAAATGGCCGACAGGGGATATTCGTTGGGACTTGCCGCCAGACGCCAGGAATTATTGGAACAGGTCCGCGATGAAATCCTGGTGCGCCATCCGGCCTTGAAGGTGGCGGTTAGTCCCCTTGACGTAACGGACTGCGATTCCGTTCCAGGCGTCATTCAAACGTTTGCCCGGGATCTGGACGGTCTTGACATCGTCTTTGTCAATGCCGGCGTCGGCCTGGGGGAAAAGGTCGGCAACGGCCAGTTTGAAAAATCCAAAGCCACCCTGCTGACCAACCTGCTCGGAGCCGCGGCCACCATTGACGCTGCCGCCGCTCTGTTTCTGAAACGCGGCGCCGGTCATATTGTCGGTGTTTCTTCGGTGGCGGCTTTTCGGGGAATGCCCCGCAGCGCGGCATACAGCGCCTCCAAAGCCGGACTGGCCGTCTACCTGGAAGGATTGCGCGCCGAGCTGCACGGCAAGAAGATCGATATCACCGTCCTCTATCCCGGTTATATCGATACCCCCCTCAACAATATGCTCCCGAGCCGACCGTTTGTCATTTCCGTTGAAAGGGGCGCCGCCTTGATCGCCGACATGATTGAAAAAAAGGTGAAGCGCTCGACGGTGCCGGTTTTTCCCTGGAATCTCCTCGGAAGATTGTTGAAGATCCTGCCGACGGGGGTGATTGCAAAACTGGCCGGATAATCCTCCTGGATGTCCGACGTGGACATCCAGGAGGATCATGGCGGTGGCGGGGTACCGCGATAGGAGCGGATTAATACGAGGTCTGCCTGGTCGGCGCCGGCATTCCTTCCATCCGGCCTTCGGAAAGGACGGCTTTTTTCATGCCGCTTCCGGATGCGGGCAGGACGTGCGAATAGGAGGATACGGTGAAATCCGGGTACGCATTGCCGGCATGCTCGGCGATGTCGCAGCCTTCGGCTTCTTCTTCGGGAGAGATCCGAAGCCCGATGGTCATCTGAATCAGTTTGAACAGAATGAACGCCGTCGCAAAGGTCCAGACAAAACAGGTGCCGATGCCCAGCAGCTGCACGCTGATCATTTTCAGACTGGTGCCTCCCATATTGAAGATACCGGCCGCCAAGGTGCCCCAGGCACCGCACAAGCCGTGAACGGAGATGGCGCCCACCGGATCATCGATCTGAATCTTATCGAAAAACAGAACCGAGAACACCACCAGGGTTCCGGCAACCGCGCCGATGATAATCGAGCTGCCGGGAGATACATTGGCGCAACCGGCGGTGATCCCCACCAGTCCCGCCAAGGCGCCGTTCAGGGTCATGCCCACTTCCGGCTTGCCGAATTTAATCCAGGAAACAATCATGGCGGTGATGGCGCCGGCGGCGGCGGATAAATTCGTGGTCACGAATATAATCGCGATGCTTTTGTCGGCTACGGTGGTGGATCCGGGATTGAACCCGAACCATCCCATCCACAGAATGAATACCCCCAGGGCCGCCAGCGGGATATTGTGGCCCAGTATCGGTCGAATCGTTCCATCTTTGGCGTATTTACCGAGCCGGGGCCCGAGGATGATGGTTCCGGCAAGGGCTGCCCAGCCGCCCACGGAGTGGACCACGGTGGAACCGGCAAAATCGATGAATCCCAAATTTCCCAGCCAGCCGTTGCCGTGAAACAAGCTGCCCCATGCCCAGCCGCCGAAAATCGGATAGATCAGGGCACTCAAGATAGCGCTGTAAACCAAATACCCGATAAATTTCGTCCGTTCGGCCATGGCGCCGGATACGATGGTGGCGGACGTGGCGCAAAAAACCACCTGGAACATCCAGAACGCCAGCACCCAGGGATCACCGTCCGGCGTGAAATCGCTCAGGAAAAACCCCGAGGTGCCGATCCATCCGGATTTACTGACACCGAACATGAGGCCGAAGCCCACGGCCCAAAAGGCGATGGAGCCAAGACAGAAATCCATCAGGTTTTTCATCATGATATTGACCGCGCTTTTGGCGCGGGTAAAACCGGTTTCCACCATGGCGAAACCGGCCTGCATAAAAAACACCAGGGCAGCGGCCACCAGGGTCCATACATAATTGGCATGGGTCTGCACCAGTTCGATAGCGGTTTTATTCATTTCAGGCGTAACCGGGCCGTCTTCTGCCCAGGCGAAACCGACGATGGCTGACAATAGAACACAAACAAAAATGGCTTTTTTCATGACACGTTCCTCCTCATTCTTTATTATATGGCGTCTTTTCCGGATTCTCCGGTTCTGATGCGCACCGCTTCCGATACCGGTAGAACAAAAATTTTCCCGTCGCCGATGGTGCCCGTACCGGCTTTTTCCGTAATCAGCTTGACGACCTTCTCTGCCATGGACTCATTCACTACGATTTCCAGTTTCAGCTTGGGGATAAAATCCACCTGATATTCCGCGCCCCGATAAATTTCCTTATGACCCCGCTGGCGCCCGAATCCCTTTGTCTCGGTAACCGTCATGCCCGCAACGCCGATTTCGTTCAGCGCATCTTTGACCTCATCCAGCTTAAAGGGCTTGATGATCGCTTCAATTTTTTTCATTGGTTGTCTCCTTCTGTTGATCAATGGTTCGTCGCTTTGTTTGATCAGATATAGAGCAATCCACATGCCATACAGAAAAATAGCAACCAACCATCTGTTATATTATATTATTTGTCCAATTTACGCAGCCATTGCAATCACGCCATAAAGCACATTTTTGGAATATATATATTTTATTACTACATTTATGTTATATATTTATTCAATTATTACATATTGGGCAGAACAGAAAGCCAAGATGCCAAAACGGAATTCGCAGGGGACCGGTTCGTACCACCGGACTGTCGCCACGCCTCCAAGAGAATCTACAGGAACTTGCTGCCGGCGCTTTCCCATCAAGGAGGGAACGCGTTTTTACTCCCGATAAAAAAATTTGGAGAGAAACGCTATGAATGGATGCCCATTCGCGAAGGATGCGGGAAAGATAAAATCCTGCGGACAAACAAAAAAGCCCGTCGTTGAAGCGACGGGCTTTTTGAGGAATTTATGGACTCTATATTAAATATCGAAATAGAGGAAAAATTCGTGGGGATGCGGCCGCAATCTGACCGCATTGGCTTCATGTTTAATCTTGTATTCAACCCAGGTATCGATGACGTCCTGGGTAAAGACATCACCCTTCAGCAGAAAGCCGCAGTCTTCCTTCAGGGCTGCCATGGACTCATCCAGCGAACCCGGAGCGGAGGGAACCAGGGCCAGTTCTTCCGGCGGCAGATCGTAAATGTTCTTATCCAAAGGCTGGCCCGGATCGATCTTGTTTTCAATACCGTCAATGGCGGCCATCAGAATGGCGGAAAACGCCAGATAGCCGTTGCAGGACGGATCCGGGGTACGGAATTCAATCCGTTTGGCCTTGGGTGAAGTGCTGTACATGGGGATGCGGATGGCGGCGCTGCGGTTTCGGCTGGAATAGGCCAAGTTCACCGGCGCCTCGAAGCCCGGAACCAAACGCTTGTATGAGTTGGTCGTGGGATTGGTAATCGCGCAAAGCGCCTTGCAGTGTTTCAAAATGCCGCCGATGGCCCAGAGTGCTTCCTGGGAAACACCGGCATACTTGTCTCCGGCAAACAGCGGTTTGCCGCCCTTCCAAATGCTGAGGTGCGTATGCATGCCGCTGCCGTTGTCCTCAAAAAGCGGTTTGGGCATGAAGGTGACGGTATGGCCGTTCCGGTTGGCGACATTTTTCAATACATATTTGAACCAAACCAGCTGATCACCCATCTGCAACAAGGGTTTGAAACGCATATCGATTTCCGCCTGACCGGCCGTGGCGACTTCGTGGTGCTGGCACTCCACATCGATGCCGAGCTTTTCCAGCGTCAGCATCATTTCGGTGCGCAGATCCTGAAATTTGTCCGTTGGCGGTACCGGGAAATAACCTTCTTTCAATCTGGGCTTGTAGCCGAGGTTTGGGGACTCTTCCCGGGCGCTGTTCCAGATGCCTTCGATGGAATCGACTTCATAAAAAGATATATTGCGGGATGACTCGAACCGCACGCTGTCGAAAATGAAAAATTCGGCTTCCGGACCGATAAACGCCGTATCGCCGATGCCAGTGCTTTTCAGGAAGGCTTCCGCTTTTTTGGCGATATTGCGGGGGTCGCGGGAATACGGCGCACGGGTAATCGGGTCGACGATGTCACCGATCAGTACCAGGGTCGGCTCTTCAAAAAAGGGATCCATTTTCGCAGTGGACGGATCGGGGATTACGAGCATATCGCTCATGTTGATCGGCTGCCAGCCGCGAATGCTGGAGCCGTCAAACCCATAGCCGTCTTCGAAACTGGATTCCTCCAGTTCACAGATGGGCACGGAAAAGTGCTGCCAGATCCCGGGGAAGTCCATGAAACGAATGTCGACAACCTTGACGCCGTTCTCTTTTGCCATTTGAAAAACATCTTTTACTGTCATCTTATTATCCTCCTTAATAAATGTGTCATACACCAACCATTATTACCTGATCACCCTTCCGAATTCCCCCGACGAGCCGGTGCGGGTTAGATGGCGTCCTTGCCCTTTTCGCCGGTACGCACGCGGACGGCCTGCTCGACGGGAAGCACAAATATTTTACCATCACCGAGTTTGCCGGTATTGGCAGCATCGCGGATGGTATTGATCACTTTTTCCAACATGTCCGACTCCACGACGATTTCAATTTTTATTTTCGGGATGAAGTCAACAACATATTCGGCGCCGCGATAGATCTCCTTGTGACCTTTCTGGCGACCGTAGCCTTTCACTTCCGTAATCGTCATGCCCTGGATGCCGATTTCGTTCAAGGCTTCCTTGACGTCATCCAGCTTGAATGGTTTTATGATTGCCTCTACCTTCTTCATGGTAACTCCTCCTTTCAATAATGGGTCGGACGGCTTGCCGGTATTCCTCTTGACATAAGCGCCACAGGCGATTTTCGCTTACCGGGGCCGGCCTTTCGGAATGGGGTGTATGGAGAATAATTGCGATCCTTATCACAAACCGAAGGGCCACCGCAATCTTTCTCTTGTTCCGCCCCAAACCGTCGCGCCGTTACTCAATTTCAAACGCGCGTTCACCATGGATGGCGTTGTCGAGTCCCAGAATCTCATCTTCCCGACTCACGCGCAATCCACCGGTTATCATCCGGGTCGCCGTTATTACGATATAGGTTCCCACAGCCGTGTACAGTATGGTCGCAACAATGGAAATGAGTTGTATCCATAGCTGCTTGGGATTGCCGTAAAACAATCCCGCCGTATTTTCCATGACGGCGGGATCCGCGAAAAGGCCGGTGGCGATGGCCCCCCAAATACCGCACATCCCGTGAACCCCAAAAGCGTCCAAGGAATCATCATATCCGAGTTTATGCTTCAGAATGGCCACACTGAAAAAACCGAACACACCGGCCACAAGTCCGATGATCAACGACGCCTGCATATTCACGTATCCGGCCGCCGGCGTGATGGAGACGAGACCGGCAACGATCCCGGATGCGATCCCCAGGACGGTCGGTTTTTTATTATGAATCCATTCGGCCAACATCCAGGCGATTCCGGCCGTCGCCGCGGAAGTGTTGGTCGCCATGAATGCGGAGGCGGCCACCCCGTCCGCCGCCAGACGACTGCCGGCATTGAATCCGAACCAACCGAACCAGAGCAGCGCCGCGCCCAGCGCGGTCAACGAGATACTCGAGGGAAACATGGCCTCTTTTCCATAACCGATTCGTTTGCCCAACACCAGGGCCAGTACGAGACCGGCAACACCGGCATTGATATGAACGACGTTGCCGCCTGCGAAATCGAGGGCGCCCATATTCGCCATCCAACCACCGCCCCAAACCCAATGGGCGATGGGGCAGTAAATCAGCGTAATCCACAGGATGGTGAATACGATCCATGCCGAGAATTTCATGCGGTCCACAATCGCACCCAGGACCAGGGCGACGGTGATACCGGCAAAGGTCATTTGAAAAAGGGCGAAAACAAGGGTTGGAATGGTCCCGGAAATACTGTTGACGCCGATTCCGGCCATGAAAAGATGCTCCAGACTTCCGATCATGCCGGCCCTGTCCGGTCCGAATGCCAGGGTGTAGCCCCACATGACCCAGATGATGCTGCCGATGCAATACGAAACAATGGTCATGGCAAAGGTGTTCAGCAAGTTTTTATACCGTGACATGCCGCCGTAAAAAAGCGCCAGGCCGGCAGGCGTCATCATCATGACCAGGGCTGTCGCGACAATCACCCAGGCGGTATCTCCCGAGTTCAGCGTCGCTTCGGTCGCAAACGCTGCAGAGGGGATCCAAAACAGACTCGTCATAATAGTGAGTAGTAGTATTTTTCTCATTCGCAAGTTCCTCCTTGATTCTCATGTTGACCGATCCGAGGATTCTCAGACCGCCATGCGCTCCTCCGACCTATCGTCTTTGGAAGCAAGCACCTTTTCTATCTCCGTTTTGATACGCGCCACCTGATCGGAAACATCCACTTTTTGACCGAACAGATCGCGAACGTAGAAGACGTCCACTACCTGATCCACTTTCGTGGCGATTTTGGCAATCCAAACGTCCAGCTCCTGTTTGAACAGCACATCCGTGATGCGGAAAAGCAGTCCGGGCGCATCATGGGTAAACACTTCGATGATGGTAAAAAAACTGGAGCTGTCGTTATCTATCTTCACCCGGGAAGGACGCTTCGGGATATGGCGATCGGGTGTTTTGTGATCCGCGATTTTTTCCTGCAACGCAGCGCCGAGATCCAGATCTCCCGCCAGCGCCGCTTTCAAATGTTTCTCCGCTCGCACCCATCGCTGGTCTTCAAAAAAAAGATCCACCGGGGGTCTTACGGTGAAAATATCCAGGGCGATATTCTTTCTCCAGGTATGGATTTCGGCATTCAGAATATCCAGGTTATTCAATGTAAACACACCGGATATTTTGGAAAAAAGACCGGGGCGGTCTTTGGCGCAGATGGTAACGGTGCGGGTGTTTAAGTCCCGGTCCGGGTCGATGCGCCAAACAAAATCCGCGTCGCCCAGTCCCTGATACAGTTCCATATGAACCGTAATCATGGCGGTCGGCGTATACAGCAGATAGCGCGGCGTCAGCAATTCGAAATGATGGGTGAGGGCCGTTCTGGCCTCCCGGGTGGCCGCCGACATGACAATATCGATCTTTTTCCGTTTGACCTCCTCCACGGCTTCCCGGGAGGCCAGTTCGCCCCGCTCCAGAATATTCATCACCTTGAAAAAAAGATCGCGCAACAACGCCGCGGACCAGTCGTTCCATGCCTTCGGGCCGGTTGAAATGGAATCGGCCACCGTCAGCAGGTAGAGCATTTTCAATAAACGAACGTCTTTAATTCGCCGCGCGCAAAAAATGGACGTCTCTTCATCGTTGATGTCCCTCCGGGTGGCATTTTTGATCAGAAACAGATGTTCCTTTACCAGAAAAGCGACCGTATCGATCGGGGCGCTTTCATACCCGAATCGCGCGAGAATTTTTCGGGCGATCTCAGCCCCACGCACCGAATGACCATGGCCTTCCGAACCTTTGCCGATATCGTGGAGCAATGCGGCCCACAGCAAAAACTTTCGGTGCTGTCCCAGCTCTTTATACAAGTTGCGGCACAGATCCGTTGCCGGAGAATCGTCTGGTGAGGCAAAACTTTTGATGGTTCTGACCGTGTGAAGCGAGTGACGGTCCACCGGGAAAAGGTGATATTCATCAAACTGGATGCGATTGACGATCTGCCTGAATTCCGGAATCAATCGCATCAGGAAACCGGTATTCAGCATTTCGTTCAGCACATTGAAAGGAATCGCCGGCGTTAGCAGAATTGTTTCGAATATCCGTATGTTCTCCGGATTCTGTCGGAACTGTTTGTTGACGAGATGGGAAAACTCCTTCACCACCCGTCTTGCTTCGGAGCTGAGGGGGACCTTCAGTCGAGCGCTTTCCTCGAAAATTTTGATCAAGAGCCCGGGCGTCGCCAGAATATGCTCTAGAGAAACGAAGTTGAGCATGTTGCGGACCACCTCCAGACCGTCCACCTGACTTTTTTTCACCGGCGCCCGGCGCAAGATGATGGATTTGCGCCCATACCCCATTTCCGCCAGAAAAACCAGATTATGTTGCTTGATATATTCCATTTTTTCATGGAGGCGACCGAGAAACCGCTCCACGGCCATTTGCCCCTCGCCATCCCGGAATTTCAATATATCGGCAATCTTTTGTTGCTGTTCAAAATGCAACTGATCCGTTTTGCGTCCGGTCAAGTGATGGAGGCGGTTGCGGACCTGCCAGATAAAATTCAGTGCCTGCCGCAGGGATTGGTATTCGTCGTAAGACAAATAGCCATGATATTCCAGATCCCGGGGTGATTTCAGGTTGCTTTTGATTCGTGCGATCCAAATCAGGGTATGATAATCCCGCAACCCTCCTTGACCTTCCTTCAAATTAGGCTCCAGGCGGTATGTGGAATCCCCGAAGCGATGGTGACGCTCCTTGTTGCGCTCGATCAGGGAAGTGATCAGTTGATGGGAATGCCCGCGCGTCAATCGGGATGACAATCGTTCCATCATTTCCGTATATAACGGAGACATCCCGCAAATAAACCGCGCGTCCAGCATGGCGGTAAATACATCCAGTTCCTTGCCGGCAAGCTTGATGCTTTCGCGCATGGAGCGGGTCCCATGACCGACTTCCAACCCCAGATCCCACAGCGGATAAATCATCTCCCGAATCAGTTCTTCCGCTTCCACCGGTACGTTTTTTTCGAAGAGGAAGAGCAGATCCACATCGGAACGAACACATTGTTCCTGTCGCCCATAGCCTCCGAGCGCAATCATGGCGTACGGCTTTTTGTAGATGTTCATCCGGGGCCCCACCATACTTTGCTCAAAACTTGTAATAAAATATTCATCCAACAGAGACGACAGCTTCAGCTGAAAATCGGGATCCCCGCTTTTCAGAAAGGAGGCGATCAGTCTTTCGCGCTTTTCCCGAAACTGGATGATCGAATGGTTGGTCACTGGTTGCATGGTATTGCCGTTCCCTTTCTATTGCCGTAAATACAGCAACACTTATGCCAAAACAGCAAATATCAAATATCCTAAAAATTCATTGCGTTATTTTGAAAACAATTGGTTGCCAAAAAACAATAACTACAATTTTGTAATAAAAGCGCCCAATAAAAGACGAAATTGTGTGCAATGGAACCGGGCGCCGCCATGAAATGAGGGAGATGTTTTATGCGACTTTTTGCGACTATGGCTTGACTTGAATCGTTACCTTCTAGTAAATATACACTATATTGGTTAGCGGACAACAGAAAATCCCATGCGGTGATTTGAAACAGCCGGAATTTGAAAAAAAAGTGGAAGTGGCCGGGAAAGCGGATTTCCCCTATCAATCACATGGCGTCGTGTAGGTGGTCGCAGATATGAAAAAAAAAGATATTGAAAATTTCAAAACACTTCTCAATCAACAATTGGATGATCTCCTTCGCCGCAGCAACGACACGGTTGCGCAGCTAAAAGACCAGGAGAGCTCATACTCCGATCTGATCGATCAGGCCTCTGCGTATACGGATCAAAATTTTTTGCTCCGCATTAAAGATCGCGAAAGCCGCTTAATCAACAAAATCAGGGGCGCTTTGGAGCGGATTGAAGAAGGCACGTTCGGTGTATGTGAAATCTGCGATGAAGAGATATCCATTGGGCGGTTAAAAGCGCGACCGGTCGCCACTCAGTGCATTGAATGCAAAACCAAAATGGAAGCGTTGGAAAAAGCGGCAAGTTTCTGAAAGGTCTGCGGACCGCGTTTTTTCCGTACAGGTTCCCGCCCGCCGAATATGGCCCCGAGCCCGCCTTATTCCGGAAAGCAGGCGTCCATCGGCAATGCCGTGCGATGACGCCACGACTTCTCATAATGTCCAACCGTTTTAGTAGGGGGCAATTCCGTTCAGATGACTGAAAACGAAAACAATCAAGGGAGTGACCAACATCCGGTCACAGTTCCCGGAGAGTTTGACGAATCAAAATTCGACATGATTCTCGACATTCAATTGGATTTATCCGTCGTGCTCGGCAGCTGCAACCTGAATGTCCGGGACTTGATCAACGTCGAACCCGGATCGGTTGTGGAACTGGACAATCTTGCGGGCGAACCGTTGCGGGTATATATCAATAAGAAACTGGTCGCACTGGGGACAGCCGTTGTCGTGAATGAAAAGTTCGGCATAAAACTGACCGATATAATAAGTAAAAATGATGTTATGACACAATTCGAAAGCGATTAGGGTCGGATGCCAGGTCGTCAACCGGTTTCAGGAATAGATTTTGGATCATACAAACCAACCACGTAAAATATTCGTTCTGGACACCAACGTTATCCTCCACGACAGTTCCTGTATCACCCAATTCAAAGAGCACGATGTGGTCATTCCCATCACCGTTATGGAGGAGCTGGACCAGTTCAAAAAAGGAAACGGCAGCCTGAATTTTCATGCCCGGGAATTTCTCCGGACCCTCGACGCCTTGAGCGGAGATAAGCTCTTCAACGGTGGCGTGAAACTGGGACAGGACCGCGGTAGAATGTTCATCAAGCTGGAACAGGGTATTCATGAGGACCTGAAGCTCAACTTTTCGGAAAAAAAACATGACCATAATATTTTAAACATCGCCTATCATTTATATAAAGACCGGCCGCAGGAACAGGTCATTCTGGTAACCAAGGATGTGAATCTGAGAATGAAGGCCAAATCGGTCGGTATGACCGCCCAGGATTATACTACGGACCATGTCAAGGACATTGCGGCCCTGTATACCGGGTGCCGGACACTGGAAAATGTTCCGGAAGCGGTTATCGATTCCATGTACCAGCCTCCGTATGAAGCATCCTTGGAAGATATTCCGGAACAGGAAGATTGTGTGGCCAACGAATACCTTGTTTTAAAAAACATGAAAAAATCCGTCCTGGGTGTCTTTGACCCATTGAGCCAGCGAATCGTCCGTGTTGAAAAAAGCTCCGTATATGGAATAACCCCCCGGAATGCAGAACAAACATTTGCGCTGCATGCACTTTTGAACCCCCATATCCGGCTGGTGACCATTTCGGGAAAAGCCGGAACGGGGAAAACGCTCCTGGCACTGGCCGGCGCCCTGGAAACGCGCAAACAATACCGTCAGATTTTTCTTGCCCGACCGGTAGTCCCTCTCAGCAATCGAGATCTTGGTTTTCTGCCCGGGGACATCGATTCGAAATTGGATCCCTATATGCAACCGCTCTACGACAATCTGGGGGTCATCCAGAACCAGTATGCGGATTCAAACCCACAAAACCGTCAAATCAAGGAATTCCTTGAAAAAGAGAAATTGATCATTTCGCCCTTGTCCTATATACGCGGGCGCAGTCTTGTCAAAATCTTTTTTATCGTTGATGAGGCCCAGAACCTGACTCCCCACGAAGTCAAGACCATCATCACCCGCGCCGGAGAGGGAACCAAAATCGTCTTCACCGGTGATATTTTTCAAATCGATCACCCCTATCTTGACAGCCTCTCCAATGGGCTGAGCTATATGATCGAACGGATGCAAGGCCAGTTGATTTATGCCCACATAAACCTGGAAAGAGGCGAGCGGTCGGAGCTGGCCGACCTGGCGAGCAATCTGCTATAGGCCGTATAAGCGGTAAAGGAATTGTTACCGAACATCCCCTTTACAGATCGGCGACAGCGGCGGCGATCCGGCTGCGAACAGCGGAGTCCGTGGTCAGAAAGGCGACACCGATTCCCTTGGCATCGGAACGGACCACGCCACCGCTGACTTTGATGTGGGTTTGTTGGTCGGGGAGGGCGAAGGACAAAGAAATTTTTTGCCCCACGGGGAGCGGCTGGCGGGTTTCGATATAGACGCCGCCGCAGCTGATATCATTGATAAATTCCTGGTGAAGGCGATCATCCGTGGCATAATCCACCGCCATGAAATACGATTTGCGTATATCGCGACGGTTTTCCTGGTTCGATCGGCCGGTTTTCCCTTGGGGAAGTGTCGACGGCAACGGAAGTGGTTGTGTCAATTGTGACACTTTTTTCTTGCTATCCATATCAACTCAATCTCCCAAGCCCTTGCTTCCATTTACGATCATGCGGTTGCGAATGTTTTCACCATAGAAAATATCCGCCGGCATGTCAAAAGAAAATAAGTTCTTCCATTACCGATAATGCCGATAGTTGACATCGAATTTCTGGGCCTTGTAAGAAAATTTCCGCACCGTGGTGTCGAGCATTTTTGCTGCCAGGGAAATATTTCCGCGGGTGTTTTTCAAGGCGTCGATGATCATCTCCCTCTCCAGATTGTCAACCGCGGCTTCCAGCGAGAGCGCCGGAAGCGTGTTGGATTCCGAGCCGGTTTGCAGGGTCGCCGGCAGATGGTAACTGTGAATGACGCCCTCCTCGCAAAGAAGCACGGCACGCTCCATCACATTCTCTAGCTCCCGGACATTTCCCGGCCAGTGATATCCCATTAACATGTCAATCGCAGGTGTTGACAACCGCTTGATTTCCTTGCTGTTTTCGGTTGAATATTTTTCGAGAAAAAAATCCGCCAGCAACAGAATGTCCGTTTTGCGCTCGCGCAACGGGGGCATGTAAATCGGGAATACGTTCAGCCGGTAGTAAAGATCGCCCCGGAAGGTCTCGTCTTCCACCGCTCTCTCGAGATTCTTATTGGTTGCGGCAATGATCCGAACGTCAATTTTAATGGTGCGATGGCCGCCTACGCGTTCAAATTCCCGCTCCTGGAGAACCCGCAGCAGTTTCACCTGGACATCTGTATCGATGGAACCGGCTTCATCGAGAAAAATGGTGCCTTTGTTGGCCAGCTCGAATTTCCCTATTTTTTGTTTCACCGCGCCGGTGAACGCTCCTTTTTCATGCCCGAACAACTCACTCTCAATCAGATTGGAGGGCAGCGCCGCACAGTTGACCTTCACAAAAGGGAATTTTGTCCGGAGGCTGTTGTAGTGAATGGAATTGGCGACCAGCTCCTTGCCGGTACCGCTTTCGCCCCGAATCAGAACCGTGGCGTTGCTTTTTGAAACCTGCGAGATCATTTGATAAACTTCCCGCATTTTATTGCTGTTCCCGATAATGTTGTTGAAGCGGTATTTCTTTTCCAATTCGCTTCTCAGGCGTTTGTTTTCATCCTTCAGCTGCTCTTTTTCCAAATTAATGGTTTCCAGGTTGATCACCTGACGTTCGATCATCGTGGCGACCACCGACAATATTTTTTCCCCATTTTTCAGGGGAAAGTTTTCATCATAGAGTCGGTCCACGCTGAGCGCGCCGATCACCTTCGTTCCTTTTTTAATGGGAACACAGAAAAAGGAAGCCTCCTTGAACTGCGACCCTTTGCGTGTCGCGGTGCGATCCAGGAAAAGGGGCTCTTCGCTGATTTTGGGAATCGAGATCGATTTTCCGGTCTGGATCACCCGGCCGGTGACGCCTTCTCCCAATTTATATTTTCCCCGGTCCATGGCGCTCTGGGAAAGACCGTGGGCGACTTCGATGTTTATCTCGTTTCGAAGCGGATTCAGCAGGGTGATGGTGCCCCGTATCATCTCCATACCGTCGGAAAGGATGTCCAGCACCTTATACAGAGATTTTTTCAGATCGAGATGTTCGCTCAGCGCCTCGCTGATTTCGTAAAAAAGGGTGATTTCTTCTATTTTTTTCATCTGATACCAACCTTATGCCACATGGCGCCTCAAATGAGATCAAGGATCGACAGCACGACAGGATATGGGCGTCCAAAAAATAACAATTTTGTAACAGGCATGGGATGGATTGTCAATCGGATACCGGTACCGTTTTCAAATATCGCGAGGGGTTACCTTGGCGGATGATGTGATCTGAGAATGGCGAAAGCAGTCGGTGGTATGATCGTTCACCATCCCGACGGCCTGCATGAACGCATAACAAATTGTCGGTCCGACAAATGTGAACCCGCGGCTACGAAGATCCTTGCTTAATTTCATGGACAATTCGGTCTGTGTCGGGATGTCCCCATGTCTTCTCCACGCATTCTGAATGGGCCTGCCGTCCACAAAACGCCATAAATACGGATCGAAACATCCGAATTCATCCACCACGGCCAGAAAAACGCGGGCGTTCCGAACCGCCGCCTCGATTTTCAGCCGGTTTCGGATCAGTCCGGGATCGGCCAGCAGGGCTTTGATTTTGTCCCCATCAAAACGCGCCACTTTTTCCGGATCGAAATGACTGAAAGCGGATCGATACCGGGGCCTTTTTTTCAATACGGTTATCCAGCTCAGTCCGGCCTGGGCCCCCTCGAGAACCAGAAACTCGAACAGTTTATGATCCTCATGGAGCGGGACACCCCATTCCATATCATGATAGCGCACATACAGCGGATCGTCTCCGCACCACGCACAACGAACGGTTTTCAGATGGGATGAACGCATGGCTTAGCCCTTTCTAATTCCATTGAGTTGCGGTATCATAGCGCCTCGATCCCTGCGGATCAAGGTGGGAATTTGGAGGATTCCCGGAATAACAACGAATTTTTCGACAGGCCGCTCCGGACGCGCCCCTCGCCTCGCGATGGGTAGACATGCTTGTAAACAGGGCGGCCACGGAAGACCAACAACGTATGCAACCTATTCGGACTCACGGGGCAGAAATGCTCGAATCAGTCGATTGGCGTGAACTGGTATCGGCCAGCATTGTTTCGGCAGACCAATTGTCGCATCGGCTGCCGGTCGCGCTGGATGACATCCAAAACGTGATTCGGTATTATCCCATGCGGATCAACCCGTATTATTTAGGACTCATTCAAACGGCCCACGATCCCTGTTGGCGACAAGCAGTGCCGGATACCCTGGAATTGGAAACGGCCGAGGCCGGGGATGATCCGCTGGCGGAAGAAATTCAATCCCGGGTACCCGGCGTGATTCACCGCTATCCGGATCGAGTGGTGTTCACGGTTTCAAACCGTTGCGCCTTGTATTGCCGTCACTGCATGCGCAAGAGAAAAGTCGGACGGGACCGACCCGTCAACGTTGAAATGATTCAGGCGGGAGTGAACTACATTGCCGCAACCCATACGATTCGAGAGGTCATTCTCTCCGGCGGTGATCCCCTCATGATGACGGATGAAGACCTGGATCGCATACTCGATAAGCTGCATGTCATCCCCCATATTGAACGGATCCGCATTCATACCCGGATTCCCTGTGTTCTGCCGCAACGTATAACGGACACCTTGGTCGACATGTTACGGCGGTATCATCCACTCTACATGAATACGCAGTTCAATCACCCGGCTGAAATAACGGAAGTGTCCGCCCGGGCATGTGCACGTATCGTGGAGGCGGGCATTCCCCTGGGCTGTCAGACCGTGTTGCTGAAAGGAATCAATGATCGGACGGAGGTCATGCGGGAGCTCATGCGCGGGCTCGTCAATATTCGCGTAAAACCGTATTACCTCCACCATCCGGATCCGGTTCGGGGAACCATGCACTTTCGGGTGCCGCTTTCGATCGGCATGGAAATCATGGCCGGCCTGCGGGGCCATGTTTCCGGTCTGTGCATTCCCCAATATATGATCGATCTGCCTGGTGGCGGAGGGAAAACGCCGATCTTACCGGAATATGTCACAAAGAAGGAGCCCGGGCGATGGCTGGTTCGGAATTATGAAGGACGGTTTTTCGAATATACGGAATAGAAGGTTATTCCGACGATTTTCGGGAAGCGCTTTTTTTGATTCGCAGAACAGTCGGTTTATAGTCGGCCCGCCCCGCCATCTGATGCGCCTTTGACCGGACGAAAAGCAGTGAAATGATGAAAAACAGGAACCCGACGCCGACGGACACCGCGGAAGCATTCAACTGAAAAAAACGGGCGCATTCCTGGCCGATGATGGCTCCGGCGAACAAGCAGAGGATCGGAAGAATATAGATCAAGAAGGTGGCCTTGAGCAGCGGAGTGGTTTCAATTTTCAGAATCACCGTGTCACCTGCTTTCGCCCCCACGGTATTGACCGCCTCCACTTCCATATCATTTCCCCCCCCCATGGCATTGCAGGAAGATCGGGAAGCGCAGGATTCACAGGCCGTGGATTGTTTGGTCCTGATTCTGGCGGCGCCGTTTTCGACGGCGATTACAAGGCCTTCTTCCGTCGCCACAGATCACCCTCCCTTCTCGTATCCCATTTGCATCCACATCGAAATGCAGGTGCACCGGGGATCAATGGATTCTGCCGCGATCCTCGAAATCGAACAGGACCTCCCGGTCGCTCCTGCTTCCCACGGAAGACATCGCCGTTAAATCGGCAGGCCTTATTCCCGGCAGGATCATTGATTGCGCCTCCTTCTGGTAACAGACAAGACCGCATTTCAGGCAACGGCCGGCCTCCGTCTTGGCCGTCTCTTCATCAAAGCCCAGCTCGCACTCCACCTTCATATCCTCTGGATTGCAGACCGGCATGATATGCCGTTTGGTTGGCGCCACCGCTTCCAGATGGTCGACATCTTGAACATAGGTATCGGGTTTGAGTACATTTTCCTGACCACCCATTTCCAGTCCATAGATGACTTGGTGAATCGAGGCGGCACCCCTTCTTCCAGCGGCGATGGCCCGGATGGCGGCGCTGATATCCGTTAGGGGATCAGCGTTGGTGAGCAGGCTTCGTTCGTCATACGCCTCCGGATGTTTCGAAGGCGGCACGGCTTCCCAGGTATTTACTTCACCGGTTTCCGGTTTTTCCTCTTTTCGGGGACGGGCAAAAATCAATTCCGGGAATCGTCCAGCCGCTATAAACAGGCTGTCGGAAGCAATGATTTGTTTTTCACCGGAAGAAAGATCTATGATTTCCAACGATACGATTGCATCCGCTTCACCGTTGATTCGGTCGATGGCGTTCTGAAAACGAACGGTTGCGCCGGCGGCTTTGAGTTGCGCCATATCCGGCTCGTCAAGCTTGGCCGCTTCCTTTGTTTCGCGCAGCAGTACGGTAACCTTGGCAGCGCCTCTTTCCTTGCAGATCATCGCCGCTTTTACGGCCGCCTTGCCGCCGCCGGCGATAACAATTTGCTTACCGGCGCAGGGGATGGCGCCATTGTCCGCAATCGAAGGACGCAACAGATCAATCAGAAGAAAGACACCGGGGATGGGGCTTTCAATTTGATTTGCGGCGCCGCGGGCCAACCGGCTGTCCCAACCTCCGGAAGCCAGGAAAACGGCCTCGTATCCTTCTTTCAGAAGCGCGGCAATGGTGGTATCCCGACCCAGCATTTGCGAGGTACGAAGGTTTACGCCGATTTCCCGAATACCGTCGATATCCCAGTCCAGGATGGTCATGGGCAGACGGTTTCTGGCGATGGCGGTTTTCAGCAATCCACCCGGTTTGTCGGAGGCCTCGTAAACAGTTAGTTCATGCCCCAGACGCGCGGAGAAAAAAGCGGTGGAGAGACCTTCCACACCACCGCCGATAACCGCGATGCGGCGACCGGTGGCCGGCGCTTTGAAGGGCAAAATGCGTTCATTGCGCGACTTTTCAAAATCGGCTGCGAACCGCTTCAAACCATTGATCGCCACCGGCTCATCAATATGCTTGCGGCGACATTCATTTTCACAGGGACGCGGGCAAATTCTACCGATGACGGTGGGGAAGGGGTTGCGCTCCTTGATGACCTGGATGGCGCGATGATAGTCCCCCAGGGATACCTGATGAATATATTCACGAATATCGATCCCGGCCGGACAGGCCCGCTGGCATGGAGTGGTGCAGTCGTCGGTGGTATACTCTCGAATAATACGGCGTGTAACCGATGAAAGGGTGATGATATGCTTGGGGCAGGCTCTTTCGCAGGTGCCGCATCCGGTGCAGCGTTCCTCATTCACCACCGGCAGGCCTTCTGGCCCCATGGTAATGGCGTTGAACGGGCAGGACTTGGCGCAGGTCCCGAGTCCGAGGCAACCGATGTTGCAGACCTTCATTCCACCGGAAAGCAAGGCCGCCGCCCGGCAATCGTTGATACCATCATAGCTGTATTTCAGGTCGGCCTTCCGGACACCATAGGTGCATCCCGGCAAGGCGATATCCGGTTCCTTGGCTTCCACGGAAACGCCCAAAATCCCGGCGATGACTCCCGCCAGGTCGGAGCCGCCCGCAACACATGAATTGGGCGCGGCCTTTCCCGCGACGATGGCCTCCGCATTCGCACTGCAACCCGGCAGACCGCATCCGCCGCAATTTGCCCCCGGTAAAGCACCTTCAACGGCCATGACCATGGGGTCGACATACACGTAAAAAATTTTGGACGCCGCCGCCAGGACAATACCGATGATAATGCCCAAACCACCCATAATATAAATTGCTTCCAACATATCCAAACTCCTCCCGCAAGATTCATTTCGAATGTCGACCGGTAACCGGAATTACCGCCTGAATCCGAAATTCGTATTACTTCCATAAACAACCGATAATGTCAATGATATCTGAATGCCCTCACAGGGCAATCGCATATCTTTGATGGCATAGAATTTGATGCATTGAATTGAGTGCCCATGCATCTATACGCATAACCACTCAATTTTATAAACAATATCATTATTAAACAACCTATTGAAAATATTAAATAAATCTAGACA
>JBGSLR010000007.1:0-4720 GCA_041740615.1 Desulfobacterales bacterium
CAAGGCTTTCAGGCCGATGCGGTTGCCGATTTTTGCCAGCCGGATTCTTTCCGGGTCGCTCAAGCGAATCTGTTTTTCGAACTTTGATTTCAGGATTTCATTCTCGGCCGCCAGATATTCGTTCCGAGCCAGCAACTCCTATTCCACATGCCCGCCCACCAATGCCAAGACTTCCACTACCTCCATTGTTCGCGCTCCTCGTTTTTTGGTTGTATAAAGGATATAAAACGAAAACGCGCACCCTTCACAGGGGCCGGGTTTTCTTATTCTATGCCACTTGATTGACATGGGGCGGCCGATATTATAATAGTAGGATCAAGGGGCGCTACTCTCATTTGAACCCGGTCAGAAATGGCCGGGGTTTCTTTTTCTGGAGTCCGGGACCATGACGGGGTGGCCGGGATGCCAGCAGCAGGGAGGGGAGGTTTTTTCTTGTGGATGAAAAACAAAACCCGACCTTATCAGAAGAAAAGGCCGGGTTTTTATGTTGGAGGGGTGAACTTAATTGAAGGTCCGCAATGGGTCCGTAAAGCTTTTTCGGCACCCTTCGTTTACCTCATAACCCCCTGATTTTTATGGCGCGCCCGGAGGGATTCGAACCCCCGACCAACGGATTCGTAGTCCGGCACTCTATCCATCTGAGCTACGGGCGCGCAAGCTTGACCCGAAGAGTCACATTATCTAATATAGATTATTGGATGTGTCAATGGGAAGTTCTCTATGTGGATTGAAAAAAAATCTTTTTTTACGTGGTGGAATGAATCATTTTGATTTCATGGGACTTGCGCTGCAGGAAGCCCTCAAGGCGCAACATCTGGATGAAGTGCCGGTGGGGGCGGTGTTGGTGGGCATGGACGGCGAAATACTGGCGGCCGAACATAACCGGACCATTACGAACGGCGACCCCACGGCCCATGCCGAGATACTGGCGTTGCGGGCGGCAGCCCTGAAAAAGGAAAATTACCGGCTGACGGGAACGATCCTGTACGCGACCATCGAACCCTGCCTGATGTGCATGGGGGCGGCTGTTCATGCCCGGGTGGCGATGGTTGTTTTCGGAGCGGCGGATCCCAAATGGGGGGCGGCCGGATCGTTGTATGATTTTTCCGCAGACACGCGCCTGAATCATGAGATGGCCATCGTCAAAGGCGTGCGGGAAGCCGAGTGTCGAGGGATAATTCAGGATTTTTTTCGCTCGAAACGAAAATCTGTTGCATCTTTGCCGTTCATGACCTAAAGAATTGGTTGCTCATCCATCATCGGATCTCTTTCCATAATCCGCGCCGTCGACAGGCAGCGCATCCGTGTTGGGCGTAATGGTAATTTCGGGTTTTGAATACAGATAATTATCGATGAATTCATAAACCACTGCTTGAAACAGTGGTTGTTTCATGTAAGGAGCTGCTCGTGGCAAATATCGTGATCGTAGGAACCCAATGGGGAGATGAGGGTAAAGGGAAAATCGTCGATTTGTTGGCCGAACATGCGGATTATGTGGTTCGGTTCCAGGGAGGCAACAATGCCGGCCATACCATGGTGGTGGCGGGGGAGCAGTTCATCAGTCATCTAGTGCCGTCCGGGATCTTGCAGGGGAAAACCTGCTTTATCGGCAACGGGATGGTGGTGGATCCGGAAGTGTTGCTCCAGGAAATCGATTATCTTCAGAAAAAAGGGATCGCCGTCGGGCCCAACAAATTGCGCATCAGCGAGCGGGCCCATCTGATCATGCCCTATCATAAAGCCATTGATCTGGCCCGAGAGCAGATGCAGGGGGAACAGAAAATCGGCACCACCGGAAGGGGCATCGGGCCCTGTTACGAAGACAAGGTCGCCCGTCGTGGTCTCCGGTTCGTCGACCTGCTCGATGAAGCCGAATTCAAGGAAAAAGTCACCTCCTTCTTACAAGAGAAGAATTTTTATCTGAAGGAATTTCTGCATGCCGACACCCTGGATCCCAAAGAGATTGTGGATCATTACCGCCAGATGGCCCAGCGCTTGGCGCCCTATGTGGACAACATATCCGTAACCATCAGCGACGGCATTCGCGCCGGTCGCAAAGTGATGTTCGAAGGCGCCCAGGGAACCCATCTGGACATCGACCACGGCACCTATCCCTTTGTCACGTCTTCCAATACCGTATCGGGTAATGCCGCCGGAGGCGCCGGAATCGGTCCCAGGGAACTCAACGAGATTCTGGGGATTGTCAAGGCATACACCACCAGAGTCGGGGCCGGGCCGTTTGCCACCGAGCTGTTTGATGAGATCGGCGACACCATTCAGAAAAAAGGCGCTGAGTTCGGCGCCACCACCGGCCGGAAACGCCGTTGCGGCTGGCTGGATGTGGTCATGTTGCGCAATGCGGTACGGCTTAACGGCCTGACCGGACTGGCCATCACCAAATTGGACGTTCTGGGCGGCCTGGAGACCCTGAAGATCTGCACCGGCTATGAATACAAGGGAACGCGCTTGTCCGACTTCCCGAACAGCTTGAAGATACTGGCGGCCTGTAAACCGGTCTACGAATCATTGCCGGGTTGGATGGAGGATATTTCCGGTGTCCGCCGGTATGAAGACCTGCCGGATACGACCAAGTCTTATCTGAAGCGCATCGAGGCCTTGACGGGGACATCCATCGATATTGTTTCCGTTGGTCCGGGCCGCGATGAAACCATCGTATTGAACAACCCTTTTCAACGGGCTTGATGGAAAAACGGCCCGTAAGGGTCTTTGCCTTGTCGACCGGCATTTTATTGCGCAGACAGCGGCATATTTTTGATTGACAATTCGACTATTGTAACATACAAGAGTCAACCGAAGTCGGGACATGGCTCAGTCTGGTAGAGCACAGCGTTCGGGACGCTGGGGTCGCAGGTTCAAATCCTGCTGTCCCGACCATTTAAATCCCACAATTTCAATATCTTATCAATTTTTACCCCCTAAAAAATCGGTGCAAAATCGGTGCAGAAATTCGAGAGCAACGGGTGATGAATTTACCCGTCTGTTGCGCCGTATCCAGCATGATAATTTTTCCCTCCCTTGTTGCCGGATTTTTTTGTTTGGATAACGGTCACAAATGGCAGCGGAGTCAAACCACTTGATGCGTGAAAATGTGCGTGATTATCTGGATTTCGAAATTAATGGGTTTTGTCAAATAACAACATAATTAAGGGGTAAAAGATGTTTTTTAACGGCATTCAAAATATTAAGTCTGACGATGAATATTTATAACACACATTAAATATTACATATTATGAAAAAAGTTGAAAAATGCGATTTTTAGGATATACTGGCGAAAAATCGTGGACTGTTATCAAAAACGACAATTGTGGTTAATAACTGAAGTTTCGCACTTAATATTTGGGTAAAAAATATTGATAATATATTGAAAATGCTTATAAAATGGTTGAAAGGCGGTTCCAATTTTAGTATATTTGATTTGCGCAAATCATTAATAATACTGAAAAAAGGAACCGCCATGAATTCCAATAATACATTTTCTCTTTCATTGCAAAAGCAGATTCAAAAAAATCGCATATTATTTGATTCCGAAGTCAACAGAGCCTTTAACGAGTTGAAATTGAAATCACTTTTGAACCGAAGCGGTATCGTAAAACGAAGAGGATACTCAACTATTTCAATACTTCTTCTTATTGTTCTGCTTCCATTCCTGAAAAGAACGCTTTCTGATTTCAGAAGTACAAACTATATTCAAAACGGTTTAGATGCCCAGAAGGACTCGTATTACCGGTTTTTGAACAATGAGCGTTTCAATTGGCGCAGACTGATCTATTTGGTAGCTTTGAAAATTATTTCATCCTGTGAAAAGGTCCCATTGTCACAGGAAGTACTGATTGCCGATGATACGATTGCCTCGAAAACCGGAAAAAATATGGAACTGGTGAGCTACCACTTTGACCATAAAGTTCGTCGTTCCATACTGGGTAATCAGTGCCTGCAGTTGGGATACCATAACGGCATCAATTTTTTTCCGATCGATGTCGCGTTTAACACATCCAGCAAACGTCCGAACAACAATTCCCGGGCTATTGACAAACGAACAAATGGATGGCGCAGGCGAAAGGAAGCCTTACACACAAAAACAGATGCTCTGGTTCAAATGATCGATCGTGCCTGGAAGTCCGGGATCAATGCTTCGTTTGTTTTGTTCGACAGTTGGTTTGCCCATGATGATGTGATCAGCCGGATTTACAATATCGGGTACGGCGTTATCTGCCGATTGAAGAGAGGGCGTGTGAAATATATATACCAGGGCGACCAATACACATTGAAGCAACTCTGGCAAAAAGTTGCCAAGAAACGAACAAGATTCATCGAAAAGTTCCAGGTAAAAGGGGTGTGCCTGAATGTGACTTTGCCGAAAACCGGTGATGTCCGCATTCTCTTTGTATCCGACGGCAAGAAACAGTGGCATGCTTTTCTATGCACCGATCTGGAATTAGACGGAGCGGAGATTTTGGACTACTACACACGTCGCTGGGCCATTGAAGTCTTTTTCAAAGACGCGAAACAGATGCTGTATCTGGGAAAAGAACAAAGCAAAACATTTGATGCAATGGTTGCCAGCTATAGCATCGTAATGCTGCGGTATCTATTGCTGGTCTATATTATCAGCAAACGAAGAATAATCGGTCCTGTCGGTCCGTTGTTCCGTCAAATATCGGAAAAGCAGATGTTTCTGCAAATGGCCGATAAAATGTGG
>JBGSLR010000008.1:0-2386 GCA_041740615.1 Desulfobacterales bacterium
TGTATCCCATCAGCAGAGCCCTGTACATGTTCACCAAAGGCTGGCCCACGGGCGATGTCAGCAAGTTCATCAATTACGTCATGCACCCGGCCAAAGGACAAAGGCTGGTCAAGGACGCAGGCTTTGTTCCCCTTTTCTAACCCTATCAAATCATAAAGGATGACAGATGAATAACGGTACACTCGGTAGAAAAATCTTTCTGAGCGCCCTTTGCGCGACTTGGATGCTGATCACGATCGGAAACGTTGGTGCGGAAGTAAACGTATTCCAGAACGAAAAAATGAAAGTGGACCTGTACGGCCAAGTAAACCGGGCCGTTTTGTATGCCAATGATGGGGATTCGGATGAATTCTACAATGTGGACAATGACCACAGTTCCACCCGCTTTGGAATCAAAGCCACGGCCCAACCCACGGATAAACTCACGGCCGGTGCGGTGATGGAATTCGAGTATCAGTCCAATCCAAGCAATCTTGTCTGGCAGGAGGACGCCAATGCGAAAAACGAAACAAACGCCAATAAATTGGACAAACGCATTCTGGAAGTATTTCTGAACAGCGCCTTCGGCAAGCTGAGCATCGGCCAGGGTTCCACCGCGTCGGATTCCAGCTCGGAAGTCGATCTCTCCGGCACAAATGTCGTTGGGTACTCCGATGTCACCGCCTTCGCCGGCGGCATGCGATTCTTTAACAACGCCACCAACCGTCTCGACGTCAATCCCCTGGACAGCACCAAGGATACCTCCATCAACAGTGTTTTCAGCAACCTGGACGGTCTGAGCCGGCAGAACCGGCTGCGCTATGACACGCCGAAGTTTGCGGGTTTCATGCTGTCAGCCTCCACGTATTCGGAAAACGACGATGACGCCAAGGATGTGGCCCTGTGCTACAGCGCCGACGTCTCCGGCGGCAAGGCGGCTGCGGCGGTTTCCTATGTGAATTTCAACAGCGCCAGCAGTAAAAAGAACCAATACAGCGGCTCGGCTTCTTTCTTGATGAACAACGGCCTCAACCTGACCGTGGCCGCCGGCAACCAGGAGCGTCGAGTCGTCAATGTCGCCGACGCCACCTTTTACTATGGCAAAATCGGTTACATCGCCAACATCTTTTCCATCGGCGCCACCCACTTTGGAATTGATTACGGCACCTTTCACAATACGAAAAAGAATGACGACCGGTCGGATTCAGCCGGATTCCAATGCGTGCAGAATCTGAAGGATTGGAGCACGGAACTTTACATGGGCTATCGTTTCTACGATCTGAATCGCGCCGGCGCGCAATACGATTATGCGGACATCCATACGGTCATGGCCGGCATGCGACTCAAATTCTGATCGTCATTTAAAACCCTTCCCCGCCTGTGGAGGCGAGACCGCCGTGACGCAATATTCGCGACGGTCTCGCCTCTTTCCTTTTGTTGGGAATCGCCAAGCCATCTCAAAAAATGGCTTGGCGTCATTTAATGAAATACAAACCGGCGCACAACCATTCCATAATACAACAGCGGTACCCTATCGGCAGACTGAAACATCAACCATATAAGGAGGGTAACCCATGCGCGATAAAAGGAAACAAGCCAATGACGATTTGAAAACGCTGATTGACGCAGACTGGCGGGTTTATAATGAAATCATAGAGGTTACGGAAATGATCAGAGATCATCGGGAGATCTTCAATCAGGATTTTGAAACACTGTCGGTCAATGGGGAAGAACGTCGGAAATTCCATTCATGGCGTCGGACCAGTTTTCAGCTTCATCGAAAGCGAGCGGAACTCAAACTCTTGCGTGAACGGATTCAAATCCGCCTCTTGCAGCTTTTTCAAACCGATTGCGACAATGGCGCGCCACCGCTCTCCCCGCCAATACCCGGATGCAAGAATTCAGAAGGACCGCGTTTTCCTTCAACTGCTCCATGGCCCTCGAAAACTCTTTGGTTTTGCGGCCGCAGTCAGGTAACCGGGGCCACCATCACGCTATTTGTGAATCAGGAGAAAATTTGATACGGATCGGAAACAACACGGATCGCGGATCGGCGGTGGGTAACCGTAACCAAACACTTTTCCGGAACCATTTAATTTTATTTAAATTAATAAAAAAATAACCGATTCCTAACCAAACGCTAACAATACACGCCTATTTTTATCCCGTCAGCTGAATGGCGCAGGTGAACGACAGCCGCAAGGTAATGTCGTTTCATTTCAAATGATACGCGCCCGACCCGTTTTAAAACCATTCATATGGAGGACACAAAAATGAAAACAATCCGCACCACCCTTTTTCTCATGGCGGCTCTGGTGATCGGCGTCGGTCAGGCAGTCGCCGGCAACGTCGTCATCAAAGGCTCCACCACGGTTCTGCCCATCGCCCAGAAAGTCGCCGAAGAATT
>JBGSLR010000009.1:0-75733 GCA_041740615.1 Desulfobacterales bacterium
TGTCGTTGCAGTTCGGCGACCATTTCCGGGACGCTGACGCCGGCCGGCAGGATCAGTACGTAATAGTGAATGGGATCGATTTTTTCATGAACCGTCAGGCCATGGCTTTGGATCAGGTCGGCGATGTCGGCCGGGGTCGCATCCGGTTGGAAATTGACCACCACTTGACCGTCCACATAACCGCCGTTTTCATCGGCTCCCACCTGACCGCCGGAAAGCAACAGAAAGAGGACCATCATGACCTGTGCGGCCACGGTCCGCCATTTTTGGAGCTGTTTTTCCAGGGTCTTTTCGGAGATGCCCAGTATTCTGGCGGCGGTATCGGTTTTGCCGCCGGTTCGTTTCAGGGCTTCGCTGATCAAAAGGCGTGTGATGGTTTCGATGGTCGGAAGGTTTTTGGTGAAGGTGACGGTTGCCATGGTGTTTCCCCCTTGAGTTGTGAGCGTTGCCCGGTACATGAGCAAGGGGGGTGCCAGGAGGGGAAAATCGTATATCCCGCTGTTTTGGTTGTATTTAATAGGGGAAAAGAGCCGGTCGGGAAAAAGGGGCGCCCGGCAACCCAGGTTGCGGGTCAACGGGAGAGATGGTGGTCAAATGCCCGTACGACGGGGATCCGTCGCACGGGCAAAGGGGGTTCACAAAGCAATCCAGGTTGCAGGGGTTTCGGGAAAGCGGCGGTCGCGGGAGCGGGTGCTACCGCAGTTGAAATACAATGGGCACATTTACCCGCATTTCCACCGGACGACCATTCCGCGTTCCGGGTCGAAATGCCCAATTCCGTATCGCCGTCAACGCCGTCTGATCCAGGAGAGGATATCCGCTGGATTGAAGCAAACGTGCTTCCGCGACAGCACCGGAAGCATTCACCATGACTTCCAATATCACCGTGCCCTGATATCCTCTCCGAAAAGCCAGGGGCGGGTAGGGCGGCGCCGGGTTGATATCGTAAAGCGGTATTGCCTCCTGCACCCGGGGTTCCTCCGCTTGTATTTCCGCCGCCGGTTCAGGCACGACCACCGGTTCGGGACCTTGTGCTACCGATGGCGGCGCCTGGATTTTTTCATCGACGCTACTGAGGGCAGGGTCCTGCGGCAATAGATCGGGTGGAGCAGGCAGCGGTTTCACCGATTCCGTCGGTTGGACGACGGGCGGAGGCATTGGTTTTGGTTGAGGGGGGGCGGGTGGATGCCGTTTTGTTTCTTTCATCTGAGGGGCGGGGGTGTTTGTCGCCTTGGGCGCTTCCCGGCGAAGCAGTTGCATGGTGACGATTCGGGTGTTGCGGTGAGGTTTGGGCTTTTCTATCCCCAGCCATTGCATATCCGTATTCAGGACAACGATATGGATCAGGATCGCCAAGGCAAGAGCCAGCAGAATCCGTTTCATCTATCGTTCCTTTTCGGCCTCCAGGGAAATACGGCTGATTCCGGCCCGTTTTATCTGATCGATGACGGTGAACAGCTTCTGGTAGGTCAGTCGATTGTCCGCAAACAGCAGCAGGCCGACGTCCGTTTCCCCAGCGGTTTTTCTCTTCAGCCGCTCAGACAGATCATCCAGCCGCACGGATTCCTTGTCCAAAAACAGTGCGCCGTCTTGCGCGACGGTAACGGACAGCAGCACGTGTTTGTCGACCTCTGCGGTTTTCGATACCGGCAAACTGACCGGCAATCCATGATGAACAGCCATGGAAAGCATGGCATAGATAAAAAATACCAGTAATAGAAAAATCATGTCGACGATGGGGAGCATTTCGATGCGGGCTTTTCGTTCGACCCTGAAATTAATTTTCACAGCCGGTCTCCTCCTTTGTCCCCGTGGCGGCGGCTAATTTTTCGTAGACAATTTCAAGACTTGTGGCATATTTTTCAATCAACAACGCCGCCCGCTCAATACGCGCATTAAAATAATTATAACAAAAAACGGTTGGAATGGCGATGCCAAGACCGGCTGCCGTGGTAATCAGCGCTTGGGCGATGCCCCTGGTAACAATTTCCGGGTGTTCGATCCCGGAAGCTCCCAGCATATTAAAAGACGAGATGATTCCAAGCACGGTCCCGAAGATTCCCAACAGCGGCGCGACGGTGATCATCGTATCCAGCACTCCCATGTACCGGCGCATCCGTCGGATCTCGTCCGCTCCAGCCGACTCCATGGCCTTGATCATCGAATACTCCCGGTGCAGGATTCCGGATACAAGAATGCGGATGACGTAGTTTTTCGAACCGGCCGCTTTTTCCCGAACGCCGGACCAGTTCCCCAAGCGGCAGAGTTCGAGAATTTCGTCCACAATTTTTTGGTCGTAATGCAGCCCCGACACAACCCAAAAGAAGGCTCGTTCGATGATCACGGTCAGGGAAAGGATTGAACAAAACAGCAACGGGTACATGACCGGACCCCCGCTATAAAAAATGTCAATCATGGCATGCTCCTCATCCTGTGTTGAAATACACCGGTCAGAATTGCCTGCGCCGCCCGCCTGAGAACGATGGGAATTTTGTCCATCCCGTCGAAATCATGGAGGTGCTCGATTTTTCCTTCGGCAATCTCTTCGGTGATGATGCGGCACCATTCTTCATGGGCGGACAGGTCCGTTATCAATCCCTGCTCGAACGAATCGCTGATGGACAGGGAGGCCGCCAAAAAACCCGCGTACCGGGGATCCAGCAGCATCGCCTCGACATCCCCGGTCAGCTGATTCGGGTCCGCCCCGCACTCACAGCCTGCGTTCGAAACCAGAGAAAAGAGGTTGATTCCGCGTTCCCTCAGTCGACTGAATATGGATCGGGAGGTCATCAGGCCGTTTTGGCGCAGGACTGCTTGGGTGACACCGGCATGGACGACGGCGGCGATCAATTCCCCTATTTTGGTATGACCTCCGGCATTGTCGATGGGGAGGCCTTCCCCTTGGGCAATGATGATATTATCCGTCCCGGTTCCGGTGGCCCCGTATAGCATGGGATTTTCGCTGCTGCGGATATCCAAATCCTGGAGCGCAGCGGTTTTGGCCTCTGTTGCGGTAATGATCGCCCGGGCCATGGCGCGGGTCGAAAGCTGCATATTGGTCAACAGGATCATATTGATGGTGCCGGGTTCGTAATAATCGCCCGTGTCTTTTGACATGCGCAGTGCGTTGGACTGCACGCCTGCGGTAACCAATGCGTAAACCTGCATGTCCTTATAGCGCCGTTTTTGAACGGAAAGGTGGTCCATATCCGCACCGGTAAACAGCAAACTGGACGTTTTTCCGGATTTTCCGATTGCGGAGGCGATCTTATTTTTCAAGTCCGAAAGGTCGTTTTGGTGTCCCAACCCCCAGGTTTGGGGCGGCAAATAGTGATTTCCGACCGTTTGAATTCCGGAGCGCCATCCTTCCAGGGTGGACAGAACCGACTGGGGACGCGCAAAATCGATGATCAGGGTTTTGCCGATGAAATCATCGATATGACTTCTCGTTAGCCATGCGTTTTTGACATAGGGCAGGTCAACGGTGATTGATCGCTGATCCACGATCCCATCGGCTGTTTCCCGGTTTTCGCTGTCGGAAAAGTAGTCAGCGTAGATCCGGGACGCCAGCCATGAAACAAAATAGCCGGTGTGGGTGGATGCCCGACATGTCAGATCGCAGGGGAAATAGAAGATGCGACCGTCCCGTACGGCTTCCACATCCTTCCAGCCGTCCCGGATGAACGTTTTCCGGGCGATTTCCTTATCACCTTCACAGCCATAGATTACCTGGGGGTGGAATCGGCGCCATTGCGTAAGCGTGACAGGGACAACGGCTTCTTTCCCCACAAAGGGCGGAGCAATGCCTCCGGCGGCCCGGATCAATTCATTCTGGAAAGACGCTTGCCCCGGGGTCATGATTTCCTCGCCGCCCATGATGCGGATTACCCGCCGCCGATGGTTCGGGGGAATTTTATTCACCTTTTTGGCGACCAGATCCAACTCGGCCTGAATATTCGCAATGATTCTTCGGGCCTGGTCTTCTTTTTCAAAGAGCCTTCCCAAAAGACGGATGGTCTCTAAGCTGCCGGCAATCGTTTGGACATCCAGTTCGATCAGGCGGACATCGCGTGCGGCAAAGCGTTCCCGGACCATTGCATGATTTTTCGATAGAAAAATCACATCCGGAGACAACTGTTCGATTTTTTGGATGGATGGATGGGAAAAGCCGCCCACAATCGGTAGACCGGCTGCCTCCGGCAGGTCGGTATCATGGATGGTGACCCCCACCAGCGTATCCCCGGCGCCGATACCGAACAATATTTCCGTGATGGACGGCACCAGGGATACGACACGAACGGGCTGCTGGAACACAGCCATCTGTTCCCCGTGGCCATCCACTATGACAAGCGGGGCCGCCCCGAGGGGTGTACTGAATCCGAAGAACAGGACAACGGTCGCCAGCCAATAGCCGATCCAGGTGGTGACAATCCTACCGTGACGTGTGCCAACTGTTCTTTTCATCCATACCCCGCTTGATGGTTACACCATAAAATCCTTTTTTTCTGTATCCGGCTCACCGGCAATGTGGTGTTATGGTTAATATTGATAGGTAACGGAGGCGAACACGGAACGGCCGGCTCCCGGGAAAGGTCCGTAGTGTGTTGTCCCGCCGCCGTCCACGAAGCTGCCGACATAGGTATCATATTCCTCATCCAGCAGGTTCGTCCCTTCGATGGCAAGCAGCCAGTTGTCGAACAAGCGTTGATCGATTTTGATATCCGCCGTCGTGTATCCGTCCAGGGTTCGGGTCGGGGCGGCATCCGAGGCCGATTGGTAGAAGTCGCGCTCGCTTACGTACCGCACAGTGGCCGTGGCGGTGAGTCCGAATCGGCTCCGGTAGCGCAGATCGGCCTTGACGCGATGCTCGGGGACATACTGGGCATCCCGGATCAGGGTCGGGGTTTCGTCTTCCGCATGGGTGCGGGTATATCCTAAGGACACGCCAAACGCATAGACGGGATCATAGGCCAGGGAGGCTTCCCATCCGTTGCCGCGGCTCTTATTGACATTGGTGGGGGTCCATTTGTTTCCGAAAGGCCCGGGGAAATTCGGATTTTCCGCCCACGTGATCTTATCCTCCACATTCCAGTTGAAATAGGATAACGCTATCGCCAATTTGCGTTCCAACAGGTCCTGCTCCAGAGTGGCATCGGTATGCCAGCCGGTTTGGGGTTTCAGGTCCGGATTGCCGCGGACAAAGTCATCCTCCGGCCAGAAGAGATCGTTGGGTGTGGGGGCTTTAAAATGCTTGCCGTGGGTGATTTTCAATGCGGTTTGCTCCAGTGGATTCAGGATCAGACCGAAAAGCGGTAAATTCTCCACCCCAAAAGTGGAGTGATTTTCCTGCCGGATGCCGGTCAGAAATTTGACGACACGATGGGGTCGATACTGCGCTTCGGCATACATCCCTCTGGTATTGATGGTTGCCCTGTTGGTGATGTCGCCGGATTGATCCGCACCCGCCGAATCCAGGTTGATCTGCCGGGTTTTCCAGGCATGCCTTTTGACATCCCCGCCCAGCAACAAACTGGCGCCGGTAAGAGGCTGTATTTCCAGATTCCCTTCGGCGCCGGTGACGGTATTGTTCACCCAGGTCTTCATTCCGGCACCGGCCAGGGTCACCCAGGAGGCGGCATTATAACGCTCGGTATCGTAACTTTCCATGTCGGTGTAATACCCCTTCAGGTTCAGTCCCACCCCATTCACCGGGTTGCTGCCGACTTCCAGTACGACATGACCGTCCTTGGTTTCGCTACGGTCCAGCAAACTTGCGGATTCATCGTCATAAAATTGGACGCCGCCTATGAAATGGTTCACTGGCTGGGCTTCGGGCGGTGGGTGGATGCCCGGACGACCGAAATCGCGATCGATATAGTCGCCGTAAAGACCGACATTCAATTTGTCACCTTTATCGTAAACCAGTTTCAACGACACGTCGTGGTGGGTCAGATCGCCGTTTTCGCGATGACCATCGGTTTCCCGGCGGCCGGCGGTCAGATAATATCCGAAATCATCGGTGACGAACATCCCCTGCTCGGCCAAGAATTCATAGGTGCCCTGGGATCCGTAGCCGGCGCTGGCGTTCAGATCCATCCGATCCCGGTGGGGGCTCTTGGTCAGAACGTTGATCGTGCCGGCCATGGCACCCGAACCGTAAAGCAAGGAGCCGGACCCCTTGACGACTTCAATACACTCGATACTGTTCAGTGGGACACCCCCTACATCGGCCGATCCCAGCGACGGTGAATTGATACTGATTCCGTTTACCAGCACCTGCACTTCGTCGCCCCCCATGCCGCGCATGTGAAGCTCCTCTCCGGCGCCACCGTAATCCCCTCTGGTCCGCCAGTCGATCCCCGGTTCGTTGGCCAGCAGCTCTCCCAGGCTCCGGGCCGGTGATGATTCAATGTCCATCACATCTTTGACGATCACCGGGTTCGGGATATCTTTCCGTTGTTCCTCTGTCTTGGTGGCCGTCACGATTACAGGTGAAAGGGTCGGAACCGTTGTTTCGGCGTTTTCTTCCTGCGCCGGTAGACTTGCCGGCAGCAGGCAACTCAACGCCACGCAACATGCAAAAATCGTTTTCTTCATTTGATGCTTCCTTTTTTCCCATTGCGCCCGGACCCGGAAAAAAAATCCCCGGACCGACAGTTGCGATCCGGGGATGTCCCTTTTTTCATCCGAATAGATCAAAATTGCGTTCTCTTTGTTCCGGAAAGAAAACGCTTCATGTCCAGGTAGGTCTTCTGGCTCTCGGATCCTCCTACCGGCCGCTCCTTCCCGTCCTTTCCTCCGGACAGTGGTCCAATGCAGCTTTCGTCCCCGATTACAGCGGCGGGCCCGCAGCGGTTTTACACCGCTTTCCCTTTTATGCCGTTAAACGGCACCTGAACGGTTCTTCTCTGGGCAACAGAGATATCCCTCCATTTCGCAAAAAGTCAAGGAAAATATTCTTGCCGGATATCTACGGGTTGCTTCTTACCGGCGTTTCAGCAGATTTTTGGCGATGCTGATTTCAACATAAGAAGCGCCGTTATCCGAACCGAAATTGCCCGCCAGAACCGTGATCAAGCTGTCCTCCTCGAAATATTTTTCTTCCAGCAACCGGGTCAGCGCGGTCCGCAGAAACTCATGGGAGGAAAGATCCGATTCCATATGATGGGCGTAGACCCCGAAGGACAATGCCAGTTCCCGCATAACGCGCTTGCTGTAACATTGTGCGAAAATGGGATTTTCGCCGCGATAGGCGGCAAGACTCAAAATCGTTTTCCCGCTGATGGTATCGGCGATCAGCGCTTTGGTATTGAGCCTCAGGGAGGCTTTTACGGCAGCCTTGGAAAGATAGCCGGTGACATTGTGTTTGCTTTCATAAGAGGTGTCGATGAACGTGCTGAGGCTGGATTCCACTTCCTGGGCGATTTTGGCCATCATTTTAACGGACTCGAGCGGATATTTGCCATAAGCGGTTTCCCCGGAAAGCATAACGGCATCCGTCCGATCCAGGCAGGCATTGGCGACATCGGATACCTCTGCACGGGTAGGCCGCGGCGAATGTATCATGGATTGGAGCATTTGGGTCGCGATGATCACGGGCTTTCTTCGTTCAATACATTTTTTTACCAGATTTTTCTGAATGATCGGGATCCGCTCGGCCGGAATCTCAATGGCGAGATCTCCTCTTGCAACCATTACGCCATAGGCATGATCCAGAATTTCATCGATATTGTTCACCCCTTCCTGGTTCTCGATCTTGGCGATGATCTTTATCGCACTGTTACGCGCATCCAGGATTTCCTGAATGGCCAGGATGTCCTCTTTGTTTCTGACAAAGGAATGGGCGATGAAGTCGATGTCCTGTTCGGCTGCGAATGCAATAAATTCTTTGTCTTTCTCACTCAAGGAGGGCAAATTCCGGACTTTGACGGACGGTAGATTGATACTTTTTCTGCCGCGTATCGTGCCTTCATTTTTGACTTCGCATTGCAGCGCCTGGTTGTTTTTTCCCAATACAGCCAGTTCGATGTCCCCGTCATCGATCAATATCGTATCCCCCGGCGACAGGTCTTCCACAAAGTGATCATAATTGACGACAACGCATTCGGCCGAAGACAGTTGGGTATGATCGCCCTTGACGTAGATAATGTCGCCGCACTTGACCGCAATGTCTTCTTTCGCCGGAGAGGTTCTGATCTCGGGCCCCTTGGTGTCGATCATGATCGCTATTCGGTCCGACACCGCCCGAACTTTTTGAATCATTTCGAGGGCCTCTTTCGGGGACTGGTGCGCCGTATTCATCCTGACAACATCCATTCCGGCGCTGTGCAGCTGTCGGAGAAAGGGAATATCACATTTGTCATTGGACACGGTTGCGATAATTTTTGTTTTTTTCACGTTTACCGAACTCCTGTGTCTTTCAAGGAAAGGGCCGGATCATATGCCGCATGGTGATCAGCCCCGGATTTCGCTTCCGTTTTCGACCGAATGGCGGAAAGTCATCGTATACATCTGTTTGGAATCCGACGGGATCGTTTTCGTCGACGGTTTCCGTTTTCTCCCGTTGGGGATATTCAGGCTTTTAAGAACCGACCGACATTTTCAATCATTGCTTCGGCCTTTTCGACGGATTCCGCAGTTTGAAGGCTCATTTCCACATCTTTCGCGGCGGTCTCAAACAAACCGTTCACCTCACGCGTTGCTGGATTGATCACCAGGATCAATTTCCCGGCTCCACCGTTCTTCAGGTTGTATAATACCTTGCGCAGCTGAAACAGAACGCGCCGGTCTTCAATGCGTGAAAGCGTCGTGATGTCCTTGATGACATGAAAACCCTCTCGTAAATTTGGTATCAAGGATAGGATTCCGTTGGATGACTGCTTGGAAAATCGATAATCGAAAGCACCGGACATTTCGATATACAGTCGGTTGTTGGTGTCATCGGTCCGGACTTTCCATTTGGAAGCGCCTTTCTTGCCTTCCCGTTCAAGGGGCGGACGTTTTTTTCCGAAAAGATCCGCTATGTGATCGTATTTTTTTTCCGCCTCCTGGAGGCCCTCTTCCAGACGCTCAATCTCCCTGACGAGAACGGGTACCGCTCGGAGGGCCAGATCCACATCCTGGAGATCGACACGGGTCTTATGCCTGAATTTATTTTTAATTTCGTTCAGATCCATGGTTTCCTGTTCTTTCAGATGGTGTTAACGGGTTTTGTCCGTGGTGGCGGTGTACGCATTCGCCCTGAAGAATATGGGAGCAGTGATCGCAATATAACCTGTTTCATGCGATTGAATCAACCTTAAATATCCGCTTTGGGATAATTTGCCGGAGCGTCGGTTTCCTGCCGTGTTGAATGGTCGTCCCCGCGCAAGGGAGCGGGTTTGGCCTTGACAGCGTCATCTGATTTATCCATAATCCGTCATCTTGTGAAAGGGCCGGCCCGGATGGTCCAACAACCGTCGATACTGTTGCTGATTTTCTTGCCCGAACATTTTTTCGGTGACCGATACGCTTTTTTCAAAAATTGAACTGCCATAAAAAATATGAATGAACTTGACGCAATTCTGTTACGGCTCCAGGAAAACGAAGAAATCACAAAGAAATTTCATCGGGTTGAAACCAAGATCCTTTCTATTCTCAATTTCAAGGACCTCTTCGAAGTATTGCTCACGGAAATCCAGGAAAATTTCAAAGTGCCCTATGTTTGGATTTCGATGGTCGAAGACAGCGAACTATCCAGTCTGATTGAATCGTTGGGATCATCCGACCTGCTCAAGGAACACATGAATCTCATCGGAAAGGAAGCGTTCCTGGATTTGATCGAGCACAACTCCGATCCGATTTTGGTGAACAAGAAATTAAAACCGTATTTCAAACTATTTCCCCAGAACAGAAAATTTTTCATCAAATCGATGGCCGTCGCCCCGATTACGCTGGATGGCGAAATTATCGGCAGTCTGAACCAGGCCGATGCGTCACCTTCCCGATTTCAGCCGGGCATCGACACTTCGTTGCTCCAACAGCTGGCCCTGAAAGTGTCCATTTGCCTCTCCAACGTCACGGCCCATGAAAAGTTGAAGTTTCTTGCCTACCACGACCCCTTGACCGGATTGTTGAACCGTCGCATCATGGAAAAAATATTGACGCGCGAATTTCAGCGCGCCAAGCGCTATAAGACGCATCTCTCGGTCGTTTTCGCCGATCTTGATTTTTTCAAACATCTGAATGATACATACGGCCATGAGAGAGGCGACGACATCCTCATTTTCGTGGCCGAGACGCTCCTGAAAATGAGTCGTCAGTCGGATATCGTCGCCCGTTTTGCAGGGGATGAATTCGTGATGATCCTTCCGGAAACGGATATGCATCGGACGGAGACCCTGATGGCGCGTATCGTTTCCCATTTCAAGACAACTCCCTATAAATTTTTTCAAACCGAAATCCATGTTTCGATCAGTTACGGTATGGCCGCATCCAGTGATGACGATATTGACCATCCCGAACAGTTGTTGAAAAAAGCCGATGAAAAATTATACCAACAAAAGAAAAGCAGGAATATAGCGCCGCAAAGCATGATCAAAACAATTCCGGATAAAAAAGTGATCAGCCTTTCTTCCGCCATCACGGAAAAAAACGGCGATATATAAGCGTCTTCCGACTGGGAATGACGTCGATTACGATGATTCCGGAGGGCGCTTCCGGGGCCTGTCTTTTTCAGGGATTCGAATGAGAAAGATCACCCCCTCTCCGGGAGTGCTGGTACATTCCAGATGTCCTCCCAGGGACTGGGTAACCAGATTGTAGAGGATATGCATACCCAGCCCTGTTCCGCCGCTGCCTCTTTTGGTGGTGAAGAAAGGGTCGAACATCCTGCTGAGGGTTTCCTGATCCATGCCTTTCCCGTTATCCGTGTAGTATAAAATAAGAAACCGGCCTTCCTGCCAGATATCGATGGTAATCCTTCCGTCCGGGATCTCATCGAAACCATGTATCAGAGAGTTCATCACCAGGTTCGTGATCAGTTGGGAAAAAATGCCGGGGTATGTCAGAAAGCGGATGTCATCCGCACAATTGAACGTCACCGAATGCCGGCTGGTCTTGAATTGCGGACGCAGGCTGAACAGGATATCATCGATATATGTCTTGACATGAACGCGTCGGTATTCCTGACTGGCCTGATCCACCGCCACCTGCTTGAAACTGCGCACCTGATCCGCCACCCGTTGCAGATTGATCGTCAGGATATCCGCGGTTTCAACTGTAAAAGCGAAAAATTTTTCAATATCGGTGGAACTCTTTTCGCCGCGCTTCCATCGTTCGACCTGTTCCCGCACTCTGTACTCCAATAACGATGCAGCCGTTATGCCGATTCCCAAAGGCGTATTGATTTCATGGGCAACGCCGGCAACCAGTCCTCCCAGGGCGGCCATTTTTTCCGATTGCACCAGCTGCCCCTTGGTGGCCTCGATGGTTTGCAGCGAAACGTGAAGGGACTGGTTGGCGGACTGCAGTTGTTGTAAATATTCGCCGGTTTTCCGATTGGCTTCTTCGGAAGCGGTCATTGCCTTCTCCAGGTGCTTTTTTGACTGTACCAGTTTGCGGGTCATGGTATAGGAGTAATGGCTGAACAAACTGAAATAGACGCTTGCCAGTAAAGCGCACAAGATCATGGTCGTCCATTCGGAGGCCAAATCGAAACGGAGCCCCTCCATTGCGATACCGATCAGCCCCCCGATTGCGGAAATCATCGCGGCCTTTGTGAGTAGAAAGATACCACCGATTCGAAGGGTATTGGAAAAAAGCATGTTGACGAAGGTGAAGGCCACCCAGAATTGAAAATGGGCGATGGGGATAAAAAAACCGAAAAAGAAGGCATCGACAAACATATTCCGGATTTCGACCGTTTTGGAACGCCTGCTTTTGGAAGAGAGCCAAAATGCCAGATGCGGCCATACCAGGCAGAAACCAACCGGTAACCAAATACCGGCAGTCGCTTTCCGGGAAGACAAAATGGTGGCCATAATACAAAAAATAAACACACCGCCGACCAATCGTGGGATATAGTTGCTGCGGACTATGGGATGTTGTTTCGGTTCGTCCATTTCCTTCTTGACCCATGCGGGTGATATCGCGTTACAGGGGTTCCGAAAAGAAACCTGATTCCATGCCGATCCCGTTCAGGCGTTCGGCGATAAAGTTTGCCGCCTGGTATGATCCATTGGGTCGCTCTTGTCGGACACGCGGCAGGGCCAACAGGTCATCCAACCGGGAGATCCATTCGCCGCCGTTGAATTCTTCCATGGGGACGGGCAGTCCCGGCATATTCGCGGTGATGAAGTCGACCAATTTCTCCGATTCACGAAAATTCGGCCGGGTTACATAGCCGAACGGTATGCCGGTATGGTATACTTCGGCGATGGTGCTATACCCGGCTTTTCCGATCACCGCATCTGCTGCATGGACCAGGTCGGGATGGAAAAAAGTTGAATGGTGCGGCATGCGAATGACATTGTCGGTTCGAATGAATTCATGAACCCCACCGGGCATGATAAATGTAATATCCGGGCGAGATTTCAATCTTTCCGGAAAATCGATCCGGCTTTCCACGCCTCCCATGGTGATCAATACAACCGGCTGTTTTTCCGGGATGGTCAGCCGTTTTCGGGTGACCTGTCGTGGTGTTTTTACGGAACGGCTGATAGGGGCGGCATGGAGGTCGGAAGGCCGTTCTTCGCACAACGGATCGGTTTGAATGTGAAAGTCCACTTGCTTGAATATGTGCTGCAAATAGGTAATATGCTGGATGACATTTTGAAATTGTCGTTGATAAGAAGCATATATCCAATCCCACGTAAAATTTTCGATTAACACGGATGGAATTCCGACCTGCCGGGCGATGTGGATGCCCAATGGAGAAATATCGGCGAGGATCAACCGGCAACCGTTTTCCGAAACCATTCGGCAAAGGCCCTCCGATCGGGAAGGGGTAAACGGAAGAAACCGTTCCAGAAGATGAAGGGTTTCCGGCAAGTCCTCTTTCAGCGGGCTTGTCTGAACCAAGCCGATGTCCGTCAGGCAGTGGTGGTAACGATAACCGTTCCCCAACGATTCGCGGAAGAACCATTCGGGAACGGTGGTGAAAATATACGGATGGATATTCGGGCAGACGGTCCGAAGGGCCTCCAGGACCGCCGTTGTCCGGGCTGCATGCCCAAAACCGTGCGGTGATACGAAAACGGCGATCGGTATTCGAGCGGCGGCGGACGATTTTGCATTCATTCCTGCACCCGGAGAGTCGTTTTCATCCCATCATCACGTGGCAACCGGATTTGTATCCCGGTCTTTCATTATCGAACGCGTTTCGATGGCGGCATCCAAATTCTCAACGGCGTCATGATATGGAAGATAATTGAGGTATTCGTACCATTTTTTGCCGCCAATTGGAAAGGATTATTGCCGATTCAAACCGGTTGACAGCTGTTGAATCGGGGGCTTTCCCCTGATTTATTTCGTTGGCTTCGGTCCTGGCTCTTGCCCGCCTTCAACATGGCATGGTATACTTTCCAATCACTGTCCGATAGATGGTAACCTGAACATGGAAATGATACATTGCGGATGCGATGATACCATTGTCTCCATATGGGGATCGGCATTCAATCATATCACCCTTTATGTCACATGGAGTCGATTGATGGGATTCACCGACAAAAAGAAGTCCGGCCGAGATGCGGCATCCGAAGCGATTTCGGATCCGACAATCCAGAGTCGGCTGTTGGAAAAAATGCCGTCCGATGGTCTGCCCTGCGCGCTTGCTTTTTCGATCGCCGCGGAACTGAAGATCACACCGGCGCAAATCGGAAACTATGCGGATCAACACGGCATTCGTTTGACCCAATGTCAACTCGGATTGTTCGGTTATCAGCCGCGGAAAAAAATCGTTCAGCCGAAACATCCCGTTCCGTCGGAGTTGAAACAGGCCATTGACGCCCTCCAAGTCGACGGGCGTCTTTCCTGCGCGGATGTTTGGCGGATCGCGGAACGGGTTGCATGCCCCAAAATGGAAGTAAGCGCTGCTTGCGAGGCCTTGAAAATTAAACTCAAAGCCTGCCAACTTGGGGCTTTCTGATTTTGTATCTGTCCAAAAAAATAAATATTTTTTTAAACCAACCAGTGGTCTTGATCGGCTTTTTTTTCGGTCTGATCGTTTTCATCACGCTGTCCTTTTTCTCGGGGAAACACAGCGCGTCCTTTCATGACCTCGACAGAATTCTCGCCCGGGGTGAAATTACGTTCATCACACGCTACAATGCACACTGTTATTATCTGTATCGCGATCGGGCCATGGGGTTTGAATACGATCTTGCAAAAGCCTTCGCCGACGATCTCGGGGTTCGATTGAACCTGAAAATTGCCAATGACTGGAAGCAGATGGCTTTTTCCGTGGCCAACGATGAGAGCCATATCATTGCGGCCAATATGACCATCAGTCCCAAGCGAATGACCCAGGTCGCCTTTGCCGATAGCTACCTGACCATTCGACAGCATCTCATCGTCCATCGAGACAACCGCTCCATCCGGCATGTGGCGGATCTTTCCGGTCTGACCGTGCATGTGAAAAAAGATACTGCCTACCAGGAAAGGTTGGAATCGCTGAAGGCTCAGGGGATTGACCTGACGATTCAGGCTTGGGAAAACAATCCGACGGTTGAACTCATTCGTCAGGTGGAAACCGGCGAGATCGATGTGACGGTTGCCTACAGCAATGTCGCCATGATGAATCAGCGCTATTATCCCCATATCTTTGTCGCCGACGCCATCGGCGGTGAGGAGCATCTGGCTTGGGCCGTCCATCCCGACGCAGACCGGTTGCGGGAGCGGATCAATGCCTTTTTTAAGAAAATCAAGGCAAACGGACTTTATGATGAAATCTACAATCTCTATTACACGGGTGATGAATCCTTGGATTTTGTGGATCTGCGGTCTTATCATCGATTCCTGACATCACGCTTGCCCGAATTCGGTCGCACCATAAAAGCGGAAGCGGAATACCACGGCTTTGATTGGCGTCTGATTGCGGCTCAGATTTACCAGGAATCCCATTTCAGTCCCGATGCCCAAAGTCGCGCAGGAGCCCACGGTCTGATGCAACTCACCCGGGAAACGGCCAATAGTCATGGGGTTCTGGACCCGTACGATCCTGTCCAGAACATTCGCGCCGGGGTCCGGCATCTCAAACGCTTGTACGATCTCTTTGATGATGCCGATGGAGCTGACCGGATATTCATTGCCCTTGGTGCGTATAATGTCGGCCAGGGGCATATACGCGACGCCCAGCGTCTGGCCCTGAAAAAGGGCTACGATCCGTCTCAGTGGGCCTCCATCGCCAAAGTGCTGCCATTGCTGCAGCAGCAAGCCTATTATCAGGAGGCGCGCTATGGATACTGCCACGGTATGGAGCCGGTGCGTTATGTCAAACGTATTATGATTTACTATGATATTTTAAAGCACCAGAGCATCCGCTTCCATACGGATGCGCCGGGCCCATCCCCATCTTTCAGCCGTCGATCGGAAAGTTAGTGCCCCTCCACAAATTAGATCCGGGCAAACGGATTGCTTCGCTTTTCGTGACCGATGGTGGTGGTGGGGCCATGCCCGCAATGCACGGTGATGTTTTCTTCCAGGGTAAACAGCTTTTTCCGAATGCTGCTGATCAGGGTGTTGAAATCTCCTCCCGGGAAATCGGTTCGCCCGATGGAGCCGGCGAAAAGGGTGTCACCGACAAAAACATGCCCCGGTGTGTACAAGGAAATCCCTCCCGGAGTATGTCCGGGGGTATGGAGGACCTTCAACGTGAGAGCGCCGAACGAAATGATATCCCCATCATCGATCTGCTGATCGGCCGGCGGAGAGTTTTCCGCGGCCATTCCGAAGCTGGCGGCAGCCATGGTCAATTGATTCAGCATGAGGGCGTCCGCCCGGTGGATCAGGATATCGGCGCCGGTTGCGGCCTTCATCTGTTTGTTGCCGCCCACATGATCGAAATGGCCATGGGTGTTGATGATTTTTTTCACGGTTAACTTGGCTTTGGAGAGGGCCATCAGGATTCTATCCACATCATCACCGGGATCGATCACCACGGCTTCCAATGTTTTTTCACATCCGACAATAAAACAATTGGCCATGATCGGACCTACGGCGATTTCCTTGATAATCAAAACAACCTCCTTTGATCTTTTCTGCGCGGGAAGCATCTGTTCCTGTCCGTTCGGATAGGGACGTATTCTATTCCCCTATATCGTTTTTTGCAGTGAATCGGAATAATGTAGAAAGCGATTTCCCGCTTTCTACATTTGTATTTGTCCGAATATCCTTATGGCGGTTCCTTTGGAGGCCTCATGATGTTTCCGTTCTCTTCCGGGCCGCTTCAATGAGATCGATCAAGCTGGTGATTTTCGGTTTCGGTTTGGCAGCGAATATCTTGTCAATCACCTCTTCGGGATAAACGTCATCGACGTAGGCTTGAATATCGAAGTATTCCCACCAGCAATCGAGCAGTTTCCCGCACGGCAAACCATCACCACCATGTTTCCGACAATAGCCGAATGGAATCAGTCCGCCCAGTCGGGGGCATCGCCGTTCCAGATGGTCATGGTTCTGTTCCATATCGTCCTTCCTCTTGAAACAATCTCCTATCGACTTTTCAGGATCGCAGGCTTCGGGAAATGCTCGAACACTTTTTCCGCCGCCGCGATTTCCCGGTCGTCCAGGGCAAAATTGGTCAGTTCATTGGCAAAATATTTGTCATAGGCCATCAGGTCCAATAAACCGTGGCCGCTCCAATTGAACAGAATGACCTTTTCCTTGCCCTCCTCCTTGGCCTTCTTGGCTTCGGCCACGACACACGCCAGGGCGTGGGTGGTTTCCGGCGCCGGAATAATGCCTTCGGTTCTGGCCAACAGGACACCCGCCGCATAGGCATCCAACTGTGTCACCGCCTTCGGTTCGATCAGGCCTTCGACAACCAACTGACTTACCGTGGGGGCCATTCCGTGATAGCGCAGTCCACCGGCATGAAAGGGCGGCGGAACAAATGCATGTCCCAGACTATGCATGGGCAGCAGTGGCGTGTATCGAGCCGTATCACCGTGATCGTACACAAACGGGGCCTTTGTCATGGTCGGACAACCGGCCGGTTCAACCGGATAGATCTCGATCGCCTTGCCGTTGATCTTGTCCAGCACGAAGGGAAAGGCTATCCCGGCGAAATTGCTGCCGCCACCGGCGCACCCGATCACGATATCCGGATAGTCGCCCACTTTGGCCAATTGTTTTTTGGCTTCCAAACCGATGATGGTCTGATGCAGCATGACATGATTGAGGACGCTGCCGAGTGAATACCGGGTTTTTCCGCTTGAATCGGAAACCGCCGCCTCGATGGCTTCGCTGATGGCGATACCGAGGCTTCCGGGTGTATTCGGATCTCTTTCCAGAGCTTCCCGTCCGGCCTTGGTTTCCGTGCTCGGACTGGCGACGCATTTTCCGCCCCAGGCCGCCATCATGGACTTGCGATAGGGTTTCTGATCGAAGCTGACCCGCACCATGTAGACTTTACATTCCAGGCCGAATTGAGAGCAGGCGAAAGAGAGGGCGCTGCCCCACTGACCGGCGCCGGTTTCCGTGGTCATGCGTTTGATACCGAATTCTTTGTTGTAATAGGCCTGGGGAACCGCCGTATTGGGTTTATGGCTGCCCGGCGGGCTGACGCTTTCATTCTTGAAATAGATTTTCGCCGGTGTGCCCAGGGCTTTTTCAAGGGAAAGCGCCCGGACCAAGGGGGATGGACGCCAGATTTTTAAGATACCAAGCACTTCTTCCGGAATATCGATCCATCTTTCGGTGCTGACTTCCTGTTCGATCAGATTCATGGGGAAAACCGGTGCGAGGGCATCCGGGGTTACCGGCTTCCCATCCGGCCCCAAGGGTGGATTCATCTTGATATCCGCTAGAATATTGTACCATTGACGCGGCATTTCGTCTTCACTCAGTAGAATTTTTCTGTCCTCCATAATTCACTCCTTGTTGGGTTTAAGAGGGGGTTCATCGGATTGCGGTTGCGCTTCCTCAATCTCTTTTTGCATTGCCAGGTTGATGCTGTCAAGAATACCGTTGATAAATGCGCCGGAGTCATCGGTTCCATATCGTTTCCCGATGTCAATGGCTTCGTTGATGGCCACCTTGGCCGGAATTTCTTCACAGTACAGCATTTCAAAGACCGCGATGCGCATGACATTGCGATCCACGCAGGCGATCCGGCTCATTTTCCAGTTGCTGGAGTATCCCTCGATCAAGGCGTCGATTTTGTCACGATACTGCATAACCCCTTCCACCAGGGTTCTGGCGAACGACAGTTGTCGTTCCGGCGGGTTGAAATTCTGGCAAAAGCGTTCAAAACGTTCGGGGGATATGTCCAAACTCATATCCATATCAAACAGCGCCTGCATGGCGATTTCTCTGGAACGGCGGCGGTTGCCCATGGATTATCCTCGATCGACGGTTTCGATCAGGTTGGCCATTTCCACAGCCGAAATGGCCGCGCTCCAGCCCTTGTTTCCGGCCTTGGTACCGGCGCGTTCGATGGCCTGCTCGATGGTGTCCGTGGTGATGACCCCATAAATTACCGGTACGGATGTTTCCATACTGACTTGGGCGGTGCCTTTGGTGACTTCGGCGCTCACATACTCAAAATGAGGCGTGGCGCCCCGAATAACGGCGCCGAGACAGATGACGGCGTTATAACACCCTTTTTCAGCCATTTTTTTGGCGAGCAGCGGGATTTCAAAAGCCCCCGGAACCTTGACGATATCGATGTCACCGTCGGCGGCGCCACTGCGCACCAGTGCATCCACGGCCCCGCCGGTCAGTCTGTCGGTGATAAAATCATTGAATCGGCTGACGACGATGGCAAATTTTTTTCCTGCCGCGCTAAGCCCGGCTTCGATTATTCTTGGCATGGATTGGTTCCCTCCCTGGTTGTGGATCGCTTGGTCATTATTCCTCGTCTGTTTGACAATCATTGACAACGTTTAATAGATGCCCCATTTTCAGCTGCTTACATTGCAAATAACATTCGTTGTGTTCGTTGGGCGGGATTTCGATGGGCACCTGTTCCACGACGCTGAGGCCATATCCTTCCAGCGCCACCATTTTTTTGGGATTGTTGGTCAGCAGGCGCATTTTGCGGACGCCGACGTCCGCCAGGATCTGGGCGCCGACACCATAGTCTCGCATATCGGCCTTGAATCCGAGTTTTTCATTGGCTTCCACCGTATCCAATCCCTGGCGCTGGAGTTCATAGGCCTTCAATTTGTTGACCAGACCGATACCGCGACCTTCCTGGCGGAGATACAACAACACGCCGCTCCCCTCCTTTTCCATTTTTACCATGGCTTTATGGAGTTGTTCGGCGCAATCGCAACGGAGGGAACCAAAGATATCACCGGTCATGCATTCCGAATGGACCCGCACGAGGGTCGGTTTTTCCGGCTCGATTTCACCTTTTACCAGGGCGATGTGCAGCAGGTCGTCCAGTTCGTTTTCATAGGCGATGACGCGGAATTCACCGGCGTAGACGGTGGGGATGACGGTCTCCGCCGCGCGGTGAACAAAGCTTTCGGTGCGCATGCGATACTCGACCAGATCGGCAATGGTACAGATGCCGAGGCCGTGCTCCTGGCTGAATTTCTCGAGGGAGGGCATTCGGGCCATGGTACCGTCGTCATCCATGATTTCACAAATCACGCCGGCCGGTCGCAGCCCGGCCAGACGCGCCAGGTCCACGGATCCCTCGGTCTGCCCGACCCGCACCATGACGCCGCCATTGCGCGCCCGAAGCGGAAATATATGGCCGGGTTGCACCAGGTCTTTGGGGCGGGCGTCCTGGGCTACGGCGGTTAAAATAGTAGTGGCGCGGTCCGCCGCCGATATCCCGGTGGTTACCCCGCAACGAGCCTCGATGGAAACCGTAAATCCGGTCTCAAAGGGGGAGGTGTTGCGCTCCACCATCATGGGCAGACGCAGCTGATCACAGATAGCCGCGTTCAAGGAAAGGCAGATCAAACCGCGGCCGTGTTTGGCCATGAAGTTGATCGCTTCCGGCGTCACCTTTTCCGCCGCCATGGTTAAATCGCCTTCATTTTCCCGGTTTTCATCATCCACGAGAATGACCATTCGGCCGGCGCGGATATCTTCAATGGCCTGTTCAATCGAAATTTTTGGCATAATACAATCTTACTCCCGTACAATGGTTTTCACGTCCAGTCGGGCGTGCGCCCGCCGTCGCATGTTTTGTGTCTATTCAGCGCAGAAACCCATTCTCCGCTAGAAAATGTAAATCGATCCCGCGAGTTGGCAATTTCGAGGTCTCCCCCTCATCGGACGCCCGCAGCAGAAAACGTTCCACGTATTTGCCGATCATGTCGTTTTCAATATTGACCGTCGTCCCCACATTTTTGAAACCGATGGTGGTCAATTTGGCCGTATGGGGAATGATGCTGATGTCGAATCCATCGTCGTGCAGTCGGTTGACGGTCAAACTGATGCCGTCGATGGCCACGGAGCCTTTCCGAATAATATACCGCATCTGATTTTCCGGAACGGCAATGGTGATGATCAGCGCATTCCCTTCCGGTATGCGCGATTTGATCACGCCGATTCCGTCCACATGCCCGGATACCAGATGGCCGTCCAGACGATCCGACAACCGCAAGGCGCGTTCCAGATTGACCCGTTCCCCGACGGCGGCCTTGCCCAAGGTTGTTCGGGAAAGGGTTTCCGGCGCCACATCCACACCGAAACGTCGGCCCGTGATGCTGACCGCCGTCAAACACGCCCCGCTCACGGCAATACTGTCACCGATCCGGACCTGATCCAGGTTGAAATCCGCTTCAATGGTCAGCTGGCTGCCTTGACCGGATGACCGCACGGCGGCGATGGTTCCCAGTCCTTCAATAATGCCCGTAAACATGTCTCATCCAATATAGCCCTCGATCATGACATCGTCGTCGAACCGAAGAACGCGAATATCCGTTAATGAAATACTTTGGTTCATCCGTTCCGGCCCTTGTCCGCGACAAATCGGATAACCGTCGTCACCCCCGAGTATCTTGGGCGCGAAAAACAGATGAACCTTGTCCACGATCCCACTGTTCAGGGCCGACGCGTGCACCCGGCTGCCCCCTTCAATCAGCAGGCGGGTAACTTGCATCTCACCAAGGCGCGACATCAGATCCTTCAGATCAATTCCGCCGGAGGTTTTCTCCGTCTGGATCACCCGCACCCCCTGCTGTTCCAGACGCTGTTTCTTTTCCTTGCAGACCACCGGTCCGGTAACGATCAGCGTATCCGTTCCGGAGGGATTTTGGCGCAACACTTCGGCCCCCGCGTCGATGGACAAATCGGTGTCGAGTATGACGCGAATGGGATCCCGACCTTTCAGGTGCTCGAGGCGCGTTGTCAATTGCGGGTTGTCCGCCTTGACCGTCCCGATTCCCACGAGGATGGCGTCCGCTTCGTGTCGCAGCAAATGAACGAACCTTCGCGCTGCCGGACCGGTGATCCATTTGGAATCGCCTGTACGCGTTGCCGTCCTGCCGTCCAGGGTCGCGGCCGACTTCATCACCACAAACGGTCGCCCGGTCTGAATGAATTTGATAAAACTTTCATTCAGGCGCCTGGCTTCGGCCTCGCAGACGCCTTTGCGCACCGCAATCCCGCGTTCGGCCAAAAAACGCGCTCCCCCCCCGGTTACGTGGGGGTTGGGATCTTCCATGGCCATGACCACTTCCCGTATCCCGGCGGTAAGCACTTTTTCCGCACAGGGGGGTGTGCGCCCCGTGTGATTGCAAGGCTCGAGGGTCACATACAGCGTGGCTCCCTCGGCATGGTCGCCGGCGTCCCGGATTGCCTCGACTTCGGCGTGGGCCTCGCCAACGGCTCGATGCCACCCTTGGCCGACGACTTTTCCTTCCTTAACCAACACGGCGCCGACCATGGGATTGGGAGAGGTAAAGCCACGTCCTTTCTCCGCAAGAGCCAAGGCCATTTTCATGAAATACGATTCATTCATCATTCAAAACGCAACTATCCGGGAAAAGCAATCATCATTTGAGGGGCAACGGCAGGCGCTTATTGATTGCTGAGCAGGCTCTTCAACTCAGATACAAAATCATTGACATCTTTGAATTCACGGTACACCGAAGCAAACCGGACATAGGCCACATCATCCAACTCATGAAGCTTTTCCATTATTTTTTCACCCACCATGCTGGAAAGAATTTCTTTTTCACCGGTTTCGCGCAGATCCCTCTCCAGGTCATCGATAAACTGCTCGATGACATTCATGCTGATCTGCCGTTTCTCACACGCCCGTTGCATGCCGGAACGGACTTTTTCGCGGTTGAAAATTTCCCGCCGCCCGTCCTTCTTGACGATCATGATCGGAATTTCTTCGATATGCTCGTAAGTGGTAAACCTTCTGCTGCAGTCAATACATTCCCGCCGCCGTCGAATGACATTGCCGTCCTTGCTCAACCTGGAATCGATCACTTTGTTATTCGTTTCACCACAAAACGGACACTTCATGAACTCCCCCTTGCTAAGTGTTGTTGAACTGTATCAGTTCAATCCCGGCTTCGGCGATCATTTCCTGGGATATGTCGTCTGCATATCCGTCCTGATAATAAATCTTCCGAATACCGGCATTGATAGTCATTTTGGCACAAATGGAGCAGGGAAGATTGGTGCAAAAAAGGGTGCTCCCTTCAATGGCAACTCCATGATAAGCAGCTTGAATAATGGCATTCTGTTCCGCATGAATGCCGCGGCACAGTTCATGTTTTTGACCCGATGGCACGTTCAGCTTTTCCCGCAGACAGCCGACATCGATGCAATGCCGGATATTGCTGGGGGCACCGTTATACCCGGTGGCCAGAATACGTTTGTCCTTTACGACCAGCGCTCCGACCGAACGCCGCAAGCAGGTGGATCGTCTGGCCACGAGTTGCGCGATACCCATGAAATACGCTTCCCAGGAAGGGCGGGAATCCGTTGGCGGCATATCCTCCTATTCCTCTTCATCCGAATAAATCGGAAATGCTTCACACAGCTCCCGCACCATATGGCGGGTCCGGTGAATGATTTCCTCATTCTGGTGATGCCTCAAGGTCTCGACGATCATTTGGGCGATCCGTTTCATTTCGGCCACGCCCATACCTCTGGAAGTCAACACCGGAGACCCCAGGCGGATACCGCTCGTGACCATCGGGCTCTGTTTGTCGAAGGGAACGGCATTTTTATTGACGGTAATTCCAGCTCGACCGAGGGCTGTCTCCGCATCTTTGCCGGTGATATTCAGACGGGTCAGATCCGCCAGCATCAGATGGTTGTCGGTGCCTCCGGAAACCAGATCGACACCTTCGGCCATCAATTGGTCCGCCAGCGCTGCGGCGTTGCGGACCACATTCCGCTGGTACACGGCGAAATCCTCGGTCAGCGCTTCCTGAAACGCCACCGCCTTGGCGGCGATCACATGCATCAGCGGCCCGCCTTGAATACCCGGAAAGATCTGCTTGTTGATCCGGGATTTGAAATCCGTTCCGGACAGAATCATTCCGCCGCGGGGGCCCCGCAGGGTTTTATGGGTGGTGGAAGTGACCACATCCGCGTGGGGAATGGGCGACGGATGAACGCCGGCCGCCACCAGCCCGGCGATATGGGCCATGTCGACCACAAAATAGGCCCCTACGGATTGGGCGATTTCCGCAAATCGCACAAAGTCGATGATCCGCGGATAGGCGCTTGCGCCGGCGACAATCATTTTGGGTCGGTGTTTCCCGGCCAGGTCCGCCAGGGCATCGTAATCAATGGTGCCGGTCTCGCGTTTGACACCGTAGTGAAAAAAGCGAAAGAGCTTCCCGGAAAAACTGACCGGGCTGCCGTGGGTCAAATGGCCGCCATGGGCCAAATCCATGCCGAGCACCGTATCGCCGGGTTCGAGCAGGGCGAAATAAACCGCCATATTGGCCTGGGAGCCGGAATGGGGCTGGACATTGGCGTATTCGGCGTTGAACAGTTTTTTCGCCCGTTCGATGGCCAACTTTTCAGCGACATCGACGAACTCGCAGCCGCCGTAATACCGTTTGTGCGGATATCCCTCGGCATATTTATTGGTCATCACGCTGCCCTGGGCGGCCATCACCGCCGGGCTGGCGATATTTTCCGATGCAATCAATTCCAGATTGTACTGTTGCCTTTCCAGTTCGCGGGAAACGGCATCGGCAATTTCCGGGTCTGTTTTACGAATGATCTGTAACTCCAAATACGAGCGTCCTTTCCGGGGGGTATGAATATCCAACACGTCTTTGCCTCTTTCTCTTTAAAAATCCTACAAATCGCCTTCGGGTTTCGGCGCAAGCCGGTCGAATTTATCCAGCCGGGCCTGATGCCGTCCGCCTTCAAAGGGCGTTTCCAACCAGGTTTTGACCACTTCCAAGGCCAGGGCTTCGCCGATGACCCGTCCGCCCAGGACCAGAATGTTGGCGTCGTTGTGCCGACGGCTCATGCCCGCTGAAAAAATATCGCCGCAGAGAGCCGCCCGGACATGGGGAAAGCGATTGGCGACCATGGACATGCCGAGCCCGGTACCGCACAACAGAATTCCCCGCTTGAAATTTCCAGAAGATACGGCGGAAGCGACTTTGATCCCAAAGTCCGGATAGTCCACCGAAGTCTCGCTGTTCGTTCCGGCGTCCTGAATTTCAATCCCCATTTCCATAATGAACCGCTTGACCGTCTCTTTCAACGGATAAGCGGCATGATCGCTGCCGATGATGACGGCAGATTTCGCCTGGTCCATGCAATCCTTCCTTATGTTATAAAACAGCCTGTGTTACCAGCAAATTTTCAACCGACCGATGCAACCATCTCTTATAGATGCCTATTACCATTTGCGCAATAATAAAATTTTTCCGGTTGATCAAATGTCGATCCTCAAACCGGAGAATATCGCGGGTCGGTGTCTGATCCTCCTTTTTTTTCCTGCAAGACGCTGATGGAAAACCTCGTATACCGCTGGGCGATGGGGTGGCGTCTGCCATAGCCGAAGGCCTTGGAGGTTACCCGCAGGCCGGGAGGCGCCTGTTGCCTTTTGTACTCATTGCGATCCACGCGATGGACGATATCCATTACCATTTCCCGCTGAAATCCCATCTTGACCAGATCCGCCGGGCTTTTGGTCTCCTCGATGTAAGCCGTCAGAATTTGATCGAGAACGTCGTATGGCGGCAGGTCGTCCTGGTCCGTCTGTCCATGCTTGAGTTCCGCGGATGGGGTTTTTTCGATGATTCGCCGGGGAATGATTTCCCGGTTGCGGTTGATATGCCGGGAGATGGCCCACACCATGGTTTTGGGTACATCCGAAATGACCGCCAGCCCGCCGTTCATGTCGCCGTAAAGCGTGCAGTACCCCACGGCCAGTTCCGATTTATTTCCGGTGGTGAGCAGGAGGCTGCCGTATTTGTTGGACAGGGCCATCAGGATGGTTCCACGGATACGGGCCTGAAGATTCTGTTCCGTGATTCCGGGCGTCCGGTCTTCGAACTCGGGGGAAATATGTTCCAGATGCCGCTCGAAAACGGCATCGATGGGGATGGTGCGGTAGCCGACCCCGAGGTTGTCTGCCAGCCGGGCCGTGTCTTCGAAATTGTCCTGGGACGTATACCGGGAGGGCATGAAAATGGTGGAAACGTTTTCGCAGCCCAATGCCTGGACCGCGATAAAGGTCGTCAGGGCCGAATCGATTCCTCCGCTCAATCCCACGACGGCTTTTTTGAATCCGCATTTGTGAACATAATCCCGGGTTCCCATGATCAAGGCCCGCAACACGGAGTCGACCTCCGAATCCGCAATCGGATGGAGGTCCCCGCCGGTGGTTTCCGTATCATAGACAATCAGGTCTTCCTCAAAATCACGCCCCTGGGCGGCAACGGTTCCGTCCGGGCCATATACCGCGCTGGCGCCGTCAAAGAGCAGGCTGTCATTGCCGCCCACCTGATTGGCGTAAATGATCGGTATTCGGTAGTGGCGCGCCAGGGCACCCACGACTTTTTTCCGGATGGCGTCTTTACCGGCCTGAAATGGGGAAGCGGAGATATTGATGATCAGGTCCGCGCCTTGGGCCGCCAGCTCCGCCACCGGATCGACGGCATAGGTCCTTTTGGACAGGAAATGGTTGTCGTTCCAGATATCTTCGCAGATGGTCAGGCCCAAACGCCGCCCTTTGTAGGCAAACACCCGGCTGCCGTCACCCGACTCAAAATAACGTCGTTCATCGAACACATCGTACACCGGCAACAGTCGCTTTCGAGCTTGGTGCAGGATTTTCCCGTTTTCGACTATCGCCGCCGCGTTAAACAGCGGGTTGCCGTTTTCGGCCGGATTTCGATCCACAAATCCCAAGATCACGCCGATGCCGTCAATGGTATCCCGCAGGCGATGAAGGCAGCGGATATTGAAATCCACAAAATCGTCCTTTTCCAGGAGATCGCGGGGCGGATAGCCGGAGATGACCAGTTCCGTAAATACGACCAGGTCGCAGGAGCGGTCCCGGGCCTTCCGGGAAAAGGAAACGATCTGTTCACAATTGCGTTCAAAATCCCCGATGGTGGGATTGATCTGGGCGATGGCTATTTTCATTCCGACGTCTTCTTGCGGTGATGGCCTGTATGGTTCATTATATATATTCCTTCTTTTCCCTTACCAGATCACCATCCGCTTTGCACGTTGAAATTTTCGGCGGTTGCAATCCCGTTTCATACGGAATGAAATGGGTGGATAGCGATTCCGACGCCGACGCAGAATTCAAAAACGGCAAGAGAATCCTCCCATGTCGCTACCTTTGAAGAGACTTCCTGAGGTCGGTTGCTATGCAGGCGGCGTCTCGCAACAGGTTCGGGTTTCAGAATAACTTGAATTGTGATTTGACCCGAAGCTTTTTCAACAACAAAACAAATTCTTTCACATCCTTCTCCGATTTTTTGGTGAACCAGCATTCCCAAAACCAGTCTTTACAAACCCGCTGCGTGTTGTTACAGAAGTATTCTTATCAAGTATGGACCGGAGGCTGGCGGAGTGCATTCCGGATTTTTCGATATGGAGAGTACAGGACGGGAAAAACGGATATGATGGAGTTGCGCCATACGCGGACGATCATTCTGAACACAGGTTCTCCGGAGGAAAAACGGGAGGAGATCCGGGACTATTTTCATCGGACCTACCGCATCGACGAACAATTGTACGATACCCTGGCCGCCGACGAAGCCTTCTATCTCCGGGCCGAACCACTGCGGCATCCGCTGATTTTCTATCTGGGGCACACGGCCGCTTTTTATGTCAACAAATTCATCATCGCCAAGCTCATCGACCGCCGCATCAACCCCCGCTTCGAGTCCATGTTCGCCGTGGGTGTGGATGAAATGTCCTGGGACGATCTCGACGACTCCCATTACGACTGGCCGACGGTGGCGGAGGTCAAGGCCTATCGAGCGGAGGTCCGCGATCTGGTGGACCAGGTCATCCGCACATTGCCCCTGAGTCTGCCCATCTCCTGGGACAATCCGTTCTGGGCCGTCATGATGGGCATCGAGCATCAGCGCATTCATTTGGAGACCTCCTCGGTGATCATCCGTCGGGCGCCCATCGAGCAGGTTCGGCAACTGCCCCTTTGGGAGATTTGCCCGGAATTCGGCCCGGCTCCGGAGAATACGCTGTTGCCCGTTAGGGGCGGGAAAGTGGTGTTGGGCAAAGGCAAGGACCATCCACTGTACGGCTGGGACAACGAGTTCGGCCATCAAGAATTCGATGTCTGGGATTTTGCAGCCGGCAAATACCTGGTCTCCAACCGGGAGTACCTGGATTTCGTAAGGGATGACGGGTATCGACACCAGGAGTTCTGGACCGCGGAAGGCTGGAATTGGGTGGGCTATTCAAAGGCGCGTCATCCGCTTTTCTGGATTGAATCCGGGGACGAGTATCGATTCCGCACCATGGCCCGCATCATCCCCATGCCCTGGGACTGGCCCGTGGAGGTCAACTACCTGGAGGCCAAGGCTTTTTGTAACTGGCTGGGTCAAAGGACCGGCAGCAACCTGCGACTGCCCACCGAGGGCGAGTGGCATCGCCTGCGGGATCTGCACCAGATTCCGGATCAGCCTTACTGGGACAAGGCGCCGGGTAACATCAACCTGGAACACTGGGCTTCCTCCTGCCCGGTCACCCGGTTTCAGTTCGGTGACTTCTTCGATCTGATCGGCAATGTCTGGCAGTGGACGGAAACCCCCATCACCGGTTTCCAAGGTTTCGCAGTTCATCCCTACTACGATGATTTTTCAACCCCGACCTTCGATACCCGGCACAATCTCATCAAAGGCGGTTCCTGGATATCCACCGGCAACGAGGCTACCCGGGATGCCCGCTATGCCTTTCGGCGGCATTTTTTTCAGCATGCCGGATTTCGCTATGTGGCGTCGGACCAGCCGGTCACGCTGCCGGAGGCCATGTATGAAACCGATGCGGCCGTCTCCCAATACTGCGAATTTCATTATGGAAGCAACTATTTCGGAGTAGAGAACTTTCCGGTCGCTTGCGTGGGGCACTGTCTTGCGTTGATGCAGGACCGGCCCAAAAGAAGGGCCCTGGATTTAGGGTGCGCCGTGGGTCGGGCTGCGTTTGAACTGGCCACGGCGTTTGACTTCGTCACTGGACTTGATTTTTCCGCCCGTTTCATCCGCATCGCCTTTCAAATGCAGGAGAAAGGCGTGACCCATTACGAACTCGTGGAAGAAGGTGAGATCGTCTCCTACCATGAAAAGCGATTGGCCGATTTCGGATTGGCGGAGACGGCAAATCGGATTGAATTCTACCAGGCCGACGCCACCAATCTGAAACCAATCTATACCGGTTATGACCTGATCTTGGCCGCGAATCTGATCGACCGGTTGTATGACCCGCCAAAATTTTTGACCTCCATCCACGAGCGGCTCAACATGGGCGGTCTTTTGGTCATTGCGTCACCCTACACCTGGCTTGGGGAGTTTACTCCCAAGACCAAATGGATCGGCGGCGTCCGCAAAAGCGGGGAACCCTATACGACCCTGGAGGGTTTGCAGGAACAGCTCGCACACCGTTTCCGGATGATCGACGCTCCCCGGGACATCGAATTCGTGCTGCGCGAGACCGGGCGGAAATTTCAGCATTCGGTGAGTCAGGTGACGGCTTGGGAACGGAAGCGCTAGGATTCATTTCATTCTGGTGCAGGCGTTAAATGGCTTCGCGTGTTTTGCTACTCGTTGAAGCGTCCGGGAAAAAGCGGATAGGTCACAGACGGCGCCGGCGACCGGCGGAGATCGTCGGCCGATGTCAGGATGTGGTTGAAGCGCCGCTTCATTTCATAAAAACCGTGCCACCAGGCGTAATCCGGCGCCATCATGGCGGCGCCCATGCGGGCCCGTCTGCCTTCGTGATGCCAGAATTCATAGAACTCCCATTCCAGGGGCTCGTCGAAATAACGCTGGCGTGACAACTTGCCCTGTTCATACAGGTCGTCCATCACCTTTTTTACCGGCAGGTAGTATTCCTCGTTGTAATTCTTGACAGTATCGTCCAGGTTGCGGAAGTGTTCCGTCACCCATCCCTCGGAGTGGCATTGCCGGCAGACTTCCTCCATTCGTCCACGGGCCGTTCGCCAATCCACGGCGGCGGGAAAGGGAGCAAAATCCGCAGGCCGGATGGTCAAGGGCGCCTGGGTTTCCCAGGACAGTCGTTCCGTGACATCATGGGTGGCGGCGATGGTGCCGGCGGTCGACAAGTGACAGGACGCGCAGGTGGGGGTCCGAAAATCCCGGCCGGCGCGCCAATCGCGGTCATCCGGATCCCAGTTCCAGCCGGGGCCTTCGGCATGATAAACGGCGCCGTGCTTGGATTCGTCGTAAATTTCCATCTGGGGATGATCCGGGCCCAGATGGCACTGGCCGCATGCTTCGGGTTTTCTGGCCTCGGCGATGGAAAAGCGGTGGCGGGTGTGGCAGCTGCTGCAACTGCCCTTGCTGCCGTCCGGATTGATCCGTCCTACGCCCACGTTGGGCCATCCGGAAACCGGCTTGCCGTTTTTCAGGCTCACCACCGTACCGTGGCACGCAAAGCAGCCGGTGGTCCGTTCGATGGTGTTGTTCATGCCGTCTTGCAACCAGAAATCGATCTGCCAGATAATTTGATTCGTATTGGCATGTTTGCTGGCGGCAAAGGTCTGCGCCTCTTTCGGGTGGCAGCCGCCGCAGTTGACGGGGCTGACCACTGCGGAAATTTTGCGCGGGTCGTGGGCCAGATGGGATGTCAACACCGCCTGTTCGTTGTTGGGGCGATGGCATTTATGGCAGCCCACGCCGACTGTCGCATGGATCCCCGCCTGCCAATCCCGGAAAATGCCTGGTGTCTTGAGGCGATGGCACTCTACGCAGGTATTCCCGGCGACAATTTCGGCGCGTGTTTCCGGCGCCGGATGCCAGGGCAGGTTCCAGCGCCAGATGCCGATGCACCCTAAAATGAGGAAGATGATGACCAGGTTCGTATAGGCCATGACCACGAATACTTTCTGGGTAACCTCTCCGTCTTTCGCCTGCTGTTGTCGGCCTTCGGCCTTCAGCCGTCCGTGGATCAAAGTCACCGCGAAAAGCCCGATGGTCGCCATCAGGATAAACAGCAGGATCTTGATAAACAGCATGAGCCCAAAGGTGTTGTTGAAAAATTGTTCCCAGCGATCGATGCGCATCCAGCTAAGATACCCGCCGGTCAGGGTCAGTACGACCATGCAAGAAAGCCCCAGGATGCGTTCGGGTTTGGGAATACCGCCGGTCAGACGCGTGGGGCGCACAAAGATGTGGATATAGAAGATGGCGCCGAAGAAGATGACCGCCGCTACCAGATGGAGATAGCCGATGAGGAAACGCAACACCTGATGAACGGGTGTCTGCAGCGCGGTCGATTTATCCAGCGCTGCCTGGGAAATGGGATATCGATACCCGTTGCGGATATAGGCGAATCCCACCGTCCCCAAGGGCCCGCCGATGCTTTCCCGGTGGCAGAAAATACACCCCTTGCCGGTTTGCCGGGCGTACTCCTCCGTGGCGGAAGCCCTTCCGGGCAGCAGCGCCATCAAGAGACCGGCAAGCAATATCAGCCGGATGGCGAACGTTCGGTTGATGAAGGGTTGGAAGTTCGGCATGCACTAACTTCATAGCGATACTCTGTCGGCATGTCAACTTAATAATATTATTATCAATTTGTTTTCTGGATGATGGATTTTACGATGCGTTTCTTTCATGCAAATCAGGAAGTGTCTATGGGCGAAGCGGTTCGATACAGTCCGCGAAGCCGAGGTCAAAAAAGGAAAAACCGGGAGGCCGCGTGCAGCGGTTTCCCGGTTATGGATCATCATAATAGGGTTTTTTGATGCTATTGTTGCCAGCGGCAACCGCCCTTTCCGTTCATTCCACGTTGGCCGCTGCCTTTCTCCCAATCCTTCCCCATGCCGCATCCGCCCCCGGTTCCGCAGGGCAGGCCCAAGGCCGAGGCTTTGATACGGATCTGTTCCTGCAGTTTGAAGATTTCCCGGGAAAGCTCTCCGGCTATCTTGGAATCCGGATTGTCGTGGGCCATCACGGCGCGGTATTCGCCGCGTTTGGCGGCCAGATCTTCTCGCAGGGAAGCGGTTTCCGTCAGAAATTTCTGTTGGATTTCCGGGCTCACCTGGGCAGGACAGCCCTTACCCTGTCGTTTTGGGGTGTTGCCGGCGGGTCCGGCGGTTTGTTGGGCGTATGCCTGGGCGCCGGCGAACAGGAACAGGGTCGCCATGACCAGGGCCAATCCGATTTTTTTCATACTGCCTCCTCATCTTGTTGGTTATCAGTGATTTTACAATATTCCGTATCGCTTGTGAATGGGATAAAGCAACCTGTGTGCCAGATGGGTTTGGGCAATGAATCTACTCGATATCCGAGCAGAAATCAATTCCAGGCGGCATGCAGGGGAAAAAAACAGAAGGGGCGGGAAGCGACGGTGGGGCGATTTTACCCAATTATGAGGGGCTCCTGTTGTCAAAGGTGTTTACAAATTACCCACATCTGGTAGGCTATTGGTATGCAACTGAAATGAGTGAGCGGGAATCGTGTGACCGGCGGATTGGTATCGTCTTTGCTTGATGATCCATGAAGAAGACAGACGTCAGCATCCAGGAGATCAATCGTCCGCATTCAGAAGGAACATGCTCGATGTACATTCCCTCGACAGGCAGGCAACAGAAAGGGATTCCCACCTCCCCCTGGATCATTCTGGGAACCGTGACGATTCTCTTCGTCATTCTGGTTACCCTGGCCGTCCGCAACACCAATCGGGAAAGGGCCTATGTGAGCCGGATCCTGATGGAAAAAGGAGCCGCCCTGATCCGATCCTTTGAGGCCGGCGCCCGGACCGGAATGATGCGGATGCAATGGGGAGATCGTAAAATTCAGATGCTGCTGGAAGAGACCGCCCGGCAGTCCGATATCGTCTACCTGGTGATAACGGATCCCGATGGTATCATCCTGGCCCATAATGATCCGGATAAAATCGGTCAACAGCTTCTCTCCCGGCCCATGCTGCAGACCATTGGTCCAAAGGACTACGAAAAGTGGCGTCTTTCCTTGAGTGACAATGGCAAACAAGCCTTCGAGGTGTATCGCTTTTTTCGCCCCATGTGTCGGCCCATGCGCCGGATACACGAAAAAGCCGACTTCCCGGGGAACCGGGAAAAACGCCGGGAAGCGGACTGGTGCTTTCCGTCTCGGGGGGACAATCGGGACCGGGTCATCTTTGTGGGGCTGGATATTTCCTTCTATGAAGAGGCGCGCCGAGAAGATCTGCGGAACACCGTGTTGATTTCCGCCGTTCTCCTGGCATTGGGGTTCGGCGGCTTCCTGTCCCTGTTCTGGGCCCACAACTATCGGTTGGCGCGTCGATCTCTTCAGGACACCAGCGCCTTTGCCAACGAACTGGTGAGTCACCTGCCCGTGGGACTCATCGCCATCGGTTCGGACGGCAACATCGCTTTCCTCAATTCTGCGGCGGAAGGTATTCTCGCCTGCAAATCGGAGGAAATGCGCGGTCGGGATCCGGCGAAGGTCTTCTCATCGGTATGGGAAGATCTCAAATGCGAATTGGACCAGGGGCGCGACTTTCCGGAACGAGAAACCGAATGCGTCTTCGGCGTCGGCGACCCCGTGCCCCTTGGCATCAGCGCCTCGAGAATCGTCAACGAAGACGGGGTGTTCATCGGCATGATCCTGATCCTGCGGGATCTCGGGGAGGTTCGCAGGCTTCAGGAGGAAATCCGTCGCCAGGAAAAGCTGGCGGCCATCGGCAACCTGGCGGCCGGTATTGCCCATGAAATTCGCAACCCCTTGAGTTCCATCAAGGGTCTGGCCACTTATTTCGGCGGCAAGTTCGCAACCGACAGCGACGACTACCGGACGGCGGACGTCATGGTGCGCGAGGTGGAGCGCTTGAACCGTGTCATCAGTCAGTTGTTGGAATTCGCCCGCCCGGCCGATCTGAAGCGCAGACCCGCGGATATCAACGAGGTTGTGGAACATGCCCTGCAATTGGCTCGCGGGGATACGGAAATACGCGACATCACCGTGCAATGGAGACCGGACAACCGTCTGCCGTCCGTTCTCCTGGATCCCGACCGGCTTTCCCAATGTCTGTTGAACCTTTTTTTAAACGCCATTCAGGCCATGGATCGGGGCGGTATTTTATCCGTATCCGTTTCCGCCCGCAACAACCGGGAAGTCGTGGTGGAGGTGGCGGACAGCGGTCACGGGATCTCCAGCCTGGATCTTCCGAAAATTTTCGATCCCTATTATACGACCAAACCGTCCGGAACCGGTCTCGGATTGGCCATCGTGCATAAAATCATCGAAGCCCATCAGGGCAGGATTCAAGTTCGCAGCACGGAGGGCGAAGGGACGGCGTTCCGCCTGCTCATCCCCCTATCCACGGAAGAAATGCCATGAAACCGGACAAACCGTTTGCCATCCTGATTGTGGAAGATGACCCCGGTCATTTGACAACGTTGAAGACCATCCTTCAGAGCTGGGGGTATGCGGCGGCGACAGCGGGCGGCGGCAAAGAAGCCGTCGGGAAGGTGAAAGGCCAGCCCTTTGATCTGATTGTAATGGACGTGCGCATGCCCGACATGAGCGGCATCGAGGCCCTGAGACAGATCCATGAATATAATCCGGCGATTCCGGTGTTGATCATGACCGCTTACTCCTCCGTGGAATCGGCGGTGGAAGCCTTGAAGGCCGGGGCCTATGATTATTTGACCAAACCCCTTGATTTCGAGGCGTTGAAAATCGGCATCGAGCGGGTGCGCGATCATGTCGGTCTGCGGGAGGAGAATCGGGTTCTGAAGGAAAAGCTGCGTCAGGGATTTGATCTGTCGTTCATTATCGGGAAAAGCCGCGCCATGCGGGAGTTGATCGAAATGGCAGCCATGATCGCTCCTTCCGACGCCACAGTCCTGATTACCGGCGGCAGCGGGACCGGCAAGGAATTGATCGCCCGGGCCATTCACCACAATTCCCGTCGCCGGGACAACTCCCTGGTGGTGGTCAATTGCGCCGCTCTCAGCGAGTCCCTCCTGGAATCGGAGCTTTTCGGACATGAAAAAGGCGCCTTCACCGGGGCCGACCGTTTCCGGGAAGGACGCTTTGCCCAGGCTCACCAGGGAAGTCTGTTTCTGGATGAAATCGCGGAAATACCGGTCACCATGCAGGCCAAGCTGTTGCGGGCGCTTCAGGAAGGAGAAGTGCAGCGGGTCGGCAGCGATCAAACCATCCGGGTGGATGTGCGGATCATCGCCGCCACCAACCAGGATCTGTCCCGGGAGGTTGCGGAAGGGCGCTTCCGGGAGGATCTGTACTACCGACTGAACGTAGTCAACCTGAATGTTCCGGACTTACAGGATCGGATCGAGGATATCCCCTTGCTGGCGCAATACTTTTTATCCCGATACGCCGAGAAGAACCGCAAGCGCGTCAAGGGGTTTTCTCCCCTGGCCATGGACATGTTGCTCAAATATTCCTGGCCGGGGAATGTGCGCGAGCTGGAAAATGCCGTGGAAAGGGCCGTGATCCTCCTGACCGGTGAGTATATCACCGAAAGGGAGCTACCTGTGGGTATTGCTTCCGCCCGTGGAGAGGCGCTTCCGTCTGCGGCAGCGCAATCGGTATCCACAGGTGAACAGACCCTGGACGCCATTGAAAAAGATGCGATTCTGAAGGCGCTTGCGGCCGCCGACGGAAACAAGAGTGAAACGGCCCGTCGACTGGGGATCAACCGTAAGACCTTGCATCAAAAGCTGAAGAAATACGAAATGGAATGACGGCGGGTTTCAGGCGGCGATCCATTTTTTGATGGCGGGGATGACTTGTTGTCGCCAGTCGTTTGAAACCCGCAATTGGATGAAGCGGCCGAACAATGACTGCACCGCGATAAGCGCCTTTTCGTACAGATAGATTCTATCCAGTACAGCGGCTTCCAGATCTTCCTTGCTTTCCATCGGTCCGGTTTCCGGCAATTTCAGATTGGAAAGATTCAAACTTTCCCCTTTTACCGTAAACGCCCAGGTCAATTCGTTTTCCTTGTAAACCAAATGAATTTCGGTTACGAGGGCGCCTTTCCGCAGGGCCATGATGCCTTCTTCCAGGCCTGCGTCATCACCCTTGATGGTGATTTTTTCAACGGTATTCTCGATCCCTTTTTCAATGACGATCCGGCTGCCGATTTGGATTTCGCGGTTTTCATCAGGGGTGGTAAACAACCGGTTCGGTTCGTTATCGATCATGAACCACAACCAGGTCAAGAATTCATTGCCGATAAATTTATAGCGGTTATATGCAACGGAAATATCCAGCATCGATTCACTCCATAAAGAAGGTGGCGGAAAGGTTGCCCAATTGATCCATTTTTTCGTCGGGCAGCTCGGTTCCGCCATATAGGGCGGACGTATACGGGAACAGCCGGATCAAGTGGAGGTTGAATGCCTTGGTAAAAAGTGTTTCCAATTCTTCGTTGGCGGCCTTCAGGTTTGAAAAAAACCACAGTGAGCGTTTTTCATAATCCCAGACAACATCGTACACATTCGGGGTTGCCGGAATTCGTTTGGCCAGCAGCAGCAGGACATCCTCCTTGACCGCTTTTTTTTCATTTTTCGACAGATATTCCCGTTTGCTTTCCGCCAGTCGCTTATTGATTTCCAGGGTGACATGCTTTTTGACGATTCGGGAAGAAATGCTTTTTTTGTCCATCCGCAGGCAGAAAACGAAATAGTTTCCAAATAGATAGGTATCTCTATCAAAATCGGCATTGTACGGATGTTCCAGGCTGGTCCATCCGGAAATCGTTTCGACGGATTCATCGTTATCGAGCTTGGAGATGGCGAATTTTTGGAGACCGCCGTGAACCGTTTCGATGGTCGGCCCGTTGATTTCCCCTTTTACAAAATAGCGTGTGATGGATACGCTGGATGACAGCAATCCCATAATCCGACTCCTTGGTGTTTTTTTCGTTCACGTGTACGTTCCGCGTCTTCCATTATCCAAATGATGATTCCGTCGTTTCAGCATGCCGAAATGGGATGGTTGCCCATGATTTATCAACAAATACAATTCGATATAACCTGGTAAAAATGACGGTTGACGACGACACCGTAAGCATATAGCGTGTTTGACCAAGGGTGACAAGCATATAAAATTTTCAATTTTGGAAAAACCATGAAGTTCATAGCGGATTTTCATATTCATTCAAAATATTCGAGAGCGACCGCCCCGAATCTCGACTTCGAGCATCTGTATATGGCGGCCCGACAAAAAGGGATTCAACTCGTCGGCACCGGTGATTGCACGCATCCGGCCTGGTTGTCCGAGATAACGGAAAAGCTGACTCCGGCGGAACCGGGCTTGTTCAAGCTGCGGGAGGATATCGAGGCGGACTGTGACCAACTTTCGCAGCCTGCCGGAAATGGTATCGTCCGCTTTCTGCTGACGGCCGAAATCAGCAACATTTATAAAAAAGATAAGAAAACCCGTAAAAATCATAATCTCGTTTTTCTACCGGATTTGGAAACCGCCCGATCATTCAATCAACGATTGGACGCCATCGGCAATATTACATCCGACGGGAGACCAATTCTTGGTCTTGATGCGCGGCATCTCCTTGAACTGTTGCTGGAAACCAACTCGGAAGCTTTTTTGGTGCCGGCTCATATTTGGACACCCTGGTTTTCCCTGTTGGGTTCCAAATCCGGTTTTGACTCATTGGAGGAATGCTTTGGCGATCTGGCCCCCCAGATCTTTGCCGCCGAAACCGGCCTCTCTTCCGATCCGCCCATGAATTGGCGTGTGTCGGATCTGGACCGGTTGACCTTGATTTCCAACTCCGACGCCCATTCTCCTTCCAAGTTGGGCCGTGAAGCGAATATTTTCGATACCGATCTCAGTTTCGGGGCGATACGATCCGCTCTCCAGACCGGGGATCCAAACCGTTTCCTGGGCACCTACGAGTTTTATCCGGAAGAAGGCAAATATCATCTGGACGGCCATCGCAAATGCAAGGTGCGATGGCGGCCGGAGGAAACTCGAAGAAACAAGGGGTTGTGCCCTGTCTGTGGAAAACAACTGACCCATGGAGTGCTCTACCGTGTCGAAGAACTGGCGGATCGGCCGGCGGGTGCCAAGAAGAACAACGGCCACCCGTATTTCAGCACATTGCCGCTCATGGAAATTCTGGCCCATATTTTTCAGATGGGCCCTCAATCCCAAAAGGTTCAATCGGTCTACCGGACCGCCCTTCAGAAATTGGGTCCGGAATTGGATATCCTTCATCAAATACCGCTTGCGGCCATTGGGGAAGCCGGCATTCCCCTGTTGGGCGAAGCCATTAAAAGAATGCGGGAAAACGACATCCGCATGCATCCGGGATTCGACGGCGAATTCGGAAAACTGGACCTGTTCACGGAGGAGGAAAGAGACGTCCTCAACGGGCAGCAACGCCTTTTCCGGATGGGGCCTCCGGACAGGGTAAAAACAGGTCCGGAAGCCGCTTCGGAGCAGCCCCGGGAACACCATCAACCGGTTCCTGGCCGGCTCGGTTCTCATGGGGACGATCCATCCCCGCTCGGTAAAACCTCGGTTGCCGTTTTTGGAAACCTCAATAGTGATCAGCAACGGGCGGTGAAACACCCGGAGACTCCCTTGCTGATTGTCGCCGGACCCGGTACGGGCAAAACCCTGACCCTGACCCACCGGATCGCCTACCTGATCACCAAGAAAAACGTGGCACCGGAAAACATCCTGGCGGTAACCTTTACCAACAAGGCCGCCCAGGAGATGTCGGAACGGTTGAAGGTGCTGTTGCGGGATACGATTTCGATTCCCCTGGCAACGACTTTTCACGCCCTCTGTTTTCAAATTCTGAAGGACTTGAAAAACAAGATTCATTATACCATCGCCGACGACGCCGATCGATACGATATGGTATCAGAGGCCTTGCAGTTGGTTCGGAACGACGTGCCCGAGATATCGGCCGGTGTGCGGGATTTTGTGGACATGATCACAGCCGCCAAACAGCAAATCATAGAACCCCATGAGAATCTGGATAACATCCCCCTGAAAGGCGGTTGTCGGACCGAGCAACTTCGGGCCGTATACAGTGTCTACCAGAGTTTGCTCACCATTCAGGGCGTGTATGACTTCGAGGATTTGATCTTCAGGGTGGTGCGCCTACTGGAGCAGGGTAAAAATATCTGCAAACAATACCGGCAACGCTTTCCATATATATTCGTCGATGAGTACCAGGATTTGAATCATGGGCAGTACCGGATCGTCAGGGCCCTGGCCCCTGAAAACGCCCCGATCTGCGTAATCGGCGACCCGGATCAATCCATCTATGGTTTCAGGGGCTCGGATGTCGGTTATTTCAATCGTTTTGTCGGCGATTATCCCACGGCGGAAGTGATACATCTGCGGAAAAATTATCGTTCCACCGAGACAATTCTGGAAGCTTCCCACCAGGTGATCAAAGACCAGCACGTCAGCATTTCCGGCTCTCGGACGCATTCCGACATCAGCGGCAAGAAAACCATCAGTATCATTGAGGCCGCCTCGGACAAGGCCGAAGCCGTGGTGATCGGGAAAACCATCGAACAGCTTGTCGGCGGTATGGGATTCTATTCGATGGATTTCGGCAAAGTGGAGGAGGGAGGCGGTCCACAACACATCGGTTTCGGGGATATCGCCGTCCTGTTTCGGACAAATTCCCAGACCGCGTTGTTCGCCGAAACATTCGAGAAGGCCGGAATCCCCTATCAGGCCGTGGGCAAGGAAAAAATGTATACCCGGAAAGGCATTCGGGAACTGCTCGCTTTCCAAAAAATGATCACCGGGAAAGGTCTCTATTCCGATTTGGAGCGGAGTCTCCTTTCCATTGGGGACGGAATTGGGAAACAGGCCTGCAATACATTTATAACATGGTGTATTCAAAACAAATTTTCAGTAAACGAGGCCTTCGTTAACGTCGCCAAATTTCCGGTCGCCGGTCTGCGGAATCGCCATCAAATGAAAATTGTAGATTTTTTCAAATGGGTTGTCGATATTAAAAGCCGGCTTAAGGACCGGTCTGCGGTAGACCAACTCCTGTTTTTGAAAGACCATATCGGTCCCATTACGGCGGCGATTGCGACGGATTCCGAAAATATGGAAATATTCAACCGGTTGCTTCTGCGCGCCGAACAACGCAATTCCCAGGTTGATTTTGTTGAACATATCGCGCTGCAGACCGATACGGACACCTACGCGGGCAAGTGCGAGAGAGTGGCGTTGATCACCATGCATGCCGCCAAAGGATTGGAATTCCCGGTCGTTTTTTTGGCCGGTTGTGAAAACGGGTTCCTGCCCTATGGGAAACCGGGTACGGATTCGGATGAGGCCGAGGAAAAGCGACTGTTTTATGTGGCCATGACCCGGGCCAAGGAATTGCTGTTTATCACCCATGCATGGACCCGACGCGTATTCGGTGAATCGATGAATCGCGAGCCTTCCCCGTTTATCGATGATATTGAAACGGAATTGATCCGTCACGAAAAACCATCGGTGAAAAAACAGGAGGACACCAAGGACAAGCAGGTCCAGTTGGAGCTCTTTTCGTAAAAAATGCTGGCTATTATGTGGGGTTGATACTAAAATATACTCCGATGCGAATGGACGATTGCTTATGGAAAAAGGGTATCCACCATTTCAATTTGGTTTGGTATGACATCGCGTGAAGAAGTTCGGTAACATAAGCCATGCCTGGCTGCTGTTCGGTGTTTCCTTTCTGTTGGCCATGCCGGCCCGGGCCGATATCTATCGATATATCGACAGCAGCGGCGTATCCCATTTTACCAATGTACCGGTGTCGTCCGGCTATGAGATCTTCATCAAAGAGGAACCGGGCGAAGCAGAAGAGAATGTTTTTTATGCGACGGACAAATACGACCATTATATTCTCCAGGCTTCCCAACGCCATGGTCTTGACTTCTCTTTAATCAAGGCACTGATCAAAGTCGAATCCAATTTCAATCCGCGGGCGATTTCCAGAAAGGGCGCCAAAGGCCTGATGCAGATCATGCCGGTGAATTTTACGGCGTTGAACATTTCGGATCCCTTCAGTCCCTGGGAAAACATCATGGGGGGATCCCATTACCTCAAAACCCTGCTGACACGATTTGACGGGAAGCTGCCGCTGGCGTTAGCGGCTTACAATGCAGGCCCTTCCGTGGTGGACCAGTACAAAAGAATCCCCCCGTACCCGGAGACGGAGGATTATGTCAAAAAAGTGATGAACTATTACCAGGCAATGAACAAATGAACACTGGAAACGACAGCGGTATAACCGTAAGGAGAAGGACGAATACATGATTATTGTAAGAACGCCGCTACGGATCAGTTTTGTGGGCGGCGGGTCGGACATGCGGGGGTTTTACAGTAAACACCAGGGCGAAGTGGTCTGCACCGCCATCGATAAATACGTGTACGCCATTGTCAAAGAGCGCTTTGACGACATGATTTATATCAATTATTCCCGCAAGGAATGCGTTTCCCATGTTTCTGAAATCGAGCATGACCTGGTACGGGAAGCCATGCGCATTACCGGTGTTGAAAAAGGTGTCGAAATTACAACCCTGGCGGACATCCCTTCTTCCGGTTCGGGGCTGGGAAGTTCCAGTTCCATTACCGTGGCGCTATTGCACGCCCTGTATGCGTTTCAAAACGAACTGGTGACCGCCGAGCAACTGGCCAGGGAAGCCTGCCATATCGAAATCGATATTTTGGGTAAGCCCATCGGCCGCCAGGACCAATATGCGGCGGCTTATGGCGGCGTCAACCGCTTTCAATTTTCAGCGGGCGACATCACCGAAAGAATACCGCAAAAATTAGATCACGCCGCCTTCCGGAAATTTTCCGCCTCTTTGCTGCTCTATTTTACCGGTATCACCCGTCGGGCGGATGACATCCTTTCCCTTCAGCAGAAAAACCTGGCGGAGGTCGACAAGTTCGACATCATGAAAAAAATGGTTGCCCTGGTGGGACCCTTCACCCAGGCCATGGCGAAAAGTGATATCCATGCCTGCGGGCTGATGCTTGATCGCAACTGGAGCCTGAAGCAACAAATGGCCGCCGGTATTACCAATGACCAAATCGATACCATGTACGAAAAAGCGAAGAAGGCCGGCGCGCTGGCAGGAAAGATCGCCGGAGCGGGCGGCGGCGGTTTTCTGTTGCTGATCGTTCCCCGGGAAAATCAGAATGCGGTTTTTGATGCATTGAGAGACTATCGTGAGTTGCCGTTCATGATGGAGGAAAGCGGCAGCAAGGTGATTTTTGATGACCGTTCCTATTCCAGCAAATAACGACAACAGTTCGGGAGCCGTTGCATGAAAATCCTGATAACCGGCGGCGCCGGATTTATCGGTTCGCACACCACCGATGCCCTGATCCGCAGAGGTCATCATGTCCGGATACTGGATGTGCTTCAAAAAACCGTGCATCCAAAAGGGAAACCGGCCTATCTTCATCCCAAGGCCGAATTTATTCTAGGCGATGTTTGTGACAAAAAGACCCTTCAAGGCGCCTTGGATGGAATGGATGCGGTGTATCATTTTGCCGCTTACCAGGATTACCTGCCCGATTTTTCAACTTATTTTTACGTCAACAGCGTTTCTACCGCATTGCTGTATGAAATCATCGTGGAACAGGGCTGGTCCGATCGGATTCATAAAGTCATTGTCGCCGCCAGTCAGGCGGTCATGGGGGAAGGCCGGTATTTCTGTCCAGCCTGCCATCCGGAAGGCGATCGGTTGACCTACCCGTCCATTCGATTGGAAGCGCAGTTGTCCAAAGGAGCGTGGGAGCATGCCTGTCCCGTATGCCATGAAAACCTGCAATGGTTGCCATCGGATGAATCGGTGGTGACGCCATGCAATCAATATGCGATTTCCAAATATACCCAGGAGCAAATCGCCATTCAGTTAGGGAAGCGTTACCGGATTCCTTCCGTGGCCATGCGTTATTCCATCGTTCAGGGACCTCGGCAGTCTTTTTACAATGCCTACTCAGGTGCCATGCGAATTTTCGCTCTCAGTCTGTATTTTAATCATCAACCGACTATTTTTGAGGACGGCCGGCAGATACGTGACTTCGTCAACATCATGGATGTGGTCGATGCCAATCTGCTGGTGCTGGAAAGCGAAGCGGCCGATTACGGCGTTTTCAATGTCGGCGGGGGAACCGCTTGGACCGTATCCGATTTTTACAACGCCATGGAGACGATCGTCGGGAAGAAAATTCCCCCGATTCTTTCCGGTTTTTATCGGTACGGCGATACGCGCCATATTTTTTCCGATACCGCACGGTTGCAGGCGCTGGGCTGGCGGCCGAAGCGCACCATTGAAGACAGCATCCGCGATTACTGGGAATATTTGTCGGAACAAAGTGAAATCGACGATATGGTCGACTACGCCAAAACCCATATGAAAAAATTGCAGGTGATCCGGAAAGCGGACAATCCCGAATGAAAGCGTTTTTGTTGGCCGCCGGTAAAGGGACGCGTCTGCGCCCATTGACCCTTTCGACGCCGAAATGTCTGGCGCCGATCAACGGTGTCCCGCTGCTGGAAATCTGGCTGGCGCTGTTGGAGCGCTCCGGCATAACGGAGGTTCTGATCAATATGCATCATTTGGCCGACCAGGTGGACGGTTTTCTTCAGGAACGCCGTCACCGCACCCGACTGAAGGTTGTCGCCGTTCGAGAAACGGCGCTCCTCGGGAGCGGTGGGACGGTTTGGGCCAACCGGGATTTTGTCGTTTCCGAAGAGAATTTTATCATCGCCTATGCCGATAATTTGACCGATTTGGATTTACCGGATATGATCGACTATCATATGAAATGCCGGGAGTCGGGCGGCATATTGACCATGGGGTTGTTTCATGCCCCCAATCCCCGTGCCTGCGGCATCGCTGAATTGGATGATGATGGGAAAATTATCCGTTTTATGGAAAAACCGGCAGAACCGGCCTCCGATTTGGCGAATGCCGGTATTTATGTGACGGCGCGGGAATTGTTCACCTATTTTCCCGACGGGGATACCGGTTCTTCAGGAACCGGGGTTTTGGATCTCGGTCACGATGTGCTGCCGAAGCTCGCAGGAAAAATGTTCGGCTACGAGATCCGTCGTTATGTAAGAGATATCGGAACAATCGAATCCTATCGCGCGGCCCAGACGGAATGGCCGCCGGAAAGGCAGGAAAGGTAACCCATGGAAATCCAGGCTTTCACCCACCACTATATCTCCCGCTTGAAGTCTATACTGGATGCATTCGACCACCCTCGTTTTGAGCAGATCATCGCTTTGATCCTGGATGCCTATGAGAACGGTCGCTACATTTTCGTGATGGGCAATGGCGGCAGCGGCGCAACCGCCTCTCATCTGGCCTGTGATATCAACAAAGGCTGTTGTTTCGATCTGGATCGCAAGTTCAAGATGCTCTGTCTCAACGATAATATGCCCACGGTACTGGCCCTGGCCAATGATGTTTCCTATGAGGCGGTATTTGTGGAGCAGTTGAAGAATTTTTTTACCCCCGGGGATCTGGTGATCGGCATTTCCGGCAGTGGAAACTCGGAAAATGTGCTGCGTGCCATTCGGTATGCAAGGGACAACAACGGCCGTACCATTGGTCTTTCCGGTTTTTCCGGCGGTAAACTCGCGCAGCTTGCGGAAGTTCCTTTTGTTGCGGCCGTGGATGACATGCAGCAAGTGGAGGATATCCACATGGTGGTGGCCCACATGATCATGCAGGGGGTTTATGGGGCGCTGCACGGGAAAGACAGCGCTACCAAATTATCGGCGTCCGTCTGCGCCGGTCAAGGCGGGTAATCCCTTCCTCCCTTGCGGCCGCAAGAGCGGCGTCGAATTCGTCGGCCGTTATGGGCCGGTCCATGCCGGTTGTTTCCCATGCCCGGCCGCAGGGTCGGTACTGGGGCATGATATTGACGTATGTGTTCGTTGAGACTTTTTGGGCAAGAAACCGCATGATCTCCCGGGTTCCGGCAAGGTTGTCGGGCAAAACCAGATGTCGCAGGAGGACGCCGCGCCTCGCTAGACCGTTCTCATCCATCTTCAATTCACCGACCTGTCGATGCATTTCCAAGACGGCCTTTCTGGCAACTGCGGGATAGTCTCCCGCGTTGCAGGTTTTTTCCGCGATGTCGGCATCCCAGAACTTGAAATCCGGCATATACATATCGAAAACGCCGTCCAGGAGACGCAATGTCGCCATCTGATCATAGGCGCTGGTATTGTATACCAACGGCACGGAGAGGCCGCCGGCGATTGCGATTTTCAAAGCCGCGAGAATTTGCGGAACGACATGGGAAGGGGTTACAAAATTGATGTTGTGGCATCCCTGGTGTTGGAGGGCGACCATCATCATACCCAGCTGTTCATCCGAAACCGCCTCTCCTTCTCCGTCATGACTGATTTCGTAGTTCTGACAAAAATTGCATAACAAATTACAGTGGGAAAAAAAGATGGTCCCGGATCCGTTGGTTCCCACCAAGGGATCCTCCTCGCCGAAATGCGGATGGAATCCGTAAACAAACGCTTTTGTGCCGACACCGCAAACACCGACCGCTCCCCCGGTTCGGTCTACGCCGCATTTTCGGGGGCATAAATTGCAGCATGTCAGCATGTTGCGGGCCGAGGCGATTTTTCGGTCCAGTACACCGGCTGAATCGGTTGAGATGTAAACAGCGGGTTCAGACGATATCATGCCTGCCTCCAATTCATCCGGTAAGGTGTGAAAAAACGGTGCGCAGTAACGATTTTTGCACACCGGATGGAGCCCATTCCCGTTGCCGGATTATTCGGATATGCTTACATTGAATTTTAACACTCTAAAAAAATTAAAAAATGAATGAAACGTCATTGTTTGGAACCCATCGCCCATCGACCGGGTATGGTTTTTGCATTATATCAATCATCCGGTTTGCTCTTGCCGCGGATGTGTCGGAACAGATCACCGAATGAAACCCATCCGTGGATTTACCCTTGGATGGGATCGAACGCTTCGAAAAGGTCCGTATGGTGAAAGATCAAAAACAATTTGAATCTCCCCCTCCGTTCTTTTTTTCTTTCCCATCACTCGATCAGACGGATGTCGTTTTCCGGAAATTGATCGAAGGAAAGGACTTTATTATCCTGGTCATCGGCGAGTATGGCAGCGGCAAGACCACCTTGCTGAAAAGATATATCTCCGCCTCGCCGGATTTCTGGAGCCCTTGCCGCATCCATGTTCGTGCACTTGAAAGCAAGTTACGCCATGGAGGATGGTTGCATCATCCCGTTATCGGGAGCGGGAACGCGCATGTCACAAAAGGCGGACAGTCACAGATGGTGATGATCGACGATGCCCATCGACTCGTTCCGGAGGCCATCCGGAGTCTATTGTGTCCCGATCGTTCCGGAGGCGAGGGGCATCGGCTGGAAAAAATCATTCTTTTCTGTGAACCGGAATTCCTGGATACGCTATCCCGGATCAAGCCGTCACTGCCGGATCGATCCGGCATCAACAAACTGTATATGCCCATGTTGACGGAAAATCAAACAGCCGATTTCCTTTCCCAATGGTTGGAGAACAACACGGATCTTGCTTCTTGTAAGTCGCCGGTCAGAAGCCGTCAAATCAAAACCATCTACAGGCTATCCGCGGGTATCCCCGGGAAGATCCTGGAAGAAGCCCGGCAAATGCTGGTGAGAAACCAGTGTCGGACACTGCGTACCTTCTACAACAAACTCACGACGACCTGGCGCTTGCGTCGCCAGCACGCCGACATCCTGACCCTGTAGGCTCCCTTGAATGCGATTGGAAATGTCGGGGCGGCTTCTATTCACGCCGATACTCTCAAAATCGGTAGAATTTCCTCCAAAAAAGAAACCGTAAAATCGCTGTCGTGGGTAACCTTCTGAATCACATTCGGATTTTGAAGAAAAATAGTGATGGCCCCGGCTGCTCTCCCGGCTTGTATATCGAAAATATAGTCTCCGACCACTGCGATCTTATCCGTTGAAATATGCCATTTTTCGGCAGCTGCCTGCACGCCCTGAGCGCTGGGTTTTGGTTGAAACGGATCATCCCGGGAAATAATCACATCAAAATCCGCCGCGCAAAGACCCCGAAAATTTTGCAGCGCCCTTCGAATGGATGCGATGCCGTTTCGACTGATAATTCCCGCAGCGATCCCATGGGATCTTAGCGTACGGATGACGGTTTCCGCCCCTGAATTGGGGATCGAATTTTCCGCTCCGCGCATTTCAAATGTTTCCAGGAGGCATCGTGACGAACGGCGCTGATTTTCGTCGGGCAGTTCGTCGATATATTCCAGAATCGGCTTGTTCTGCGGGCATCCAATGGCCTGCCGGATTTCGGCGAAATTGAGCGCGCCCGGGCTTGTCAATGTCCCGTCGAAGTCAAAGAGTACCGCCTTGGGTGGCAATGCATTTACCGTCATTTCCTGCTTCCTTCCCCGGATGACCCCATTTCCTTACCATAACCCGCCCGGATGATATGTCAATTGAAATGCGCGGGTATCCGACCCGGCTGGATTTTGAATTTGACAAAACCGGAGCGGTTGAGTATGGTCAATCTCGTTTTGAATCAGAAATTAAAGGCAATGATATCAGAAATGTATCTGTTCGGTCGGAATCCGTCCAACGCATGGGAGGTAGACAATGGGAAAGGGTGACAGACGCAGCAAACGAGGTAAAATCTGGCGAGGAACGACGGGCAACAGCCGTCCGAAGAAAAAGAAGACCAAAGAGAAAAAATAGTCTTTCGTAATGCGATTTCGCTTCAATGGCAGCGGGGCGGAGCGCGTTCTGCAATCGTATCGATCCCAAAGCGCCGTTCCCTTCGCCGAATCCGCAATCGGTTTCCCGGATGGGTGCAAGCGCTGTTTGGATAGGTTTGCCAAGTCCCATCGATCCTCGCCGTTTCCGAATTTCTTACGGAATGAACGCTTGAATTCATTCACTATCTTACATGAATCGACCTGGAATAAGCGTTTGAAGCTTGACAACAGAAAAAATAGGATTAATCTGTCACGTTGATCAAGGTGTTTCAACACGCGTTCACCGATTCCGAAACAACCACCGGTTTTCGTCTTTCGTATGTAAGGAAAGGAGCAACAGCATGAACCCTGCACGACTGCAAATGCCTCTTTATCGACTGCTATCGAAAAAAGTTGTCTTCCTTTTGGCCTTCCTGCTGGTGGTGAACATCCTCCAGTTGATACCGAATCCGGTCGAGGCAACTGCGGGCGTACCGGTCAGCTTTACCGATTTGGCCAACGACGCCGGCAAAGCGGTCGTCAACATCAGTACGGTCAAAACCGTAAAAGGCGGTAGTCAGATGTTCCGCCAGTTTCACCAACAGCCCTTTCAGGGACCGGAAGGAGACGAGTTCAATGACTTTTTCAAGCACTTTTTCGGCAACACTCCCCAACATGATCTGAAACAGCAAAGTCTCGGATCGGGTTTCATCATTGATAAGGAAGGCGATATCGTAACGAATAATCATGTCGTCGAAAATGCGGATGAAATCATGGTGAAACTGAGCAATGAAAAGGAAATCAAGGCGGAGATCGTGGGGCGGGACCCCAATACGGATTTGGCTTTGATCCATATAAAAGCGGATGGGGATCTTCCGTATATCAAACTCGGTGATTCCGACGCTCTCAAAGTGGGAGAATGGGTTGTGGCCATCGGCAATCCGTTCGGTCTGGATCACACGGTTACGGCCGGTATCGTCAGCGCCAAAGGACGGGTCATCGGCTCCGGTCCGTATGATGACTTCATTCAGACCGATGCATCGATCAATCCGGGCAACAGCGGCGGCCCGCTGATCAACATGCAGGGAGAGGTCATCGGCATCAACGCCGCGATCATCGCCAGCGGTCAGGGAATCGGCTTCGCGATTCCCATCAACATCGCCAAAAACATCATAAAGCAGCTGAAGGAAAGCGGCGAGGTCACGCGCGGGTGGCTGGGCGTCGCCATACAGTCCCTGGACGATTCCTTGGCGGAATACTATAAAATCGACAAAGGAGCGGGAGTTCTGATAACGGAGGTCTTTCCCGGTGATCCGGCGGCCAAGGCCGGAATTCAGGCCAACGACATCATTTTAAAAGTGGATGGCGTACCCGTTGATAAAAGTCGGACCGTCAGCAAAATGATTGCCGACAAATCCGTGGGAAAGACAGCCCGCATCACCATTTTGAGGGATGGGCATGAAAAAGACTTTGTGGTAACCATCGCACAGCGAGACGACGATCGACTCACGGCGTCCCCTACGGGAAGAAAAAAAGCGGAAGCCTTTGGAATTCATGTCGCTGAATTTTCCGACGAATTGTCCGTAAAATTCAATTTGGACAAGACCGAAGGCGTCATCGTCATCGATGTGGATGCGGACAGCGAGGGAGCGAGCGCCGGAATGCGCCCGGGCGATATCATCAAGGAGATCAATCACCAGACGATCAAAACGGTAAAGGACTACACCACGGCGCTTCAAAAGCTGAAAAAAGGTGAGTCCGCTTCCATGGTCGTCAAACGGAGGCATGCCGGTTTCATTGTCATCAAATTGACCAAATGAGGTTTGCGAAAACAACCCATGAATGACTTTTTAGCAGGCGGGAGGAGAACCAGATGATCCGTGTTGAAAATGTCACCAAATATTATGACGATTTATGCGCCGTGGATCGGATCAGCATTGAAATTCAAAAAGGCGAAATTTTGGGTTTGCTGGGCCCCAACGGCGCCGGAAAAACAACTACCCTGAGAATGCTGACCGGATATTTTCTGCCCACATCCGGTGATGTGCATGTGAAAGATTACTCCATCCGGGAGAATCCGCTGGCGATCAAAAAACTGATCGGCTATCTCCCGGAATCGGCCCCTTTATATCATGGCATGCTCGTGTATGACTATTTGGACTATGTCGCCCAGATCCGCGGCATTGAAAATGGGAATAAGGTTTCCCGGATACGACAGTTGGTGGATTTGTGCGGTCTCGGAGACATCATGCATAAGACCGTCGGCGAATTGTCGAAGGGATTGAAACAACGGGTGGGTTTGGCCCATGCCATGATCGGCGATCCGGAGATTCTCGTGCTCGATGAACCCACATCGGGGTTGGATCCGAACCAAATCGTTGAAATCCGGGAGATCATCCGTCGTATCGGGAAGGAAAAAACCGTCATATTGTCGACGCATATCCTCAGTGAGGCGGAAGCCACCTGTAATCGAATCGTGATCATCAACCGGGGCAAAATCGTCGCCGACGGCAGCACGGAAACGTTGAAACAGTCCGCCCACCTGCAATCCACCATCAAGCTTTCTCTTTTGAACGCAGATCTTGCGGATATAAAAACGAAACTTGCCGGAATTGACGGCGTGGTGGGGATCGAGGCCTTCGAAGGGGACGACAAAAAGATGATCGGCATCAAGATATCCTGCGGTGTAGCGCTCGACTTGCGAAAGGCGATATACCAAAAAGTTAAGGAAACGGAATGGATTTTGATGGAGTTTCAGCAGGAAACCCACTCGCTGGAAACGATCTTTCGTGAATTGACCAAGGAGAACTGATATGAGGCAAATAACGCACATTCTCAGTAAGGAATTTAAGGACTACTTCGTTTCCCCCATCGCCTATATCGTCATATCCATTTTTCTGCTGGTGACGGGATGGTTCTTTTTTTCCACTTTTTTTCTGTATAACCAAGCGAACTTGAGGAACTTTTTTGATCTGTTGCCGTTAACCTTCGCATTCGTGATTCCGGCCATCACCATGCGTCTTTTTTCCGAAGAATTGAATATCGGCTCCTACGAGTTATTGCTGACCATGCCGGTGACTTTCCCGGATGTGATCATCGGGAAACTGCTTGCCGCCGTTGCCATGGTGGCCGCCATGATGCTGCCCACATTTTCCTACGCCGTCACCATCGCTTTTTTGGGGCGACTGGATTGGGGGCCGATCATCGGTGGATATCTGGGCGCCCTGATGCTGGGGGCGGCCTATTCGGCCATCGGATTGTTCGCCTCCTCCCTGACCCGCAACCAGATCATCGCGTTTATTATCGGGATGGCCATCTGCTTCTGTTTGACACTTATTGACAAGATGCTTTTCTTTTTTCCCCAAGCGTTGTTGGGCGTGATCAGCTATCTGGGCGCAGATGTCCATTTCCAAAACATTTCAAAGGGAATCGTGGACTCAAGGGATATTCTCTATTTTCTGAGTGTTGTTTTCATCGGTCTTTATGGAACAAACCTGGCGATGCAGGAAAAAGAGTAAGGAGATGAAGCGGCTATGAACCGATCTGAAAAATATATCAAGCTTGGTATTTATCTGGTAGTGATCGCGCTGGTCAATATCGTCGGTATGACGCTGTTCTTCCGGATCGATCTTACCGGCAACAAACTGTATTCCATTTCCGATGTGAGCCGGCGAGTGGTTTCCACGTTGTCGGAACCATTGACCATCAAGGTGTTTTTTACAAAGAATCTGCCGGCACCCCATAACAATACGGAACGGTATTTACACGACCTGCTCGGTGAATACGCCATTCACGCCAATCAGCATTTCAATTTCCAATTTTTCGATGTCAGTCCCGAAGGCGAAACGCTGAGCACCGAAAGACCGGAAAACCAGAAATTGGCCCAGGACTATGGTATTCATCCAGTGCAAATCCGGATGATCGATCGAGACGAAATCAAATTTATCAACGCGTATATGGGGTTGGTTCTGATCCATGGCGATATCATCGAAACCATACCGGCCATCACCTCCACGGAGGGACTGGAATATAAGCTGACCACCGCCATCCAAAAAATGAACAACAAGATCAGCTCACTGCTGGCCCTGAAGGAAAAGATTCAAATTGAGCTCTTCATGTCCTCCTCTCTGAAGGAGGTCGCCCCCCTGATGGGCCTCAAGGCCTTGCCGGAGTTACCGGATCGTGTAGCGAAGACGGTGAACAAGCTGAATGGAAAAAACTATGGAAAACTGGTTTTCCGCTATTTCGATCCCTCATCCGATGAGAAGACCGCCGAGGATGCCAAAAAATATAATCTGATGAGTCTGAAATGGCCGGCTCTCTCCAAGGGACGCATCCCGCCGGGGGAGGGAATGATCGGTATGGTTATGATCCACGGCAAGAAAACCGTTACGATCCCGCTACTCAGCGTCATTCAGTTCCCTCTGATCGGCACCCGCTACGAACTGGTTGACATGGAAGATCTGGACACCTTTATCAACGACAACGTGGAATCATTAATCGATATCAACCAAAAAATCGGTTTTCTGGCCGACTATGATACGTTGAGTATCCAGCCTTCGTCCCGGTTCAATCCCATGGGGCAACAACCGGACAGCTTGTCCGCCTTCAACACCCTGCTCTCCCAGAATTATTCCGTCCAACCGGTCGCATTGAAGAAAGAGGGTATCCCGGAAAGTTTGAACTGTCTCGTCATCGCCAGGCCGACGGAAAAAATAAGTGATTTCGATTTGTATCAGATCGATCAGTTTTTAATGCGCGGGAAAAGCCTGGCGATTTTTCTCGATTCCTTCAAAGAAGTCATGCCGCCCCAGCAGCAACCGTTCGGGTTCAATCAAGGCCCCAATTACGTGCCGCTTGAAACCGGGCTTGAAAAATTGCTGGCGCATTACGGTGTGGGCATCCGGAAATCATATGTCATGGACGAGAACTGCTACAAACAAATGCTTCCCCAGCAATACGGGGGGGGGGAACGGCCGCTCTATTTCGCCCCCATCATCAAGCGGGAAAATATCAACGATGATCTGGCATTCATGAAAAACATCAACGGGCTTGTCACCATGAGGATCTCTCCGTTGGCCCTTGATGAAGAGCGCATCAAGACTGAAAATGTTACGGCCTATCGGTTGCTGGCTTCGTCCGAAAAGGCATGGGAGATGAAAGGGCGTATCAGTCTGAATCCCATGTTTATACAGCCGCCCCGCGCCGAAGATAAAAAGGAGCGCATGCCGCTGGCGTATCTGTTGGAAGGTCGATTCCAAAGTTATTTTGACGGCAAGGGGATACCGGAAAAGCCTCAGGAACCCAAAGAAGGGGCAGAAGAAAACAGCACGGATATCGAAAAAATCGATCCGACTCAGAACGCCACGCCGGAAAAATCGGAAACGGACCTGTCAAAAATCGAGCGGGCAGGAGATTTCAAGGCCAAGAGCGAACCGGCGAAGATTTTTCTGATATCTTCGGCCGAGATGCTTAAAGACAACATGCTGGATGAAGAAGGCAAGACGCCTAACGCCACATTCCTGATGAATGTCATCGATATGCTCAACGGCCGCGATGAAATCGCAGCTATGCGGAGTAAAGAACAGGGTTTCAACCCGCTGTTTGACATCGATGCGACGACCAAGACAGCCGTCAAGGTTTTCAATATCATTGGAATGCCGGTGCTGGTGGTGTTATTCGGGCTTTTCGTTTGGTTGAAGCGGCATTCCAGGCGGAAACAGATTCAGATGATTTTTCAGAAGTGAGGAGAATTGTCTCAATGAAAATCAAAAAAGAATATCTCATCTTGACCGTAATCATTGTCGGCCTGTCCGTTTATCTCGCCTTGCATCGATCGGATCAGACCCATTATCAATTGCCGGTGTTGCCGCCAATTGACAAAAAGTCAGTCACGAAAATCGAAGTTGTATCTTCTCAAAAAACGATAGTGCTGAACCGAAAAACCGACAAATGGACCCTGGACGCCAAAGAGTATCCGGCCGATGGCTCTCGTGTCGACGACATACTGGATGTCTTGGGTAATTTGAGTCTGACCGATCTGGTGTCGGAATCGGAAAACTATGGTCGTTATGATTTGGATAAGGAAAAACGCATAAAAGTGCGCGCCTGGGTTGGAGGTGACCTAAAACGGGATATTGCGATTGGTCGGGCGGCGACCTCTTTTCGGCACACGTTCGTCCAGCTGGAAGGCGAACCGCGTGTATACCTTGCCCGTGAAAACTTTCGCAATCGTTTCGAGTTGACTGTGGACCAGCTCCGGGACAAGTCGGTCCTGTCATTTGAAAAAACCGATATTCAAGAGCTGCACCTTGTGAAGAATCAGCAAACGATCGATCTGATACGACAGCAGGTTCCGGTGGAGGCCGTTTCCGACAAGAACGACAAGGCCCCAAAGAAAGACGAAGCCAAGGCTTCGGAGACGAAATCGGTCTGGCGGGACGGTGGTGGTCAGGCCGTGGATACGGCAAAGGTCGAGCGTCTGTTGACCAGCCTGTCGCAACTGAAATGTAACCGGTACATCGACGACAAACAGAAAGCGGATTTTGCCGACCCAATCTATACCGTTCGCATCAAGGGGAACGCAGTGGACAGCTTGTCCGTATTTGCCAAGGCAACGGACAAAGCTGGGAATTATCCGGCGATATCTTCCCAGAATGACTATCCGTTTTTGTTGGACGGCTCACAGGTGGATACGTTCATGTCGATTTTGGATGCCGGCGGTGCGGATCAGGAGAAAAAGAACGGGAAGGAATAAAGTCGCCGCCGGCAAACGGATGTCCTGCTTGTAAATGTGTCCGGACATCTTATGTTGTGAGATGTATAGCAAGGAGGGAGGTATGCCTCATGACGGATAATGTTATAGCTGTCGAAGAATTGAAAGCGCCGCTCCAGGATGCTTTCAGGCGTTTAATGGAGTTGATTCCCACCAAGCAGCGCGAGGATTTATTCCTGCAGCGTCTGATCGCCATTCGATTGAAGATCGACGGCGAAGATCCAACCCGCGAATATGTTATTCGTAAAATCGAGCAGGCCGCCCAGTGCGGGTATACCGGAAGCTTGTTTGATTTTTTTAAAGACGATTTTGAAGAGATCGCTTGCGGGGCAAAGGAGCGGCCCCCCAAAGGGGCGGGTTGACGTCGTTAGCGGTTTTGTCGCTTTATTTACGTTGTTTCCCCGGAAAGGAGCCATATGATATACATTGGTAATTTCTTGCAATTGACCAACCAGCAGGCCCCATCGGAATCTGAAAGGCGACATGGAGAATTCAGCATGATCGTCGAGGCCGAGACATATGAAGCGGCCCTTGGCAAATTGGAAGCTCAGATACGATTCTACCGAGAATCCAGCGATCTCTTTGAAGGCGCCTGTAAGATCTTTTGTATTCAACTGCTCGAGTTTGTTCAATTTCCAAAAGTGCCGGTCATGATGAATTATAAGTCTTTTGCCGGGGATCCGATCCTGCCGTTCATCGGTTGCTCGGTGCCCGACGGCGAGGAGAAGTCATGCACCATTTACAATTGGGAAGAGAAAAAACTAGAGGTGGATGGTTATAGCGGGAAGCTTTTTCTGGAATTCGTTTAATTAAAATTCCCTTGACCGAATATCGGAAGTATTCGGCGGAACCCATCGCAATCCACCCTTGAATCCGTAAGCGCGGTAGACATAAAACACCTGGGCTGGTTCTTGCTGCTTTTTTTCCAAGAAAGGGGCATCCCGATAGATACGCATTTCCAGTGGGGGGTCCACGCGTTCGAACAGAAGATTCAGTTTGGTTTCATGATCGTCGGGGGCTTCGGTGACACCCACTGCATCCCATCCCAATAGATCGGCATCCTGCTTCCAATAGTCGTAGACATTCGGTCGGTTCCATTTGTTGATGGCAACGGTTTCCGGGTTTCCGGGGGTGTAGAATGCCAATTCGCTGGCGATTTGGTATCGCAATCCGAACAGAAAGGTTTTTTCAGGTCGCGGCATGGACTGCAAGGTTTCGGCGGCTTTATGACCGAGAGTCGACCATCCCGCTATTTCGCGGGCTACCCGGTCCGTTTTTTTGGAGACCGGCAGAATGGGTGTAAATACATGGATCAGTAACAGAGCGGTCAGGAAATAAGCACTCCCGACAGCCCAGGGGAACAATCGCCGGCCCACACGTCGGTATGGATGATCCGGCGGGGTTTCATCCGGATTGCCGCCAAACATCGCGGCTACCAGTACGGATGCCGTCAAATATGTAGCCCCCGGCCAGTTGGCGTAAACTCGTGAATGCAGGCTCAGCAGGGCAAAACCGGCGAACATGGGAAAGGATGTCCAGAAAAGATAGCGATTCATCCAACCGCTGGTTTTTGACCAGAAGATGATATGCCATGCCAACAGGATCAGGAGGAAGACAATGGGGGAAACCAGGCCGGCCTGACCGGCCAGGTATTCTCCGAAATACTTGAAGTGGATTTGGAAAGATTCATCCACACCGCCAAGATGAGCCACGTGGCGCGCTGAACTCCATCCGTTTGCAATATTCCAGAAAATCACCGGTAAAAACATGACCACGCCCAGAAAAAGTCCTGCATACGGACGGATACCGGCCAGTTGTCGTCGGTGTTGTCCGGATAGCAGGCCGAACAGAAAGGCTCCCGGCAGGAAAATGACCATCGTATATTTGCTCAGCAAGCCGAATCCAAACCAGAAACCACCCAACAGCCACTGAGACCAGCGGTCTTCTTCAAAGGCCCTGGCCACATGATAACTGGCGGCGGCCCAGCCCGCAGCCTGAAGACCATCCGTTGTGGCAAGTAAGCCTCCCACATTGAATTCGAGAATACCTTGGGTCAGGAGCGCTGTATAAAAGGCGACGGCTGGGGAAAACCAACGCAGAGCGATCAGCATGACATATATGGAGGCAACCGTCATGGCTACTACCGACGGCAGGCGCACGGCCGTTTCCGTATGACCGAGCAATTCCGTCGCCAGACGGATCGTCCATCCGATCATCGGCGCATTGTCATGATAGCCCCACGCCAGATGACGACTCCACTGCCAATAATTGGTTTCATCCGCAACCAGCGGAAAAGAGCCGGCATACACCAGACGAAAAACAGCCGCGGCGGCGATCACCGCCCATCCGGCGTACAGATGGAAATGGTCCTTACGGTTCAACATGACTTTCGACTCTATACCAGCATGTTTCAAAGTCAAGGAGAAAACGCACACCTGCATTTCCGCCGGTTTATCTGTTGCAAGTTTATGTTGATGTGTATATGTAACAGGCAATCTGCTGGCCGCCTGGGAGAAGAAAGCGCCGGGAAGGTGGAAAGTCCCCGTATATGGAAAAACAGTATCGTTATATTTTTATTGCCGTTGTCGTTGTCAAGTTGTTGCTGGCCTATTCGTTCCCCATCACATCGGATGAGGCCTATTTCTATTCCTGGGTCCATCAGCCGGATTTCACCTATTATGATCATCCGCCCATGACCGGGTGGTTGGTGTATCTGTTTACCCGCTTGGGCAAACATGTTTTTTTCCCGCGCCTCCTGACGATTCTGTGCGGTGTGATTGTTGCCCTTGGTATTTATCGCTTTGTCGATCTTTCTCTGAAAGACAAGGAAAAAGCCCGACTGGTCTCCCTTTTTTATCTGCTTTCGCCCTTGCATGTATTGTTTGTATTGATCGCTACGGACACGCCGTTGTTCCTTTTCGTTTTTTTATGCGGACTGCTACTCTATTACGGAATCCAACGCAATCGGCGTTGGGTTGTCTTCATTTCGGGCGTTTGCTGGGGGCTTGCAATTCTGAGCAAGTATTTCGCCGGATTGTTGTTGATCGCCTATATCGTCTACTGCTTGATCCGGCGGGACCGAAAGTCCCTGACCAACGGTCTGATCTGGATTGCCGGGGCAACCCCTTTGATCTTGCTGCATATTTACTGGAATTACAATCATTGTTGGACCAATGTGCTGTTTAACGTGATCAATCGGAACCGCGATGTCCGTTTAAATATTGCCGGTTTTTTCAGTTTTCTCGGTTTTCAGGCGTATCTGGCGACCCCATGGTTCTTGTGGCACTTCTTTCAAAGCCGAAAGATCGTCTGGCGAGGCATTCGTTCCGACAGCAACCTGTTTATGTATCTTTACGGCGTTCCCATGGCCATTTTTGGCTTGGTTTCCTTCCATAATATCGGTTTGCACTGGACCCTATCCTTTTATCCGTTTTTATTTCTTCTGTTGATGTATCTCGATCCCTGGCGGTTGAAGAAACTCGTCCGGTATTCCGCCATTTTCAGTCTGATGCATGTTCTTCCCATGGCGATCCTGCTTTCTCTGCCGGTGGAAACCTTTCACGGCAAGCCTTATTATCATGACCTGGTCCTCAGCGTCCACGGCGGGGAAATATATTCCGCACTCATGAAAAAATTTGGTACGCGGTACGTGATGGCCACCAACGGCTATTATACTTCAGGCGCCATGACCTACCACGGTGACCAGCGGTTTATCGTTTTCCACGATGATTCCAAGCATGGCCGACAGGATGACCGCTTGACCGACTTCCGGTCGTTGGATCGTAAAAACATCCTGATTCTGTCGACCCTGCCGGTGGAGCAGGATTACCGACCCTATTTTGATCACGTTTCCCACGAGACGCTCACCGTCAGGCAGCAGACATTTTTTATCACGCTTGGCAACGGTTTTCATTATCCGGCGTACCGGGAATATTTTTTACGACAAATATTGGAAAACTGGTACAATATTCCGGACTTCCTACCGGTGGGCGACTGTTTTTTTTATGAGACGTATTTCCCCGAATTGGTTCGAGACTCAGGAAATAGCCATTGAAAGCGGTGATTTTCGACGTGGACGGCACGCTCTATGATCGGCGAAAATTGCGCAATCGATTAATATTTGATATGTTTTTTACAGTGCTGCTGCGGCCGCAAACCCTAAAGGAGTTGAAAATTGTCTTTGATTTCAGAAATGCCCGCGAAAAATATGGTGCGGCGGCGGCAGGGCGGATTGATCGGATGCAATATGAATGGGGTGCAAGGCGGTCGAAAGTACCCGCAGCGATGGTGAGAGAGGTGGTGCGGAAATGGATGTTTGAGAAGCCGCTGCGATACTTGCCGTCCTGTCGTTTTGAAGGGGTGCTGGAAGCGTTTGTCCAGTTGAGAGCCGCCGGAATTCGGATTGGTGTTTTTTCCGATTATCCGGCCATGGAAAAACTGCAATGCCTCGGTTTGAGAGCGGATGTGGTTGTTTCCGCCGATGATGAAGCCGTGGGGCGTTTGAAGCCGGCGCCTGAAGGGCTCCGATACACGGCGGAAAAACTGTGTATTCCGGTCGATGAATGCCTTTTCATCGGCGACCGTGACGACAAGGATGGCGAATGCGCGCGGCGGGCGGGAATGGCGTATCTGATTCCAGCGCGCCCCGACCGGTATTTTTCGCGATCCAGAATCGACCACATGACCGATACATGGAGAAATTCTTGGAAAAAATAAAGGCCTTTATTTGCCTGGCCAGACCGCATCAATATCTGAAAAACGGTTTTGTCTGGTTACCGCTTTTTTTCGGTTACAAACTCCAGAACATTCAAGCCGTGAAGATGACTTTTTGGGGATTCCTGGCGTTTTGCCTGGCCGCCAGCAGCATCTATGTGATCAACGACCTGCGAGATGTCGAAGCGGACCGCCGGCATCCGAAGAAACGGTTCCGCCCGCTGGCCAGCAATGCGGTCAATCAGTCGGAAGCGCTCGCTCTTTTTGTACTGTTGCTGATCCTGACCGGCGCCATTTCCATCGGCTTTTTGCCCCTTCCATTTGTTTGGGTGACAGGTGGTTATATGCTGTTGAATCTGGCCTATTCCGTCGGCTTGAAGCACATGGCGATCATCGATATCATCTGTATCGCCATCGGCTTTGTGTTGCGGATTCTGGCAGGCGGTATCACCGCCGACGTCCGGATCAGCCCCTGGATCATCATGATGACCTTTCTTCTGGCGCTTTTTCTGGCCCTTGCCAAACGTCGGGACGATTTACTGTTGGAGAGTGCGGGAAACAATACCCGGAAATCCCTGGATGGATACAACCTCGAGTTCGTCTCGTTGAGCATGGGCGTCATGGCTTCGGTTATCATTGTCGCCTATCTGTTGTACACGGTATCACCGGAAATTATTGCAAAACACGGAACGCATCATATGTACCTGACCGCATTCTGGGTGATTCTCGGATTGTTGCGTTATCTACAGATCACTTTTGTGGAGCAGCGTAGCGGATCTCCGACGCTGGTGCTGCTGAAGGATGTTGTTTTGCAGGCGGTCATCGTCTGCTGGTTGTTCAGTGTCTACGTGTTGTTGTATCTTTTTAAACACTCATAATTCGAGGCGCCATGAAGCTGAGCGGCTGGGGACGATATCCCATCGTGAATGCGCAATCCATGTCTTTTGAGGCCATGGAAGAACTACCCGAAATTCTGTCCCAAACGGGGGAATTTATTGTTCATGCCATGGGGCGCAGCTATGGCGACAGCGCCCTGAACCGACAGGTGATCGCCACTCGCCGGTATAACAAACTCATCGGTTTTGATCCGCAAAACGGCATGGTGACTTGTGAAAGTGGGGTCACCCTCGCGGAGCTGATCGATATATTTCTGCCGCGGGGCTGGTTCCTGTCCGTAACACCCGGGACAAAACTGATTTCGGTGGGTGGGGCCGTTGCCGGCGACGTTCATGGTAAAAATCATCACACGGCCGGATGTTTCAGCTCTTGTGTGGAATCATTTGAGTTGATGATTGCCGATGGTCGGGTTCTTTCCTGTAGCCGAACGGAAAACCGGGAATTGTTTCTGGCCACCTGCGGCGGCATGGGACTGACCGGCATTATTCTGACCGTCAGACTGAAATTGAAGCCGGTCAAAAGCGCCTATATCCGTGAAACGATCGTCCGCTGCCGGAATCTGGAAGAAGTCTTCGGCGCCTTCCAACAGCATCGGTCGACTACCTATTCGGTAGCCTGGATTGACTGTCTGGCCAAAGGCCCCCACATGGGCCGTTCGATTCTCATGCTGGGGGAAAATGCGGATACCGGTCGCAGACGACTACCGAAGGCGCGACGGATGTCCATACCGGTCGATTTCCCCGGGAGCTGCCTGAACCGCTACACCATTCGGCTCTTCAACGAACTCTACTATCGTTCTCATCCATCGTATGTTGAAAACAGGCTGGTGCCCCTCGAACCGTTTTTTTATCCGCTGGATCAGATTGCAAACTGGAATCGAATGTATGGGCGCGGGGGGTTTACCCAATATCAACTGGTTCTCCCCCTGAACGCCAGTTTTGAAGGATTGACGGAAATCCTGACCCGCATCGCCGAGACCGGTTTGGGGTCTTTTCTAGCGGTTTTGAAACTCTTCGGCCCTGAAAATGATAATTATCTGTCTTTCCCAATGGAGGGATACACCCTGGCCCTTGATTTCAAGATTGAGAAGCGCCTATTCCCGTTTCTTGATGAACTGGACCGCATTGTTTTATGTCATGGGGGGCGGTTGTATCTGACCAAGGATGTCCGTATGCAGCCGGAAATATTCCAACAGGGATATCCCCGTCATCAGCGGTTTGCCGCCCTTCGGGCCAGATATGGATTGGGAAAATTCAATTCTCTGCAATCAAAACGATTAGGAGTGTGATTATATGAATCTGTTGATACTGGGAGCCAATTCGGATGTGGCCTTTGCCCTTGCCAGGCAGTTTGCGGAGACGGAACATGCCGATCTTTGGCTGGCTTCCCGCGACGTCGGTATGCTGGAAAAAAAAGCCCGGGATATCACCGTCCGGTATGGCGTTAAAACCCATACCTGTTTTTTCGATGCTCAAAACCATGAATCCCATCAAGCGTTTTATGGGGATCTGAATCCGAGGCCTGACGGAGTTATTATCACTTTCGGACATCTGGGAGATCAACCCGCCGCCCAAAAGGATTTTGGCGAAGCCCTCCGGATATTCGAAACCAATTTTATCGGCGCTGCCAGCATCCTGGAAGTCATTGCAGCGGATTTTGAACGGCGCGGACATGGCTTGATCATCGGCATCAGTTCCGTCGCCGGCGAAAGAGGACGACAGAGCAACTACTTGTACGGCGCGGCCAAAGGCGCTTTTACGATTTATCTCAGTGGATTGAGAAATCGATTGTCTCGTCGAGGCGTTACCGTGATGACGGTTCTGCCCGGTTTCATCCGGACCAAAATGACGGAAACGCTGGATCTCCCGGAAAAGTTGACCGCTTCGCCGGAAGAGGTGGCCATCGATATCTATCGGGCCTATCGAAACAAAAAGGATATCGTCTATACACGCTGGTTCTGGAGATGGATCATGCTGGTCATCCGTCTCATCCCGGAAACGATATTCAAACGCCTGCGCTTATAACGACGGATACGAATGGTTGTCGACCGGACCATACCGCTCCCATGAAAACAGGAAAAAAGTAGAATCGGCATGTTGATTGATCGCTACATATTCAAAGAGATGATCCCGCCCTTTGTGATCAATCTTGGGTTTTTCACCTTTATTTTTTTAATGACCCGGATTCTGGAGATCACCAATCTGATCGTCAATTTTCGAATCGATTTGTCCGCCGTCATCTGGATGCTGATTTTTTCCATGCCGTTTTTTCTGACGTTTATCATCCCCATGTCCGTCATGATGGCGGTGCTGCTGACCTTTCTGCGCATCTCCGGCGATAATGAGGTGACGGCGCTGCGATCCAGCGGGGTGAGCCTTTACCGGCTGCTGCTTCCGGTGTTTGTTTTCTGTCTGCTCGGCACGTTGCTGACCGGTTTTGTCGCTATGGTCGGTATGCCTTGGGGAAAACGATCTTTTTATCTACTGGCGCTGGAGATGGCGGAAAAAAATATCAATGCCGGGCTGAAGGAAAGGACTTTTAATGACAATTTTGATGGGATCATGTTGTATGTGAACAAAATCGATACGAAAACCAAAGAGCTGATCGATGTGTTCGTCGAGCAGAGCAAGGCCGGGAATATTACGACTACCATCGTGGCGCCCCGCGGGGTCATTTACAGCGAGCCGGATAAACACCTGTTTCGGTTGCGACTGTATAACGGGTCCATCAACCAGGTAAATGTCAAAAACAGGACCGCCAATGCCGTCTCCTTCGAAACCTATGACATCAATCTCGATCTGAAAGAGGCCATGCGGTCGGCCATTAGTTCGCGCAAGGAACTGGAAGAAATGGGGCCGTCGGAACTGAAGCGTTTTGCGGATACGGTTGGAAACAAGGACGGTCGGTATTACACCGCCTTGCTGAGATATCATGAAAAGCATTCCATCCCCATTGCCTGTTTTGCCTTGGGGTTGCTGGCGGTGCCACTGGGGCTTCAATCCAAGTCGGATCGACGCTCTCTGGGCATCGTGACCGGCATGGTGCTTTTTTTGATGTATTACATTATGTTATCGGTCGGCTGGTCTTTCGGTGAATCCGGCGTTTACCCACCCGTGATCGGTATGTGGGTGCCCAATGTGGTGACGGGGGGGATCGGAGCTTACCTGCTATGGCGCGCCGCGACGGACAACCCGGTTCGCTTCGATATTGTCTATCCGATGATGCGGTTGTTTCGGCGATTCAAATGATATTGCTTTACAGATATGTGACCCGTGAAGTGTTGAAATTTTTCTTTCTGGTACTGATGCTTGTTATCGGTATCTTTGTCGCGGTGGATTATCTTGGAACAATGGATGAATTTATCCATGCCGAGATTCCCCTGACACGAGCGTTCCTGTATGTCTTGTTGAAAGTGCCGTTCGCGGCCGCCCAATTCATACCCGTGGCCTTGCTCTTGTCCGTTTTGATCGTTTTCGGGCTGATGAGCAAAAACAATGAGATCATCATCCTCAAGAGCAGCGGCATCAGCGTGTATTGTCTGGTTCGCCCGGTAGTTATCATCGCCGTCTGTTTGTCTTTCGGGCTCGTGATTATTTCAGAATTCGTGGCGCCCCTTTGCATGCAAAAATCGAACGAAATCAAATATCATGATATTCGAAAAGAGACCATCACCAGTTTTAAAAAAGAAAATATTTGGATCAAGGACAAGCGGCGGATCGTTCACATTATCCATTTCCAGCTTACCGGGAACGCCGTGTTCGGGGTTACCGTATACGATTTCGATGAGCAGTTTCTGCTGGTCGGACGAATGGATGCGGAAAGCGGTGCATATCTGAACGAACGCTGGACGCTTGATGGGATTATGGATCAGTCGCTGGATAAAACGACGGGAAACTATCGAATTTCATTTTATGAACAGCGCGTGATCCAGTTGCCCTTCACCCCTGCGGATTTACAATCGGTCGTCAAACAATCCTCGGAAATGAATTTTATAGAGCTGTCCGAATATATTAGAAAAGTGGAGGGGGAGGGGTACGATGCCACTGCATATCGCGTGGACCTCTACGCAAAAACGGCGTTTCCCTTTGTATGTATCATTATGGGGCTGATCGGCACCGGTCTTTCGGTAAGGGGCAAACTCAATAAGGGGTTGGCGGTGGGTATTTCCTATGGGATCGGTATTGCATTTTTTTATTGGGTGTTTTACAGTTTCTGTCTATCATTGGGGTATGGAGAATTGCTTCCGCCTCTTATCGCCGCCTGGATAACCAATATGATATTTTTAAGTTTCGGCGCAGTCTATCTGATGAATGCGGAATCGACCGGATAATCCGGGATGGTTTTTAGTCGACATTTTATGAACCATAAAGCACAAGCGGAGGAACGACACACTTGGAACGGATCAGATTACAAGGTCTATTGCAACTGAGCAAGTCCCGCCTATTCTTCAGCGTTGTGGCATTGATCTGTTTCTTACCGGGGTGGTTTGGTCTGGCCGTCGCCGAGACGGCCGAAGAGGGCGGCGTCATCATCATCGGCAACAAAACGTTGCCATTCGACAGCTTGTCACGCAGGGATCTGGCTGATTTTTTCAAGCAGACCAAAACCATGTGGAACCAAGACCTCGCTATCAGCATTACCTTGTTGCAGGATGGCGAAACCCATCGCCGATTTGTCTGGCAGTATTTTCGCAAAACCCCCTCCCAGTATCACAGATACTGGAAAAAACTCATATTTTCAGGCAAAGGCCGCACCCCGATGATATTCCGAAGTGAAAAGGATTTGATGGCTCACGTTGCGCTCACGAGGGGCGCCATCGGGTATGTTGCCGAAAACACCAAACTTGCGGGCGTTAAAATTATCAAAATAACGGATTGAAGATCGGACATTATCATATTCTTGAAGAGCTCAACAGCGGTGGCATGGCCACGGTTTATAAGGGCATTCAAGAGTCCCTGAACAGGCCTGTCGCCATCAAGGTCCTGCATAAAAAGTACGCCCGCGATTCCCATCTGGTGGCCCGTTTCAAACGAGAATCCCTCATTATCGCACGATTGACGCATCCGAACATCATTCATGTAATCGACCGCGGTCTTACCGAAACCGGCATGCCCTATTTCATCATGGATTTCGTGGATGGGACCGACGCCGTCGCGATGATTCAAAACGGGACGATTACCGCCAATACAAAGCTCGACCTCTTGATTCAAGTGTGCAAAGCGCTTTCATACGCCCATAAAAACGGCGTGATCCATCGCGATATCAAACCGGCCAATATCCTTGTGGACACCGAAGGCAATGTGCTCGTAACGGATTTCGGAATCGCGCAATTTTTTGATGACAAAGGTGAAGAGGATCAACTGACAAAGGATCATGTGATCATGGGAACCCCGGCCTATATGTCACCGGAGCAGAAAACCAGTATGAATGCCATTACTGCGGCCAGCGATATCTATTCCCTGGGGGTGGTCATGTATGAACTGTTTGTGGGAAGCAAGCCCATCGGAGATGGCCGGCCGCCGTCCCATGTCGACCCGAAAGTGCCGCCGGCGCTGAGTCAGTTGATCATGAGTTGCCTGGAACCGGATCCTGCAAAACGCCCTTTATCGGCCGACACGGTCAAGGATCGCCTGCTCGAATTATTGCAGGGTGCGCATATCCGCGAGACCCAAAAAAAGGAGGCGCTTCGAGGGGTGGCCAAAATGGAAGATACGTTCACCCTGCTGGATGTCATCAAGGAGCATCGTTACGGCGCCGTGTTTTTGCTTCGCCATAAACTTCAGGACCGACTTATGGTGGTGAAGCGTTTCAATATTCCCCTCGGGGGCTTCCGGGATGCGCAACTGCTGACCACGCTCAAACACGAAAATATCGTCAATATTTATGGCGTATCCGGTGTTGAAAACAATTATGTCATCGTCATGGAATACTTGAGCGGCGGGAGCCTTTCCGATCGATTGCTCAAGACCTACAGCTGGATCGAAGCGTTGAAAATCATGAAGCCAGTCTGCCAAGGTCTTGGTTTCGCCCATCGGAACAGGATCATCCACGGCAATCTGCGGCCGAGCAATATTCTGTTTTCCACGACCGGGAAGGTTAAAATTTCCGATTTCGGTTTGAACGAGCATTATGCCAGGGATCCGGATAAAACCAATTGGTTCAACACCGCCAATCAACCGAGATCGAAACAGACCGATATTTTCGCCACTGGTGCGATTCTGTATAAAATGCTCACCGGAACCATTCCGGAGCTGAAAGAACATGACATCGTCCCTCATCGAGCCTTCCAACAACTGCCACGGGAAGTGCAGCATCTGGTGGCAAACATGTTGATTCAGAATCCCGCCCTGCGATTTCAAAATTTTGATCAAATTGCGTCCGCCATGGATGCTTTGCTGAATTCACAGCCACAGGAGCCGACGCTTGTGCTTACATCCGGAAAGATGCCGTCCGATTCCGAGCGTTCCGGCAGGCGAATATTCCGCTGGAAACGGTTGCGACCGCTGCAAACCGGCTTGCTGTTACTGCTGTTGCTGACGGTGGCCGGACTATATCTGCTGCTGAATCGGGAAAACAATGGAATTCTTGCGGAGGTCCATGGGATCTGGATAAAGATATCCGCTCTTTTGCCGCGTCGATAATCGTGGCGGAAAGGCTGACGGTACATGCCGAAGCTGATGTTGATCACCCATGCCGGAATCAAGGAATATGCACTTGAGGTGCATAACCGAATCGGCCGTCACCCGGAAAATTCGATTCAAATCGATGATCCGCGGATTTCCGGCGTTCATTGTGTCATCGCCCTGAATGAATACGAGAGGGCCGTCATCGAGGACCTGGGATCCAGCAACGGCACCTATGTCAATCGCCGACGGGTTCAATCACCCGTCGTACTAGAAGATGGCGATGAAATACTCATCGGCAGCACCCGGATTGTTTTTCATGCTGAAGCCTCGGCCCAGGCGGCCCGCATGGTCCAGGTCTCCCTGGAAAAGGAAGAAAGTCATATCGCCTCCCAGGTGACGCAATTGAAACCGGCTTCTTTCCATCGGGAAAGCGATATCCAGGATGAGGGGATTTTACGGGAAGACTACGAAAAACTGCGGGTGATCTATGAACTCCAGCGAGATATCGGTTTAGAGCTCAAGGTTGACAGAATTCTTCGGAAGATTTTGGATCGAATCCATGAACTTCTTCATTATGACCGAGGCGTCATTCTGCTGGTGGACGAAAACGGGTGTTTGCAACCTCAGGCATATAAGACATCCCAGCCGAAAAATAAGATGGTGATTTCCTCCACATTGATTCAACGCATTCAAGCGGAAAAAATCGGGGTGCTGTCTTCCGATGCCATGGCCGATAATCGTTTTGACTGCGCCCAATCCATTATGGTTCAGGGAATCCGTTCAACCATAGCGGTGCCGATTCTACATCAAAGTGAACTCCTCGGTATTCTGTTGATTGATTCCTTGGAGCATGTGAACGCCTACACGGAGAAAGATCTGCATCTTTTGACCAATGTGGCCAACCAGACCGGCCAGCTGATAAAAAATTCCCATCTGGCACTCAAAATCGAACAGGATGCCATTACCCGAGAACGATTTCAGCGTCTGCTTTCCCCCAATCTTGCCGAACTCGTAGTCTCGGGGCAACTGAAAGTCGAAAAAGGGGGTGAAAACCGGGAGGCGACCGTTCTTTTTGCCGATATCCGGGGCTTTACCAGCATGAGTGAAGACATGTCCGCCACGGAACTGCTGCGCATGTTGAACGATTATTATGAACTGATCGTCGAGCAGGTCTTTCAGCAGGAAGGAACCGTTGATAAATTTATCGGAGACGGTATCATGGTCATCTGGGGAGCCCCCGTAACGCATGCGGATGACCCTGTTCGAGCAGTGCGCGCGGCCCTCGGAATGCAGGCCCTGATGGCGGAATTCAATCGCAAACGTGAGCCGGAAGGCCTTGCTCCGATCCAAATCGGAATCGGCATCAACACCGGTTCCCTGGTGGCCGGCTACATCGGATCATCCCAAACCATGAGTTATTCCGTCGTCGGAGACGCAGTCAATACGGCCGCACGGCTTTGCTCCGCCGCCCCGGCGGGAAAAATCTTCATCTCCGAACAGACATATCGTGAAGTGAAAAACCACTTCCACATCGCGGAACTCTCACCGATTCGACTCAAGGGGAAATCGAAAGTCGTGAACGTTTATGAGGTGGTTGACGAGGTGCCATCCTGATGTGAATCCGATATGGGAGATCGATCCGCATTTTTACTCCGTATCCGGATCCATTCCAAGATCTTTTTGTCTTCCATCAGGATGTGTTCTTTAATCCACTTTTGCATAAGTGTTTCCAGCTTGCCTTTCAAATCATACAAGCTTTTTATTCCTTTTAAAACACCGTTTATCTCTTCGATAATCAATTCATGTTTCTTGTGGTGCTCTTCCAACTCCGGATATTGATTGTCAGACATCCATTTTTCTTCACAGGAAAAATGGTCTTCGACGTAATGTCGTAAATGATTGAACAGATATTTGAACTCCGGAGCTTCTTCCATGGGATTTTCAAAATCGATCAATTCATTTGCAATTGCAAACAGCAGCCGGTGCTGGGAATCAATCTGGTCGATGCCCAACCGACATTCTTTGGTCCAATTCATTCGCTGCGCCATGGTCCATGTCCTTTCGAAAGAGGTTCTTGTCTTGCAGGCAGTTTCCCTGTTGCGATCGCCGCTCCGATTTACCTGCGGATCACCCTTATCCAGCGCCAGACATTCAGAAGCCCCATCAGGGCGCTGGCCACATAGGTCAGGGAGCAGGCGAGTAGAATTCGTCTGGCAGCCGGAATATCTTCTATGGGAATGTATTCCCCGGATGACAGCAACGGCATGGCCCGGTTGAAGCTGGCGTCAAATTCGGTGGGCAGGGTCAGTAAATGAATGAATATCGGGACGCAGAGAGTTGCAAATCCCCCCATCAGCATGAGCAGGCCACCTGTTGGAATACGGGCGATGACGGTGAACACAGGCACCAGCAGGATGATGGCGGCGCCGATTTTCTCCAGTTTCGCCGCTGTGCGGATCATCCGGTTTCTCGTCTTCAGGGGTTTGTAATCCGTATTATCCTGTATGGCATGGCCCACCTCATGGGCCGCCACCACAACGGATGTCAGGGTCCTTTGTCCGCATCGTTTCCGGGAAAGACGAATGATTTTCCGTTCCGGGTCATAATGATCCCCCAGGGCCGTCTCCTCTATGGCCACGTCACGAATCCGCGTTTTTTCCAGAAGCAATCCGGCCAGTTCAAAGCCGTTTCCGGAAAAATATTCGATTTGGTTATAGCGGTTCAGGATGGTTCGCGCCCACAGATGCGGACCATACAGTGTGACGACAACCAGCAGGATCAGGAGATAGATCATTCGTTGTATCGATTCCCGTTCGGATGATTTCGGTCGCGTTCCAGACATTGCTTCAGGTACCGAAAAAGCATTCTTGATGATTTTGTACTTTTCCCGACCGTTGATTCCCGTTGTGCATCCTTGGCAAGGGTTGCCAGATTTTCCGGATCGGCATGGGGGCAGTTATCCAGAATATCCCGGATGCACGACAGATTTCCGGATTTCAGTTCATCGCGCCATTTTTCGATTTGTTGAAACAAGATGGCATCGCCGGCATCTCGCTTCCGGACGGTTTCCAGGATGGCCTGAATGGAAACCGTATCCATTTCCCGCATGAGGACTCCGATATATTGCAGTTGTCTTCGCCTCGCCCCGTGGTTTCGAATTTCCCTGGCGGACATGACGGACTCTTTCAGTTCCTCCGGCAAATCCAAAGATTCCAGAGTATTGTTCGGCAGCGTCAACAATTGTTCCCCGATTTTCTGCAGGGCTCTGTCGTCCTGCTTTTTTTGTGTCCTGCTTTTACCGTCGCTCATTCGTTCGTGCGCTTCCTTTCACAAAGGTTATGGATTTCGTCGGTTTCCGTATCTGTTCTCTGCCGATCCGGATTCCTCGGCAATCCCCTCGATGAAGTGGCATCCCTCCGGATCATGCCATGACGGAAACGGTAACAGGCGGTGATGTGCGGGGCTTTATGCCCAGATGCCGGGCGGCTGAATTCCGGAATGAATCATATGGGTTGCGCGGAAAAACGGCAGTAAACACAGTTATCCCGCTTTTTCGCTGTCTATTCTTCCAACCGTAAGGACAGGGAAGGGAGAAGGCGTTACTTTTCATCGAAAGAAAGCATACGACAAGCAGCTTGTTGTGTCAAGAAGATTGTAAATACAATACGTTGGTAAACAAAAGCGTCGGTGTTGCGATTCCGAAGACCGCCGTATGTGGAAACCGAATGAAAAATATTCTCGACGACCAATGATTTTTGCGTCAGGAAGATGGGCTTGAGCACCGCGTTATGGACTTCCGGGCAGGTCCATTGGACGGATGCGGCGCTGGCCTTGCTGGGAGCGCTATCCGCGTATATCAGTGTCAATGTGTTTAACGAGTACATCGATTTTAAAACCGGTTTAGACTTGGTCACCCGAAGGACTCCCTTTTCAGGCGGCAGCGGCACTCTGCCGGCGAATCCAGAAATGACCGAATTCGCCCTGCTTACCGCCCGGGGCACTTTTTTTGGTGAGCGATCTTCTTATAACCCCCCCTATTGGTGGGCGTCGGTCTTCTCATTGGCGCCGGATGAAATCGATCATCATTCGGTGTTGATTCGGCCAGCAACCACTCGTATTCGATTCTTCCGGTTTCATTTCCATGTAGGGAAGAGGTTTGCGGAATTCCTTGACATGTAGGTTGAACGATGTTAACTAAATTATGTTCAATTAATCCAGGAAAACAATTGAGACCTTCGGAAAGCCCAGTCGACAGGAGGAGAATATGCCGAGAACTCCCAGAAATCCGAGAGAAATAGCCGTCATCCGCCGGAAAATCCTTGATGTTTCTCTGGATATCCTGCTGGAACAAGGCTTTACCGCGCTTAGCATGCGAAAAATAGCCGCCAGGTTGTCCATGACGGCCGCTAATATTTACAACTATTTTTCCAATAAGGATGAAATCTATTTGGCCATTCAAACCCGGGGCTTTGAAATCCTGTTGGCGCGATTTGTTGAAATCGAGCAGCGACCGCTCGATCTACGGATAAAAATCAAGGCCATGATCCGCGCTTATCTCGATTTCGGTATTTCCCAACCGGATCAATACGAAATCATGTTTACCCGCAATACCCCAAAGTTTATCGATTATGTTGGGACGCCATTGGAAGCTGCCGCCGGTATTGAAAAAAGCACCGCTTTGCAAGTGGCCGCCGTGACGACAAGGGTAATTTCGGATTTCATGGAGAAGCATCCGGGTCCGAACCCATCGGATCCGGCCTATCGGACGATCCAGCTATGGACGGCGCTGCACGGGGTTGTCTCTCTGTATAACAGCCGGGTACTCCAGGAGGCGGATGAGAATCCGGAAGCGACCATGGAGCGCTTAACGGAGGAGTTGCTGCTTCCATTTGTGATCCGGAAAAAGCGAAACCAGAAACCACCAGGAGGTGTCGATTGAAGAAGATGTCAATTTTCTCCCAGCTGGCGAATCTATTGCTGTTGCCGGACCGTCATCAGGATCTGATAGGTGCCGGTGGAACGCGTCTGTTAAACCCGATGACGCACATAGCGCTCAGGCTGATGGCGCTTCAATTCAATCTGCGCCCGTCCCTGAAAAAGTACCTGAAAGGGGCGGACGGATGGATCAATTTTTCCGTCGCTTTCCGAACCGACTCCGGCTCCGTCCAGCAGGCCATCGTTTTTCGAGATGGTCGTGTAAAGGTGTTTCATGAAATACCAGCCGAGGTGGATGTCACACTAAAGTTCATGGACGATGATGCCCTGAAGGAGATGGCCCGCAGTACGCCCAACGAGATTCTGAATCTGATTCTGAAAAACCGGATGGTCTTGGAAGGGAACTTGTCCTGCTTGCAGTTGTTCAATTTTTATATTTCACTGATGATGGGAAAAGTGCATCAGAAAATGCTGGATCGAACCCGACGGGAAGATGCGGCGTCCCGGAGAAAGACGGCGGTAACGGGTCGGTCTCAGTTGAGTGAGGCCCTGTCGGGAAGAAAAAAGTATCGGATGATAGGGACCCCGGGAATCGACCCGGGTGTAACATGGCTGCAGGATCCCTATCTATCCGCATACGGCATAGGGGATTTTCCGCGCTTGCAACAATTTCTGGATTTGCATTTTTCAACGCTTCCCGAAGTATGCGCGGAAAGACCCCAATTAATGACCGACTGGTATCGGAAAAATGGTTTTGAAAAGGATAGGGCCGGCGTATCCTGGTTTCCCGAACTCCGCCAGGCCTTGGCTTTCCGGTATCTGATGGAGAACAAAGCCCCGATCATCCGGAAGGATGACCTCGTGGCCGGTACGACGACCACGAAAGAGATCGGCGCCACCGTTTTCCCGGATGGGCAGGGAACCATGTTCTGGGCGGAACTGAATTCCTCCGGACGGCGGTTGCTTTGCCCCTATCTTTGCGATGCCGAAACAGCTCGCGTCCTGCACCATGACGTCTTTCCTTTCTGGCTTCACCGGACGTTCCGGGAGTACGTGCGCACCCAATTCGATTATCCCGTCTGCCAGAAGATCGACGAGCGTTTTGTGGCGTATTTTGTTTGGAAATCCGTTGGCGTGTCGCATACGATTCCCAATTTCAAGCGTCTGCTTGCGCGTGGAATCAAAGGAATTGTCGACGATATTCGGATACGCATGGAAGACAACCGACTGGATCCGGAGCAACAAAAGACGTTGACGGCGATGCGGGAGAGTCTCAAGGGGGTTTCGGCATATGCCGGCAATCTTTCCACGGAAGCCTTCCGGTTGGCCTCGCTGGAGAAGGATCCCCGGCGAAAGACCGAACTGGAACGGTTGGGAGAGATTTGTCGCAGGGTGCCCCAGGAGCCGGCAGAGAGCCTGGATGAAGCCGTCAATGCCGTCTGGATTTGCTGGGTGGCCTTGCATATGGAAAATGCCAACACCGGTCTTTCGTTGGGGCGCCTCGATCAATTGCTACAGCCTTATTTTGACCACGACATGGTTCAATGTCGTTCGGATGCGGAGCGGGAAGCCTGCATCCGTCATGCGATCGAGCTGGTCGGCTGCCTGTTTATGCGACTGGCCGATCATGTGCCCTTGCTGCCGGACATTGCCAACTACCTTTTCGGCGGGGCCTCTTCCACCCAGGCGGTCACCGTGGGCGGCGTCACACCGGAAGGGGCGGACGCAGTCAACGATATGACCTATATCGTTTTGAAGGTGACGGAGATGTTGGCGATCCGAGACGTCAATTTAAACGCGCGATTTCATGTGGAGAAGAATAGTGATCATTATTTGAAGCGATTATGCGAAGTGAATGTGATCACCGCGGCCACTCCCATCATGCAAAGTGATACAGCTGTTTTTCGCGCCCTGCGCCAGCACGGCTACCCCGAAGAGGCGATTCGGGACTGGGCGGCGACCGGTTGTGTGGAGCCGACATTGCAGGGACGTCATTTCAGTCATACGGCAACGATTCTGCTGAACATGGTGGCGGCCATGGAAATGGCGATTCATAACGGTCGCCACCCAGTGATGCGCTGGGACGTGGGCCCCAAGACCGGTCGGATTGAAGATGACGCCTTCCCGGATTTCGAGTCCTTCTTTTCCGCCTGGGCCGAACAATTACAATTCATTATCGGGCAGGCCGTATCCCTCAACAATCTGTTGGGCGAAGCCCACCGGCAATATCGTCCCACTCCGCTTTTGAGCGTTCTGATAGACGGCACCCTTGAGAGCGCTCGGGATGTTCTGAAAGGTGGTGCGCAATATAACAGCGGGGGAACATCCAATATCGGGCTTGCGGATGTAACCGATTCGCTGTTGGTCATCAAGAAACTTGTTTTCGATGAAGGCAAGATTTCGTTTCGACGATTGAAAGACGCCGTGGACACGGACTTCGCAGAGGATCCATCGCTATTCGCCATGGTTCAGACGCGGGTACCCTTATTCGGGTCCGGGAATGAAGAGGCGTTGTCCATGGCCAACCGGGTAATTCAGGTGGTTCATGATGCTTATGGGTGTCACAGGCTCTATCGCGGCGGTCCGTATACGGCCGGCTTCTGGTCCATGTCCCAGCACGTGGCTTACGGTTCCCTTTCCGGGACGCTTCCCTCCGGTCGTTTGGCGGGCAAAGCGTTTACGCCGGGATTGACCCCCAGTCCGCAGGCCTCTAAAAATTTTCTGGACAATATCGCTGCAGTGGCAGGACTATTGCCGGAAAATCTGGATAACAATCTGGCGTTTAATGTCAAACTGACCATGGGTGGAAACGACACAAGGGAAAAAACGGTGGACAACATGCTTTCCTATGTGAAGGCGTATTTTGAAATGGGAGGAATGCAGATACAGTTTAATATGGTGAATTCGGAGACATTGAAAGACGCCATGGCCCATCCGGAGAAATATCGCAATCTAATGGTCCGCATATCCGGCTACAATGCTTATTTTGTGACACTGAACAAGGATATTCAGATGGAACTGATCGAACGAACGGAATATGCCATATAGGATCAGGGGGTGGTGGGAAAGCAATGGCATTCAAATAAAAATCAATCTGTTTCGTCCGGCTTTGAGCGCGCGGGTTTGCGGAATAAAAATTTGATGATATCCTTTCGGCTGATAATTCCCGCCAGCTTGCCGTCCGACAGGATCGGTACTCTTCGGAAATTGTTTTCCATCAAACATTTAAAGATATCAATCAGATTGTCATTCTCGTTGAAGGTGACGATTTCGCGTGTCATCAGATCCGCCACCGTTTTGTTCTTGCTGGTCTGCTTATACAGAAACTGCAACACGTCTTTTTCGGTGACGATGCCGGTCAGGTATCCCTCTTCCGTTACCACCGGCAGTCCGGTAACGTTTTTTTCGACCAGCAGTTTGATGGCATCCTTGATGTCGGTTTTTTCCGTGACCGTGATGATGCTGCTGGTCATGGCATCCTTGGCGGTGAACATGGTCCGTCTCCTTTTCAGATGGTTTCCTGTTTGCGGGAGCGTCGGTTGCAACGGGTAATACAGCGATAATGATATGCCGTATTATAATGGAGTCACGAGGCATTTGCAAGAATCTCGAGGGTATCTTGAGGGAATACGCTTCGAATGCCGTCCGGAGTGAACGAAAATGAGGTTTTTCGTTGGTTTCATTTTCAATAACCGGTATCTCACCCTGCAACGGCTGGAACAGGGAAGGCCGGTCTGGGGCGCGGTTCGGTCGCTGGTGATAGCGGACGAGAGTCGGGTTGTAAAGTAAGTGCGTGTTATTTCATTGCCTTGAATTGTATTCTGGAACAAGCGGTCGGTGGGGAGGGGAGGCTGGGAAAAGGGAGAAAAGGACCGTTGTTGTTTTTTTTCCCATAACGGAAGAAATCTCCTTGACAAGCATCCCAAAGGAAGGTTATTAACGGGCTCTTTTTGAATGAAGCCGAACCGAAGTGCTTCTTGTCCCGAAAAGAAAAAGTGTTTGAGAACAAAAAAGAATAAAGAAAGTGCTTGACAATAGGTTCGGTTTTAAATAAAAAGAATATTTTTAGCGAAAGCGATTCGATCTTTGAAAACTAGATAGTGACGTTACGATTGAGTTGGGTCTCTTGTTAAGAATCGAGCCGCGCAAGCGGTTTGTTTACAATTTAATTGGAGAGTTTGATCCTGGCTCAGAATGAACGCTGGCGGCGTGCTTAA
>JBGSLR010000010.1:0-71499 GCA_041740615.1 Desulfobacterales bacterium
CGGTTCCTTTTTTCAGTATTATTAATGATTTGCGCAAATCAAATATACTAAAATTGGAACCGCCTTTCAATCATTTTATAAACATTTTCAATGTATTATCAATATTTTTTACCAAAATATTAAGTGCGAAACTTCAGTATACTGTAATATATCGGGCAGATAAATAATAAATGGGCCAAAGAAAATCGTGCGATGACAATACATATATGTAAAACATTTCTTAATTGTAAAAAAAGATTACCTTTGTTACATAGTCGAGGCAAGCCAAACAAATTTGAATTAGGTGTCAATCATATTTTACGGATCCCTTTTTTTCTCCAAATTTAGTTTGTTGAGTCAACGACGATTTTCGCAATGGCCGCCAGACCGTCAATCCGAAAGACATTTCAGGCGGAAACACTTCTTCAAACCGTCGACGTGTTTGGGAACCCTCTCTTTTCCGATCAGGAGCAAGTCCTTGACACGGCATACTGCCGGCGCACGAATTCCTTCGAGCCGATCGCGCCCGAATCACTGAAATACCACGCACGATAGCGTAACCGGTTCACGAAGGTGATCCGGCAACCTTTTTCCGTTTCCTTGCGGCCGTTTTTCTCTCGATACCCTTGCCTTTTTACCCTCTTTTTAAACACCGGAGCATGTCAAAGAGATGCCGGCGTTGACGAACGCAAAGACAGGTAAAACCCCAAACGCGACCCACGGATGAAGACTCGACAGGTGCCCATCAAGTATTTCGCGCTTCAACTCCATCCCGACGAGGAAGAAGAACACCGCCATGAGCCCGTCATTGACCCACAGCAGTAATGGTTTGGAGATTCCGAAAGTTCCGACACTGACCGCAAGAGGAGTATCCAACAGGGACCCATAGTACACCGCGAGCGGCGAGTTTGCGACGATAAGCGCCAGAACTGCGGATGCCATCAGGGCCAAGCCATCTGCCGCTTCTATGCGCAGAAAAGTGATGAGCGGTTGCGGCAATGGGCCGCCTGAGTAAGGAACTCTCGTTTGCATGAAGAATCAGCAACTCCTTTCGTCCACTCCATAATGTCATTCACAGCGCCAGTTGTCGGGCGATCACTTCCTTCAATACTTCGTTTGCGCCGCCGTAAATCCGCTGAACGCGGGCATCCACGAACAGTCGGGAGATGAGATACTCCTTCATATAGCCATAGCCGCCGAAAAGCTGCAGACATCGGTCGGCGGCCTCGAACTGGAGTTCCGTTATCCAGTATTTGGCCATGCTGACTTCCTTGACCACGTCTTCCCCGCCCATGTGCCGAGGAATCAGATCATCCAGGAAAGACCTGGCCACTTGCACCTTGGTGGCGACTTCCGCCAGCGTAAAGCGAGTGTTCTGGAACTTGCTCAACGGGTTGCCGAACAACTTCCGTTTTCTGACATGGTCGATGGTGATGTCCAAAGCGCCCTGGGCCGCGGCGCATGCGCCGATGGCCAAGACCAGGCGTTCCTGCTGCAGGTTGTGCATCAGGTACTTGAAGCCGTGGCCTTCATGCCCCAGCAGATTTTCAGCCGGAACGCGGCAATCATCAAAAAAGATTTCGGAGGTGTCCTGGGCGTGCATGCCTATCTTTTTCAGATTGGCTCCTTTCCGGTACCCTTTTCTGCTCGACTCGATCACCAGCAGACTGACCCCGGCATGGGGTTTGCCCGTCTCGGCGGTCCGGACGGCAACCACGCATAGATCCGCCAATTGACCGTTACTGATAAAAATCTTCGAGCCATTGACGATATAGTCATCTCCATCCCGGACCGCCCGGGTCTGCAGGTTGGCGAGATCGGATCCCGCATCCGGCTCCGTCATGGCCACCGCGAGGATGGCTTCTCCGGAAACACATTTCGGGATCCATTTTCGCTTCTGCGCTTCATTGGCGTACAAATCGATGTAGGGGAAGACGATATCGTTATGCAAGGGCCAGAACAGACTGCTCAGGCCATGATAATACAACTCTTCCGTGATAACGGTGGAATAGAGGAAATCAGCTCCCGGACCTCCATATTGCTCCGGGGCGGTGGGACAGAGAAAATCGTTTTTGCCGGCTTCCAGCCAGATTTCCCGCGGCGTAATGCCGGCCTCTTCCCATTCTTCGTAGAAGGGGATGACCTTGGCTTTCAGATAGGATCGGAATGAATTTCGGAAGATGCCATGCTCTTTTCTAAAAATCTTGCGTTGCATGTAGTTCCTCTTTTTTGGATGCGGGGTATTGGCTCAGACTATTGGTACAAGTGATGAGTAATATTTACTGAATGAATTGGGCTTGTCAACAGATTTTACCGGACAATTGTCTGCGTTATCGTCGATTGGATGCGGGCATGGGCATTTCCCATTTCAATCCAATAAAACGAGTTGACATGGCAGGGGCCTTTGAGGTAAGTATTATTTACTCAGCAAAACAGCAGGGGACTTAACCATTTAGATATATTGAAATAAAAAGAACAATGCATACACCTCGACCCCAGCCTCCCGGACGCGAAAAAATTGTTCAGGCCCTGTATGACCTGCTTGCCATCAAAGACTTTCAAGCCATCACCACGGCCGAAATCGCCAAGACCGCCGGCATAACCGAAGGCCTGATTTACAAGTATTTCAAGAACAAACGGGATTTACTGTATCAAGGGCTCCAGGAATGTTTTGAACGCTTTATCGCTGCAACCACCCTGGAGTTGGCATCCGCCGGGGGCGCCCTTGCGAAAATCAAGATGCTGATCCGCGCCTATCTGCTCCATTACAACGAGGACCGCGTACTGGCCAGGATGCTGCTGCTCGAAGTGCGGAACGCCATGGATTTTTTTGAAACCGGAGCATACAAGCTCATTCAGATACACAGCCGAACCGTCCTCAATATCATTGAAGAAGGCGTTCTGAGCGGTGAAATCCGTAGCGACATCAAACCGTCGGTCATCCGCAGCACTCTTTTTGGCGCCATTGAGCACGCCTGCCTGGCAAATATCATTTTCAACCGTTCGATTCCCGTAGACACGAGTACGGCCAATATTTATCAAATCATCGTGAAGGGCATCGCCGCGGGTTAATCATAACCATCAGAAATAATATGATATGTTGTAAGTTTCTATAAAAAAATTTTGATATGGGACAGGTAAGTAATAATTACCCACTTTTTTTCGGCCTGCCCATATCGGAAAAACATGCGTGTCGGAAAAGATGGGTTCCGGGTTCAGAGCCGGTGCTTTCCCGAGAGAAATCAAAAACAAGGAGGAAAATATGCGAAGCGTAAATGTCATCGGGGTCGGCATGACCAAGTTCACCACGCCCAAAGCCCTCATTCCCTACACGGATATGGGCGGAGAGGCCACCCGGGACGCCCTGAAGGATGCGGGGATCGATTACAGCGCCATCGAGCAGGCGTATACCGGATATGTCTACGGGGACAGCTGCGCCGGTGAAAAAGTGCTGTACAATGTCGGCATGACCGGGATTCCCATCTTCAATGTCAACAACAACTGTTCGACCGGATCCAACGCCCTCTATCTGGCGCGCCAGGCGGTTGCCAGCGGCGTGGTGGAATGCGCCCTGGCCCTGGGATTCGAGCAGATGACCCCAGGCGCCCTGGGGATCGTTTTTCCGGATCGCCCGATACCCATGGAAACATTCATAACAAAATTGACGGAAATTCAGGAACCCAAAGAAGGCGCTCCGTTCGCGCCGATGCTGTTCGGGGGCGCCGGCGTGGAACACATGGAAAAATACGGCACCAAACCGGAAACCTTTGGAATGATTTCCGTAAAGGCCAGAAAACATGCGCAACACAACGAACGGGCCGTGTTCAGGAGCCTCCTCACCCTCGAAGAAGTCATGGAATCGCCCCATATGTATGGTCCTCTGACGCGCTTCCAGTGCTGTCCGCCCACCTGTGGCGCGGCAGCGGCGGTGGTGTGCTCGGATGATTTTGCGAAAAAACATCGCATCGCTACGCCGGTCTATATTGCCGGACAGGCCATGACATCCGATTTTTCCAGCACCTTTGAAGACAAAAGCCCCATGAAAATCGTCGGCTATGACATGACGGCGGCGGCGGCCAAAGCGGTATACGAACAGTCCGGGATCGGGCCGGAGGATCTTGATCTGGTGGAACTGCACGACTGTTTCACGGCCAATGAACTGATCACCTATGAAGGACTCGGCCTCACACCGGAAGGAACCGCAGAGAAATTCATTGCGGACGGCGACAACACCTACGGCGGAAAAGTGGTGACCAATCCTTCGGGTGGCCTGTTGTCCAAGGGTCATCCCCTTGGGGCCACAGGTCTGGCCCAATGCGCGGAAATTGTCTGGCAGCTTCGTGGAGAATGCGGTGTCAGACAGGTGGAAAACGCAACCGTCGGACTCCAACACAACATCGGTATCGGCGGCGCTGCGGTGGTCACCATGTATCGCAAAAAGTAGTTGCCGGCGATACGGCACTATGGGTAGGCACGACAAGACGGTTTGGGGAGATGCGTCTCATCCGTTTTTGGTGTGAATATACCTGTGACGCTGGTACTCTTCGAAAACGCGATGAACAGGATCAGCTGCGAGCCATTATGCCGTTATTCATTACAAGCCATCTCAAAAATTTGAGATGGCTTGTAATGGCTTGGCAAAATATTTGCGGGTGAATGCCGGACATCGTTGCTCCAATTTCCGTTCAATCCGGGGTCAGGCAAAACGGGCCGCACACCAGTCGAAAAGCGTATTTCGCCTGCCCCCTTTTTCCTTTTTGAACCAGGGAAAAGAAGCGTTCATTTTTCCGTTCATATTGTTTTTTTGTTTTGCTCTTCCTCGTCTATCCGTTTAATTTCACGCCTGAGTATTTTTCCCACCGCGCTTTTGGGCAGTTCATCGATGAAAACGACTTTCCTTGGAACCTTGTAGGCGGCAAGTTTTTCCCTGCTATATAAAATCACCTCTTCTTCTGATAATTCTTCGCCAGGCTTTACAACTACATAGACCTTGACTGTCTCTCCTCTATAGGCATCAGATGATCCGATGGCGCATGCTTCAAGGATATTCGGGTGTCCCATCAACACTTCATCGATCTCCTGGGGGTATATGTTAAAGCCGCCGGCAATTATCATATCCTTTTTTCTATCCACAATGGTCAGATACCCATCTTCATCCATTACACCGATATCACCAAGATGTAACCAGCCCCCCTTTAAAACTTCTGCTGTCTCTTGTGGTTTTTTATAATACCCTTTCATGACCTGGGGGCCCCGGACACAAATCTCTCCTTCAGTCCCAGGTGCAAGTTCGACCGTACCCGTGTCCATGTCCACAATCTTAATCTCTGTGTTCGGCAACGGAATTCCCACTGTACCGATTTTTACATTGCCCTTCCAGGGCGTACATGTGGCAAAAGCGGTGTTTTCAGTCGCTCCGTAAACATCATGTATGACAGCTCCATGAATTTCTTTCAGCTGGTTCAGCGTATCTTCCGCCAGCGGCGCAGCACCACCAAAATACCCTTTTACAAATGAAAGATTTAACTCCCTGAAAGGTTGATGATTTAATAGCCCCACATAAATTGTGGGGACTCCCGGCAGAAAGGTTGGTCTGAATTTTTTGAGCATCTTCGTAATAATGACAGGATCTGGCCGGGGAACCAGGATGGTTGTCCATCCGTTCCAGATAACAAGATTCTGACTTACGGAATAACCTGCCGAATGAAAAATAGGATACACTCCGAGCAGGCGTTCATTGTCCCCTTCGTTTATATCGGGAAACCAAGCGCTCACCTGCTGTACAACCGATGATATATTTGCGTGGATAAGTTCAGCGCCCTTGCTTACGCCGGTTGTGCCCCCGGTATAGATGAGAGCCGCGGTCTCCTCCCAGGAGGCCCTGTTTTCCACAGGGGAAGACGGATAGTTTTTTAACAAATCCATGAAACGAAAAACGTTTTCATGGGGAGTATCCTTACGATACATGCCTTTTTTTACAAACGGAAATAGCTGCTTCTTTGGAAAAGGGAGAAAATCATTGATATGGCAGGTAATCACTTTTTTAATCTGAGTCTTCTCCTTGATCTTCCATATCCTCGGAAATAGCAGATCCAGCGTGACAAGAACCGTGGCATCTGAATCGTTCAGCTGGTATTCCAGCTCCCGTTCCGTATAAAGCGGATTATTCATGGCAGTAACCCCACCGATACGATGGGTTGCGTAATCCGCAATAATCACCTGGGGTATGTTCGGCAGCAGCATTCCCACTTTATCTCCCGGCTGGACACCCAGATCGATCAAGGCATTTGCAAAACGATTCACCAGGTTGTTCAATTCTTTGTACGTGATCGTCTTGCCCATGTAGTTTATGGCGGATTTTTCGGGAAATTTGAACGCAATCCTGTCAAGGGCTTCCGGCATTGTAAGCTGTTCAAGGGTTACTTCCCTTGGCGTTCCTTTCGGATAATGTTTGTGCCAGTTTCGTTCCAACACCATATCCCCCTTTACATGCCTGAAAGTGAATAACAATGCCTGCCATACAGAAGCAAGGTGAACGGATTTCTTGTAAGAGCCGTATGATGGTTACTTCTTGTCCGGGAAAAACTTTTTGATCGCTTCCTTATGTTCTTCAGAGAGAAGTAAAATGGGCTGAATATGCGCTTCAAGATCCAGAATCGTCTGAAGATCGATATGCCGAGCTCTGTTTAAATTCCGTTTTGTCAAAGCCAGTGCGTCTTTTGAGCTTCTGGCAATTTTTCTGGCAACTTTCATCACTTCTTCAGAGATTGTTTGATGACTGGCAATCTTATTAATCAGGCCGATGGAAAGAGCTTCCTCAGAACTAAGAATATTCCCGGTTAAGGCAAATTCCTTGGCTCTTACCATTCCGATCCGTTCCATCAGAAAATAGGAAGCGCCCATATCAAGCACGGCGCCGATCTTGATAAATCCCGTGCAGAATTTTGCGCGTTCCGTGGCATAGGTGATATCGGAACAAAGCGCGAGTCCCAGCCCGCCACCAAACGCGAACCCATCCACTTCTGTGATCACCGTCCATGGGCCTTCGTGTAGTTCATGGACAAATGCATTCATTTTTTTCATGATACCGCAAAGATATCTTGGGTCCATTTTTTCTCCAAGAAGGTCGATATCGGAACCGGTACTGAAATTACCTCCTTCACCGCGTATGATAATTACCTTTATGCTTTCATCTCTCAGCATCCGTCTTACATCATCAATGGGTGTTTCCAATTCCGGGCAAAGCGCGTTCATTTTATGAGGTATATTCAAACTGCACCGTAAAATACCTTCTTCCCGTTCGAATAGTAACAGTTCAGATTCCATATTCTCTACTCTCCCGTAAAAACCGGTGTTCGCTTTTCCATAAATGCGCCAACCGCTTCAAACAAGTCTTTTGAAGGTAGGGCCGATGCATTTTTCTGGGCGACATACGACAATCCGTTATGCACTCCGTTTTCGCGAGTATAAAGAAGCATTTCCTTCACACCGGCAACAGCCATGGGAGGACAACCGGCAATCTGCGCTGCAAGCTTTCCCGCCTCTTTATAAAGCGATTCCCTGTCTTCACATAGACGGGTAATCAGTCCCATTTGAAAAGCCTCCTCCGCTGTAAAATCACGCCCCGATAGTGCAAGTTCACTGGTCCATCCATGACCGATTATATAGGGAAGACGCTGAAGAGATCCGACATCTGCAATAATCCCCAACCTTGTCTCCCGTATACTGAAAACAGAATCCTTTGCAGCAAAACGGATATCACATGCACTGATCAGATCCACTCCACCGCCAATACAATGGCTATGAATTGCGGCGATTACAGGCTTTCTGCATTTTTCGATACTACTGATGTTTTCCTGAAGGGATATGATCTTTCTTCTCATTTTTTCACGCTCATAAGCCGTACCGTTTTCAGGAATTATCGATGCAGCTTCAATCAGATCCAGTCCAGCCGTAAAACTTTTTCCTTCGGCCTTGATCACAACGACACGAATAGTCGGATCCTTATCAAACTCCGAGAATTGAACCGTCAACTCGTTAAAAAATGCCAGGCTCATGGTATTGCGCTTCTCAGGGCGGTTCAACGTCAGCCATGCGATATGGCCGTCCCGATCCACTGTAAAAAGATCTTTTCCGTTCATACAATGCTCCTTCTCCTGTCAGCCCGCTTTCAATTCCAGAAATGTTTCTTCCGCTTCCAAAACGATACGGTCAAAAAGCTCTTTTACGGTCGGAATATCATCAATCAGGCCGTTTCCCTTATAAATTCATGGCTCCGGCAATAATCGTTTTCATAATTTCCGTTGTTCCCGCAAAAATGGTGAATACTCGAAGATCCCGGAAATATCGGACAAGAAGATTGTTTTCAAGAATACCCGCTTCGCCGCATAGATCCATGGCCCGGCTTATGATGTGGTTACTCATTTCAGAACTCGCAAATTTGGACATCATCGTCTCTTTGGTTACATCCTTGCCTTCCATATGTTGAAAAATCACATTGTCCAGAAACACCCTGTTCATCTGTACTTCGGTTGCCATTTCAGCAAGGGCGAACTTGGTGGCTTGGAATTTCGAAAGGGGTTTTCCGTCAACGATTGTTTTTTTGCAGTATGCCACAATCATTTCCAGAATATGCTCGGCCGCTGCAACACTCCATATGGCGCTTACAAGCCTTTCCTGCTGCAGCTTTTCCATCAGCATGATAAAACCGTGGCCTTTTTCACCCAGGAGGTTGCTTTTGGGAATCCGGCAATTTGTAAAAAAGAGTTCCGCCGTATCCTGACTGTGCAATCCCATTTTTTCAAGTTTTCTTCCCCGGGTAAAACCTGTTGTTTCGTTTTCCACAACATAGAGAGAAACCGCTTCATATTTATTGTCGACAAAGGGGTCCTTTGCCGCCAGTATAACAATGTCGCAGTTGAGTCCGTTCGATATAAATGTTTTGGAACCGTTAATAACGATTTCATCACCGTCTTCAACAGCAGTGGTTTCCATTGAGGCCACGTCACTACCTGAATTTGGTTCCGTCATGGCTACTGCCGTTATCACATCTCCTGAAACACATTTCGGAAGGTATTTTTGTTTCAGTTCTTCAGACCCGAATGATTCGATATACGGAACAACGATATCACCATGAAAGCTCGCCACAAGACCGCTCTGGCCCGTTCTTATCATCTCTTCCGCACCGATGACCGAATAGAGAAAATCCTTACCGAGCCCTCCGTATTTTTTGGATACCGCTGTCGACAAAAAGCCCGCTTGCCCTATTTTTTTCCAGGCACTTTTGGGGACAATCCCGTCTTCTTCCCACTGATGCGCAAAGGGAATCACCTCTTTTTCCAAAAACGCACGAAATCTCTGACGGAAATGAGCATGCTCTTCCGTATATTGTAATATTCCCATCATTTCTCCTTGCCATCCCCGGGTACAGCGGCTCACTTTTTTAAAGTTTAAAGTTTAACTTTAAACTTGAATTTTTTATATTTATTATCTATTAATAAGTCAAGTGATTTTTCCGGCAATCGATTCCATATGTTTTGACATAAAAAAATGGATATCATATAAACACCCCTTTAAAAGCGTAACACTATCCATAAAGGCAATGATGATGGATTTAAAAATAAGTGAGATCGCAAATAGAACGAAGGTAGCCACATCGACGATACGATATTATGTATCCCAGGGCCTGCTTCCTGAGCCTGAAAAAGTAAACAAAAACATGTCATATTATGACAAACGCTGCATCGAAAAAATCAGAGCGATTCTGTTTCTCAAGGACACACGCCGCTATCCGCTCTCTTTAATAAAAAATATCCTGAAACGTATGGATCAGGGCTTAAGTCTTGAAAATGCCGAAGCAATAGAAAATTCCGTATTCGGAACGAAATCGGGTGAAACAAATACGCTTGTAGACAAACAAACATTTCTGGAAAGCACCGGATTAACAAGCGCCGAGCTTGATGAAGCAGAAAAAATCGAATTGATAATGCCGTATCTCCATGAAAACAGAAAAAAATTTTACAATCACGAAGATATCAGTTTCGGCAGAGATATACTAAAGCATTTCCTGGAAATGGGACTTGAAATTGAAGATTGCGGCTTTTATATCAGACTGGGGAAAAAGATTATCGCCCAGGAAGATTTGATCAGGAAAAAACTTGTCAAAGGGAAGTCAACAAAGGAAAATATCAATATTACAGTTGAATTGTCGAAGATAGCCGACTTTGCCCGCAGTTATATATTCAAACGTCTTTTCCAGAGACAGACAATGGCCAATATCAATATCAGTTTAGAGCGGCAGGATAAAAATAGCGGTAGATAGGCCATATCTTGTTTGTAAAGAAACCAAGGGATTAAAAATGACGATTCGAACCAGGTTGACAACACTTCTCGACATCCAGTATCCCATCATTCAAGGCGCCTTTGGGCTGCCCGGTACCGGAACCGCACAGATCGCCGTACCCGTATCGGAGGCCGACGCCCTGAGAATGCTGACGACCATCGCATATAAAGATACAGACACTTTCCGGACAGACGTGCAGAAGGCGAAATCCCTTACCAATAAACCATTAACCGATGGCCGTTACATTCAAAAGTTTTACAGCATGAAACACGGCAGCCGACTTTCTCCGGCTTCCGGAATCATCGACTCAATCCCAACGGTACAAGCATTCATTGAAAACATTATGGCCGGAGCACAAGCACGCTTATCACTCCTGCAAACCTCTATTATCGAGTGAAAGCGCAAGTGTCGCCTTGGTCGAAACCATCTTTATCGTTTGCCCCTGTAGTTATCATTAACGCATTGGGAACAGGTCCGTCGTTTCCTGCAAACAGGGATGCTGGAAAAGCATTGCAGTATCAGTCTGCCCCCTGTTCTTTCATTGGATCACGCCATGGGAGGCTTTCTTACCAAAAGAAAGAAAAGGAGGCTGTTTGCAAGTGGTAATCGCTTACACCATTTTTACCTCTGTATACACCGTATAGCGCGCCAGCGTCTCGGATATCTTTCTTTCGACGTCCTCAATTGATACGCCTTCGACCGGTTTTACATTGATGGTAGCGATAGTGCCGTGGACTTTGTGCTCACCAACCTTCACATCCCAGGATTCGACCAGGTCTGTAAGGGCTTGCAACTCGGTTTCGTAAACCCGCTTGGTGGCGTCCCAGCGCAGGGCCGGTTTGAATATCTTCCCCACCGGGGTCAGCGGGATTTGAGGCGTGACGATGACCTCTTTGGGGATCGCGGCTTTTTCACCGATATTTTCCCTGGCCCAGGCCATGACCTGTACTTCATCAATTGACGATCCTTCCGCCACTTCCACATAGACAACCGGAACTTCGCCGGCATGGGGGTCGGGTCGGCCGACGGCGGCAACCATTTTTACATTGGGCATTTTATACAACGGTTCTTCGATCATGGCCGGATCGATATTGTGACCACCGCGGATGATCAATTCTTTCTTGCGACCGGTCAACCAGAAATACCCATCGGCATCCACGCGTCCCAGGTCACCCGTATTGAAAAAGCCGTCCGGCAGCCAGATGCCCTGGTTGTGGACATCCTCCACATACCCCTTGAAAATGGTGGGCCCCTTGATGGCAACCGCTCCAATCTCACCGAGCGCAGCATCCCGGACATACTTGCCGTCTTCATCCAGGATCGCGATTTTCATGGTTTGATACGGCATGCGAATCCCGATGCTGCCCACCTTCCGTTCACCGTCTTTGGGGTTAATGGCGGATGCAACCGTGCCTTCGGTCAATCCATACCCTTCCAGAATTTTCATTCCCGAGTGGTCTTCGAAGCGCTTAAACAATTCCACACTGAGCGGAGCCGCGCCGCAAACTGCGTAACGCAGGGATGAAATATCCGCGCCACCCACCGGGATGTCGAGCAAAACAGAGAGAATGGTCGGTACTGCGGAAAAGGCTTCGGCTTTGTATTTCTCTACTATTTTATAAAAATTTTTCATAATGTTCGGTTCGCGATAGCCCATCGGTGACAGCATGACAACGTGCCCCCCGACCGAAAAGGGGGTCAGACCGGTAACGATGGTACCATTGCAATGGAACAGCGGCAGTCCGCACATCAGCGTGCTGCCGACCGTAAAATCGCCCATGGCGGCGAGGATCCAGGACATAATGGCCTCATTGGAATGCGTCCTTTTGGCAAGTTTCGGCGTGCCGGTGGTCCCACCGGTGTGATACAGAGAGGCGATGTCGTCCGGCTGGATCTTGCGATCAAACGTAAACCGATCGGCCGGATAGGTTTCCACTTTCGCATCGTAACCGATGATGTTTTCGGCCTCATCGGTCGGTCCCATCACCCGGACGACAGTTTTCAGGGTCGGGATGTCTTTTCGAATTTTGTCGACTTTTTGCCAGATTTCCGAGCCTGGAAACTCACCCAGGCAAACCAGCACTTTCGTTTTGGCGGCCGTGCAGATGTCCTTGATGGTGGCGGCTTCCAGAAGGGGGTTGATGGGATTGGCAATGCCGGCGGCTTCCGCCCCCCAAAGGACATAGTGGGTCTGCGGGATGTTGGGCAGGATATAGGTCACCACGTCCTGGGGACCGACACCGATATCGTTTAACATATTGGCCGTCTGCCGTATTTTTCCGATCAACTGGCGGTGGGTGATTTGGATAGGGGATTCGTATGAATCACCGTTGAGCAGAAAGCTGATGGCGACCGCGTCGGGATTGACGGCTGCACCCCGTTCGAGAAGTTCAATGGTATTTTTCTCTTTCACCCGCTCGGTATATGGTACCTTTTCCATTTCCTGGATATCCGCCATACCACGGATGGTAAAGGATTCCGCCATGGTGTCCTCCTTTCATGTTGATAACCCGGTTTCACAAGACAGCTAAAATTTAATTCATCTGTTGAATGTGATGCGAAATAAAAATTTTATTATATGCTGTCGGATTGAATGGCAAGTTTTTTTTGGCGGCCTACCGTTGTCCATCCCATAAACCATCGTCCGGGGTACAAAGCCAGTCGGTGACTGCAACCCATCTCAAGCAACGGATTTTGGTTCAAGATCAGCGCACATCGGAAAATAAATTGAGGCGTTTTTTAGACCCACCTCCCGTTTCACGATAGAACGGGTGGTGATAATGGTTCGGAATCCTATTCTTTTTCAATTATTCCGTTAAATTCTCTCATTGCTTTACAGCCGATTTTTTGAAGTATCGTTGCGTTTGCTACTCAAGTTCGATTTCACCCGGCGCACCCTCCGACTTACAAAGGAGAATGTCAGGCCAACTGATTCCGCGATCTTCCGATTAAAACAATTCTTTCACAAAGCTTCCAGCAACCTGGCGTGAATATTGTCAAAGCCGCCATTGGACATGATCAATATCAAATCGCCGGACCGGGCTTCCTGTTTCAGGAAGGCGATGATGGCCTCGGTGTCTTCAAAAAAACGGGCCGGTTTTCCCCGGCCGGCGATGTCGGCCACCAGCTTTTCCGAGGAAAAGCGCTCTCCTTCCGGGATTTTCTCCAGCAGCGGCGCTTTGCGGATGCAGACCATGTCGGCATGGTCGAAGCTTTCGGGGTAGATCTCCTGAAAGACCTTGCGCATGCTGGAATTGGTGCGCGGTTCGAAGACGGCGATCAAGCGGCCCTTCTGGTAATAGGGTTTCAATGCCCGGATGGTCTCCCGGACGGCGGTCGGATGGTGGGCGAAGTCGTCCATGACGGTGATCCCGCCTTTGACGCCGCGGATTTCCTGGCGACGTTTCACGTTTTCGAATCCTTCCAGGGCGATCCTGATTTTTTCCAGGGGGATTCCCAGTCGGGAGGCCGCCACGATCACCGAAAGGGTGTTCAGAAGATTGTGCTCCCCGGCCAGGGGAACCCGGAATTCGCCGAGGCTGCCGCCGTCCTTTCCGGCCACCTCGAACAGACTCCAGGGCGGATCGATCCGCAGGTGTTGAAGTCGATAATCCGCGGCAGGCCCAAGGCCGTAGAAGGCCGCCTCGCCGGGGGTGTGGGAAGCCAATTCGACGACCACCGGATAATCCCCGCAGGCCACCAGGGTACTCCGGGAAGACAGCCCGCTGATGAAACGGTCGAAGGTCCGGCGCACATGATCAAAATCTGTAAATATATCGGCATGATCGAATTCAACGCTGGTTAGAATAGCCAGCCGTGGATCATAGTGCATGAATTTGGGCCCCTTGTCGAAGAAGGCGGTGTCGTATTCATCCCCTTCGATGACCACATAAGGGCCCCGGCCGATGCGATAGTTGCTGGCAAAATTTTTGACGATCCCGCCGATCATGTACGTGGGGTCCAGGCCGGCGCTGAACAGGACCCAGGCCATCAGAGCCGAGGTGGTTGTCTTGCCGTGGGTGCCGGTGATCAGGATCGACTGTTTATCGGCCACCGCGAAATGGTTCAGGGCCTGTGGCATGGAGCAATAATGCAGCCCCATGGCGTCGACCGCGCGTGCTTCGGCATTGTCCCGGCTGATGGCGTTGCCGATGACCACCAGGTCCGGCCCGTAGGCCAGATGGTCGGCGTGAAATCCGTCAGCGATGGATACCCCTTTGTCGCGCAGAAAATCGCTCATGGGCGGGTAGACCTTGTGATCCGAGCCGGTCACCTCGTAGCCCAGTTCCTTGAGCATGCAGGCCAGGGCCCCCATGGCCGTTCCGCAAACGGCGATCAGATGAATTGTTTTTACTTGGTTGGGAATGCTGTTTTTTTCCGGATTCATACCTTCGCCACCTTCTCTTTTCATGGGGTCACTTTTTGATCGCATGGATTCGTGCTTGTGAACGTACCCGTTCGCGTTCCCGATCTTTTACCTGTTTTCCCTTCCCGAAGCAACCGGGACGAAACATATTTTCCCGCTGTCTTCACCCCCCGGGGAAACTTACCCGTCAAACAAACACACCGGATAATCGTATATTTTGATTCAATTGCCAGTCTTATGGGTGCCGTAATTTCTATTGTAAAAATGACATGCGATTACCCCGAGAAAACGCATAAAAACCATTGACGTAGGGAAAGGTTTCATGAATAGTAACATAAGCTGACAAAGACATGCGCATCATCCGTACCCAAAAAGGGAGGCTATTATGGCGGTCATTACCATTGCACGACAACTGGGCGCAGGCGGAAAAACCATTGGGGAAATGGTGGCCAAACGGCTGGGCTATACATTTGTGGACAACGAAATCATTCAATTGGCGGCCGAACAAGCCAATGTCTCTACCGATCTGATCAAATCCATCGAAAAGGATGTCAGCGGGAAACTGGCCAAATTCTTTTCCGGGCTGGTGCCGAAAACCTTTTCCGATCGGGTTCGCGAACACGATCAGGCCATTATCAATGAAGAGATTTATGTCGATCTGCTCACGCAGATCATCAAAAATCTCGCCGCCAAGGACAATGTCGTCATCCTGGGCCGGGGAAGCCAGTATATTCTGGCAAACGCGGAAAACACATTCCATATTCTGTTGATTGCCGACAAGGCCTATCGCCAGAAATTCCTGGCCAAAAAATATTCCCTTTCCTATGATCAGGCTTCCGAAGCCATCCAGGTGGAAGACAAACGCCGACAGCATTTATATCGCAAATTCGGTCGGGATGATTACGACAATTGGAGCAATTACCATCTGATACTCAATATGACCCGCAACAAGGTGGAGACAGCCGTGGACCAGATCTGCACCCTGGCGACACCCTGAACCACCCAGCCATGTCATGGATGCCGGATTACAGGCTTTTCTAACGGAATTCGCCCGTGGCCCCGCGCCGATCACGATGCTGACCGGCGCGGGCATCTCCGCCGAAAGCGGTATCCCCACGTTTCGGGGCCCCGAAGGGTATTGGACCGTGGGTTCCGACGCCTACCATCCCCAGGAGATGGCCACCAACCGCATGTTCGCACAACTTCCCCTGGAAGTCTGGAAATGGTATTTGTATCGACTCCGGGTATGCGCCAGGGCCGCTCCCAATGCCGGTCATCGGGCCATCGCCGAAATGGAACGGCTGTTCCAGGATCGTTTCACCCTGATCACCCAGAACATCGACGGCCTGCATCTGCTGGCCGGGAATTCCCTTCAACGGACCTTCCAGATCCATGGCAATGTTTACGAGATGCGCTGCCATCAGGAGTGTTCCACCGCCATCTATCCGATCCCTGCCGAATTACAGGGTCGGGAGAAGGACCGTCCCCTCACCCCGGCGGAGCAACGACTTCTGGTGTGCCCCGCCTGCGGTCAATTGACCCGACCTCACGTATTGTGGTTCGACGAAACGTACGATGAAACCCATTATCGCTTCTACAGTTCCCTGCAGGCCGCCGCCGAGACCAAGCTCCTGATCGTCGTCGGCACATCCGGCGCCACCAACCTGCCCAACCAGGTGGTTCACGAAGTGTATCTCCGGGGAGGCACCATCATCGACATCAACATTGAGGAAAATCCGTTCTCGAAACTGGCGGCGGCCAGTCCAAACGGCGCCTTTATCCAATCCACCGCCGGCAGCGCACTGGTTGAGTTGCTGACGGCTTTTTCCGCCCATGGGTCGGTTGTCACTCCCGCCCGCTGATGGTTTTCATCACCGTTCCGGCGGCCGCGACCGTCCGCCTGATATCCTCATCCGTATGGGCGGCGGAAACAAACAGGGCCTCGAACTGGGAAGGCGCCAAGTAAATGCCGGCCTCCCGCATGCCGCTGTAGTATTTGGAAAAATGCTGCAAATCGGATGTCTTGGCGTTTTGGAAATTGTGCACCGGCTGACCCGTAAAAAACAGCCCCACCATGGAACCCACCCGGTCCACCTGGACGGGGATGCCGGCTTCCGCGGCCGCTTGGGCAAGTCCTTGACAAAGGGCCTCGGATTTCTTCCCAAGGGATTCATAAAACCCTTTTTGGGTCAGTTGGTTCAAGGTGGCGATGCCCGCCGCCATGGCCATGGGATTGCCGGACAAGGTTCCGGCCTGATACACGGGGCCTTGGGGCGCGATCTGTTCCATGATTTCCCGTTTCCCGCCATAGGCCCCCACCGGCAAACCACCGCCCAGGATCTTCCCGAGGCAGGTAATGTCCGGAGAAATGTGGTAAACTTCCTGAGCACCACCGTAGGCCACCCGGAAACCGGTCATGACCTCGTCAAAAATGAGCAGGCTGCCGCTTTTGGTGGTGAGATCCCGCAACCCTTCCAGAAAACCGTCCACCGGCTTGACCATCCCCATATTGCCCGCCACCGGTTCAACGATGATCGCGGCGATCTGATCCCCTTCCCGCGTCATGAGGTCCGTTACGGCCTGAAGGTCGTTGAATGGGGCCGAAAGCGTATCCCGCACCGTTGCTTCCGGGACCCCCGGACTTCCCGGAATTCCCAGGGTCGCCACGCCGGAGCCGGCGTCCACCAGCAGCATGTCCGCATGACCATGATAACAGCCGTCGAATTTGATGATTTTATCCCGGCCCGTGTAGCCGCGGGCCAATCGAATGGCGCTCATGGTCGCCTCCGTCCCCGAATTGACCATCCGCACCATTTCAATGGAGGAAACCGCCTCGGTGACGATCCGGGCCAGTTCAACCTCGAGATCCGTGGGCGCGCCAAAACTGGTGCCGCGTTCCAGCACCGATTGGATCGCATCGATCACGGCCGGATGGCGGTGGCCCAGAATCATGGGCCCCCAGGATCCGATGTAATCGATGTAGCGATTCCCGTCGACATCAAACAGATAGGCCCCCTCGGCCTTGTGGATGAACAGTGGCGCCGCTCCCACCGATCGACAGGCCCGCACCGGGCTGTTCACACCCCCGGGAATCAGGGTGAGGGCTTTTTCAAAAAGTTGTCGTGATGTATCGTTTTTCATGTTCATTTTCCCTTTTTCCGATGCAAATGGATGGACTATGTATTGACTTTTCGCCGCCCGAGCGGTTTGATTCCGATCAAGGCATATGAGCGCTGCATACATACTTTTGCAGGCAACGTCAACCCGGGCGCCTTACCATAACCCATAAACCATGAACCGGATACCATCCATGGGAAGTCCAAAATCGGCCGCTCAACTGGCCAAATTACTGGAATATGTTCTAGGACGCAGACCGGACGAGTTCGGTCTCATACCGGACGCGGACGGATGGGTCCCCATCCGTGACCTGCTGCAGGCCCTGGCCGAAGAGGAGGGTCTGCGTCATGTGCGACAGGCATCCATCACCGAAATCATCCTGACCATCCCCCAGCCACCGGTGGAGACGGACGGCAGCCGTATCCGCGCCATCGTGCGCCGGGATCTACCCAAACGGATATACGCCGCCGAGCCGCCCAAACTGTTGTACAGCGGCATCACCCGCAAATCCTATCCGGTGGTTCTGGAAAAAGGCATTTTCCCCACCCGTCACCCACATGTCATTTTGTCCGCCGACAACGCCCTGGCCGAACGAATCGCCAAACGACGGGATCCGTCACCGGTCATCCTGATCGTCAACGTCGAACAGGCCCAGGAAAAAGGGACGGTTTTCTATCAGGAGGGCGAGACCCTTTTCACGGCCGACACCATCGCCGCCGGTTGTTTTTCCGGCCCGGCACTACCCAAACCCAAATCGGACGCCACCCCGAAAAAGAAATCACCGGAAGTGCCCGAAAAGCCCAAGACACCCGGAAGCTTCATCATGAACCTGACCAAAGATCCGGCGGCCAAAAAGGAGCGCAATGCGGAAAAAGCGGGTACCTGGAAACGGGATAAGAAACGGATTCGACGGGACAAGCAGAAATATTGGCCCGAGTGATTCACGAGCGGCATGGCTTCTTGCGCCTTCCTTCTCCGTGTGCTCTGTGGTGATATCTTTATGTTTTTATCTTTAAAATCGACACCATTCCCCAAGTAATCGCCGGTCCACATGCAACATGTTATAACAACAAGACTTTTTTCCACCACAGAGATCACAGAGAAAAAACATCTCCAAGGGATTGTCTCGATACGCGCATACGCCGTGATGGTTATGGCAGGGTAGACGGGGTAGACGGCGGGTGCCCGTGCCGACGAAAAATCGCCCGATTTTTTTCCAGCATGGTCCCGGCCATGAGATCTTCCATCGCCTGCTCATAATGCGTGGTATCGACGGCGGGTATCAACCGGCGCTTGGCCACCATGGCCAGAATCACCATATTCTGCATGCGGGCGTCCTTCAGGGTCTCATCCCACACACGCACCTCCGTGATGGAGCGTCTGGCGCATTCCGCGGCGATGACCTCCGCGTCGACTCCCGCCGACTGATGGAGGCGCACCTCGAGGGGTTGCCAGACCGTGTTGTAATACACCAGCACGCCGCCGTCCCGCAGCAGGTCGTTCAACCCCCGCAGGGCTTCATGGCGTTCCAGGGAGATCACCAGATCAGCGGTCCCGGCGGGAATGAGTGGTGAGAAAACGCTCTTGCCGATGCGGATCTGCGAGGTCACGATACCGCCCCGCTGGGCCAGCCCGTGGGTATCCACCCCCTTGACCGCATGCCCCGCATGGTCGGCCGCGCGCAGGATCACCTCGCTGAGTAACCCGATGCCCTGGCCGCCGACACCGGTCAGATGGATATTGAATGCATCCATGATGCCCTCCTTTGCATATTACACCGCTTCAGGTGCCTTGATGGCCGTCGCCTTACAGGTCTGCCGGCAGGAACCGTCGCCGATGCACAGATCCGGATGGATGGTCACCCGGCCATCCGCGTCACGCGTGAATGTCGGACAGGCAAATTCCTCGACGCAGGTGTGGATCCTTTGGCATCGCTCCTGATCGATGGCCACCCGGTGCATGGTAAAATCGGCTTTGCGACGCTGGGTGCGCATGAATTTCAGCATGCAGGGGTGCCGGGCGATGACCACACTGAAACCGTCCACGGCCAGGGACTTTTTGACCAGGTCCGTGAGTTTTTCCTGTTGATACGTGTCCGCTTCAAAGATATGCCGGACGCCCAGCCCCTCGAGGAGTCTCCGGATGGGAATGCGGTCCGTGGGGCCGTTGAAATTCTGGCCGGAAGCGGCGTGGTCCTGATGCCCGGTCATGGCCGTCGTGCCGTTTTCCATCACGATCAGGGTCAACCGATGGTTGTTGAACAGGGCGTTGATCACCCCGGGCAGACCGGCGTGAAAAAAAGTCGAATCCCCTAAAAACGCGACCACCTTGCGGGTATCGTTCAACAGAGACAATCCCGCTCCCATGCCCGTGGACGCCCCCATGCACATGAGCAGTTCGCCGATCTTGTAGGGGGGCAGGAATCCCAAAGTATGGCAACCGATATCCGCCACGGTGATTTCCGTGCCGTTCAAGGATTGTTTGATGGCGTGAAAGGCGCTTCGGTGACCGCACCCCGGGCACATCTGGGGGGGGCGGGCCGGGACATAGGGACGCTCTTCCGGTGGCTCCTGCCGCACCGGCAACATCTCGGGCCAGGTTCCCTGCAAAACGCGGCGAACCTTGTCGGGAGTATATTCACCGACCCAGTCCTCCGGATCGGTCTTACCGATGATTTTCAGCGTGAGGCCGGTGTCAAAGGCGATCGCCTTGACTTCCTTCTCCAGAACGTCATCCAATTCCTCCAGGACTTTCACTTCCCGATGACTCGCCAGAAAACGCCCGATCAGTCGGCGGGGAACCGGATGAATCATACCGAGCTTTAACACATCCGGCTGAAACGCTTCCGTTGAAAGGACTTCCATCAGAGAAAGGAAGGGCAGCCCCATGGTGATCACTCCCTGATGGGGATTTCCGTTTTCCACCACCCGGTTCAGATCCGATTGCTCCCCCATTACCGCGACTTCCGCAAGATTCTGCAAGGCCTTACGCTTTTTGGGAAACACTGCGGCGGCAATGGGGACATAGGGACCGTTGGCGGAGCTGAAACGCGGGGTATGGTCCTGTGGTTGCGGCGTATACGGACCGAAAGCGACCCGCTGTTTGGCGTGGCATACATGGGTGGTCAGACGGACCATCACGGGCATATGCTTTTGTTGTGACAATCGAGCGGCAGAAAGGTAAAAGCGATAGACCTCGTCGGGGTCGGCCGGTTCCAAAACCGGCATGTAGCTCATGGCGGCATAGTGTCGGTTGTCCTGTTCGTTCTGGGAGGAATTGGCACCCGGATCATCCCCCAGCACCACCACCAGTCCGCCGATAATGTTCATCAGGCTCAGCTGGACAAATGTGTCGGCGGCCACGTTGAGCCCCACACTTTTGAAGAAAACCGTGGCCAGCCGTCCATTCACGGCGGCGCCGTAAGCCACTTCCGTCGCGACTTTTTCATTGGTGGAAAACTCAAAATAAAAGGGCCGTTTTTCCCTTGGAATCGATCCGATGGCCTCGGCGATTTCCGGTGTCGGCGATCCGGGGTAGGACGTGACCACCTGTGTCCCCGCTTCCACCATGGCCCTTACCAGCGCCGTGTTTCCCATGACGATTTCCGAAAAGTTCTCCGGAGTGAGCAGCATGTCTCCCATCCGCTTCATGGCGGTCCTCCTTATGGCGCCTCTTCCCATGGCGCGAATCGAGTCGGGACGAACAGAATATGAATATCGTTTTCGAAGAGTAGATGGCCACCATCCTAAACTTCGAAGCCCACCCGTGTCAAGCACGAGACGGACGGACGAGACGGACGGATACCGGTATATTGGTTCCATACCGATCGCCGGCAAGGGGCAAAACTGTAACCGTGAATGAAAAAATGGATATGCATCCTCTATGAAGCCCCCCTTGCCGAAACGTTGCGACCACCCTGCTTTCCGATCGGTTCCGATTGACATATCATGCCGTTTTTGAGATAGTTACTTCCATAAAGATGAAATTCTATTCATATTGCTTCCGACGGCATCGTCCTTTTTCAGTTGTTTCCCAACCTTCAAACCCGATTCAGGATCGAGGAGCGACGTTTCCGGACTCGTTATGAGCAAAACGACCACCACCATCCATCAAAATTCATCCGGAAGTCCCGTTTTCCGCCGGCTGTCATTCGCATTGCTTCTATGTCTCATGGGCTGGGGGCCGGCCTGGATGACACCGCATTGCCACGCCGCTGATATCCGGGAGGCGACGACCATTCGCATTGCTTCCATATTCGCCCTCAGCGGTCCCGCGGCGGAAGCGCATGTCCCTTCGGTGATCGGAGTGCGCTGGGCCGTGGACCGGCTCAACAGCGAAGGCGGCATTCTGGGATTGCCCTTGACCTTGATTGAATTGGACAACCGCGGCACGCCCATCGGGTCCAAAATCGCAGCCGATGAAGCGGTGAAAGCCGACGTGACCGCCATTATCGGTCCGGCATGGAGTTCCCATTCCATGATCGTCGCCAAGGTTGCCCAGGCCAACGGAATTCCCATGATCTCCAATATTTCCACGAATCCAGATGTTACCCGGATCGGGGATTGCATCTTCCGCGTGTGCTACAATGACCTGTTTCAAGGCCGGGTCATGGCGAAATTTGCCCGCAAGGAGGTGGGGGCGAAACGCGTCCTCATCCTCCGTGATCTCACCAGCGATTACAGCATTGGATTGACCAAGACGTTTCAAGCCTCGTTTCAAAAACTGGGGGGACGGGTGTCGGGGATCATCGACTACCGGGGGCGCCAACCCTCTTTCCGGGGCATGGCCGACGCCATTCGGAAGGCCGCACCCGATGCGGTTTTTTTGCCGGGACACGATGACAGTGGCGCCATTATTGAGGAAATGGCGCGCAACCGTCTAAAGGTCGTCGTCCTCGGCGGCGACGGGTGGGATATCAACAGTTTTTTCCTTCAGGGCGGCGACCAGCTGCAACAGGGGTATTATGCCACCCATTGGAACGAAGCCATCGATTCCGTTCCATCCAAAGCGTTCTTCAACCGCTATAAAGGACTTACGCCTTTCCTGGCGCCGGCGGCCCTCAGCTATGACGCCGTATACCTTTTGGCCGACGCAATTCAACGGGCCGGATCAACCCGGCGGGCCGCCATCCGTGAGTCACTGGCGGCAACCCGCGACTTTCAGGGCGTTACCGGCACACTTTCCTTCAACCGATACCGTGATCCGGTGAAAAGCGTGGTCATCATGAAGATATCAAATGGAAAGCCTTCTTATTTCAAGCAGATAACTCCTTCTCTAGATGAAATATCAGAGAACATCCAATCCGGAACGACGGGTCCGTGAGATGGGGATAAGGATGAGAAACTGATGGCCATGGGGAACATAAAAGGATACTGTCGTCCGATACTGATGCTGTGCCTGGCATGCCTCTTCCGGATCGGGGCGGCGGCGGCCGAAACCACGCAGCCCGTGGAACTGGCCGCCATCCTGCCCCAAAGCGGCAAAGCCGAGGCATACGGGCGGGCCGCTTTGCAAGGAGCCCAGATTGCCGTTGGGGAAATCAACCGCGAGGGAGGCCTGCTGAATCACAAATTAACATTGGTTGTGTTGGACAGCCAGAGCTCACCGATTTATGCAAAACAGATGGCGGAAAAAGCCATCCAGAGAAACGTCGTCGGTGTTATGGGAGATCTCTGGAGCACCCACTCGCTGGCGATCGCACCATTGCTGCAACAGGCAGGCATTCCCATGATCACCCCCGGTTCAACGGCCCCGGAGGTCACCCGCATCGGGGACTACATTTTCCGCAGTTGTTACACAGACGATTTTCAGGGCAAGCTGATGGCCGACTTCGCGTTTCGCGACAGCGGCTTTCGCACCGCGGTGGTCCTGACCAATATCAGTGAAACCTACAGTCAGATTCTGGCCGCGTATTTTACCGAAGCATTTATCCGCCAGGGGGGCCGTGTCATCCATACAGGAAGTTACAAAGGTTCGGCCGTTGATTTCAGCGACCTGTTGACCCCGGTGGTCCAGTTGGTTCCGGAGGTCGTGTTCGTACCCGGTTACTCGCGGGACAGCGGTCTGATCATCAAACAAGCCCGCTCCATGGGGATCCACGCCGTCTTCATGGGCGGAGATGCCTGGGAAACGGCCGTTTACGACTATGCCGGCACGGCCCTGGAGAACAGCTATTTTTCCACCCACTGGCATCCGGACATGCCGTATCAGCCCAGCAAGGCTTTCATCCATGCCTATCAAAAAGCCTTCGGTCCCGGGGAAATCAGCTCCTTTGCGCCCCTTTCCTACGATGCGGTCCGCTTGTTCGCCGATGCCATCAAACGGTCCAATTCATTGGATCACGCCAAAATCCGTAAAGCCCTGGCGGAAACGCCGGGGTACACCGGCGTGACCGGACTGTTTCGATTTGACGCCAACGGGGACCCCATCCAAAAAGGCGCCGGTATTTTACGATTTCACGATGGCCGCTGGCAATTCTTCAAGGCCTATGAACCCTAACGGATAACACCCCCATGCGTTTTCCGATCAAAAAACCGCGAAGCCTCAGTTTCCGGATCAACACCGCCATCTGGACCGTCTGCGCCGCGATGTTGCTGGTTTTCAGCCTTTTCTTCTATGCCTTTGAAAATCACCAGCGCCAATCTCAGATCGAACAGGCTAAAGTGCTGCTCAGCTCCGTTTACTTGCAGAAACATGAGGAGTTGGCCAACGAAATCTTTGCCGGACACCGGGAGGCCGTCACCTATATCCTGAATGAAATTATGTCGGTGAAAGGCATCGGCTCGATCAATGTTTTCGATACCAAAGGGAATCTACTCAATTCCACCGGTGTCCTGCGATACCCATTCATAGCCAAGGACAAACGCCGAGAGCTGAAGGACGGCCCGCAGTATGAAGAAATCCGGGGAGAAGAGCATCCCTATATCGCTTTTTCAACCAATATTGAAGTCATCGGCGAGCATATGGGGTATTTTGTCGCCTATTTTGATCTGTCCGATCTATATCGCGCCTCCCAGATGCGCATGTTGCTGATTATGGCTGTTTTCGGAAGCATGCTGGTGGTTCTTTCGATTGTGCTGCACTATCTGTTGATCCGTCTGGTGGTTCAACCGGTTTGGCGCCTGCGTGACGCCATGGGCGACGTCATGAAAGGCCATTTGGGCGCCCAGATGGAACTGCCGTTGAAAGATGAGATCGGGGAGGTGGCCGATGCCTTCAACACCATGTCCTTGCAACTCCAGGAACAACACCGGCGTCTGACCCGATCCGTTGAAGCGCGCAATTCCTATGCCGCACAGCTGGAAGAGACCAACCGCAAACTGGCCCAACTGAACGCCGATCTGGAAACCATTGTCGCGGATCGGACCCGTGAGCTGCGCGCCAGCTATGATACGCTCCAAACCGAAATTCAGGAACGCCGGCGCACCGACCAGGAAAAAAGAGCGCTGGAGGAACGCCTGGTTCGCTCCCAAAAAATGGAAGCGCTGGGCATTCTGGCCGGCGGGGTCGCCCACGATTTGAACAACGTACTGTCCGGCATCGTCAGCTATCCGGAATTGATTCTGATGGATCTCTCTCCGGACGACCCCTTACGGTCGATGATTTCGACTATCCAACGTTCCGGCCAAAAAGCGGCAGCCATTGTGCAGGATCTGCTGACCCTGGCCCGCAGGGGCGTGACCAGCATGGGGGTGCTGAACCTGAACCGGGACATCATCGACGAGTACTTGAATTCTCCCGAATTCCAGAAACTGACCTCCTACCACCCGGGCATCGTCATTGAAACTTACCTGGACAGGGACCTGATGAATATCCGGGGAAGCGACGTTCATCTGCGCAAGGCGGTCATGAATCTGATCTCCAACGCCGCCGAAGCCCAACCCGAAGGCGGCAGGATCGTCATCAGCACGACAAACCGCTATGTCGATCTCCCGGTCAGTGGATATGAGCATGTCCATGAAGGCGATTATATAGTGTTGTGCGTGGAGGATTTCGGCTCCGGCATCGCATCGGAAGACCTGAATCGCATTTTTGAACCCTTCTATACCAAAAAAGTGATGGGACGCAGCGGAACGGGTCTCGGGATGTCGGTGATCTGGGGGACGGTCCAGGACCACAACGGCTATATCAACGTGGAAAGCCGGGAGGGACAGGGCACCAAGTTTGAATTGTATTTTCCGGTGACCCGCGAAAAAGCGGATGTTTCACCGGCGACGTTTTCACTGGAAAAATACAGCGGCCAAGGCGAAACCGTTCTGGTGATCGACGACGTCGAAGAGCAACGCGAAATCGCCTTCACCATGCTGACCCGCCTCGGATATACTGTTGTCGTCATGTCCAGCGGGGAAGCGGCGCTGGAGTATCTGCAGGATCATACGGCGGACATTCTGGTGCTGGACATGATCATGTCCCCCGGTATGGACGGCCTCGAAACCTACACCCGGATCATTGCGATTCATCCCGGCCAAAAAGCCGTCATCGCCAGCGGCTTCGCGGAAAACGAACGCGTCAAAGAAACACAGCGTCTGGGAGCCGGGGCCTATATCCGCAAGCCGTACACATTGGAAAAAATCGCCATGGCCATCCGGACGGAAATCGAACGGGTTAAATCTTGAACCGCCCCACCATGGTGTTGAGCTGGACGGCCAACTGAGACATGGCCCCCGCGCTTTCTTTCACCTGGCTGCTGTTGCGGTTCAACATGTCGACGGCCTGGTCCACCTCGGATATGGATTGGGCAATTTCGCTCGATACACTGGAGTTCTGGCTGACTTTTTCATTGACTTCGTCGATACCGCGGGCCGCATGGCTGACATTTCCGGCGATTTCACGCGTGGTTACCGATTGTTCTTCAACGGACGCGGCGATGGTGCCCACCAACTCGTTGACGCTGTGAATCACTTGGGTAATCCGCTCAATCTCCGTAACCGTCGTGGCGGTGGAATTCTGAATACCGTCAATGGTGCGTTTGATATCCAAGGTGGCTTCCGCGGTTTGTTTGGCCAGTTCCTTGATTTCATTGGCGACCACTGAAAAACCTTTGCCGGCTTCACCGGCCCGGGCGGCCTCGATGGTGGCGTTCAGCGCCAACAGGTTTGTTTGTCCGGAAATATCGGTGATCACCTCGGTCACTTTACTGATTTCGGAAGCGGCCTTGCCCAATTGGTCCACCTGCTGGGATGCATTGCGGGCCATGGATACCGCTTCCTCCGTCACCATGCGGGCCCGTTCCGAATTCTGGGCGATTTCCATCACAGTGGCATTCATTTCCTCGGTGGCCGAAGCCACCGCGTTCACCGTAGTAGCGACCTCTTCACTGGCCGACGCAACCGTGGTCATATTGCCGCTCATCTGGTCGGCCGCTCTGGTCACGGCATTGGATTGTTCCGACATGCTCCTGGCGCCCGTGGAAAGAGCGTCCGCCACTTTGGACATATCCGTCGACGAGCTGTTCAGGGTAGCGGCATTGGCGGCAATTTCGCGGATCAGGCCCTGCATCAATTGGATGAAACGGTTGAACCAGCCGGCCAGGGCGCCGATCTCGTCCTGGGATTTCAACTCCAGGCGTTTGGTCAGATCCCCGCCCCCCGCCACCAAATCCTGAACCATTCCGGTCAATGTCTTGAGGGGTCTGATGGCGAGACTGTTCATGGTCAAAACGATCGCGGTGACGAGGATCAGCACGACCCCCAGAATGACAGCCCCCTGAATCCAGATCGCCTGATGGAATTCTCGATCGACGGTGGATTTAAAAGCAGCGATATCGTCTTTGGCGGCTTGCTTGCTGGCGTCCATTTGCGCCTTGAGCAGTTCGTCGGTAAAATAAATGGAGACGGAACCGACTTTCTCATTCTTGAGAAACGCGTCCGCGTGGCCCATGAGTTTCTCGTCCAGGGCCAGATCGGCAGGGACCATCCGCTTGATGTGGACATCGGGATTCTTCCAGATGGATACATAGGGACTCCCGTCTTCATTCAGTACCTTGACAGCCTTGAGTTCCGGCAGTTTAATGTAAGATGAAAGCATCCGTTCCAGAGAGACCTTGTCCAGGTTGTAGATAAATGTGGCGGCGGCGTTCCCGATCACAACGGCATGATTGGCCAAATTCTCCTGCAAAACGCTTTTCTGCTTTTCCCCTTGCTGATCGATGGCGTTCTCGATCTTCTGCACATATCCATCAAAAATTTTCGATACCAGCTTTGATTCCAATCGCAAAAAAATCGCCCCGTTCGCCAACAACAGCAGCATAATGACGCAACCGGCGGTGATGGCCGTCTTGTTGGCGATACCCATTTTGCTTTCGTCGAATATCCCAATCCCCATGATCTGACTCCTGTGTCTGCACGCTAATACTTCCCGAACTCATCGTCATCCAGTGAGATAACCTCCTGGGGCGGTATGATCCGATCTCGATCCGGAGATTTCACCGGCGCTCCCCATTCACCGTGCTTGATCCGATGAACAGCGGCTTTCGATGCCACGGGAGATTCCGACCGTATTTTGGCCGTCATGCCGCCTCCCTGTCGCCGCAACTTGAAACGCCCTAATAGATTTCGCACATGGGCGGCCTGGGAAGAAAGCTCTTCGGCCGCGGCCGAGGTTTCTTCGGCGTTGGCCGTATTCTGCTGGGTCACACCGTCGATTTGGGACAGCCCCTTGCTCACCTGCGAGATTCGTTGCGCCTGCTCGTTGCTGGCGGCGGCAATTTCGCCGACCAAATCGGTGACTTTCGTGATTTCGTCATTGATACTGGTCAGGGCTTGTGCGGTTCTCTGAACGATATTGCTGCCGTTGTCAACATTTTTGATCGCGGTGTCGATCAGCTCGGCCGTCTCCTGGGCTGCTTTGGCGCTTCTGGCCGCCAGGGTTCGAACTTCCTGAGCGACCACGGCGAATCCCTTTCCGTGTCTGCCAGCGCGGGCCGCTTCCACTGCGGCATTCAGGGCCAGCAGATTGGTCTGAAAGGCGATGTCGTCAATCGCCTTGATGATTTTGGCGATCTCCTTGCTTGACCGGGTGATGGCATCCATGGCCCGGGTCATTTCCTGCATTTGCTGTACCCCATTCAAGGAGGCCCCTTTGGCCGACGCCGCCAATTGGTTGGCATGAGTCGCGTTTTCCGCATTGGTTTTCGTTTGCGATCCGATTTCCGTCATGGAGCTGGAGATCTCTTCCAGGGAGGACGCCTGTTCCGTGGCCCCTTGAGACAAGGACTGACTCGACTCGGAAACCTGGTTGGAACCGCTGTCCACCTGTTCGGCGGCGAGATACAGCTCACCCATTACCTGATTCAAGCTGTCGACCATTTGATGGAGGGCGGTACCGAGTTGATCGGCCTTGGATTTAATTCCCACATCCAGGTCGAGATTGCCCTTTGCGATCTCTCCGGCGGCCATGGATTTCTCTTTCATGTATTCGATCAGTTGTGAAAATGCGCGGCCGGTGTCGCCCAGTTCATCACCACGGGCGTTGATTCTGGCGATTTCATCAACATCCATTCCTTCCAGAGCGATGTCCCCCACCGAGAACCGTCGCGCGCCTTTGGCCACCATGCGGATGCCTTTGATGGCGAGGACGTTCATGGTCAGAACCACGGCGGTCACCAGAATCATGACAACGAGCAGGATAATCCCACCCTGGATCCAGATGGCCTGGTTATATTTCTGGTCGACGGTTGCCTTGAAGGCGTCGATGTCCGTCTGGGCGACCTGCTTGCTGGTCGCCATTTGCGCCTTGATCAGCGCATCGGTAAAGTAAATCTTCACCGACCCGACTTTTTCGGTTTTCAAAAACGCATCGGCGCTGCCCAGCAGATTTGGGTCCAGCACGACATCTTCCGGAATTGTCCGCTTGATTTGTACGTCCGGATTTTTCCAGATCGCGAAAAACGGCTCGCCGGTTTCATCAAAAACCTGTACGGCTTTCAGCTCCGGCAGCTTGATATAGGCGCTCAGCATCTGCTCCAGGGAAGATTTGTCCAGGTTGTAAATGAACGTCGCCACGGCGTTTCCCACTACCAGGGCATGGCTGGCAAGATTCTCCTTCAATCCCTGGGTCTGTTTTTCTCCCTGCTGATCGATGGCCTTATCTACTTTGCTCACATATTCATTCAGGATATGATTAACAAGCGACGATTCCAGCCGCAGAAAAATAACCCCGTTGATGGTCAGCAGGATCAGAATCATCATACCGACGGCAATGGCCGTTTTTATGGCAATGCCCATTTTGCTGTTGCGTAACAGGCGAAACTCCATGAAATGCCTCCCTTCAAAATCGTTCCCGGGTCATCGAATGCTTTACACAGGGGATGATAGATCTGAATTCGGTTCGGTCCTTACATGAATGTATCAGAGCGCGCTGGAGAGTGGGGAATGGAAACCGCCAGTTTCCATTCCCCGTTCGGTAGCGCCTTCCCTGCACTCCGGGGAGGGTGCCTGCGATTGTGTCGCAGGCATTCGGCAGTTTTGCCGCTCGGAGTGCATATTGGGTGCGGAAAGACGCTGAAAACAACCACCTCTATTTCACGCGCCCTGCTTTCCAGGCTTGGATCAGGTCGTCGTAGTTGACCGTCTCGCCCTTGGGCTTCTCATTCACCTTGGCTTTGGGCGCACCGGGTTTTTGCAGCCAGATGGCCTCGTCCACTTCCGGATTGAGTTTCGGCCCGCATTCACCCTGGGCTCCGGAACGGGCGATACGCTCCATCGTCTTGTCCATCTCACGGGCCAGATTGTCCATGGCCGTATCGACGGTCACTTCGCCCGCGACCGCCTCACCGATGTTCTGCCACCACAGCTGAGCCAACTTCGGATAATCAGGAACATTGGTTCCGGTTGGAGTCCATAAAACCCTTGCCGGGCTGCGATAGAATTCCACAAGCCCTCCGAGTTTCGGAGCCCGTTCGGTAAATGATTTATCCCGGATATCGCTATCGCGGATCGGCGTCAGACCGACATGGGCTTTTTTCAGAGAGGTGGTTTTACACACCGTAAACTGCGCATACAACCAGGCGGCCTTGCGGCGTTCCACCGGCGTACTCTTCAACAAGGTCCAGGACCCGCAGTCCTGATAGCCCAGTTTCATCCCCTCTTCCCAATACGGTCCATGGGGGGAAGGAGCCATACGCCATTTGGGGGTTCCGTCCGCATTGACCGTCGGACCAGGAGCGACCATGTCGGGGACAAATGCCGTATACCAGAAAATCTGCTGGGCGATGTTGCCTTTTGCCAGGAACGGCAGGTATTGATAAAAATCCATTCCGAGCGCACCCGGAGGGGCATACTTTTTTAACCATTCCATATATTTACGAACAGCATATTTCGCCGACGGAGCATTGGCGGCTCCACCGCGGCTGACACTGGCGCCCACCGGACGACACCCTTCGACCCGGATGCCCCATTCATCTACCGGTTTACCGTTGGGAAGACCTTTATCGCCGGTGCCGGCCATGGACAACCAGGCGTCCGTGAAGCGCCACCCCAGGTCCGGTGCCTTTTTTCCGTAGTCATTGTGTCCGTATACTTTTACCCCATCGATCTCTTTCACTTTTTCGGCAAAGAACTCGGCAATATCCTCATATGCCGACCAGTTGACCGGCACACCCAATTCATATCCGTAAATCTCTTTAAATTTTTTCTTCAACTCCGGACGATTAAACCAGTCATAACGGAACCAGTACAGATTCGCGAACTGTTGATCCGGAAGCTGATACAGCTTGCCGTCCGGACCGGTTGTGAAAGATTTCCCCATAAAATCATCTACATCAAGAGTCGGCAGAGTGACATCCTTGCCTTCACCCGCCATCCAATCCGTCAAGTTGGCAACCAACCCGTAGCGATAGTGTCCGCCAATCAGATCGGAATCATTCACCCACGCATCATATATATTTCTGCCGGACTGCATTTGGGTCTGCAGCTTTTCAATAACATCGCCTTCCTGGATCAAATCATGGGTCACTTTAATACCCGTGATCTCCTCAAATGCTTTGGCCATGGTTTTTGATTCATATTCATGGGTCGGAATCGTCTCGGAAACGACCTTGATTTCCATCCCCTTGAACGGCTCCGCGGTCTTGATGAACCACTCCATTTCTTTCATCTGTTCGTCTTTGCTCAGTGTGGACGGTTGGAATTCGCTGTCCACCCATTTTTTCGCCGCGGCCAAATCGGCGACGGCGGAACCGGCAAACATACCGACCAATACGGCAACCATGCCCACGAACAGAATGCTTCGGGACAACTTTCGTCTCAGTAATACGATCATACGACCTCCTCCTCATGTTCGGCCTTCAATAGTGGTTATCCGTTTACGCATCCGGTGTGAAGGCCAGCAAACGCCGGACGACATAAACACTTCCAAGTCTTCTGTCAACGAAAAGCAGGTGGTTCGGGTACGACAGTGAAGCAGAAACAAAAAAAGGATTCAGCGCATGGAGGATACATAGGTTCCGTATGTCTAACCGAAGACGTCCTCACACACGATCTTCAAGAAATACAACAATAACGGTTGCACCATGCTCGAAACACAAAACGGTCTCTCCGATAGAAAGCACAACAGCAATGATAATGGGGTTTTAATTAGGGTATAACAAAAAAAGCACCGGCTTGTTTCATTCTACAGGGCGTCATGGGAGTCTTGCGCCCTTTACCCCCAGATCATTATCACGATCATCCATACAATTGCAATAACAAAGGCGAACCACAACGTAAAATGGGTGAGACCGATCCAGGCGAGGTGTATATAAGCGCTTCCCAGCAACCCGATAAACAGACGGTCGCCGGGTGTTGTTTTAATCGGTAGAAAGCCCCTTCGTTCGATACTGGGGGACAGCACTTGCCAGATCGTCATTGCCGTCAGAATCAACACGATTCCGATAAAAAAAATCGCAGTGGGAAGGGTCCAGGCCATCCATTCCAGATTCATGTTCATTTCCTCTATGGTGTCCATCCACAAATGCTGGAAGGACATTCTCTATACGCGGCCCAAAGCAAATCCCTTGGCCAGATGGTTGCGCACGAACCAGATCACCAGCGCACCCGGAACGATGGTCAATATGCCGGCCGCTGCGAGAAGTCCCCAGTCAAGACCGCTGGCGCTCACCGTCCGGGTCATCGTCGCCGCAATGGGTTTGGCGTTGGTGGTTGTCAACGTCCGGGCGAACAGCAGCTCGACCCAGGAAAACATGAAGCAAAAAAACGCCGTGACACCGACTCCGGCGCGAATCAATGGGATAAAAATGGTCAAAAAGAAGCGGGGAAAGCTGTATCCGTCGATAAAGGCGGTTTCATCGATTTCGCGTGGAATCCCCGACATAAAGCCTTCCAGTATCCAGACCGCCAGCGGGACATTGAACAAGCAATGGGCCAGCGCAACCGCAATATGGGTGTCAATCAGTCCGAAAGTCGAATACAGCTGAAAAAATGGCAGCAGGAAAACGGCCGCCGGCGCCATCCGGTTGGTCAACAGCCAGAAAAACATATGCTTGTCGCCGAGAAAACGGTAACGGGAAAATGCATAGGCGGCCGGAAGCGCCGTTATCAAAGAGATGACGGTATTGATGCTCACATAGATCATGGAATTGATATAACCCGAATACCATGCGCTGTCCGTAAATATTTTGATGTAATTACTCAAGGTCGGCGCCGTCGGATACAGGGAGAAATGGCCGAGGATATCGGCATTGGTCCGCAGAGACATGGTGAGCATCCAGTAGATCGGCAGCATCAACAAACCCAGATACAAAACCAACCCGATGGTTCTTTTTTTCCCTTTCATACCTTCTCTCCTTTGCCGACATTTTGAAGCGCCTGATAGAACAAAAAGCTGAACAGCAGTATGATCAGAAAATAAATAATGGAAAAGGCGGCGGCCGGTCCCAGATCAAACTGTCCGACGGCGATTTTTACGAGGTATATCGATAGAAAGGTGGTCGAATTTCCCGGGCCGCCGCCGGTCAACACAAACGGTTCGGCATAAATCAGAAAGCTGTCCATAAATCGTAACAGAACCGCGATCGTCAGTACGCCGCGCATTTTCGGCAACTGAATGTAGCGAAAGATCGCCCAGGCTGAAGCCCCGTCGATTTTCGCTGCCTGATAATACGCCTCGGGAATGGATCGCAAACCGGCATAGGCCAGCAATACTACCAGGGGCGTCCAGTGCCAGATTTCCATGAGCATAACGGTAATCCAGGCATCCAGAGGTTTGGCGGTGTGATCGAAAGCCACACCGAGTCCGTTGATCGCGGCTCCGAACAAGCCGATGTCGGGGCGGGTGAAAATGATCCAGATCGTGCCGATGACGTTCCAGGGAATGAGCAACGGCAGCGCCAATGTGACGAGATTCACGGATACCCACCCGCCTTTCTTGGGCATGGCAAGGGCAATCAGGACGCCAAGGGGTATCTCGATCAGGAGCACGAGCCCGGAAAATATAAATTGCCGCCACAAAGCTTCATGCAGACGACTGTCCGACAATACCGACTTGAAGAATTCGGTGCCGACGAAAATACGCTGTCCGGGTCCGAAAATATCCTGGACCGAATAATTCACCACCGTCATCAACGGAATGATGGCGCTGAAGGCGACAATGACAAAAACCGGCAATACCAGAAACCACGCTTTGTTGCTCTCCCATTTTTCCATGATTGTGCCTCTCCTATCGAATCAACCGGGCGCCGGCGAACAGTCTGGTCTTCTCCGGCGGGAATCGCACCCACGCATGTTTATCCGGTATGGGTTTGTCCTCGGGAAGCTTTGCGCGCAGAATCGTATCGGCCAATAACAGGGTAATGATCCTGAAACTGCCCTGATCTTCGATGGTCTTGATCGTGACCGGGATGCCGCCCGCGACCGCCTTGTCATGCACCTCCAAGTACATGGGGCGTATTCCCAGCTCCAGTTTCCCCTTGGCGTTCCCTCCCAAAGCGGCGGTTTTCTCTTCCAATTGGATTTCGGTGCCGTTCACCCGGGCAATGTTGCCGTGCAGCGTGCACTCCAGAAAATTCATCCCGGGACTGCCGATAAAATAGCCGACGAATTTATGCTGCGGGGTTTCAAAAAGGTCCTGGGGGGTGCCGATCTGAACCAGTTCCCCTTCATACATGACCATGACCTTCTCGGCGAAGGTCATTGCCTCGACCTGATCATGGGTGACATAAATCAACGTGAGTCTCAATTGGTCATGAATTTCCTTCAATTTGCGCCGGAGATGCCATTTGAGATGCGGATCGATGACCGTCAATGGCTCATCAAAGAGAATCGCGGCCACATCGCTGCGTACCAGCCCCCGACCCAGGGAAATTTTCTGTTTGGCGTCGGCGGTCAGTCCCGCAGCCTTCTTTTGTAGAAACGGCGTCAGGTCAAGGATCTCCGCGACTTCCAGGACCCGGATGCGGACATCCGTCTCACGGACGCCGCGGTTGCGCAAGGGGAAAGCGAGATTGTCGAAAACCGACATGGTGTCATACAGAACCGGGAACTGAAATACCTGGGCGATGTTTCTTTTGTCCGGCGGAAGAGCGGTCACTTCCCTGCCGTTGTACAGCACCTGACCTTCACTTGGGATGAGCAGGCCGGATATGATATTCAACAGGGTAGTCTTACCGCAGCCGGACGGTCCGAGAAGCGCATAAGCGCCGCCATCCTCCCATTCGTACTGAATGCGCTTCAGCGCGTAATCCGATTCATTTTTCGGATTGGACAGATAGCTGTGAGCGATATTGTGCAGCTCGATCTTTGCCATATACTCTCCTCAACCGTCCGAGATTACCGCCCGGTCCCGGGGGAAGCGACCAACGCGCCATTTTCATCATAAATGAACATGGCTCTGGGATTCACGAACACGGATATTTCCGCACCGATTTTATGGGGATAAATGCCGTCATCCTGCACCACGAGAGGCGCATCCCCGTGATTCATATGGGTAAAGGTTTCGGAACCGTTGATTTCCGACAATTCCACGCGCGCCTTGAATTCCGTATCCCCGCTGTCCCTTCGGGACAGAAACAGATGGTTTGAACGGATGCCGATGATGTATTTGCCCGCCGGCAAATTCTGGAAGTGAGCGCTCAATGGGACTTGAATGTTTTCTCCGAAATGAACACACCGGTCGTCCGCAACACCGTGCAGGTAATTGATCGGCGGATCGCTGAAGACTTCAGCCACCTTCAGCGTAGCCGGGTGGTGATACACATTAGGAGTGGTTCCGGTCTGCAGAACGCGCCCCTCATCGATCACAACGATATTTCCCCCAAGCATCAATGCTTCCGTCGGTTCGGTGGTGGTATACACAACGATGGCTTCCCGCCTGCTGAAAATTTCCTGCAATTCGGTGCGCAACTCTTCCCGCAGTTTATAGTCCAGATTGACCAGCGGCTCGTCCAGAAGCAACAACCGGGTCTCTTTTACCAGTGCGCGTGCGATGGCGGTTCGTTGCTGCTGCCCGCCGCTGAGTTCGGCCGGCAATCTGTCCAGCAGCTTTTCGATACGAAGCATTTCCGCCGTTTCCCGGACCCGCCTGTCGATCTCCTGTTTGCCGACGCCGCTCATCTTCAGGGGGGAGGCGATATTGTTGTAAACGGTCAGAGAGGGGTAATTGATGAATTGCTGATAGACCATGGCGATGTTGCGCTTGCGAACCGAAACACCGGTGAAATCCTCTCCATCGATTAAAATTTTCCCCTGCGTGGGCTTGTCGAGTCCGGCCATGATGCGCAGCAAGGATGTCTTTCCGGATAGCGTCCGACCGAGAATAATGTTCCGGGTGCCGTTTTCGAATTCGATGTTGATATCTTTCAGGTGAATTTGACGGCCGACAATCTTATCGACATTCTGAAGGGATAATCCCATGAACGGTCTCCCGCGTTGAAGGTCTCATCGCCAAATACGCTTGACATTTTGTTTTTTTTCGTGGAACTATCATAAATAAACATAAATGTCACGGATAACTTTCGAAAAACAAAATAATGAACACATTATTTTCGAAAAGCAAAACATACGGAAACAACGACCAAGTTTCGAGCCGCAACCGACGAGGAAATGGGAAACATCATTTTCCCGTGGTCGGCGAAATATGATGATGATAGGGTCGGCTCGATTCATGATGACGGCCGCGAAGGAGTATACCAAACATGACCGACAGGGAACAGGAAAAAATCATGCCCGGGCAATCCGACGGCCCACCACAACCCCATGGCAGTGACAACAAATCCACCACGGTCCGCAACCGGCATGCACGGATACTCGAAACCGTAAGAGATCACGGATTCGTAACCATCGAGACCCTGGCCAATCAGTTCGATGTCACGCCCCAGACCATCCGACGGGACATCCATACCCTCAGCGCAGAAGGGATGCTGCACCGATATCACGGTGGGGCGGCCAACGCCCTCAGCACGGAAAACGTATCCTATCCGGAACGCCGGGTCCTCTGCCTGCACGAAAAGCAGAAAATCGCACAGACACTCGTCCAACACATTCCGAACCATGCCTCCCTCTTCATCAATATAGGCACCACCACGGAAGCGGTGGCGGAAGCCCTCTGCCGTCATCGCGGTTTGCGGGTCATTACCAATAACCTCAACGTCGCCTCCATCCTGATCAAAAATGAAGGATTCGAGATCATTGTTACCGGAGGACTGGTTCGCAGCCGCGACGGTGGCATCATCGGCGAGGCCACCATTGATTTCATCCGCCAGTTCAAGGTCGATTTCGGCATCATCGGCATCAGCGGCATCGACATGGACGGCACACTTCTGGATTTTGATTATCGGGAAGTACGTGCGGCGAGGGCCATCATGGAAAATTCGCGCAACGTCTTCCTGGCCGCCGACCATACCAAGTTCGGCCGGAACGCCATGGTGCGACTGGGCAATCTGGATGAAATCGACGCCCTGTTCACCGACCGCACGCCCCCATCCCCCCTGACCGATTATCTTGCGACCACGGAGACCCGTCTTCACGTGGTGGGGGAGCCTTGACGGGGCGAATTCGGAATCCATTCCGGTCGCGTCCATCATTTCAGGACATAAATCCTGATCCGTAAGACTGTGTTGTCAAATGGGATACCCATCTCCATGGACGGGAAACCGGGCGCATACAGCAAATTATTGAATATATTGACTTAAAAAATATTTGCAAAAATATTCAATATTGGTCCGTATCTTGAATATGGAATATGACAGAACTTCTCCTCCTTTCCTTTTCAGTAAGTGCATTGCCAGTTTTTTTAAAACGAACAGCCGTTGCCAGCGGCTGTTCGTTTTTTTTTGGGGGGGTATGTAAGCCCCCCGTCTTTCCCTTGCGTTGCCCCCGGATATGGACTATAGAGTGCATGACTGTGTCTTCCAAATAGATATCGGAAAGGGAAACGCCATGAACAAAACCATTTACGAACAGATGACCGACAAAATCATGATGACCGGATCCAAAATCATACCGGAATTGTTCCGCATGATCGCCGATCGGGGGGAAGCCGAACTCCTCATGGCCATGCCCGGCACTCCCGAACAACTTGCCGAAAAAATGGGCCGACCAGTTGATTCCATTGCGGATATGTGCGGAACGCTCTATAAAAAAGGATTGGCGTTTAAAACCTACAAAGGGGACGGCGTCGGCTATAAAATGTGCCGCGATATGATTCAATTCCACGACGCCACCATCCTATGGGCGGACGCTTCCCGGGCGTATCTGGATCTATGGCAGCAATTCATGGAAGAGGAATGGCCGCAATTCGCACGGTTGGCGGAAAAATTCTTTCCGAAACCATTTACCCGGGTCATTCCGGTCCAAAAATCCATCGAAACCGGCAAACACCAGATCCTCGACGCCGACAGCGTCGACCGAATCATTGAGACGGCGGAAAAAATCGCCGTCACCAAATGCACCTGTCGGGTGATCGCCCATAAATGCGACAAACCCCAGGAAGTCTGCCTGCAGGTGAACAATGCGGCGCGTTACACCATTGATCGCGGATCGGGTCGCGAGATCGGCAAGGAAGAAGCCCTGAAGCTGTTGCGGGAATCCGAAGAAAAAGGCCTTGTCCATGTAACCATGAACAAAGCCCACGTGGGCCATTTTATCTGCAATTGCTGCAGCTGCTGCTGTCAGGCACTGCCCTTGGTCATTGCAGAGGGACTCAAAATCTGCGACCCCAGTCGTTACCAGGCCTCCATTGATCCCGAAAAATGCAGTTTCTGCGAGACTTGCCGGGATCGTTGCTATTTCAGCGCCATCGAGGCGGTCGAAGACGGGACATCTTCGTATATGCGGATCATCGGCGAAAACTGCCTGGGATGCGGATTGTGCCATGTCACCTGCCCGGAAGACGCCATTACCCTAGTGGAGACCCGACCAGCCGATTTCATCCCTGCGTAACGGAATCCAGGCCGACGAACCATGCCGACGAAATTCTCCGTGACCCTGAACGTGGCCCCCAACGAGAGACGATCGGTCTGCGCGCTCCTCGCTTCGGAAACCGAGCTGTCGAAGCAAAGCGTCAAAGACGCCATGACCAAGGGGGCTGTCTTTCTGAAGACGAAAGGCGCGACGAAACGGCGATGCCGCCGCGCCACCACCATACCCAGGGCCGGGGACATCCTGGAGTTCAACTATGACGCCGGACTGCTTGCCCGAAAACCGCCTACGGCTCTATGCCTCTTCGATCAGGAACATTACAGTGTCTGGATGAAGCCTGCGGGTGTCATGACCCAGGGGACTTTATATGGCGACCATTGCTCCCTGCAGCGCCAGGCGGAATGCCATTTCAATCCACGCCGGCAGGTTTACATCGTGCATCGATTGGACCGCGAGGCTGCGGGTGTGATTCTTTTGGCGCATTCAAAAACCTCGGCAAACCGGCTTTCCAAGCTCTTTCGGGAACGGTTGGTTCGCAAAACCTATCACCTGGAGGTGGCCGGCGATCTTCGCGGCAAAACAGGCGGGCAAGGCCGGATCGAACTACCGCTGGACGGCAAATCGGCCCTGACCCGATATGACGTATTGGCCTACCGCGCCGACACGGACATCGCAATCGTTGCGGCGGAGATTGAAACCGGCAGATTTCACCAACTCCGGCGCCATTTCGACCTGATCGGACACCCGGTGATCGGTGATCCGCGCTATGGAACGAACAATAAAAACAATACCGGCTTGCGCCTCGTTTGCGTTTCTCTTGCATTCCATTGCCCCTTTGCTCAAAGGGAAATGAACTTCCAGCTGATCGGGCGCCAAGAAGCGGAATGTGTTTCTCCCCAGGACGTACTGAATTCCATCAACTCACTTTTCCATCCAGCCACTGGATGATGCGATCGGCCACAGATCGCCATCCGGTTTCCAGCATCATATCATGCGCCATACGGAAATATTCTGTTAGCCTATCGGGAGGAATATCCGCCGAGAAGAACGCTTCCCGGGTAAGTGTCGGCGTTCCGATGACCGCATACAGGCTCCACGTCAGGTTGGCTTTCAAAAAAGCCAGGGGATGACGGAATCCGATACGAAGAGTCGTTCGAAACACGCCGTTGACCGGAACGGAAGCCATCAATACAGCTGCGGGTGCGCTGTATTCCTCCAAATATTTCTGAACCACCAGACCGCCACATCAAAAACGAACAAAACAATCCATGATGGATTCATCTCTTTTTCGGCCGGTGTCACTCCCCAAAACGGCGGAAGATTATAGCCTGTGTTGACGCAACAGCGACGGACCGATCTTTTCATCCGCCAATTCCGCCAGATGATGGTGGTGTGTGAAGAAGATCACCTGCGTTTTTTGAGAAAGACCGGCAAGCACCTTCAGCGTCGCCAAAGCCCGCTGATCATCGAATCGCAGCAGGATGTCGTCCACCACAAACGGCAGCGGTTCGTTGCTTTCCAGATACTGTTCAAGACTGGCCAGCCGGAGTGCCAGATACAACTGGTCTGCGGTGCCGTCGCTCATTCCGATCACCGGGACCTGCCGCCCGCTGCCCGGCCGGATCCCCACCAGCACCGGGCTGCCTTTTTCATCGTATTCCGCGCGCACACCGCTGAAAGACCCCAGTGTCATCTGTGAAAACAGCTCACCGGCCCGTTTGATCAGCGGGCCCTGATGTTTTTCCCGATACTGCTCGATGGTGCGCCCCAGGATGATGGTGGCGATCTTCAGCCGGGCGTACTTTTCCACATCCGCTTCCAGATTCGCCAGCAGTCGTTCGGCCTCCTCGGAATGGCCGGCGGCTTTGGCGCTGCCGTCCATTTCATCCAGTCGGATCGTTTCGACGCCGATTGTCCGATCGAGACCGGATCGCTCCTGTTCCAATCGTTTAATTTCGTTTTCCAACGCTTCTATTTCCGGGCCGATGCCGTCCGCTTCCACGCTGGAAGCATCGGCAATGAACGTTGCCACCGTGGCCCCGGCGCTCAGCCCGCGCAGGCGATCCGCAACCCCATCGTGCTCCCAGATCAGATCTTTTCGGATTTGGGCGCGCTTTTCCGTTTCTGCAAGGTCATCGGCTCCTTCACACTTCGCCTCTTGACACAGAGACTCGATCAATGCAGTGCATTGGGAAATGCGCTTTTCGGCATCCTCCGTCTCTTTCCATGCCGCGGAGAGTTGTTCTTTGAGTCCCTGCTGTTTTGAATCGGCTTTTCGCGCAGCGGTCAATCCGGTATAAAGCAATTCCGCCGCTCGGTCATGAGGCTCCCCTTTGAGATCCGGTGCAAGGGTATCGACCAGTTCGTCCACCCTTTTTTTAAATGCGCCCGAATCACGATCGATCCCGTCAATCCTTTTCTTCAGGACTTCGGCTTCGTTGAGTTGCGTTCTGGTGTCGCGGATGCTTTCGATTACGGCCAAAGCGGCCGTTGGACTGACATCGGCGTTGAGTCCGATTTTTTCGACATTTTTTCCCCAGGTTATTCTCCATTCGGAAAGGGCCTTCTCCAGGTCCACGACGACGGCAGCGACCTCTTCCCGCTCCCCCTTCAGGCTCAACAGATCCTTCTCGGCAATCGCGATTCGGGATTCGAGTTCTTTCTGGTCCGCCACATGGGCTTGGGCTGTTTTGATCAATTTTGAAAGAGAATCCCCTTCTTCCTGGGGAAACCCCGTTACTTCAAGGGCGCCCAACAGGTTGGATTTGAGCATCGCCAATTCGACCGACGTAGTCTCCAAGTGGATGTTACGTTCCCTGAGATCGAGAAGTTTTTCTCGCAAAGACAGAACATCCAAAAGCCAGGCGCGCATTTCCCTGGGGGACAGGGGGGTGATTCCGGAAGGCGCCCATCGCTCGATCCATTGGGCTTCCAACTCTCCGGATCGAATAAGCGCGGTTTCAAGCTCCCCTTCCATGCCGGTGAAAGAATTTTCGTATTGTTTTTTCCGTTCCGCCAACAGACCCTTCTGGCTGACCTGTTCGGCCTCCCGCCGGAGTCGGTCTGCAATGCGGTCTGCTTGCGTCATGCTCTCCTCGAATGCATCCGGCAGACCCGACACGCCTTCAAATTCGCCGACAAAGGAATCGGATTCCGACGAATGGGGCTCTTCGCCTTCAAGGGTCCGCCGAATGATGCGCCAGCCCTTGTCACGGATCAATCGCATGTCGTTCAGGTCCGACTCGGTCGGCACCTGGTGGGAACGATCGATGGCCTGAAGCTCGGTTTGAATCCGTGCGATTTCGCTCGCCATCGCTGCTTTGCTTTCCCGGAGTTTTTCAATACGACGTTGGGAGTCGTCGAATTGTTCATCGAACCGGTCGATGCTTTCCTTGGACGGGCAGGGCAGAACGTCGATTTCCTCCAATGAACCGCTCCAAAGCGACTGTCTCGAAAGCGAACGGATCAATTCCCGTTCGAACGCCTCGAAGGACGTGCGCATTTCGGCCAGCCGCTTTTCAATGGGGCCGGCTTCTTGAGCCGATCGGACTGCGTTTTCCAGGAGGGACACGTTCGCAGGTGTGGATATCGATTCCCGCAGATCCATCAGTCGGCTGAAGCTGATATCCATTTTTCGGCGTTGCTTCCGGCTGGTTTCCAGTGTGGCGGTCAGGCGTTCGAATTCTTTTCCGAGGTTTTGAATTTCACCGACCGTCGAAGGCGGCATTGGAAGGCTTTGGCCGGATTCAGCGGACATGGCCGCATGAATTTCCGCAAGCCTGTCCGACGCCTGTTTTTGAAACGTCCGCATTCGCCCTTCCAAACCGGGCCTATCTTTTTGGGCTTTTCGGAAACTGCCTAGTTCGTGCTGCAGCGCCTCGATGGCCGGGGCGTTCTGAATCATGGCATCGGGCACCGGCAGGGCTTGGATCTCAAGGTTGATTTTCTCAATGGCCTTCCGAGACCGTTCGAGATCCCTGGCGGCAATTTTCAGGTCCCTTTCGGCCTCCCGCCGTTTTTCGCCAAAATCGTCCGACAAATCCGGCACGCCTTGAAAGGAAACGAGCGCGGCATCGATTTCCTTTTTCCGGGCGATCAGCGGCAGGGCCTGGCCGATCCGGTGAAGCTTCCCGACTCGTTGTTTGAGATGCCCGAGCGTCTCAAACACTTTTTCCATCCTGAGTTGCGCGTCGCGAAGAGAGCGGTCGTGTTCCTGCCAGGTCTTGGCCGGCAACAGCGCATCTTTTTGATTTTTTCGGACTTCTTTCAGCGATGAAATCGTCTGATTGATCCGCGGCGTCGATCCGGTGGGTTTGAAAAGCGTCCCGCAGTCCAGCTCCAGGGATTGCTGAACGCTCTGGAGTCGGACCAGACCCGCCCCGGCTGCGAACAGGGCCTGTCCCACGTTGCCGCCCCCGGAGATGATCTCCTGGCCGCCGGCGACCAGGTCCGCATGGCCGATGGCGAACATCTGCTCAAAAACCACCTGGCTGACCCCGCCCAAGAAAGGACGCAAGACCTCGTCATCCAAAAGCGTTTCGTCATCCGGCCCCCGAAGGGTTTTGTTCTGCCCCTTGCGCCGGATAAATTCGATTTCACTCCCGTCGCTTTTGATCAGCCGCGCGCCGATACGAAGCTGGGGGTTTGGATGCCGAAACCCATCCGGCGTTCGCACCGGAATTCCGAACAGCATGTTCCGCAGGGATCGAAGCGCCGAACTTTTCCCCGCCTCGTTGGGACCGTACACCATATGAAAATCCTGGGAGCCGCCGGCGAAATCAATACGCAAATCGGTAAAGGGGCCATAGGCTGGCAAGGCCATCCTGGCGATTTTCATGGTGGGGACGCCTCCTTCTTCAGGCGCTGGGAAAGCAGGGCCCGCGCCTGGTCGACAAGTTGGCGCATCGCCAGGGGTTGCCCCGGATCAAAGGCGCCTTCGCCCTGCCGATACTCGGCCGGAAGCTTGCGAAAAAGGCCGGACAGCTCATCCGCCAACGCCATCAGGCTGTCATCGTCCGCCTTCAGATCCTTCACCAGTTTTTCCAGTTCCAGCAGTGGCGCCGGGTCCGCTGATGGGTGGACGCCCCCGCCGTCAGGCTGGGTGAGAATGTTCACCTTTTCAATCCACACCCGCTCACCGAAATGGGCCAGGGCAGCAGATCGAACCGCCTCTTTCCAATATTCGAGCTCACCCGCGATGCGCCAGTGAGCCGCAGTCTCACCGCTGAATACGACCCGGGCGATAGCCGGCAAGTTTTCATGCTGGGCCAGTTTGCGTTCCATGGTCTCCACAAACCGGGCGAGGCACACCGGCTGAGTGGCGGCGCCGCTCAGGTCAACGTCGAGGCGCTGCCAGCGAATGACATCCAGCGGATGGTGAACCGCTTCCGTTGCAGAGCTGTCCTCGACCGTTACCAACACGCACCCCTTGGGCCCGATTTCCTTTACGTGACGGCCCTGGATGCAACCCGGAAACACAATCCACGGATTGTCGCAAACGGTTTCATACTGGTGCACATGCCCCAAGGCCCAGTAGTCATACCCTTTGTTTTTCAGGTCGTCCACCGTGCAGGGGGCATAGGGCTCATGCCCTTCCCTGCCGGTGAGGCTGGTGTGCAGCATACCGATATTGAAAAAGCCGGGAACCGGTTCCGGATAGCCGAGCGACAGGTTTTCCATGACGGCCGGGGCGGCAAAGCTCTGGCCGTGGACCGCTACCTTCAGGCGATCCAGCGTTTGCGTCTCCGGTTTGCGGTGGGAAAAAACATAAACATTGTCCGGATAGGGCAGTGAGCGGGTCATCTGACCGGCCGCATCATGGTTTCCGGAAATGATGAAGACAAGCGCGCCGGTCTCTTTCAGTCGCCTGACCTGTTTGACGAAATAGAGTCCGGTGTTGTAGTCTTTCCAGTCGCCATCGAACAAATCACCGGCAATCAGGACTATATCGACGGATTCGTTGACGGCCAATTCGATGAGATTTTCGAATGCCCGCCGGGACGCCTGGCGTATTTCGTTGGACGGCGCACCTTCATACGCCTCCAGCCGGTGGAGGGGACTGTCCAGATGGATGTCGGCGGTGTGAATCATTTTAAACATACGGCAAACGACGTCCCCCCGCATGTAAACGGCATGGTCCGGTAAATTTTTCGCCGGAGTTCCCGAACATTCAGCGACAAATCGGCTGAAGAACAACAAGGAACCGGCTGCATCTCCCTGCTGATCAAGGGATGCCCGCCTTCGTGGTCTTCAGCTCAATGACGGGGAAACCGCCGACGGTTGATCCCCGTTGAAATCAGCTGAGATCTTTCACGCCCTGTAAAACGATATCGAACAGCTCCTGGATCTCATTTTCCTCCAGGCAGGAAAAGGCCACCCGCAGGTTCCGTTCCCCCAGGGCGATCAATCCTACGCCATAGCGTTCCAGCAAATGGCAGCGCAAGGTTTCCGCATTCACTGATTTCAGTCGAATGCACATGAAATATCCTGAATTGAATGGGTATACATCCCAGGCTTCCTGATATTTGGAATCGGCCAGGACTGTTTTTACCCGGTTGGCGCGCTTCTTCAGGATCGAAAATTTCTCCGCCTTTTCCGTTCGATACGACTCACTCTGCATGGATTTCAGGGTGAGGGTCTGTCCCAGGTGCGAAGCGTTGGAGATATTGCCCCGGATGCCTCCGGCGGTTTTTCGCTCCAAGGCATCGTAGACAAGCGCCGCATCGCCTTCGATTCGACAGCCATAGGTAATGAATCCGACGCGGAGCCCCCATACGAAGTTCTCCTTGGTGGCCCCGTCCAGCTTGACCGCAAGGAGGTTGGGATGCCGATCGGACACGGCGGTGAACAAAGACTCCTTCATGGTTTCCTCTTCATAGAACAGACCGAAATAGGCATCATCCAGCACGGTGATGACCTTCGTTCCCCGGGAGGCTACATCGGTCAATATATCGGCGATGCGCGCCCCTTCGGCCGACGAGACCGTGTATCCGCTCGGATTATGCGGGAAATTCAACAGTACGATAATTTTATCGTGCTTTCCGGCTTCCTTCCGTACACATTCTTCAAACGCCCCGAGGTTGAATCCTCCACTGGTTGTAAACAGTTCGTATGATGCAATCCGCGCCCCTTTGCGGACCGTGAAAATCATGTTGTAATTCCCCCACATCATGTCCGGGATTAGGATCGTGTCTCCCGGATTGATCCAAACGTCGGCAAAGATGCTCAGCGCGTGGGTAATACCGCAAGTCGCCACCGGCAGGCTGATGGTCCGTCCCTCGAGAGAGGGATTTTTTTCAAAAATAGCCTGCTGCCAGGTCTTCCGCAATGCGGGAATTCCAAAAGAAGGCGCGTATGTAAGTGTCTCCTCGGGCTTGAGGCCGCCCATTTCATTCATGATGGACGAAAAATGCATGATACCCTTGCCTTCCGTGGCGATGCCGATGGTTGCATTCAGTTTGTATGCTTTCTGCTTGGCTTCGGCACTCTGACTGAGGATACCTTTCGGGAAAAAGAGATTCTTGCCCATTTCCGACAACATCGACAGGATCGCCGGATGATTTTTTTCAATATTCCGATTCAATTCTTCTGCAAGGGGGTTCATAATACGCATCCTTAATCATTGACGGTTGATATTGTTGGCCTTGGTTCGAACAAAAAAAACCCCGCCAATTTTCCAGGCAGGGTTTTCTGCTATTGTACAATCAAGGCAAAACGCCTCGAAAATTCGGCAAATGATGTGTACGGGTCTATTTCTTTTTCTGTTTCTGTTGACCTACACGTGTTTTGACTTGGGGCCCTTTTTCAACCACATGCGTCTTTCGATTGAAAGCGCAGCCCAAGGTAGATTTTCCGCCCACCCAGCGCATCTGAGCCGCCGGATTGGCATAAACCATACAGTTGTCGGTTGGATCGATCTTTTCACAGCCTTTACACAATTCGGTAATATTTCCCATTTTTATATCCTCACACGATGATTTGATGTATATTCGCGTCATGTCGATTCCGAGGGACGCTGCATTCAATTGGCGGCATCCGAATCGATCTGTGATAATAGATATTGACTTTTCGATTGTCAATAGTATTTTTATGGTTTTCAAGTGCAGAGGAAGATATATACCCATGATTGTCGAACAAGCAAAAGAAGTTTTGAGAATTGAAGCCGAAGGGATTCTCAATCTGGTGGAGAAAATCTCTGCGAGTTTCGTCCATATGGTGGAGCTGATCTACAAGTCCAACGGTCGCGTGATCATCGCCGGCATCGGCAAATCCGGTCTGATCGCTCAAAAAATCGTCGCCACCTTGAACAGCACGGGGACCCGTTCTCTGTTTTTGCATCCGGTGGAAGCCATGCATGGCGATCTCGGCATCGTCGGCAGGGACGACATCCTGATCGCCATTTCCAACAGCGGCGAAACCGATGAGCTGAATGCCCTGGTTCCCAATATCCGACAAATCGGTTGCAACATCATTGCCTTCACCGGCAAACCCACGTCGACCCTCGCCAAGTTGAGCGATATCGTCATTGATGTGGGCGTCAAAAAAGAGGCCTGCCCCCTCGGTATGGTTCCAACCGCCAGCACCACAGCTGTTTTGGCCATGGGCGATGCGCTTGCCGTAACGCTGATCAACAAACGGGAATTCAATGTCAGCGATTTTAAAAAATTTCATCCCGGCGGCGCCTTGGGCCAGCGACTTTCCATGAATGTGGCCGACATCATGATGACCGGCAGCGATGTGCCGCAGGTTCCCGCCGGCAGCGGTATGCGGGCGGCGCTGGCCGTCATCAATCAGCTGAAATTGGGCGTTGCCCTGATTGTTACAAGCGAAGGCCTCCTCACCGGAATCATTACCGACGGAGACATCCGACGGATCATCACCCAACGGAACGACATCGTCAACCTCTCGGTTGAAGCGGTCATGACCCCCACCCCCCTGACCATCGGCATGGAGATGCCGGTCTACGATGCCTTGAATATCATGGAAGAGTACCAGATCACGGTTCTCCCCGTAACCGATTCACACCAAAAAATTCAAGGAATTTTACATTTGCACGATATCCTCGGTAAAGGCGCCTTCAAGTTCAACGGCAGCTGAGCCGGAACTTGATTTATCGCAAACAACCCCATTGAGAAGAGGTTATTATGGAATTGGAGACCATCGACACGGAGATATCCAATATCGGCAAAACAAAAATTCTCTCTCCGCTTCACAAGGAAATGGATTCCGTCAAAGAACACTTTGTCTCCGATGATGACCGGGTGATGTTGTTCGTCAACGAGAAAAAGGTGATGGAATACATCGCCAACAGCCAACGGATTCCTTCCTTCGAGTTGGCCGGCCCGCGCAGCCAGATTTATTTCGATCCGAGCAAGCTCAGATGTGCGCTGGTAACCTGCGGGGGGCTCTGCCCGGGCCTCAACGATATCATCCGCGCCATCGTCCTGGAACTGTACTATCGTTACGGAGTCCGAAATATTTACGGCATCCGTTACGGATTGCAGGGTTTTATCCCCAGCTACAGCCATGATGTCATGGAATTGGCGCCCCAGTCCGTGGAAAACATTCTCGATATGGGGGGGTCCATCCTGGGGTCTTCCCGAGGTCCTCAGGATATCGATGAAATCGTCGATTGTCTGGAACGCATGAACATCGGCATCCTTTTCATGATCGGCGGAGACGGCACCCTGATGGCCGCCAACAAAATCGCCGACAAAATCCAGGAACGCGACTTAAAAATCAGTGTAGTGGGAATTCCGAAAACCATCGACAACGACATTTTTCTCGTAGCCCGCTCGTTCGGTTTTGAAACCGCAGTGGACGTAGCGACCCAAGCCATCGAGGGCGCCCATAACGAGGCCGAAGGATATCCCAACGGTATCGGCCTGATCAAGCTGATGGGACGTCACTCCGGATTTATCGCCACCACCGCCACACTTGCCAAGCAGGAAGTGAATTTCGTGCTGATTCCGGAAGTGGATTTCGATCTCGAGGGGCCCAATGGATTTTTATCCAAACTGGAGAAACGCCTCGAAAATAGAAAACACGCGGTTATCGTCGTTGCCGAAGGCGCCGGACAAAAATTTTTCGAGGGCATGAATGCGGAACGAGATGCCTCCGGCAATATCAAACTGAAGGATATCGGCGTTTTCCTGAAGGAAAAAATCAACGAGTATTTCAGCGCCAAAGACATCGAAGTGTCCCTGAAATACATTGATCCCAGTTACATGATTCGAAGCCTGCCCGCCAACGCCAATGACAGCGTTTTTTGCGGATTTCTAGGTCGGGATGCCGTTCACGCCGGGATGGCGGGAAAAACCAGACTGCTGATCGGTCACTGGAACAATCACTTTGTTCATGTTCCCATGGAGTCGTCAGCCGGGAAACGCAAACATGTCAACCCCAACGGCAAACTATGGCGCACGGTTATCGAATCCACCGGACAGGGGTCCTTGAAAAACGAGTAACACGCGTTCGGATATTCGGGGAATCGGGTTGGTCGTTCCGAGGCCCGCTATACCCGGAAACCGCTTTCTCGCAGCACCCGGAGGATGACGTCGGCGTGTCTTTGGGCGGCGCCTTTGTTGGTGAGGATGGCCTCCCGGGCCTTTTGCCCCATCCTATCGGCTTTTTCCGGATGCGACAGCAACTCCAGGGAAGTTTCTGCAAGTTCGTCGCCGTTCTGAACCGCAAGACCGCCCCCTGCCGATTCGAGCAATTCCTTGGCGTCCAAAAAATCATCCATGTGAGGACCATACAACACCGGCTTACCCCATGCGGCGGCTTCCAGAACATTGTGTCCTCCCAACGGCACGAGGCTGCCGCCGCAAAAAACGATGGTTGCGACACCATATAGGGATTGCAACTCCCCCATGGTGTCCATGATCACCACTGGCGCGACTCTGCGCCGGGAACCTTCGTCAAGATCGGTACGCAACTGGCAGGCCAGGCCTCGGTCTTTGATCAGGGCCTCAATCTTGTAGGCTCGTTCCACATGCCGGGGGGTGATGACCAGAACCGTTTCCGGGAAACGACGTCTGATCTGCTCATAGGCGTCCAGGATAATCGTTTCTTCCGATGATCGCGTACTGCCCGCCACAAAAACCGCTTCTTTGCCCGACAGGTTCAAAATCCGTGTAAAACGCTCCCGCTCCTCCGGAAGAATTTTCCGGATCAACAGATCGTATTTCGCATTTCCATTTACGGAGATACGCTCGGATAATGCGCCCATGCGGTGGATCCGCTCCGCGTCCTCCCGTCGAATCATGCTGAAAGCGTCCATGCGGGCGAGAATCCCCTGAAACAGTGGTCGAATCCTCATATAATTGCGGATGGAACGGATGGAAATCCTTCCGTTGACAATGGCGGTCTTTATTCCCGCCCGCTGTGCTTCGGTCAGCCAATTCGGCCAGATTTCCGTTTCCACGCATACCAGGATGTCCGGCCGGAATGCGGTCAAGGCGGAACGTACCACCTGGACAAAATCCAGGGGAGCGAACACAATGGTTACGCGGCTGCCGAGCTTTTCCAGGGCGACTCTCTGACCATGGACACTCATGGTGGAAAGGATAATCCCGCAATGCGGCGCAACGTACTGGATCGCATCGACGATTCCAACCGCCGCGCTCACCTCTCCAACGGACGCAGCATGCAGCCAAAGCCTGGGTCGACCGGAGAGACGCTCCGCCGGGACGGGCCCATAACGCCCCAGCCGTTGATTTACGGTGGCCTCATTTTCGCCTGTAAAGCGCACCAGTCCACGAAGGAGTGGTCGCAGCATCAGAAACACACCGGATGTCAGCAGGCGATAGACCGGATAATACGTGAAATTCATTCGGCAGCATCCGGCGACATGGACTGACCGTGGCCCAACTCGACAAATCGTCGGCCTTTCACCTGTAACAGGTATAGTTGTTTGCGGACATCTCCATCCTCGTTAAATCCCGTGATACCGGTTACCCCCTGGAAATCCGCGACTCTCAAGAGTTCATCCCGGACCGCCGCCCTGGTATTCACTCCCGGCCGGTTCACCGTTCGGAAAAGGATCATGGCCGTATCGTATGCGATGGCTTCCAGAAAGCCCGGTTTTTCCGAATAGGTTGTTTCAAACAATTGCACAAACTGTTTGACTTTTTCGTTCCGGCTTTCCGCAAAAAATATCTCCGGAATGATGGCCCCCTGCAAATACGGGTAGGTAGTCTGGAGCAATTTGTCATTATGCCAGAGATTGGTTCCGAGACGATAGACGGTGGTCACATCGTAATAGGTCAACTGTGGTAAAATCATGCCGGCTTTTTCCGCCCCTTCCGGTATGAAAATAGCGTCAAAATCCACCTGGGCGGGTTCTGAGGATGAAGAGGTCGACTCTTTTTGGGGGCCGATCAGTTTCTTGATCGGTGCCGAAAAATCAGTCTGATCCACCTGATAGGATTCAATACCGACGACTTCGCCATGATTGGTCGATACCTCGTCCCAGAAAAGATTCATGAAGGTGACGCCGTATTTCTCATCCGGATACAGAATCGCGAAACGTCGCAAGCCAAGCTCGTTCATGGTATAGGAAACAAGCGCCCGCACCTGCATTTCAGGCGTCAGATAATCTCTGAACACATAATCCCCGATTCGGGCGACATCTTTCTTCTGCGTCAATGTAATAATCGGAATTTCATTTTTCTGGGCTTCAAGCGCCGCTTCTTGCGCGGTGGCTAGCGGCCCGATGATGGCGGCCACGTGTGCATCCTCTGAAAACTCCCGAATGCCCTGGACGGTCTTGGTCACATCGGCCTCCGTATCCTTGATGACGATGCGAACGGGTGTGGCATCTTTTTTCCGGCTGTATTTTTCCAGGGCCAACTCGATACCCTTCAACGCCTTGGCGCCGAATACTTCATATTTTCCACTCAGCGGCAGCAGGCAACCGATGACCGGTTGATCGTACCCGGGCTCCCGGGAATGCGCTTCCGCCATCCACGGAGCCTCCGGAAAGGTTTGCGTGAATGCGGGAACGGCCTCACCGTCTACCGTATCCCTTTTCCCGGCGGCGCGGGAATCCAAATAATTCAGAAGATCTCGTTTCAACTCCGGATCCTCCGCTTGCGCCAATAATTGAGACCATTCCGTCGAAGAGGACTGCTGAAAAATCGTTTCCAGCTTTTTCAGAACCTGTTGTTTTCCCTTGTCATCCACCTGTCGATACAGATGAGCAAATGTCTGAAACGCCAGACCATACTCCGCCATTGCCAGGTACGAATCACCCACCAGGCCGTATTTCCGGATCACCATATCGGGAGAAATGGATCGATCGTCCAAGTCCTGGCTTTGTTCGATCACCTCCGGATATCGACTTTCCTGATAGTATGCCGCGAGAATATTCACCTTTGCATCCGCGATCAATCGGCTTTCCGGGTAGGCTTCCATCATCCGCCGATATGCGGCGCGCGCCGCTTCATATTCGCCTTTGGCCGAATGGATGGCGCCGATTTTCAGCAAAACCGAAGGAGCAAGCGGACTGGTAGGATGCATGGCCAAATAATCTTGATACAATTCCAGGGCCTGGTTGAAATATCCTTCCTGGAACCGTCTCTCGGCTTTTACCAAAACCACATCCTGGGTCTCGTCCATCGGTACCGATTCCGGGACGATCGTTTTTTTGGAGCAGGCGCAGAATAACAAAAGAATCAATATGAAGCCGCAACAGACGGCCGGTTTACATCTGTTTGACATACCCATATTCACCGTGCGTGTAATCCATGTTGGGGGATGGGAATCCTTCGGAACGGATCGATACCGGACCCGACCTAATCAAATTTAAAGGCGGTGATCATTTTTCGCAAGCGATCGTTCAAATCACTCGTTTCCGTCAGCAGGTCATAGGCGCGGCCTTCCAAATCATTCCGGAGCCGGCCATTGTTCTTCGCGATTTCGTCAGCCAAAAAACGCATGGTTTTGAGGCTGGAGGCCATACGACTGTTGAACTGGTTGAATTTATCGGCCAATGCTTGGCATTCATCGTTTTTACGCAGATTGATCTGAATGGTAAAATCCTTGTTGATCATGCGTTCAAGGGATACCTCAAAACGGTAAAGAGGTCCGGCAAATCGGTGGGTAAAAAACGTTGCCAGTGCGATCAACAACACCCCCCCCAGAATGATATAGAACCACTGGTTCCCGAGCAGCGAACTCAGGAAAACCATGGCTCCCGATGTAGCTTCCACGTTGTATTTGTCGATCAGGTAATTCAAGATATTGGTCACGAAAAAACTGTAAAAAACGGTCAGCAGAGAAATGCCGAGTCCAACAAAAATAAAAAAGCTGAAAATGGACTTATATAGGGCAATCTGCTTCTGGTAGAATTTTTTCCGCTTGTTTTGTTTTGTCATATCGGCTCCCGTTAAATAAGGTTTGAACCCTGTTCCCAATCCCGATTCGTATACCACTCACAACATAAAATCAGTATATTATATCACAACTTTCGGCTCTTGGTAAAACAAGTTTTTCAAATGACGCATACAGACAACCAATTGCAAACATAGAGAAATCAGGAAAACGATCACCCACCGGCTGGATTCGGCAAGGGGCCGGGTGTGCGAAGTCGGGATCGCTTTCATTCATTCGCCCGTATCCCGCCGGGGATTACCGGTCGTGGGTACTCCTTCATACGCGAAGTCATTATAGGCCATGAGCGACAAAATGGTCGAGATGCGGACTTTTCTTTGGAATACACGGGGTAACACCCACAAAATGAAACGCGCTCGTTCCCGGCCGCCGGTAAAAATGAGGGTGCAGAGACGAAACGCAAACAGCAGCCGATACTTGAAATGAATGGGATCCACCTCGTTGGAATGTTTCCAGAAATCAATCGACCAGTAATATTTCAGTTTCCGCTTGATGGCGGTAAGGGAGTAGACACTTCGAACGACCCGTTTAAATTCCTCCTCCAGCACTTCCGGTTCCATGCGAACCGGCTTGTACACCACGTGTTTACCATCGAATCGACTCCAGTCTTTATGGAGAATACGGCTTTCTTTCTCAAAACGATGGAATAGTTTGGTCCCCGGAAAAGGGGTCAGGATATTGATCAGCGGCATCAGCAATTTCGTCTCTTCAATAAATCCGATGAGTTCGTCGAATGCGGCGGGGGTATCGAAATCATATCCCATGATGAACGAACTGTGTACCATGATGCCGAAGGACTGGATGGTTTTGATGGCTTCGACATAGTCATTCTTCAAATTCACGTTTTTTCCCATCATGGCCAGGTTTTCTTTTGATATGGTTTCAAAGCCGATCAGGATGGCTCCGCAACCACTTGCTTTCATCAATTTCAGCAACTCCTTTTCCCGAGCGACATTGATGGAAGCCTGACAAGACCAATTGAGCCGGTAGGGTTTCAACGCGGTGAACAGTTCACTGGCAAATTTTTTATTGGCGATAATATTATCGTCCGCGAAAAAAATGGACTTTTTCTTGTATTTGGCGCTGGAATCATGGATATCCAGGATCTCATCCATCACCTGCTCCACGGTTTTGTGGCGGATGCGCTGGCCGTCATAGGCATGCACCGAACAGAATTCGCAATCGAAAGGGCATCCCTTGGTGGACTGGACGATATCCGAGAAATAGCGACCCCTCGAAAGCCGGTTGCGCGCCGGTTTTTCGCAGGTCGTCAAGTCAACCTTCTCGGTTGATTCGTATTTTTTTTTCAACCGCCCCTGCCGGGCATCATCCAACAGGTCCCGCCAGATATGCTCGGCTTCGCCGATCACGACCGCATCACAGTGCTGCAGCGCCTCGTCCGGGCACATGGAAACATGGATTCCGCCCAAAACAGTTTGAACGCCCATGCGTCGATACCGATCGGCGATCTCATAGGCGCGTGTGGCGAACATTGTACGGGCGCTGATTCCGACCAAATCCGCTTTCCAATGATAATCGATCTCCTCGATATTTTCGTCGAAAACCCGGATCTCATGTTCTTCAGGCGTCAGAGAGATCAGAACCGGGATGGCGAGGAGATAGGAAAAATATTTTTTCGACCAGATAAAATCCGTTATAAATTTATAGTCATAAAAACTTTTTTCGCCGGTCACATCGTTAATCGGGGTCACGAACGCAATCTTCATGCTACTGTCTGTTCTCCTTACCTATTCCAGTTGATGTTATCATCCGGTTTTTTCGTATCCATCCATGAGAGGCGGCTTTTCGGGCCAGGGCCGAAAACGATGGACGGCAAAGACCATACCAGAACAAGAATCGAACCACCAGAAATATTATCCCCGCGGCGGGTTCCGTTCCCCTGCCTGGGATAGCCCCAATAGAATGTCCTGCAGCATCCGGATCATCTCCTCTCTGGCGGTGCCCGATCGCCCCCCGGCTTCTTTGCCGGACTGGACAGCTTTGAAAAAATTCCGACAGATCTTCCGGCGCTCACGCGACCATGCGGAAGCGGATTCCCCCGCAACCTCCTTTTCCTCCTGCATCGTCGATATCGCTGCCGAATCTTCCCTGCGGCCATGGGCCCAGTTGATGATATGGCCATAGTAAAGCAGGGCGCGATCCAACAGAATGAACGGAAGCTGAAGACCGCGGTCGGGGCCGACCTTAATTTGATATCCGCCGAGACGCAGGCCCACCAGTTTTGCCTGGGCGGCCTGCTCGCCGAATAGATAGGCGGTGCCGGCTCCGACGATGCTTCCGATGGCAGTGAAAATTCCGAAAGTCAGCCCCGCCGCCGCCAGGTCGGCTTTAACCCCCAGCAACCCGCCTCCGGCCGCCGCAGCCGCGGCCAGTTGCGCGGGTTTCAGTCCGAGAACCTGCCAGGTACGCCGGCTGAAGAGCGTCTCATTGACAATGGACTGGGGAGGAAGATCCATGTTGAAAATATTATGCTTGAAAAGACGGCGGATCTTCCCATGGGAGACTTTCTCCAAGGCGGAGACTTCCTCCCGATAGCGTTGCGTCAATGCGTCCTTCTCCTCATTTCCCCGGGGAGATTTGGGGAATTTTCCGACCACCGTATGGCGCATGCATTGCTCGATCAAATCGCAGATAATCACGGCCGCCGTTCCATTACGCCGCTCCCAATCCTGGCGGAAGGCCTTGATCACGTTTTCCAGGATTTCCTGACCATCCTGATCGATTGCCTTCAGGCTTTCCAGGAGACGGATTCGTTCCCCATACGTGGCATGATGGGCATTGAAAATACGGACCGCATTGAAATTCTTACTGAATTCATTTTTCCATGCCGGCAGATAGGCATCGGCACTGGCCTTGCAGTTGATGATTCCCATGCGTGGACTGCCGATCAGTCGCAGGATCTCCATTTCCATGAGATCGTTCTTCCGCACCGGCCTGGATCCGTCCACCACGAAAAGAATACCCGCACCCCGCGCCACCGGGGCCAGCAATTCACATTCGCTTCGGAAGTCGGTATCATGCTGATGGCTTTCGCAGAAGGACTGGGCCATTCTCTCCAGCGGACCACTATAGGCGCGAATCCATGCCAGGGTATCGGCGGGCCTTTGAAATCCCGGCGTATCCGTAAAACGAATCCGCTCCCGCCCATCCACCATGACCGGAAAAACACGACATCGGGTGGTTTCTCCCGGAATCGGACTGACGGTCACGCTGTCGTCTTCGGCCAGCGTGGAAACCACGGAGGATTTCCCCTCGTTGGGATGACCGAGAACGGCGAATTCAGGAACGACATCACCCTTCATGCGGACCTCGCAAACCGTAACAACCCAGATACGGGTCTGCCAAACCGGCAATCTTCCCCCGCCAGATGTCCGTTTCCATGGAACGGGATGGCGTCAAAATGGTCTCTGCGGAAGGCCTGCCGATCAACACCAGATCCATTCGCGTCTTGTCGCCGAGTATCTTCCTGGCTTCCTTGAAAAACCGCAGGGATTCGAAAATCGGCGGCTGCCAGGCCTCTTGAAGGATGATGACTTGTCTGAACTCGTCTGCCGCCAAGGTCATCAACATCTTTTCTGCCGCTGCGGGTTCCGCCGGCAAGGTCATCATCCGGTTGACGCGCCATCCCTGTCTGCCGGCAAGAACCGCTTGCAACTCCTCTTCCCTGCATCGCCCGGCGATCTCTTCGGGTACCAGCACCACGGATTTTTCCGGGACAAGCGCCTTGCTCATCGCTTCGATCGACCTGCCGGATGCCGGTGTTCCCGCGCCATGAAAATCCGGGACGGGGTTTGCTTCCGTCAACGGTCGGCCGCCGGTTTCCAGGACGGGTGTCAATAGACGTCGCACCAATTCTTCACAGGCGGTATGACGAAACGTCATCCGCGCAAGGGCCCGGCGCTGCGCCATGACTCCTGTCACCAACAACAGCATCCGAGGCGCCAAACCGTAGCATAGAACCGCCAGCAACAGGAAAGGCCACCAAGACACCAAATCCGTAGTCGTCAGATGAACCATGCCGTTTTTGTAAACCATCCGACTGCCCTCGACCTGCGCCAATGTCGGATGGGCCAGCTCCGGCGGGACCATCCATGACCATGGCGACGCCAGGATCTTCACCCCGCCATGGATGGTGCGGGCGCTCCATTGCAGGGTGGATTGCCAACCGAACGCCAAATCGGAACCGACTACACGCATGAGGCTGCCGGACAGCACTCCCAGGTTGAATCCCACTCCGAAAAACTGGGCTGCAATGAAAACCGGCCAGTAGAATAAGGGGCCATACAGCCGCGTCTTGCCGATGATCAGTCCGGCGGCCGATCGCATTCGTCCGTGGACCGTCGCCGTCATTTTCCCGGAAGCGTTGTGGATGATGCGGGAGAACAAAACGCCTATCAAAAAAAGCAGTACAGCCGGTTTTCGAGGCATTCCAATACCGCGAGTCAGAAACACGGACATCAGAAGAACCGCCAGCAGCACCAATTGCAGGAACACGAAAAGACCAAGATAGGTCCAGACATTCAGTGGCTCCGCCCCTCGATAACTCAAAAAAGCGGCCGCCATGCCGAATCCCGTGAAAATCCCAGCACAGATGCACAGAATTCGAATCAGGCGATTGAAACCGGCAAAAAACGTCCCGGGCAACGGCTCCTTGTCTTCCGCCACAGCTTCCATCCGCCGGCGTTTCTCGAGCCAGAGACGCAGTAATTTTCGGCGATATGTCCGCGTGTCAACCCGTTCCTTTTCCATCGCCGGGAGAAGATCCCGCACAAAAATGGCCCGGTCCCGTCGGGCCATCTCTTCCTCCGGACGGGCTTCATCCATGTGCAGAAAATATTCCAGATCAACCAGATCCTCTAGGCGCCAGTGCATACTCATACAGGAACCCTATCCAATTCATAAAAAAGAATCAAACCATAAACAACAGGCAAGCCATGGCAAAGACGTGTTTTGTTGATCGGATTGGTTTTGCAATTGACAGTTTTTCCGATTTCACTTATAGTTTTTTCCTTCCAAATGGCATTCTGAATCGCATCCGTGTTCGGCAATGCGGTGATCACACGGTATTGGCTCTATAACTTTTTTTCAGACATCGGGGAGAAACAGCAAATGGTTACAGTGGCTTTCGTCGGTTGGCGAGGAATGGTCGGCTCGGTATTAATGGACCGCATGACGGCGGAGAAAGATTTCAAAGGATTCGAGCCCCTCTTTTTCACCACTTCCCAGATCGGGCAACCGGGACCGGAGATCGGCCTTGCAACCCAGCCCCTTCAGGATGCCTTCGACACCGAAAAACTCTCCCGGATGGACATCATCGTGACGTGCCAGGGAAGCGATTACACCAAAGAGATCTACCCCAAACTCAGACGTTCCGGTTGGAAAGGGTATTGGCTGGATGCCGCTTCGGCCCTGCGCATGGAGAATGACAGCGTTATCGTTCTCGACCCGGTCAACCGGGATGTAATCGATCAGGCTCTCGGGAAAGGCGGAAAAGACTTCATCGGCGGCAACTGCACGGTCAGTCTGATGCTCATGGCCATGGCCGGTTTGTTTCAAAGAGATCATATCGAATGGATGACCTCCATGACCTATCAGGCGGCCTCCGGAGCCGGGGCGAAGAATATGCGGGAACTGGTGGCTCAGATGGCGGCCATCGGAGAAGCCGCCGGAGATCTGCTCGACAGTCCGGCTTCCGCCATTGCCGAATTGGACCGCCGCGTGATCACCACCATGCGCGGTCAGAACTTCCCCACGGACAATTTCGGCGCACCGTTGGCCGGCAGTGTCATTCCCTGGATCGACAGCCCCATGGAAAGCGGCCAGACAAGAGAAGAATGGAAAGGATTCGCCGAGACCAACAAAATTCTGAAAACCGGAACGCCGATTCCCATCGACGGTATTTGCGTCCGCATCGGGGCTATGCGCTGCCACAGCCAGGCCCTGACAATTAAATTGCGCCGTAACATCCCCATCACGGATATTACCGACATGATCGCGGGGGCCAACGAATGGGTCAAAGTCGTTGCCAACAACAAAGCGGACACCGCCGCATATCTGACGCCGGCAGCCGTGACCGGTACCCTGACCGTGCCGGTAGGACGCATCCATAAACTCAATATCGGTCCGGAATATGTGACGGCTTACACGGTAGGCGATCAACTGTTGTGGGGCGCGGCCGAACCCATCCGCCGGATGCTGAAAATCATTCTGGAATTTCTGGGATAGCGGCGCGCCTCAGACCCAGCGTTTTTCAAGGAAGGCGATGCTGTCCCACAGATCGCCTTCCACATGGGGTTCGAGGGTAATCACCGGATGCCGACGATTGCTTTCCAGATAGGCAAACAACCGCGAAAAATCGATCTGCCCTTTTCCCATGGGAAGATGCGCGTCGTAATCGCCTAAATTGTCGTGCAAATGCACCTGGCCCAGATACGGCCCCAGCTTCTCAAGCCAGACATCCATGGGAATTTTACTGAACACGGTCTGGTGACCGGCGTCAAAACAAAAACCGATCCCGGATGAGGCGGATTCCGTGAAGAGCGGCATCATCTCGTCCGCATCGCTTTCATACACATTCTCCAGCATTAAGCGCCCGCCGGCGGCCTGAATCCGTTCGCCGGCCCAGGTCCACATGGCAAGCGCTCCCGCCAGCCATTCCTCTCGAATATAGGAGTATCGATGAGGATCGTATCCGGCATGACAGACAACGGTGAGGGGCTTGAATATAGGCACCAGCGCAATCAACTGTTCCATCCGTCTGCGGGTAACGGTCAGAATTTCCGGATCCGGCGAGCCGGGTGAAAGATCGGTGAACGGTCCGTGCAACGTGATGGAGCGTCCCTGCCGATGAAAGCCGTCGGCGATTTCACGGAATTCCGTTGTTGAATAATGATCCAGGGCATCGGCGTCCAGCCCGATCTCTGGATTCAGGCCCAGGTTCATAAACAGGTCCAGGTAGGTTTCACACAGCATGCGAAAGGGAATGTTGACCTGTACTTTTGCGATGATTTCACGCGTCTTCTGATTCATAATCGATTTTGTATATTCCCCCCCGCCCCTCCTTGTCAATCGGAATGATCGTATTTTCCCTCTTGACATCGTCATCGACTGCATTTATTTAGTATACAAAGGAGTTTCCATGACATACTCGGACTGCATCGTTTTTCTATTGGCCAAGGCCTATCAGAAATCACAGAACAATTTGAAAAACAGGTTGAAACCATACGGCTTGACCGCTGTTCAGGCGCTCATCCTCGAAGCGCTCTGGGAAGAGGACGGACTCACCGCCGGTGAAATCGCCAAACGTCTGGTCCTGGATAACGCCACCGTATCCGGCGTATTGGATCGACTGGCGGAAGGCGAATGGATCATCAAGCAAACGGATCCCGAAGACAAGCGCATTCTACGCATCCATATGGCGCCTAAGACCAAAACCATGGAACCGCAACTGATGAGCGAAAGAACCAAGACGAACGATGAAATTCTTAGCGATTTCAGCATGGAAGAACGAATTGTCCTGAAACGACTTTTGCGGGATTTTCTGTAATCCGTCTCCCGGTCTTCCGTCTGACAACCGATCATTTAGTATACAAAATACTTTAGCGAAAAAGGGGGCATCATGAAAGATCCGTTGTTCGAACCGATTCGATTCAACCAACTGGAAGTGAAAAACCGTATTTATTTGCCGGCCATGCATCTGGCCATGGCCGAAAATTTTGAGGTAACGGATCGGCTGGTCGAATTCTATGCGGAAAGGGCCCGAGGCGGGGCCGGTATGATCACCGTAGGGTATGCAACGGTGGACGATCTATCGGGCAACACCCAGAATATTGGAGCCCACAAGGACGAATTCATTCCGGGTCTCACGCGCCTGGCGGCGGCGATCAACGATAACGGTGCCCGCTCGGCGGTCCAGTTGAACCATGCCGGCCGGTATAATTTTTCCTTTTTCCTGAACGGCAAGCAACCCGTCGCCCCCTCCCTTATCGCCTCGCGCATGACCAAGGAAACCCCCAGAGAGCTGAGCCGCGAGGAAATCAAAGACATTATCGGACATTTCGCGGCGGCGGCTCTGCGCGTCCAGAAGGCCGGATTTGACGCCGTGGAAGTTCTGAGCGGCACCGGATATCTGATCAGTGAATTTCTCTCTCCGCTGACCAACAAACGACAGGATGAATACGGCGGCAGCCTGGAAAACCGCATGCGTTTCGGGCTGGAAATCATGCAGGCCATCCGGAAAAAGGTCGGTGCCGCTTATCCGCTGATCGTACGCATGAACGGCAACGATTTCATGCCCGGCGGACAGGGGCGACTGGAACTGCAGCAATACGCCAAGGCCTTGGTAGAGCAGGCGGGCGTCGATGGACTATGCATCAATGTCGGCTGGCACGAAGCCCGCGTCCCTCAGATCGTCACCTCGGTTCCCAGAGGGGTTTTCGCCTACCTCTCACGAGGCATCAAAGAACAGGTTTCGGTGCCGGTGATCGCAAGCCATCGCATCAATGACCCGCTGACGGCCCGGGAGCTCATCAGCGACGGCATGTGCGACATGGTGGCCATGGGCCGCAGCCTGATCGCCGATCCGTTTCTTCCGGAAAAAGCGCGTAGCGGCCGTGACGATGAAATCGTGCATTGCATTGCCTGTGCCCAGGGATGTTTCGACAACTTGTTCAAACTGAAGGCAGTGGAATGTCTCTGCAACCCGAAAGCGGGTCACGAAAAGGAATGCCGGGTCGTTACGACCGAAACACCCCAAAAAGTGATGGTGATCGGCGGCGGCGCCGCCGGCATGAGCGCGGCGCTGTCGGCCGCCGAAAAGGGCCATGACGTGACCCTGTATGAGAAAAGTGATCGTTTGGGCGGACAGTTGTATCTGGCGGCGGCCCCTCCAGGCCGGGAGGAATTCGCCGAGCTGGCGCGGGACCTTGAGAAGCAGATCGCACTCAGTCCGGTTACGGTTCGCTTCCGGCAAAACGTGGATGAGGCCCTTATCGATGCGGAAAAGCCGGCTGCGGTAATTATCGCCACCGGTGCGGTGCCCATTGCACCCCCCATTCCGGGAGCGGACCGTCCCCATGTGGTTCAGGCCTGGGATGTGCTTCAAAACAAAGCCCACGTGGGCAAACGGGTCGTCATTGTTGGCGGCGGCGCCGTTGGTGTGGAAACCGCCTTGTTTCTTTCGGAAAAAGGCACCCTATCCGGTGACGCGGTCAAATTCCTTCTGGTCAACCGCGCGGAAGACCCGGAAACCCTTTACCAGCTCGCAACGAAAGGAACCAAGGAAATCATCCTCATCGAAATGCTCGACGCCATCGGCAAAGATATCGGCCGCTCTACCAAATGGAGCATGTTCCAGGAAATGGATCGCAGCGATATTACCCGGCTTACCGCCACCAAAGCCCTTGAAATCACCGCTTCCGGGATTCAAATCGAGGGACCCCAGGGGATCCAGGTAATCGCCGCCGACACCGTCGTTCTGGCCGTTGGTTCAAAATCGCATAACCCCCTTGGGGCAGTGTTGCAGAAAAAAGGGTTGCCCCATCTCATAGCCGGCGACGCCAACCAGGTGGCCCAGGCCATCGATGCGGTTCATCAGGGATTCAAGGCCGGGAGAGAAATATAGCAAAAGAGATCGGCCGCGCGGAAAACAACTCTCGCGGCCGATCTCTCGATTCGGCGTCGGTATCGGTATCTACCCAATTCCTTCCCGATTCAATCGATACCTTTTCGGGACGGCAATCTACTCGCTTCTCGGCTTCAAGCATACCGATTCATTGGGGACTTTTCCGGAGATGATTTCGGCCGTGGCCTCGTTCGCCGTAACGGTAACGATTCTGACCGTTCCGGTTCTGATCCCCGGTATGGCGTACCGCTGACCGTCCTTGCCGGTCATGATATTACTGCTGTCGTAGACATCCAACTCCATGTCCTGATCCAGGCCGTCATTCCCGCCGGCCGTGAGCTTCATGGTATTGCCCTGCAAGGCGGACAGAAAAATCTTGACGGGTTGCTCTTTCATCGTGTCACAAACCACCTTGCCGGCATCCACCGCCACCTGCTTCATGGTGTCCTCGATCTCCGTCATTTCAAGGGAAGCGTCCCTGGCTTTCAACCGCTCAAATTGCGCGACTTCGATTCGATTTTCGACGCTGAAGTAATCGTCCAGCAGTTTCGCCCCGGTTTCCGAATCGAAAACCACAATATTCAAGTGGACGGACACGAACCAAACTTTTTGTTCAAACCACCAAAAACCGAGTGTCTGTTCCTCGCCACGGACATCCGTTATGGTGCCGATGAGAACCGCGCCCACGCCCTTTCCGCGACCCGACAAGGCCAAGCGATAACTGTCGAGTTCCCCCGAGGGCAGTCGTGGAATATCGATTCTATTCTCGGCTTGATCCGGCTGGAAACGGATGCGGGGACAGTTCGCAGTCAATTCATCCAGCAGATTGCGTTGCATGGTGGACGCGATCCCCCGGTCCTTGAGAAAGGATTTATCCGTGAATTCGGCAACCCAGACATTCCGTTGCATCTCCTTCGCGGTTGTCTCCAGCTCGCCGGTCAAGGCTTTGGCGCGCTTTTCCGCCCTGGCGGCATAGCATCCGCCAAGGGAAAACATCATGGCTGCAATCAACAGCCAAATCAATGTACGACGAATACTCAACAAACCGAATCGCATCCGGGGACTTTGCATTCCTTCTCCTTGTAAACGGCGGTAACCGTCGACAGAATGCCGCCGCGGGCGTTGAAATCGCCGCTGACGGACATTGTTTTCGGCTGAATCATCCTTACCAGATCATCTAAAATCCGATTGACCACGTGTTCGTAAAAAATCCCTACGTTGCGGTATTGGAGCAGGTAGTATTTCAACGATTTCAACTCGACGATTTTTCGATTGGGACAGTACCGAATCGTGATACACCCCGTGTCCGGCAGTCCCGTCATCGGGCAGACGGATGTATATTCAGGCTGGCGAATGGTGATGTCGATATCCCGTTCGGCGTGATATTGGTAGTCAATCGGATCCAGCATTCCGGCGTCGACGACGTCGGGACTTTCCGCTCGATAGCGAATACTGTTATCATAGGTTTTGGTCATGGGTGTTCCTCCTCTACGTCCCACAAACGGACCGAAAGGACCGCCTTTGTGGAAAAAACCGATTATTAGACCATCCGTCCGATTCTGTCAAACACCATATTCCTTCAGTTTCAACTGCAACGTGCGGCGGCTTATGCCGAGCATTTCAGCGGTGTGCGTGCGATTTCCACCGGTTGCTTTCAGGGTTTCCAATATCATCTCCTTCTCCACCGCCTTCAATGATTTCCCCGCTGAAAACACCCCCGGGGAAAATTCCGACTCCTTGTTTTCGGGGTAATGAAATCGTTCGGGAAATTCCGCGGGTGTAATCATATCGCCACGCGCCATAATAATCGCTCGTTCCATTACATTCTCCAATTCGCGCACATTCCCCGGCCAATCGTAGCGCATGAGCATGTCCATGCCTCGCGGCGCCAACCCCTTGATCAGTTTTCGGTTTTTATCCGCATATCTTCTGATAAAAAAATCCGCCAGCAGCGGGATATCGTCCCTTCGGTCGCGCAGCGCCGGCATATGAATATTGACCACATTGAGGAGGTAAAAAAGGTCCTCCCGAAACGTTCCGCGCGCAACCTCGGCCGATGGATCCCGATTGGTGGCCGCAATGACGCGGACATTCACCGTAATGGTTTTTGAACTCCCCAGGGGATCGATCTCCCCTTGTTGCAATACCCGCAACAATTTCGGTTGGGTCGCCTTGGGCATCTCAACGATCTCATCCAGAAAGATCGTACCGGAATGGGCTACCTGGAAACGGCCGGGTTTGCGGGCCGTAGCACCGGTAAAGGCGCCTTTTTCATAACCGAAAAGCTCGCTTTCCAGCAGGTTTTCCGGAAGAGCGGCGCAGTTGACCTTGATGAACGGCCGGCCCTTTCGGGTGCTGTTTTCGTGGATGGCGTTGGCGATTAATTCCTTTCCCGTGCCGCTTTCTCCCGTGATGAATACCGTGGCATCCGTTGGCGCCACAAGACCGACGGCATCAAACAGCTGTTGCATGGCCGCACTGACGCCGATAATATTGGAAAAATCAAAACGATCCTCCAAGCGCGCCTTTAAATAGGTGTTCTCGATTTCCAGCTGCTGGTGCCGCAAGGCTTTGTGTACCAGGATTTTCAGTTCTTCTATATCCAGGGGTTTGGTCAGATAATCAAACGCACCGGCCTTGAGCGCATCCACGGCCGTGCTTACCGATGCGAAGGCGGTCATAATGATGATGAGAATACCGGGACTGATTTGCCGGATGGTCTTTAGCGCCTCGATTCCATCGATGGGACGCATGCGCACATCCAATAATACCAGGTCGAAAAATTGCGCTTCAACGGCTGCGATGGCGCCTGCGCCGCTGTCTGCCTGAATGACATCGAACCCTTCTGCGGTCAGCACGACTTCCAGCATCAGGCGATGGGAAGGGTCGTCATCGACCACTAAAATTTTGGGATTCATCGATCCGCCTCAATGGAATTCGCCTTCCCGTCGATGGGAATGGTTAGGTCGAACCGGCATCCATGTCCGGTAGTTCCCATGGGGCTTTCCACCTGGATGACGCCGTCGTGGTTTTCCACAATTTTCTGGACGATGGCCAAGCCAAGGCCGGTCCCTTTTTCTCGGGTCGTAAAGTACGGCTCAAATATTTTTTGCTGATCCTCCGGCGGAATCCCGGGACCATCATCCGCCACCCAGAGATGCAACATCCCGGCGTGTTGGTCCATGGAAACGCCGATATCGATGCGCCCATTGTTGACAATGGACTGCAACGCATTTAACAGAAGATTGAGCAGTGCCGGCTTCATCTGATCTCCATCCAGGGAAACGAGACCGATATCCGCGGCGCAATCTCGATGGATGGCAATTCGACGGGAATCTGCGTCCGCCTGAACCAGCATGATGACATGGTCGATCAGGGCTACGATATCGGTAGGCATTCGTTCGGCCTCAAAGGGCCTTGCGATGACCAGAAGATCGGTGACCACCTGGTTGATCCGATCCACTTCCGTAATCATGACCTCGACGTACTGCTGCACCTTGGGACGATCCTTCAATCCCTGCCGTAAAAACTGCGCGAGGCCTTTAATCGAACTCAGCGGGTTGCGGACTTCGTGGGCGACAACCGCCGCCAGTTTCCCGATCGCCGCAAGCTGCTCCGTTCGCCGGACCTTGGCCTCCAACAACCGAATCTGGGTCAAATCCCGCAAGACAATGACGGCTCCCTGGCATTCTCCGGCATCGTCCAGAATCGGGGTAACGCTCATGGCCAGTGGAATGATTCGATCCGACTCCCCCCGGAAGGGAATTTTGTGGCGAATTTCTTTTTCAAGAACAGCGGCGCAATGGGAGAGCGTTTCATCAATACCGGAAGCAGTGAAGTCAATCACGACCCGAAGATTCAATTCCAACAGGTCCGCCTCGTTCACACCCAGCATTTCCAGCGCCGGCCGATTGAAAGAAAGCACATTCCCGGATCGGTCAATACTCAACAAACCGTTGGCCATGTGTTCGACCACCAGTCGGGTATAGTCTCGGGTCTGCCGAAGCGTCCGATTGACCAGATAATAGTTCTGAATCACGAAAATAAAAAAAATGGCCCCGGAACCAAGTGCCAGAACGATCGAAGCCATGATCACGGCATGATGAAAATCCGTCTGCCGGGCTTCCTCGAAGGCCTGCATTTTCAGTGCAACCACGATGATCATATCCTCATCGCCTCGGCCCTGCGTTGCTTGGCCCACCCCGGGCATCCGAACGGTGGAGGCCGCATTCGGATGGAAAGGCTCGAACCGCTTGGCGAACTCAAACACCTGAACATGATCCGGACGCGTGCGCAAGCGGGTCAAGATGGTTTCGTGTTCACCCTCAATCCGCTCCGGCCATTTTCGTGCGTTCTCGTCATCCGTCCCGGGGGCATCCGACCGAAAAATCGTCTTCCCGCTGCCGTCAATCAGATATACATATGCCACGTCTTCGCTTTCCGCCGTTTCCCGCATCAACAACTCCAACGTTTCATCCGACCGTCGCGGTTGCCTCAATCCAGCCCTTACGCCCGCTTCCAGGGTATGAATCAGCATCACCCCCTGTCGATGGACGAATCCCCGTACCTTCTTCTTGTCACGATCCAGATTTCGGTAAGTCGACACACTGATCAAGACCAGCAACAGGATGACGATAAAGACGATTGAAAAAGCGGGAATAAACAATCTTTTCGGACGACGTAGCGGTATATTCATGTGGTAACCGAAAAAATGGATTGCCCCGGTCGGGTTGCTGTTAATAACGCCATGTTTCCTTAGCAAAAACCTGCTGCACGATATCTTTTCACTATCTACCATAGCGAATACCTGAGTGCAAATTCTATTGCACCGACTCGGCACATAGGAAATGATACCGGAACGCACCCAATCTATTTCATTTCTTCGATTTTAATGATATGATCGCAGCGAATTCGGAAGAATGGAAGGCAATTTTTCATTTGAAACCCGCGATCCTGCTCGAGGCGTCATGCTGCAATCACTTTGGGAAAACGTGGCCGGCAAGGGCAAAAAAGACATCCGAACGATTCTGAAAGCGAATATGCTCTTCAAGGATCTGTCTCCCAAAGGCCTGCGCTTTGTAACCGACATCGTACACATAAGACACTACCGAACCGGAGAGACCGTTTTCCGTCAGGGTGAGATCGGTTTCGGGATGTATATTATCGCCGAAGGTCTGATCGATATCACCACCGCATGCCATCGGGGTGAAACCGCAGTGGAAAAGGAAGAAATATTGGTCACCCGACTCAAACCGGATGATTTCTTCGGCGAACTGGCCCTGGTGGAAGAAAACGGCAGACGCAGTGCCACCGCACGGGCGATCATGGACACCCGTCTCATCGGTTTTTTCAAACCGGACCTTTTTGAAATTCTGGAAAGAAGGCCCGGAACGGGCGTGAAAATCTTGCTTGGCCTCAGCGAAGTCCTGGCCCAACGATTGATCGAAACAACCGCAAAAATGGCGCAGTTGAATGAAGATATAAACCTGCTGAAAGGCGGCGCCGGAAAATGACCGCTCGTCTTGACAACGAAAGCCTGGTCCGCATTTTGACCGTCGTACTGATTCTATCCGCGACCATTTCGGTGCTTCTGGCGGTTGACAATTTGCTACTGGCGTTTGTGCTGGCGGTCGTCATCACCTATCTGCTGACGCCCTTCGTCAACGCCATGGAGCGGGCCGGCGCAACGCGATCCATCGCCGTATTGTGCCTGTATCTGACGATCGGCGCCCTCCTCGCTCTCGTCGCATGGTTCCTGGTCCCGACTGTCGGTCGCCAGATCGCAGGCCTGCAAAGTGATCTTCCTCAATATATCGAAGGCGTTCGAAAGCTGTTGACCGACCTGGAGAAATGGCTTCCGGCTGCTTTCGGAGACATTTTCAACCGGAATACCGGCGAAAACGGCAGCCGGGTCATGCCGGTCATTTACAATTATCTGTTTCGGGATCTGTCCGGCATCTTGTCGGTTTCCATATCCACCCTGATCCTCGCTCCTCTTTTCGCATTTTTCATGCTGATCGACGGCCGGTCGGCCGTCAAAAAACTGATCGCGATCGTACCCAACGATTTCTTTGAAACAGCGCTGAACCTGCAATATCAGATCAATGCCCAGGTGGGTGGATTTGTTCGCGCAAGACTGCTGGAATCCGCCATCGTCGCCGCGATAATCTGGGCAGGCCTCATGCTGATCGATTGTCCTTATACCATCTTCTTGTCTGCGTTCGCCGGCCTCATGAACCTGGTGCCCTATGTCGGACCGGTTGTCGGCGCGATTCCCGCCTTTCTGATCGCCATCATCAACAACAGCACCGGAGCGGATCTCTTGCTTATCCTGGCCGTCTATTCAGTCGCGCAATTGATCGATACGGCCTTTATCGTCCCTCTGGTCGTGGCGAAAATCGTCAATCTGCATGCCGTCATCGTTATTGTCGTGATCATCATCGGCGCGCAGATCGGCGGCATTCTCGGCATGATTATATCGGTGCCGGCGGCGAGCATCATCAAGCTCACGGGAAAATCCATATACAGACATCTGGTGGGCTTTCGCACGTAAGGGAAAATCGGCAACATCTTGTTACAGAACATACCGCATGGAAACAGGGTTGCAGGAGAACCGAAAATGTCATCTGAATGGTTTATTCATCTGAATCCCATAGCCCAGGCTTTCTGCGCAACGTTTTTCACCTGGTTCCTGACCGCGTTGGGCGCCGGGACTGTTTTCTTCTTCAAAACCATCAACCGTAAAGTACTGGACGGCATGCTCGGATTCGCCGCCGGTGTGATGATCGCCGCCAGTTTCTGGTCCCTCCTGGCGCCGGCCATCGAGATGGCCGAAGAATCCGGCGTGCCGGGCTGGATACCGGCCTCCATCGGTTTTCTAAGCGGCGGTTTCTTTCTCTGGCTGGTGGACAGAATTCTGCCCCACCTGCATCTCGGTTTTCCCATGGAGGAAGCCGAAGGCTTTAAAACAAGCTGGCGCAGAAGCATCCTGCTGGTACTGGCCATCACGTTGCATAACATTCCGGAGGGGCTCGCCGTGGGCGTGGCTTTCGGAGCGCTTGCCGCCGATATCCCTTCCGCCACGTTAGCGGGAGCTGTCGCATTGGCCCTGGGTATCGGTATCCAGAATTTTCCGGAAGGCGCCGCCGTATCCATACCGCTCCGGCGCGAAGGGCTCAGCCGTTTGAAAAGCTTCTGGTTCGGTCAGCTTTCCGGAGTCGTCGAACCGGTTGCCGGCGTGATCGGAGCGGCTGCCGTGGTCTTCATGCGACCGATGCTGCCGTATGCGCTTTCTTTTGCGGCCGGCGCCATGATTTATGTGGTCGTGGAAGAACTCATTCCGGAGGCACAGTTGGAAAAAAACACCGATATCGCCACCATCGGCGCCATGCTCGGCTTTGCCGTAATGATGACCCTGGATGTGGCCCTTGGATAAATTCAGAAAAGCCCCGCATGGAGATAACCCGCGAGTCGGTCAGACCTATCGTCGCCACCAAGGAGTGTTTCTCCCAATAAAAAAGGCGGGAAGCTCCATGCGCTTACCGCCTTGTCATCGTAAAATGAATGATGATATCTATTTGACAAGCTTCTTCCGGCCGATCCCGGCCATGCCGATCAAACCGAAACCGAGCATCAAAATCGTTGCCGGTTCGGGAACCGGAGACGATGTGAACCCCGCCACTGAGAATTCGTTGTTGCCATTTTCGCCGGTAATTTCGAATGTCGCTCCCTCTATCTGGATATTGCCGCCAAAATCCACAAAAATTTCACCATTACCCTGGTCCGCGTCGTTGCCGAAAAAATTGAATATTTGGGAGAATGAACTGCTCGTGTTATAAATGGTGACGATACCGGCTTCCCCGCCGACACCATCCGGACGCCCAAAAAGATCCGTTATCCACACGCCCGATAACAGCAAACCGTCGTCGAAAGTGACCTCCAAGGTCTCACCGCCGTTAATCTCATCGGGTTCTCCGCCTAAAATCCCCAAGCCGTCTTCGGCATCCTGGTAAAGTCCGGCACCTTCCGGAAACGCTTCAGCGGTTACCGGGCCGACGGTGTAGCTATTTTGACCATATGCACCGTTCCAGGTGATATTTCGAAAATCAATGGCCAGGGGACCGGTGATAATGGTTGCAGAGCTGACACCGGACAATAAAAAAAACGCTAAGGGACTGTTAAATAATAAACTTTACAAATATTACTTCACGGAGCAATGCTATAATTCCACTCGCCATGAAATTTATGCGACTTGATATTTATCTTTTTCAGCTCCTCATCGGTCACCTTTATTTTGAGCGGGTATCGC
>JBGSLR010000011.1:0-16624 GCA_041740615.1 Desulfobacterales bacterium
TTCCATATTTGGAAGCTATAGCACATGTAAAATGAAAAATCTAGCGAAATATTCAATTATTTCAATAAATTATAGTTGCAACAAATTTGTTTTTATTTCAAGTGGTTATAAATTAAGCTCCACCCCCCTGAATAGGTACCATTTATTTTTTCCCGTTTTTGTGTGCAGTGCTTCTGATCGTTTATTCCTGTCTGCCGGAAAAAGTTTTTCTGCCGCTCAATAAGCTGACGGCATTGACCGCAGGCGGTCTGTTGACTTTATCCGGTGAACAGGCGGTTGTATCGGGCACCATCATTTCCCTTGGATCATTCACCGTCAATATTATCACGGAATGTTCCATCCTGTTTCCGGCAACCCTGTACGTCTCGTTTGTCATCGCCTATCCTCTATCCGTCAGGCATAAGATCACCGGTTTGTTGTTGGGAGTATCGGCGCTTTTCTGCTGCAATGCCTTTCGGATTGCGCTGCTAACCTGGTGCGGTTTCGCCTATCCCCCATATTTTGAATACCTGCATGTTTATTTCGGGCAGATTCTGATGATGCTGGCCGTGATCGCCGCATGCCTTTTATGGTTGGGAATAGCCCCCCATGAACAAGAAGGAAGCGGCCTGGTTCATTTTATGCTGCGGCTTTTATTGTATTCCGCCGTCCTTTTCGGCATCTGGTCAGGGCTGAATCGACCCTATGTAACTTTTATAGATGGAGTGATTCAGTATGCTTTCACCTGGTTCAACTACCAACTGTTTATTCCGCTGGAGCATACGGTCTATTATCAAACCTTCAATATCGTCCTGTTCTGCGCTTTACTGTTTTCCAGCCGGTTCAAAAGCAATCGCCGTCGGTTCGCAGGCCTGGTTGCCGGCGGGGCGACGATGTTTGTCGCCCATCTGCTGTTTCGGCTTTGCAATGTCTTTATGACCGGTTTCGATGTCGCCGATGCCTATTCCCTGTCTTTGATGCTGGCGACGGCTGGCCAGTATGTGCTGCCCATCGGATTGTGGCTTTTGCTTTTATCGGCCGATAATAACGGGGCGTTACCATACTTTTTCAGTGTATCCGATAAAAGACTGATAAGAAAAGGCTCTAAGCATGAGTGAATGGACACGAGCAGACATTATCCAAACTTTATCCGTTCGCTAATGCGGCGCTAACACGACGTTACTAGACTGACAATCAAGTAAGACCTCTTACCCCCCTGCAGCGGCTTCTGAGTTGTACGTTGAATTCGTATGGATGGCTTAACGATATATAGTAACAAGAATTCTTCTTGATCAACAGGCGTTCATCCATGAAGACAACGGCATCTCGGAAGCCGTTTTTTCTTTACTACTCACCGCTTGCGAAACGCGATAAAACGCCGAAGCCGGATAACATCAGCGCCAACAGTATGAAAGCCGACGGAGATACGGCCGTCAATGGCTCCGGAAATGAAAACGGATCCAATGGATTCGTACCGGCATTGACCTCGATTCCGTCCACGGCGCCGTCTCCGTCCGTGTCGCTTTTTCCCGGATCGAGGCCATTGTTGTATTCTTCGAGGTTGGACAGGCCGTCACCGTCCGGATCGAGCGATGCGTCTGCCGGGTCCGTCAAATGGAGGGAATATTCCACTTCCCAATCATCGGAGAGACCGTCTACATCGGTATCGTCCGGTGTCTGCATCCGCCATGCCACGGCATAATCCCAGAGAAAAGGGTCGCCCTGGGCGATAACCTGCAATTGATAGGTGTGTCCCGGCAACAATGACAGCCACAGCTGCTGACTGTTCTCCGATGCGCTTTGCGAGGCCGCAATGGTCAAGGGACTTTCCGGGTCGGCAACATCCACCAGCGTCAGGTCCATGTGATAAAGGGCCGCTGAATTATTGAAGTTGTTCCAGGAGCCTCCGTTTATGTCGATATGCCACACCAGGGACGCATACAGCCGTCGGTGATCCCCATCGGCGACAAACGAATAGGTTGCAATCGAGTTGCTACCGTTCAAGCCGCCGAAAGCCGGATCATAATCAAAACCCTGCCGATCGATAAGTCCATTGTGGGATGGTTGATCCTCCAAGCTGTTTTGCTCTCCGGCGGTGATAATGCCGAAGCTGTGATCGATATTCAATTGACCGGCGCCGTAACGCAGGTCGAGACCATTATCACTTCGATTGGAGGCGCTCCGGTAATCCGCTATATCCGTTGCACTCGTATTGTGGGTGATCCTATCCGCACCGGCCATGAGAGCGGCCTTGATGACTTCCGAGCGAGCGGCATTGTAAATGAGGCTGCCGTTTCGATCGTAAGTGAATTGACTGTTTGGATCCGTGGACAGAGAGGGATCGGCGCCGGCTTCAATCAACAACGCACAGGCCGATGCTGCAACGGGCGTCGCCGCGCTGGTTGAACTCTGAGGCGCAACAATCAGGGGTCTTGTAAGACCTGCATGGTAATCGGAATCGATAACAATGGTTGTTTGCGGATATTCGCCGTCTGTGCGGCCGACGACGATGGCGTTAAAGGAGCTATTCCACAGGCCGCGGGAGCTGCTGCTGTTGTTAATGGCGACGACCTGGATGAATTCGTCGGTTTCCACCACGAAATCCATCCGGCGCAAGGCGTCGCTGCCTGTTATGGTGCCGACCCAACTGTGATTGGCGATGCGGCTCGGCGATGAAAGAACCCAGGGATAACCGGTGTGGTCGTAATTGGGTTGAAACGGTTTGCCGGACAAGGTGTAGCCGACACCCAGAAAACCCAGTCCGACCCAATCAGTTGCTTCATAATTGTCGATCCGGACAGCCCCTGGAGAAAGCGAAGAACTGTTGCCGTACAGTAAGCGGCCGACGCCGGTGGCATGGCTTGAAATACCGGTCGCGCCGCCGGTGCGATCCGTAAGCACTTTGCCGCTGAACTCGCTGTTTCCGACATCCGGCATCCAGTGACCTTCAACGGAAGCCTCGATGTGCGTGAAAAGTGTATCCGAGCCGTCCGGCAATCCAATTCCGGTTGCAGCCGCCAAATCCCCATAGCCGATGTCGTCTTTGTAATCTGCATGCGACCAGTCGAAAGCAAACAGCGGAATCCCATATAATACAAATAGGACAAATAAACGCAGCCATTTCATATGATTAAAAAACCAGCCTTCCGTATTCCCATGCTTTCCGTTGTATTGGTGCAGCGCCGAAACTTTCATACCCAGATGACATGTCGTGTTTGGAAAACCCGACCTTTGATATGTAGAATGTTCATGTTCAAAAATCATTCAGAAATAATTCAAAAGGATGTTAGGATGAGGGAATATCGACGGCGTTTCACCATTCTGAAAAAATCGGCCAACTGATTGGCGCCGGCGCCATCGGTCCTGGATGCGCTTGTTTCACGGGCATTGACTTTCCTGGTTAATGGCGATGATAGGCAATTTGCTTCGGAAAAGGATAGTATGCCGTCCGTATTTTTCGTATTCCGTTAGGATTCAACGAGGAGAACGTCAGGTCATCTTACCCTTCCCTCGGCGCACCAAGTCATGGCCGCTATTTGAACCGGGTCCCAGGGGCTTGACAACGGTGGCGTATAGGAAAGGTCGAGGTCGCAAAGTTCTTCCACGCGCATACCATGAAAAAGCGCTGATGCGAAGATGTCGATACGTTTGGATATTTCCGTCTTTTGATGGCCAACGATCTGTGCGCCGAGCAGCCGTCCACTGTGCCGGTCGCCGGTGATGCGCATGTGCAGTTCTGTTGCGCCCGGATAGTATGCTTTATGATCCCAGACGGTGACGGCTACGGTCAGGGGGGTAAAGCCGGCCTCCATCGCTCCCCTTTCCCGCAACCCGGTGCGGGCGGCCACATGGTCGAAGACCTTGACCACCTGGGTGCCCAGACTTCCTTGAAATTCAAACCTGCCGCCGAGCATATTCTGCCCGGCCACACGCCCCTGCTTGTGAGCTGTGGTGCCAAGGGGAAGATAAACAGGATGTTCCAGGATGCGGTGCCACGTCTGAACGCAGTCCCCGGCGGCCCAAATATCCGGCACATGGGTTGCCATGGTGCGATCCACACGGATTGCGTTGCCGTCTCCGACATCAATGCCGGCGGTTTGGGCCAGTTTGGTTGCGGGCCTTGCCCCGGCGGCCACCAACACCATATCAGTCTTCACATTTTCTCCCGAGGCGGTGCGCACAAGAAGACCGTCCTGATCAGGCGATATACTCTGGACCGCTTGTCCCGTCATCACGCGTACGCCCTTGGATTTGAGTTCGGAACTGATCAACCTTCCCAAATCCGGATCCAACGAAGTCAATACCTCAGAGGCGGACTCCATCAGGGTCACCGTCATTTTGCGGTGGGTCAGGGCGTCGGCCATTTCCAGGCCGATATACCCGCCACCGATAATTACGGCATGGCGCGGATTTTTCTGATCCATAAAGTCTTTTATGAGAAAACTATCCGCCATCCAGCGTAAAAAGAATACACCGGGTTCCGCTATCCCTTTGATCGACGGTTTGATCGATTCAGCGCCGGTGGCAATCAGCAGCTTGTCATAAAGGAGCTGTCGCTCGCGCCCGTCGGTCGACCGAACGCTCACCTGCTTGGTTTCCGGCCGGATTGCGAAAGCCCGGTGATCAAGCAAAAAACGAACACCGTGTTTTTCGATTTCTTCGACACTGCGATGGGCCAACATTCTCCAGTCCTCCACTTCTCCGCTCAGGTAAAACGGCAAGCCGCATATACTGAAGTTCGGGTAGGAATCGGCCACCACAATGGTAACCTCAGCCTGTGCTTCCATTTCCTTTATGCGCAGGGCCGCGCTGATACCTGCGTCGCTGCCGCCGATAATAAGCATATGGGTCATTTCTTTTGGTTCCATTCTTCTGAAAAAACGTTTGGCACAATCCATCCCTGAAAACGGTAAAGGATTGCCGTTTGATGATGAGGGGCACTATCGTTGGACCGATCCCCCGAGCGTCTGGAGCCCGAATCCGTAACAGGCGCCGAAAAGGTGGGATTTCGATGCAGCGCCTTTTAGAAAAGCTTGCTTTTATTTTTTTTCTGGAGTCGTGCGGCTCTGCCCTGGAATCGGGTCTTGGTACCGTCTTCAATGCCCAGCGCAATCGCTTCCCTGCAGACTTGAATCCCCTCCTCAAAAGCCCCATCCTCTTCCAATACAATGGCCAACTGTTTAAACGTCGCGATTTTTTTGACGCCGTCTCCGATCTGGGATACCAGCGCGGGCATGATCCCCGGCAATTCCTTTGCATGCATTCTTGCATAGGTGCGGAACGATTCTCGATGTTCTTCCTTCTTCCTGTTTTTATAAGTAAATTCCAGGATGCACTGAAGCAGCCGATGGCGTTCCAGGGGGTCCGTGGTATTTGTCAAGGCGGCTATCCACTTGGCCAGGTCGCCGGAGGATGGTTTTCCTTCGTCGCGGATGCGTGGGCTGTCGGAAATCGGGTCAAGAGCCGCCTTCTTTTGTGGTTCCTTCTGATCGACCGAGGCGTGTATACCTTTTTTACACAGCCAATACAGAATTCCGAAAAACACAACAATACTCGAAGTTGACAACCAGTTCATGCTTCCCTCCTCATGTTCACCTTAAACATGCGCGTGCGAGTAGCTGAAAAACGTTACGAACAAATAAACGCTCAACAAAACGGCGCCGAAGGGGCGTTTCATCTGGTTTCCGGATAATTGAACTCCCAGGTGGAACAGCAGGATCAAAAACAGCATGGCCGGGAACGAAATGCGGAAAAAATCCGGGGGGGCGCTCAAACCGATGCTGGTCACTGAAGCGGCCGCACCGGTCACGAAAAGGACATTTAGAATATTGGCGCCGATCACATTACCGATGGCCAGTTCACCACAGCCCTTTCGGACGGCGGTCAAGGCGGTCACCAGTTCCGGAAGGGATGTTCCGAATGCCACGAGGGTCGCACTGATGATGCTGTCGGGCACATGGAGCCGCATGGCTGTCTCTTGGACAACCGGAACCAGGTAGAAGGAGGCCCCGGCAACCATGATGATGCCGAGTACGAGTTTGATCCACAGGAAGCCGGCGTTTGGCGAGGTAGATAGCTGCAGATCTTCCACAGCGTTGAGCTGGTCGTCGATCGGCGTAACGGTTTTCATTTTATACACAGACGTCCAAATATAAGCGGCCAGCAACATCAGAAAAAAAACGCCCATGAATTGGGGCAATCGCCCGCCATCCACAAAGGTTCGGTCGGCTGATAAAAAAGGGAAGCAGGAGACGACCAGCAAGGCGGCGGCAAACTGTATCCATCCTTGACGGTTGATCATTTCCCGCTGCAGCGGCAGGGGGGACAATAAAGCCGCCAAACCCAAGATCAATCCCGTGTCGCAAATAATCGAACCGACGGCGTTTCCCAGGGCGATATCGGATCTTCCTTCTATCGCGGCGGTAACGGATACAGCTGCTTCGGGAAAAGTGGTTCCCAAACTGACGATGGTGACGCCGATCAGGAGTTTCGGTAATCCCCAGCGGATTGAAAGGTTGACCGCTTGTTCCACCAGCATATCCGCGCCTTTGACGAGAAGGATGATCAACAGTATGACCAGAGCGATCAGAAATGAAAAGGGGAAACCAGATAATTGAAAAGCGCTCATCAAGCAACCTTATTGTTTGTTTTGAATTGTCAGGGGACCCTTACCAAAAAAAGGAGCCCCGGATTACGGCTGGACGAGAATGCGTTTACATTGACTCTGGTGCAGCGGTCACTTCAATAAACAGGCGAATTTCGGAATAAAAAACAGGATGTGCGGCATCTCCAACGCTGGATGATGCATAGCAGATGGGCGAAGGGAATACGAGAAAATCTTTCATTCATAAACCTAACAACGGGAAACAGGCATCGGGCTTTCCGATGAACGGAAACGCGACCGGATATATCTAAAGAACGATAATATCAAAAAAGAAATTTTTTTAATATTTTTAATATTTTCCTAACATTTTCAATCTATCATGGATCTTATGAAAGGGATAAGCGTGTGAACCCGGGAATCAGATGTCCAGACTGTTGCTCAGATGCATACTATCGATACGGCCGGATATCCAATGGCAAACAGCGGTATCGATGTCAGGTCTGCGGCCGGCAGTTCATGTCGGGAAACGGGAAACGGAGCCCGCATGAAAGACCGGGATGCCCCATATGTGGAATGCCGATGCACGTATACCGAAAGGAAACCGAAACCGTCCGATATCGATGCGCCGATTATCCCCGATGTCGAACGTATCTCAAAACCGGTCACCAGCAAGAGAGGGTAACCACATGAAATATTATGTACACCATGTACCCGGAAGATTGAGGGTCAAAATTCCCCAGATTCAACACAAACCGAAAATGACGGCCCGCATTCGGCATATTTTGAATCATCCCGGTGTTGACAGTATCCGCATCAAAAACACGACGGGCAGCGTCCTGGTCATCTATGATCCGGACATGGTCAATCCCAATGATTTATTGGACAGCCTTACGGAAAACGGACTTTTTGATCGCCGGTTGAGCATATCCATCGACGAACAGTTGCAAAAAGCCGCTCAAAAGACCGTGCAAAAGGCGGGCAAACTGCTTTTCGGCTGGACTGTCGGCAAAGCCCTGGAGGCAAGCGGCCTCGGTTTGCTGGCGGCATTGATATAGACGCCGGCGGTCCCGATTCGATTTGTGTGTTTGGCGGTTAACCCGCTGGCTGGTCAGCGAATCGAGTTTCCTCCGCACCTCACCTGCTTATTTTTTGATCATTGCTACCACCTTTACGCTTTTCGGCTTTGAATCAACTTGCCTTCAGTTTCTCCACATTATCCGTCTCTTCCCAGGGCAAATTCATATCTTCCCGGCCGAAATGTCCGTAAGCCGCCAGTTTTTGATAAAATCCATTGGGGTCTTTCTGCGGAAGGTATCTCAGCTGAAGTTGCTTCAGTATGGCCGCAAAACGGAAATCGAATGCCTTGCGCATGAGAAGGGTCAGTTCCTCATCCGACCGTTTGCCGGTGCCGAAGGTCTGCACCATGGAGGAAACCGGCTTGGAAAAACCGGCGGCATAACTGAGCATGACCTCACATTCGTCCGCCAATCCGGCGGCCACGATATTCTTGGCGGCGTAGCGGGCCGCGTATGCGCCGATACGGTCGATGCGCAGGGGATCTTTGCCGCTCAAGGCCTTGCCGCTATGGCGAGCGTATTCTCCATAGGTATCAATGGCGCTTTTACGGCCCGTCAGACCGGAATGATGGGTCGGCCCGCCCAAATAGATTCCTTCCGGATTGATGGCGATTTTTGTCTTGCCGTCCATTTGAATGTCGATTTCCTTAAAAACCGGCAGGATGACGGTTTCCCGGATGTCGGTCAGTAATGTTTTCGCTGGTTGTAATTGATCTTCACTTTGGTGGACATGGATATTGATGCTTTGAATGCGGAAGGGCTTTCGCTTGGCGTATTCGATACCCACCTGAACGCGTCCGTCTGGCATTAGATAGGACAATACATCGCTTTTCCGCACATGGCTGAGCTGGCGCGCCAGTTTGTGGGCCACCCAGATGGGGAAAGGCAGCAACACCGGTGTCTGGTTACAGGCAAACCCGAACACGGTTGCCTGATTTTTGGGTAGAATACGGTCCAAGTCAGCACCCTCCATATCCAATTCTGAAAAGCGGTCTTTTTCATTAATGGGAAGCGCCTGAGGGGTGGACAGAATGCTGCAGGTCTGGGGGTTGAAATCAGCCTGGATATAACCGATACGTTTGATGACCTTGCGGGACAACCTCGCAAAATCCACATTGGCGGTGGAGGCGAAACGCGTGGCGATAAACAGAATAGCGCCGGATACGGCGCATTCGGTTCTCACCCTGGAATAGGGATCCTGCATGAGCAGATGGTCGACGATGGCGTCGCTGATCTGATCGCACAGCTTGTCCGGATGACCCTCGGTGACGGATTCGGAAATGAAGATGAAGTTGTTAATCATGTTTTCTCCGGTTGGGATTTTTGGTTGCTTCATTGAGCAACAGGGGCAAAACCGAACTGGCCGTGATAACGGCCGTATCCAACAGACTCAGGCCTGTCAAACTTAAAAAGTTTCGCAGGGGAGGAAAAACCAGGGTCAGGGCCTGGAGGGCCAGCGATCCCCCCAGCGCCAGGGCCAAATATGGATTGGACGGCAGTTTGCCGCCATCGAAGATCCGATGGGTTTCGGAACGGCAGCTGATGGCGTGCAGGAGTTGGCCAATGGTGAGACTCTGGAACGCCAGCGAACCTGCTCTGGCGCCCATACCGTATCGTCCGATGCCATACGCATAGGCGGCCAACGCTCCGCCGGTAATGGCGGCGGATTCCAGGGTCATGCGTTTATAATCGCTTTTTGAAAATAGCGGCGCGTGCGGATCGCGCGGCGGTTGGGACATGATATCCGGCTCCGGCGCCTCCATGGAAAGAGCCAGCCCTGGAAAGATATCGGAAATAATATTGATCCATAGCAGTTGCATGACGTTGAGGGGAAAGCCGATGCCCGTTCCCATGGCCGTGAACATGAGCATGATTTCGCTGATATTGGTGGAAAGAAAGAAATGAACGGATTTCCGGATATTGCCGTAAATGGCCCGGCCGTCGCAAAGGGCCAGGGTCAATGTTTCCAGATTGTCTTTTTCCAGCACGACGTCGGCGACATCCCTGGCCACATCGGTGCCGGATTCCCCCATGGCGATGCCGATATCGGCGGCTTTCAAGGCCGGACCGTCATTGATGCCGTCGCCGGTCATGGCCACGACTTTGCCGATGGACTGGAGAGCCTGGACGATGCGCAATTTATGGGAAGGACTCACCCGGGCGTAAACGTTGGCCTTCTTGGCCAACGCCATGAGCTTTTCAGGTTCGATGGCGTCAAGTTGAGAAGAGTCCAGGATTTCCAGAGGGCGATCGCCGGACAGCTTTAATTCATTGGCGACCGCGTAGGCCGTGGCGCTTTGGTCGCCGGTAATCATAATGGTTTCGATGCCGGCGCCATGGAACCTATGGATCAACTCCCCGATCCCTTCCCGCACCGGATCGGACATGCCGACCAGCCCCAGCCATATAAATCCGTCTTCCGTATCCGATTCCGGATCCGTCCGGGTTTGAATAGCCAGACCCAAGACGCGCAAGGCTTCGCCGGCCATGCGCTCGTTTTCGGTCTCGATGGCGAGCCAATCTTCTTCCGTGAAAGATGCGATATGACCATTTCTCATCTGCCGGTCGCATAGGGCAAGGACCTCCGGAGGGCTCCCTTTAAGAGCCGACAGGCGACTGCCGTCTTTTGTCTGATACAGCGTACTCATAAAAAGACGACTTTCGGATCGATGGGTTGCTTCCAAAAAACGGTATTCCCTCAAAAAGGCCGGGACATCCATTCCCGCGGCGCCCGCCAGGCGGATGAGGGCGTTCTCCGTTGAGGAGCCCACAAGGCGGTACGCGCCTTGTTCGTCCGTACCGTCGATTTTACTTTCATTACAGAGGATGCAGACGGTGAGAAGCTGTCGCAAAACGGCCTCCCCTTCGATATCCACAGGAGTCGCTCCGTCGTATAGCCGGTTCTTTTTGATATCAATTCGCCGGTTCTCGATGAAAACCCGTTGGACGGTCATTTGATTCTGTGTGATGGTGCCGGTTTTATCCAGACAGATGGTTTGAATCGCTCCCAGGGTTTCCACGGCCTGGAGATGCCGGATCAGCACCCGATGTTTCCGCATGCGGGAGATCCCCATGGCGAAATTGATGGTGGCCGCGGCCGGCAGGCCTTCAGGTACGGCGGCGGCGGCCAGGGAAATAGACATGCGCAGCATTTGAAGGAAACCATGTCCTCTGAGAAAACCGATCAGAAACACCAAACCGCAGACAGCGCCGCAAAGAAGAACGAGTTGATCTCCCATTTGACCCAGTTGTCGTTCAATGGGCGTTTCCGGGGCTTCGGTTTCCTGCAGCAGAATCTGAAGATGCCCGATTTCCGTCCATTGGCCGGTTGCGATAACCACGGACATTCCTTCTCCGCCGGTGACCAGGGTCCCCATATACGCCATGTTGGTCCGGTCGCCCAGGGGAATCATATCCCCGCCGTTCAACGGTTTGGCATGTTTGAAGGCGGGAACGCTCTCGCCCGTCAGCATGGATTCGTCTATACTGAGATGGGAAGCCTTGAGGATCCGGCTGTCGGCGGCCACATAAGCACCGGGTTTCAGTATCAGAATATCACCGATCACGACCCGCTCCGCCGGTATGCGGACAATCTGACCGTCGCGAAGGACTTCCGCCTCCGGCTTGACCAACTGATTCAAGCCCCGAATAATTTTTTCAGCGCGGCTCTCGGTAACAAAACCGATCGCAGCATTGGCCACGACGACTCCGCCGATGACGGCCGCATCGAGAATGCCGCCGGTCAACAGCGATACGCCGGCCGCCGCTCCCAGTAGATAAACCGGCAGCGAAGTGAACTGCTCTAAAAAAAGACGCCAACCGGAGCGGGATTTGGCCTCCGGAATGGCATTGGGGCCGTTGCTTTGAAATCGTTTTTCAGCAGTGTCGGCGTCAAGACCGGTTTTCAGGTTCGACTCCAGTCGTTGCAAGACATTGTCGCGGGAAAGCTGGTGCCAGGGTAAATCCAGTTCCGGTTTTTGAAAGCCGATCTTCTGCAGCAGCTTGTCTGCCAAATCGAACGCATTCCGGCGATCCGAACCGCGCGTCGGGGTCTCCACCGGAATCCGGAAGCCAGGGCGCGACGCCGGCATGGGCGGAAGGTCCTGGAAGGCTTTCTGGACAGCGACGTCGTCCAACAGGTTGTCGATGAGGTCGGCGATGGATTGAGGCGTATTGAAAGAATTATAGGAGACAAGAAGATTACCGGTGATCGTGCTGGCCGAAACGTGACGGATGTCGTCATGCTCCAGGAGGCGCGTTTCCAGGAAACTTTTTAAATACGGCGATTGGCACAATCCGTTGATTTTGTAGCGCGCACGTCCTTCGACCTGGGTATGGATGGGGATGACGGTGTTCATGGTCTCATATCAATTTGGGTTCTCGGTCATTCACTTTTTATATAAATAATTGTTTTAATTATTGATACTGTAAATCAGGCTGCTTCCGCCAGGAAAAAGGACCGCTCCGCTTCCGCTGTGTCGCGATTATTGTATATGGGAAAAGCGCATTACCGGTTATCGGTGCTGTCCGGTTTGTCCGCTATTTTGCTTTCGAAAAAAGATTTGGAATACATGCCGAAGGCGTACCAGAAAGCCGTATACCACGGCGGCGAACGGAAATTGCCTTTAGCGATTTCATAGACGCCGAAAAAAAGCGCGGTTATAAAAATCAACCCGGGTAAATCCAACGCGCCGCCGGTGGTTTGCTGTACCTTCTGGTGAAAGTTTTCCACCGGGGCCGCCAGGATATTAACGACCGGTTTGGGTTTCCGGACAGCGAAATCAATAGAGAAAAGCTGCTGCTCCCGGGCAAAGGCGTCCACTTCAGATGCAGAGATGCTGTCACTCACCATCAAAATGCTGCCGGTCACTGCATTGGACTGAATCGTTTGATATTGGAAGTGATTCATCAGTTCGCGTGTTACGCGTTCAAAATAGGTCATGTCACCCCGGTGATGATCTATTTTGATGCGCAGCCTGTTGGCGCTGCTATGCCCGATGCGTGCTTCCGGCAACATCCGCATATCCCCTTTGAGTTGTCTTTGTTGGAGTAAAAACTGTCAATTGCACTGTCTATGTTCCGTTCAGGACGATACTTCGTTTTTTTTCTGGGCCTCCGCTTTGGCCTCCGCTTTGGCCTCCGCTTTGGCTTCCGCCGCCAGGTCTTCCAGGGCTTCTTTGGTTTCCGCCGCCGTTACTCTAGCGCCTTCGTACATCAGGATACCGCCCTTGATGATGGATTTTGCCAAGGGTTTTAAGGCGCCGGCCAATGCCGGAATGACAATCGGCGCCAACAACACGGCGCCGGCGCCGATGGCGAGGCCCGTCAGATTGAAACCTTTGCCGAACAACTTCATTGGACACCTCCTTCGTCTTTCCCATTATGGTTTGTGGGTTTGGGGACGCTATTCCCTTAAAAAGGTATGGCTAAACGCGATTTATATCGTGGTTATATAGCGTTGTCGAGTTCCCTTTTCATTAAAAAACCTACCTTTATTATCGAAATATGGTTGGAATTTCATTCGTCTTCGATAAAATAAAGATGTGCCATCCCCGGTTGGGGAACGAGGCACAAAACGCGACAATAGAGAAGAATGTCAGCAGATATCTGTTTTATCCGGGTAAATCCATCCTCGGCGGATGGAATCCAGGGAATGGATATCCACATGCTGGATGGAACTGGTTTTAACGCCGTTGCGGAGATAAACGATAACGCCCTTCAGAATATCGGCGTATTGTTTGGCATTATCCGTATGGTGTCCGCCCTTCTTTTTGTTTTTGTGAAGCCAGCGCTCCGCCGCCGTTGCCTCCTGATTCGCGAGATGAATGGCGGCCATCCAGTCTTGGTGTTTGATTGTTTCTATAAACGCGTCAATGTCGAAGCTGCCGGATTTCATTTCCCTCTCCCTTTTTTGCAATGGTGCGCATACATAATGCCGGTTTTCGGAGAATTCCGCGGGAATCGGTGCAGCTGGCAACGTGACTTTCCATCATTGACCATTCCAAAAAGAATCTTCTGATTATCGGACCGAGCCTTAGGTGCCGGCAGTTAACTATCTGAAAAACAAATAAAAGAAAAACTGCGTCATACCATAAACTGGATTTGTTAGATTTTCATTAGCACGATCGCGCCATTTCTGCGATTTTTGTTCATCTCCGGATGGGTCCCTCGATAGGCGAACAGATCATACAAAATCATAACGGAATTCTCAACCGAAATTAACAGATCGGACCATATCTAGAAAATCGAAATTGTTTTCTTTAGAACCAGCAGAAAAAAATCAGAAAAGGAGGTGAGAAGCGAATGACGATTATCAAAAAAGGGATCTATGTGTTGGTAGCCGGAGCTGTGATGATGATGTATGGCCGTCCGGCCCAGGCCGATTTTTTATATCCATGGTCCGCGACGCCGACGGTGCTGGATGCGGCAGGCGAGCCGTCGCTGTCCAATCCCGGCGTAGCGGTACAATCGGGACAGGATATTTTAGGGGCCTGGCACGCGCATGAAGGAGATTATCATTATTTCCGGATTGATCTGGCGCAACCGCCTTCCGCAGGCAACTTTGCGGGACTTTACGGCATCTATATCGATTCCGCGGCCGCTGGAGCAGACGGACCGTCCATCGCCTATGTTCCGGATATGTTGACGGGAATCGATTTTATCGTGGATTCCCATTATCAGTCCGACATGGGTGGTTGGTTACAGGATGACTATCATCAATGGAACGGAATGGATAGTTTTACCCGTGTCGGGCCGTCTGATCCGAATGCGCCGGTGGGCACATTTTTTGTGCAGCATAGCGAAAACGGCGGCATGACGTTGGAGTGGAAGGTCAATGACCTGGAGATCGGCGAAACCATCCAATGGTGGGCCGCCACTCATGACATGGGGTCTGCGGCCGCTACGTATGATCTGGCGGCATCGTCGGTGCCCATACCGGGCGCAGCGTGGCTGCTGTTTTCCGGTCTGATGGGCCTGATGGGGTTGAAAAAACGAAAGAATTATTAAAAACCAACAAAAAGGCCGCCAGCGAAGCAACCCATCCTCGATATCCTCCGTGCCACGGAACTTTCATCCCTTCCCTGCGTTGGGGGAAAAGGCGGGATGAAGACCCGATCGACGACGTTTCTTTACCGCGGCCTTCATCATGATCGTTGCGGGTGCCTTCACGCGAGTCGAAAGCCTGCCCGTCAGTTATCCTGAATTTCTTTGCGCGGCATGTTTTTCAACAGGCGGTAAACGCCGATCTGGATGAGCAGCGCCAGGGGAATGCCGAGCGCCAATCCGCCGATGGATAAAATCGCAGGGATCCGAACAGCTGGCGCATGGCGTCAATGGTGAGCAACTGCGAAAAGTCGAAGACGCGATTTGCGGGATAAAACCAGGAACCGATTCGAAAAGTCAAGGCGTAAATAAAAGGGGCCGTAAGGATGTTGGTGATCTGGATACCCAGCAAAGCGGCCAAGTGGTTACACCGAAGAAATGTCGCCAGCAGTAAAACGATATATGTCTGAACCCCCCAAAAAGGCGTCATGCCGACGATAACGCCCAACGACAGACCCGAGGCAATTGCTTCCGGCTCTGCGTTGAGGCGGAGAAGCATGCGTTTGAGGCTTTTCCGTTTCATCTTCCCCACATGCTGTTATTCCGAGCTGAAGCCCTACATGCAACGATATTCCCGTCAAACTCAAATCGGACACACGCATAACATAACTTAAAATAAATGATGGTATACACACAGACTGTAAAGATCAGATTAGGAAATCATGCTTGCGCCATTATCTTTTTCATTTAAAGAAAAGATATATGCTTTGATGTTATTTAAAAATATCACAGAACTTATGGAGCTAATGATCCGTCCTTTCATTGTTTTTTGTGAATCTTCCACTTTAATCGTTTCTTATCCGCCTGTTAACGCGATTCAAATAAATTCTGTGTATTTATGCCCACGAAAATGACGTTTCGTAGGAGGTGGATCGAATGAAAACAATTTTTTCCGAGTGGTTGGTGACCGTCCTCTCTATATCCTGCATCGTTTCCAGTATCGTTTTCACATACTGGAATCTTCAGATGTAGCTGCGGTCGCACCGTTTGAAAACCCAAGCTGGAGCATATGGATGTCAATATTCCACAATGCGGCCGCTCATCTGTATATTGTCAAACCAAACTCCATAAACCGTTCCTTCCCGACAAATCTCGACATCTTGATCAGTGCGCTGGGTATCCAGCAAGGATCCCCGGCGCTGATTCAAGATGTCCAGGTATTTTCTCGGGTCAATCCTTACCTGAAGCTGGAAATTGTCAGGGCCTACCGCAAGAGCGTCAACACCGTGGCCATGACCGGCGACAGTATCAATGACGGGCCGGCCCTGCGAGCGGAAAGGCCCGAACCGAATGCGTCGGCGACCCCTCCCGTAGATTTGCGTAATCCGCTGTTTTCCGCTGATGAGTTCCGCGGCTTCTTCAAATCGTCAACGTTCATCACCGCCGGGGGCCTTGGGCACTTTTTTTCTGGCTGCGCTCCGCCACGGCAACGGGGTCTGATGCCCACACTATGATACCCGCTTGAATGAGGCGATCAAGAACAAGTGGATATTGGAAAATGGACGATAATTGACAACTCCTATGAAGACGATTTGGATTTTACTAAGGACCGACAACTGGCTACGCCATCTCTTGAGTTCACTGTCCTTTGGATAAAGTCAGGAGCATTCGTTTGGCATCCGGGCGTTGGGGAGTGACTGCCGCTAATACCGTCAACAAGTTTTCAGCCATATGCGGATCTTTCCGATACAGGCGTGTGGCCATGGCAAGCAATGGCTGGTAAGGGACTGTTAAATAATAAACTTTACAAATATTACTTCACGGAGCAATGCTATAATTCCACTCGCCATGAAATTTATGCGACTTGATATTTATCTTTTTCAGCTCCTCATCGGTCACCTTTATTTTGAGCGGGTATCGC
>JBGSLR010000012.1:0-86852 GCA_041740615.1 Desulfobacterales bacterium
AACTTCATACTATATTTCCAGTCTTGGTAAGGATGCCCCGAAAATCGCCCTTGCGGTTCGAGGGCACTGGCAGATTGAAAACAGTCTGCATTGGGTTCTGGATGTAACGTTTGATGAAGACCGTTGCCGTGTGAGGAAAGATCACGCGCCCGCCAACATGGCTATCTTGCGGCATATCGTTATAAATATGATCAAACAGGAAAAAACGTTCAAGGGCAGTATCCAAACAAAAAGACTCAAAGCTGGCTGGGAAAACAGCTACATGTTGAAAATCCTTAACTCTTGATAAAAGATGTGCGATTGCCCTGTGTCCCCATCTTCCGGTTTCCATGCACATGACCCGGTATCCTCTCAAAAATTGTCTTCTCCTCCTTGTTTAGATCGATAAAGGAGACCTGTTCAGGGCGATTCCGAATATGTCATGATACACGGTTATGATGATACGGGAAAAGGGAGCGTCGATCCCGACCGATGACATATGGATTGCGTCCGTTTCTTTTCAGCACGGACTTCGATTGCTTTCACGGGCCCGGCAATTCTCCACCATTCCGGGAATATTCTTGCTCTCTCTGCGCTAAATGTTACTCTTTCCTACAGCGTTCCATAATGGCATTCAACCGGCTTTTGCTCCAGGCACAACATACACAGGCCGCAAGAAATGCATGCGGATTCCCCTTGCTGCCCGGCTTTAAAGCTGTTGACCAGATCCGGCTCGATGAGAAACGGCCGGCTCATGGCCACATAATCGGCCATATCGGCCGCGATGATCTGCTGGATCGTCGCATAGTCCCGGATGCCTCCGACAACCATGACCGGAATACGGACATGTTGTTTTATTTCCCTTGCCGCGCAGACATTGTAATTGTAAATGGGTTCGTGCAGGTCCACCATGAACGGCAACAGGGAGGTCATTACTTCCTTGATGATGAATGGCTTGTCTCTCAATCGGAAACTGTATTCGGCGATGGGAGCGGTCAGCAATTCCGGCACTCGGATGGTGGAAAAGCCGTCCGCCGTGACACCGCAGGATACCTCGATGGCGTCACAACCGGTTTCTTCCAGCAACCTTGCAATCCGGATGGATTCATCCAGCCGCATGCCCCCCGGCTGGTAGTCGTAGGCGTTCATTTTGATGAGGATGGGAAAATGACCGACGCGCTGCCGGGATCGGACATATATCTCCCGGATAATGCGGAAGCGGTTTTCGGTGGAACCGCCCCAGCGATCTTCTCTGCGGTTCATGGTCGGGGACAGGAATTCCGACAACAGATAGCCGTGGCCGGCCATCAATTGGACACCGTCGAATTCAGCCCTCCTGGCGCGCTCGATGGCGGCAACGAACTGTTCGATGACCGCTTGAATCTCGTTTTCGGTCAGTTCTTTGGGCATATCTTCCACATAGAAACCATCCCGGATGGATGAAGGGGCAATGGTCGGTTCGCCCGTGACCGCCGATCGGGTCTGGCGGCCGGCGTGGAAAACCTGCATGAGAATGGGGGTGTTGTATTCATGAACCGCTGCGGTCAAGCGCCGATAAGCTTCAATGTCATCGTCATCGTCGAACAACAGCGGATTCAAAGCCATATGAACGCCATTCCGTTGAACCGCTATCCCTTCGGTGACAATGGCTCCGACGCCGCCCTGGGCCAGCTCGACATGTTTTGCAATGGAGTCCGGTGTGGGTCTTCCGGCGTTATCTCCCAATCCCAATACCGTTCCTGACCGAATCAACCGGTTCTGCAACCGGATGCCGCTCAACGTGGTGCTTTCAAAAACCGAATGTGAAGCCAAGCCGGAATCGGATATGATACTGTCCGGGCGAATGCAATCCGTTTGTCCGGACGGATCCGGGGCCGCTTTCAAAAAGCTGCAGCCGGTAAGGGGAGACATGGCAAACAATCCCAACGCTGCCGAAGAAGTGTATTTTACGAAATCCCGCCGCGTGATCATTCCGGGATGGATGATTTTTCCTGGGTTTTCTTTTTTCATGGCTTCCCTTTTCTCCTTCCGCTTGAAATCTTCTCGAGATGATTCAAGACCTTTGTCTGCATTTCTTCCGTCAAGGTCGGGATATCGAACAAGGACGAAAGCCACATGGCGTCGGCTACCAGACGGACAATGGTCGCTTCGACCGAATCGATCACGTCTTTTTCGACAAACTCCTGGTACAGTTTATACCGTTCCCGCAAGGGATCGAGCAGCCGGTTGTCCACGGCTACCGCCGCGATCAGCGCGCTCTGCAGTCTTTTTCTCCGCTCCTGGGGAGATCCGGGTTCCGGCGGCGCGGCCGCCTCGGAAATATACGCCCTCAGGTATCGCCCATTTTCCTCAGGATCCTGGGCGATTCGATCCACCATGCTGCTCTCGAAGTCCGCGATCACCCGTTCGATCATCCCGCGCAGCAAGGCCTCCTTGGAAGGAAAATGGTAGAGTAGACCGCCCTTGCTGACACCCGCTTCTTTGGCGACCTGGTCCAGGGTCAAACCGGTGGCGCCACGGCTAAGAACCACCGCCGACGCTGCATCCAGTATCTTTTTCCGGGTATCCGTTTTGCCTTTCATCCGATCTCCTTATGTCGTTCCTGTTGTTTCAGAAATTACGTCTTCATTATTCCCGGAATGGAGCAAGACCGGTTTGTCAAATTAACCTGCTTTTTGGCAGCCCGCGATGGAGAAGAGTATGAAAAAATGTATACCGTCCAGCCGGTATAGCTGTCAAGTATTTTCGCCAAGGATTTGGACGCTATCGTCAATTTTAATTGATTTTATGATGGGTAACAAAGCGGTTAACGATAGAGCCCATCAAGCATTTTTATCCGCAGACCGAGGAGAATGGCTGGTGATCGATTAAAGCAGCTATCCACCTATTGCAAAAAAACGGCGTCAGCATTCATTGACGCCATAATGGATTCCGCCTTGCATTGTGTCGGCTTGTCAAAGAACAACACTGAATGAATTAAAGCGAAGTCTTTACTTCGTACCTGAACGAGGTAGTACATAGACGTTGTGCCAGTTGGTTTTTCATTTTGTTTTATGACTGGACATGGGACCGGTGTGAAGACAATCGAGAAAGATCGCCCCAATTTTTCAGCGATTTCCCGCCGGAGTTCATCGAAATTGACTTTCCCTTCATTTTTGCCTGTACTACCTGTTCAGTATCAGTCCAGGGGAGTAAAGATTTTTAATTTGGTCAACTGGATATTATCGGATTGTTTCCCGATTGTTTACAAAATTCATAATATACCCCAAAAACTCATCTACCTGTTAACTTGGTGCGACCCCGATGCGCCGATGCGTGTCAAGCCTAAAATCAGGTTGGGCACCACGGAGGCAGCAAAGGCAGAGCCATTGCTGCCCCTTCCCAAAGAGAAATTGGGAAAAATGATTTAGAGGGTCCTAAATCGCTTTCTGTCAAAGCCTAACAATCCTATCAAACAAGTCCCTATGAGGAGAAAGGTGCTAGGTTCAGGGACTGGTGTGGCGGCAGTTAAATACATACCAGAGATAGATCCGTGATATGGCTGCGGTGGATATGCCGGGATTCCCCCTTCAAAATGCAACTGTTCAGGAAGAAGGGTATCCTGATAAACCTGAAAACCTCTATCTTGGTATAGATGCCAGGATGTCCATTCACCGTCTCCCTCTAACGTTAGGGAAGAGCCGTAAAATGTTCCAAACTTCATATATCCATCTGTTCCATAGAAGTTCCATTGGCCTGCCGCAATGAAATAGGCGTAGATCGGTACCGTTATTCGGTTGGCCCCTTCGTTTTGTGGATCTGGAGCAGAGAAAATAGGGACATTATCCGTGGCTATCCAACCAAGAACGGGATCCGATACTTCTATACGATTGCCCTCTAAGTCCGTCTCCATTCTCACAATGGATGCATTAAGGTCATATACTACAGGGATGGCAAACATGGCATTGGGACTTACCAAGCCCAGAAACACTAAAAAAAAGCTGAGGCCAATTTTTTTCATCTAGTACACCTCCATTTTTTGAATTTTTATGGTCTAAATTCAATCATGCAGTGCCGAATGGGGTCGCACCAAGTTAACATCGTGATTATCAATTTTATTATGGTTATGAAAGCATTAATTTCATAGCGATAATAAATTTTTACCCTCAAAAGGTGAAAATTAGGAAAATTAGGAACAGTCTAACTTTGATTTTTTTCCTCTTCATCGCTCAGATCCTCTGCGGGGTTCGCCCGCACCAGCAGGTGAAAATGATTTCCCATGATGCAGTATCCCAGAATATCCGCGAAATAAATGTTGGATAATCGCTTGATAATGGTCACCAGCTCATGTTTGTCCACATCGCTAACAATATATCCGTACAATACACATGAGAAAACCATTCACTAAATAATTATTTTATAATAATGACGAAATGATATGAACGGCGCTATTCACGGTTGACAAGATAGAATCTTCTGAAAATATATATGTTATAAACAAGACCATATTGAAACGGGAAAGGGGGGAAGTATAGCCCAGAACCGCACGCATCGTAATCCCGGATGAACCGGCGATGTATCATGTGATGTCCCGTACGGCCCTGGATGGGTTTCCGCTGGGGGATGTAGAAAAAGATTTTCTGGTGGACCTGATCCGTCGGATGAGCAAGATATTTTTTACCGAGGTGTTTGGTTTCTCCATCATGGGAAACCATTTCCATTTATTGCTGCGCATGCTTCCTGAAAAATCCGTATCGGACGATGAGGTCAAGAAGCGCTACGCGCTGCTGTACGGCCAGGAAAAGATCTGCATGGACGGCCAGCTCCCGTTTCTGAAACATAAATGGACCAGCCTCTCCGAGTTCGGCAAGGAACTCAAGCAGACCTTTTCCCGCTTTTACAACAAACGCCATGGCCGTCGTGGTTTCTTCTGGGGCGGACGCTTCAAGAGCCTGATCGTGGAAAAGGGCGAAACCCTGATCAACTGCCTGGCCTATATCGACCTCAACCCGGTTCGCGCCGGACTGGTGTCAAAACCCGAGGAGTACCGCTGGAATTCCATGGGCTACCATGTGCAACAGAACAACAAGGGCGATTTTCTTTCCCTGGACTTCGGTTTGAAGGAATTCGGCGTATTGAATGAGGCGGAGCGCCTGCGGCTATATCGAAAGTTTCTGTATGAAGCCGGAGCGATCAAAAAGGGTAAAAAAGGGATTGAGGGAAGGGTAGTCGAAAAGGAGCGAAAAAAAGGTTACCGGATTACACGTACCGATCGGTTCCGCTATCGTACGCGGTATTTTACGGATTCTGGCATCATCGGATCAAAGGATTTTGTGCGGCAGCAGTATTCGCGGGTCAAGGACCTGCTCGAATCCAGCAAGGAAAAGAAGCCCAAACCCATCTCGGGTCTTAAGGGGCTCTACTCCCTGAAACGCCTAACGGAATGAGGGGGTTCGTCTGGGAGCAGGATCGGATTTATTCTTGGCGGCAGGGGAATTGAAAAATAGGGAGATGAGGTAGCTTCTCAAAGCTCGAAGAAGAATCGGGTGTTGATATAGATTCATTTTCCGAATCAAAAATATATTAAAAAGACAAAGGCATAACAATTCAGCGCAGTCAGGATCGCCAGGGCATTCGGGTTTTGAAAAGTCAGGGGGAATGAACAACCTAAATCTTTAATCAAGTCAGTGGAAGCCCTGGCTCCCATTGGCTGCCGCCGTTAGGTGTCTTTTTAAAAAACAGTTGATTGTACCTAAAATTGTATGTTATTTTGTACAAAATAAACACAAAAGAGGTGCAAAATGCAAAAGCTTAAAATCGATCAAGACATCAGATCAATGTCGGAAGTCAGAAATGCCATGGCTTCTTACATCAAACAAGTCCATGACACCAAGCGTCCGGTTATAATTACGCAGCATGGCAAAGGCGTAGCTGTACTTTTGGGTGCAAATGAGTTTGAAGCGATGCAAGAAAAAATCGACCTTCTTTCAGACATCCAAACCTCTCTCAACCAACTGACAAAAGGAGAAGGGATTCCCCACCAAAAAGCAAAAGCCAAATTATTGAAGAGAGTCCCCAAATGAAAATAGTATGGTCTCCCCTTGCTGTTGAAAGGGCGTCAGAAATAGTTGATTACATTTCACAAGATAAACCTTTGGCGGCAGAGAATTGGATTAATACTGTGTTTGCAAAGGTTGACCAGCTCAAAGCTAATCCAGAAATTGGACGGATTGTCCCTGAAATTAATGATCGTCAATTCAGGGAATTAATTTACGGAAATTATCGAATCATTTATCACATCGGAACAAAACAAATCTCCATACTTACTATTCGACATGGGAAACAGATACTGCCAATAGATGAAATTAAGGCATAACAATTCAGCGCAGTAAAGATCGCCAGGGCAGGCTTTGTTGGACAACCGGGGGAATTGAACAAAAACCATCTTTAAGTCATTCGGTGGAAGCCCTGGCTGCCATTGGATTCAGACGTTAGCCGTAAATGCAGGAATGGATATTATAGTTGGAAACCTTCACTGGATTAAAAGAATTTGCGGATAATCCGCTTTATCAGGTGAAAAAACAAAAGAATCTGATCAATTTGACCGATGACATGATTGATAAGCCAATTATTGACCTCATCAACGGATATAACAGGTTACCATATTGTTTCACTCTGCAAAGTTGTTATGGCCATTTTATCTACAACGGCCAAAAAGATCATCACAACCTTGAACCCTTACCAGCTCAAAGCGCAATAGACGAAATTGAGTATAGGATCGCATACATTGCTTTTTGCATTGAGAATAGTCCATCGGGAAAACGATTGTTTGAGGCATTAAAGGGAGTCACTTCTATTGATCCCGAAAACATCCAGTTCTGCTGTGCTGAATGGTTCTGGAATAAGCAGGTCAATTCTTATGCTTTGCAAGTGGAGCCGGATAGGTTCAAACGTCAAGACACGGCAATAATTGATTTCACTGAAGCTTTGCATATTGAAAAGCTACGGAATACATTTTTTATTAGGCTTTATGAATTGCTTGAATATGAAGAATAAGTGTAAATCTGCCGAGACATGATACACATCACCTTTTTGGCGTTTGATAATGTCCTGTGCAGCAGCTCTTCATCCCCTTGGAGCTGATTCGGAGATCGTCGAGGGGGCATGGGTGCAGATCGAACGTGTGAAGGTCTGCTATGACACAAGTACGGGACCTATGACGGAATTAATCGATACATGCATTCAGATCTTGGATTGCGGCCCGGAACAATGAGCCGAAAAATGCGCTGCACAGAACCGCAAACCCGCACGGCTTCTATTTAAAGGCGTTTATAAAGTGTTTAATTGCCAACAGACCGTCCTCATTGGGTTTGCGGCCCGTGAGCTTGATCGTTCGTCACCACATCAAATAGCTCCGATAGAACAAAGTCGAAACTTGACAAGTTGAATGGTTTGTTTTAGACTGGTCTAAAACTAGTCTGAAATTATAAGGAGATTGATTATGGAAACCATTGGTGCATACGAAGCCAAAACACATTTACCCAAATTGCTTGAGCGTGTAATCAAAGGCGAACGGATAACAATTACAAAACATGGTGTGCCAGTTGCTGTTCTGCAGCCACCGATGTCTTTAAAAAGGACTGAACCAAGCAAGGTTATCGCTGAAATACGAAAATTTCGTGATAAACATGCCCTTAAAGGGCTTTCAATTCGCGAAATGATTGAAGAAGGGAGGCGATAAATGAACGATGATTTCGTTATTGACAACTCAGTGATTATGACGTGGTGCTTTCAGAATGAAGACAGTCAATACACTGATTTAATACTAAATAGACTTGAGAGCGCCACCGCGTTCGTCCCATCTATTTGGCCTTTAGAAGTTACCAATGTGTTATTAGTGGCTGAGCGAAAAAAACGAATAGGTGAGGCGGATAGCACACGTTTCATCGCCCTGCTTACTGAACTTCCAATAATTGTAGAGCAAGAATCGCCAGAAAGGATGATTAAAGAAAATTTTGCATTAGCCCGTATGCATAACCTGTCAAGCTACGATGCTTCATATTTGGACCTAGCAATGAGAAAAGGATTGCCCATTGCCACGCTTGATAAAAAATTATTGGCAGCTGCAAAACGAAGTAAGGTTTCAATATTAAAGGGTTAAAGAAAAATAAGGGGACAGGCAAAATATGAATAAAACCATTGACCTTGCGACTCTTTTATTATCTTGACGAAATGAAATGAGCGGCACTATCCACAGTTGAAAATACAGAATATTCTGAAAATATAATACGATATACTCAAGACCGATTGAAACGGGAAGGGAAAGGGGGGGAAAGATTATGCCCAGAACCGCACGCATCGTAATTCCGGATGAACCGGCGGTGTATCATGTGATGTCCCGTACGGCCCTGGATGGGTTTCCGCTGGGGGATGTGGAAAAGGATTTTCTGGTGGATCTGATCCGCCGGATGAGCAAGATATATTTTACCGAAGTGTTTGGGTTTTCCATCATGGGAAACCATTTCCATCTGTTGCTGCGCATGCTTCCGGAAAAATCCGTGTCAGACAATGAAGTCAAGAAACGCTATGCGCTGCTGTATGGCCAGGACAAGATCTGTATGGACGGCCAGCTCCCGTTTCTGAAGCATAAATGGACCAGCCTTTCCGAGTTCGGCAAGGAACTCAAGCAAACCTTTTCCCGCTTTTACAACAAACGCTATGGCCGTCGTGGTTTTTTCTGGGGTGGTCGCTTCAAGAGCCTGATCGTGGAAAAGGGAGAAACCCTGATCAACTGCCTGGCCTATATCGATCTCAACCCGGTACGCGCCGGACTGGTGTCGAAACCGGAAGAGTATCGCTGGAATTCCATGGGCTACCATGCACAGCAGAACAACAAGGGCGATTTTCTTTCCCTGGACTTCGGTTTGAAAGAATTCGGCGTATTGGATAAGGTGGAGCGCTTGCGACTATATCGAAAGTTTCTGTATGAAGCCGGAGCAATCAAAAAGGGGAAAAAAGGGATTGAGGGAAGGGTAGTCGAAAAGGAGCGAAAAAAGGGTTACCGGATTACACGTACCGATCGGTTCCGTTATCGTACGCGGTATTTTACGGATTCTGGCATCATCGGATCAAAGGATTTTGTGCGACAGCAGTATTCGCGGGTCAAGGACCTGCTCGAATCCAGCAAGGAAAAGAAGCCCAAACCCATCTCGGGATTGAAAGGACTCTACTCCCTGAAACGGCTAACGGAATGAGGGGATTCGTCTGGGAGCAGGATCGAAATAAAACAGTTTCTAACAACAAAAATGAACGTCAGCGGGCGATTTCTATTTGATCATTGGGAATGATTTTGCTTTATCCGCCCTGATTTTCCAGTAAGGAATCTCCAATTAGCCTTCCTGTATTAACTGAATGCATCCCTTGTTATGGATAAATCCCCAATAGTACGATTTCCGGATTGGATGAAACTGGGCCGATTCATATAGGACCTGTCCCCACTTGTTTTTTTCTCCAAAAAGCTCCCGCGCAAATGGCCTTTCCCTTTTCCCGGCGGGTTAAAAGGAGCGCATATCCATTTCCATGAGGATGTCTATTTGTTGAATGAAAAGCAATGGCGCGAATTCGCAGGCACCATGGTACATGATATTCAGCAAAGACTCGAAAGAGCCGGCACGATCGGATTTGATGATCTCATCGGCATATCTGAGGCGGTCGGGGGGCTTGGATAATGAACAGGCGTCCCATGGCGGACGCCGTGGACATGCACCACCGGAATACGGAGGGTAAGGGGAATAATTGGTCCCCCTTACCCTTATCGGTCTTGCCAAATGAGGGTTGTAAGAAAAACCATATCATTCTATGGGCGAAAATAGCTCCACATGGATGGACTTCGTAGCAGTTTGCTCGGGTTCTACGGGGCCGAATAGTTCCGGCGATTCGGGTTGTGTCGCATTCTGATTGGATGAAGAAGGCGGCGCGCTTTTTTTACGAACCGCAGAAGGCACAAAGGAAAGGGGCATTGGTTTGCGAGAGGTCAATAGATCTTCGGGGATCGAAATCGTATCACCGATGAAGATTTGATTTGGATTCAATGTGGGGTTTGATTTGGCGATGGCTTTCCAATTGTTCACAGAGCCGGTGTACCATTTTGCGATGAGGGAAAGGGATTCGTTCGGCCAGCAAACCTTGTGTAAATAGAAACGGGGTTTCGACGTTTCCGGTGTCGGTATCTCTAAAACAGGCGTAGCGGGCGTCGCAATGGTATTTTCGTGCTTGATTTCAACCTGGGCAGGCGGCGCCTCCGGTTCCGACTGAAGTGGGGGATGTCGGAAGGCGCAACCGTGTAGGATACAGATACAGGATAGCGCCAATAATCCGTTAACGATTCTTTGTTTGCTGCACACCATGATGACACTTCCTACTCATTGTTTGAGTTGATTTCGATATTGCTGCGCTCTTTGATTCATGGGGTTCGCTGTCATGGCTTTTTCAAGGTTTTCGATGCATTGTTGCATTTTTCCCTGTTTTTGTTGAACAACGGCAAGATTGAAGAGCGCTTTGTCAAGATAGGGCGGTTTTAACTCGACGACATGAAGAAACATTTTTTCGGCATTTGCATAGTCTTCTGTTGATGCATAGATAAACCCAATATTATAAAATGTATCCGAAGGACGATAGCGTAGATTTGCTGCCTTTTGATAGGCATTGATTGCTTTCGCGTACTCTTTTGATTTTGTATAAAGCCTTCCCAGATCAAAATGGGCTTTCGCATTTTGAGGGTCACCCGCAACCGACTTTGAAAGCAACATTTCAGCGGCACCGGGGTTTGTCATAAAGACCCTGTCCGCCTGCTCTAAAATAGTGGGTTTCGATATCTCGGTTTTGGGGGGAGATGTTGCCTTTATTTGATGGTCAGGTGTGATTGTGGCAGATTTTATCCGGTCGTCATGCAAGGTTGGATTACTTTTCGGTTTGTCTGGAGGTGATGCGGTTGTTTTCAGCACCCGTTCCGTCGGTTTGGGCGGATTGTTTTTCTTCGTCGATACGTTCTGATAAATACCGGTAATGACAATGATCATCAGCGCCAAAGATACGGCGGACGCCCAGAAATGCCATCTTTTTCGAAGAAATGCCGGTAAAGATACAGGGAAAACCCAGGAGATCTTTTTTTCTTGGGATTGTCTTGCGATAGGCATTGTGGAAACATCAGCGGTGATATTATGAGGGTTACGGATGGAAGCGAATTGTTGAACAGATTCATTGATAACGTCCGGGGTGATCGTTTTCAAATCCCGCGTATACCCTGTCAAGAGCGCATCATCGCAAATGGTGTTTATCAGACGCGGGTAGCCATTGGAAAAACGATATATTTTTTGAATGGCAGCTTGCGTAAAAATGGTTTTTTCCGTCCCGGCGACTTTCAACCGGTGTTTGATGTATGCCATGGTTTCATTTTCTGACAAGGGCTCAATCTGATACACCAATCGGATTCTTTGCCGAAGCGCCCGACATTCCGGCAGGGCCAACGTCTGATGGATTTCATTTTGGCCGACAAAGAAGATGTTGAGGAGTTTTTCTTCCGGCAGCTCGATGTTGGATAAAAGCCGAATATGTTCCAGAACTTCTTTTGATAGGCTGTGAACTTCGTCTATGATGAGTAGAACATTTTTATTTTCGGAATATGCTTTTTTTAAAAATTGGGTGAAATAAACAATAAAATCGATTTTGCGGTCAAATTGCTTGGGGATATTGAATGATAATGCAATAAGGTTAAAGAATTCGATGAGATCCAACGCCGGGTCCGTAATGTTTGCCACCAGCGTATCTTTTTCGAGGCTTTCCAATAAGGCGTTAATCAAGGTCGTTTTGCCCGTGCCCACGTCTCCGGAAACAAGCAGAAATCCCTTTTGGTCGATGACGCCGTATTTCAAAGTTGCCAGTGCTTCCTTATGCTTCTCGCCGAGCCAAAGAAACTTTGGATCCGTGCTGAGCTGGAATGGCTTTTGGGTGAGGCCGTAGTAGGATCGGTACATATCTCTCAATCTTGTCGTTTTTCGATAAATTTTTGAAACTCGAATACGCCTCGATCTTGAAACAAAATCCTTCTGTTGAGATGGTTGTCGATTCCATGGGAAGTTCTGCCCTTTCCAACAATGAATCGCCCATCGCATACAATCTAATAAAAATACGGTCGGATAGCAAGGCTTAAAACCGGTCTCTCTTCCTCATTTCCATACCTCTTTATCGACAAATTTTATCGACCAGGTGTTTTATCTGGCGCGCGAGATTTTCTCCCATGAAAATCATGCCTTGATCCGCGGGATGGAGAAGATCCGTTGAAAGTCCCCCGACATTGCTGAGCACTTCGGATCCTTCCATTAAATAGGCGTTGTCACAACCGCAATCCTGATACGCCTGGTGCAGCGCAGCGCGGTAATCGTCCGGTGAACCCTGATCTTCTATACCGATAAAGGAATCGCCGAACTCTTTTGAATACGGGAAGAGGGTAATGCAGATAACCGGCCGCCGGGGATTGGATCGACAGATGGTGCGGATCATATAGGATGCCCGCTCATAGAAAAAGGAAAGCGGGAACTTCAGCATATTGACGGAAATGGCCAGTGTCGCGAAGTCCCAGTCGTTTCGGGCCGCGATATAATCCGCGATATCCGGCTCGCAAAACGCGGAGCCGCCGCACCCGAGATTGATGACATCCGCTTCGAGGCGGATGCCGACCTGCTCCACATAGGTTAAATGCGGAGCCGTGCAACGGCCATGCTGGGTAATGGATGTGCCGTAAGCCAGATATCGCAGCCGGGGAAGCTCGTTCGGGTTCGGGGGCCGGCAATCTCGGCCTTGCATGCCATGGATAAACATTATATCCCCGGCCATGAGAAGCCGGCAGACGTGAGGGGAAAAGGGCAGGTCGGATAGTTTGGACTGGTCATACAGGGTCATCTGATTGGGCATCGGTACATGGATGACGGTGATGCCATCTGTAATGTCGTATCGTTCCGGGTCCTGAAACGGGCCATAAAAGACTTCCACCATCCCATGCCCTTCCGGGCATGAAAGCGCGATATCCACCGGATGGTCGCTCACAAATCGGATTTCCGCGCAGGCCGGATGGCACATCTGAAACTGGGCTTGGGGATTCAGTTTCAACCGAACCGGTTCCGGAATCCGCTGCATGCGGAGCCCCGGAAAGCCCTCCACCGGAACAAGATCTTCAATATTATGCAGTTCGACTTGTTCGTAAATCATGTTCCGCACCCTTGAAGATGGTCGGCATCGACTGTATGCATCGTCCGGAATTATCCGGCTGCAATCAGCATTGCGCCGTCTCCTGTCGATACGGCATCGCAATGGCATCGATCCGGTTTTCAACATTCTCAATTTTTTGGTATGTCATTCAAATATCGCAATTCCCCGTCCCTTGCAATATCCATTCGCCGGGATTTGGAAAACATCGGGTCCACAGATATACGGTTCAAAGTCCAAGGTTTAAAGTTCAAGGTTCAAGATTGAAAGAGGGAAGGGATGGTGTTTCGGCGTTCCGCCAGGGATCTTAATCCGCTTTTCTCTGCGTCACTGCGTCTCTGCGCGATAACCAAATTTCAATAAAGGTAAAAACTCCTCATGGCATAGCAAAAGTGAGGTCATGCCATCAAACCGCCTTTTTCTTCGTGTTTCGAGTGCATCCGATGGCGAACAACTTTTTGTTGCATGCGGGGAATTCCCGACATACTATTCGGATTCGTTGGATTGCCGAACGGACCGGGAAGGGACATTGTCGCGTACCGAGCGAATCGATTCCCGCGCCGTTGCATCGGTTTTTTTATCCGTGAAATCCGTTTCATCCGTGGTTAAAAAAAAATATCACTGGAGGAATTCATGCCGACCCATGTTGAAACCGCTTTGTTGCTGGCCGCTGCTTTTGCGCTGTTGCTCCTGCTGCTCCTCTGGATGAAGGTCAGGCGACTGGTCGAGAGGGATCCAGACAAGACCCTGCGGGAGGAACTGCGGCTGGTCCGAGAAGACGGGGACAAGCAGGCCCGGGGGTTGCGGGAGGAAGTGGCTTCGATTCAGAACCGGGCCAATGAAGTGCTGGTGAGGACGGTCAACAACCTGGGCCACGACCAGAAGGATGTCCTGGACCGGCTGGTTGCCGCCACCCGGGAAGCGGGCGCCACCACGCGGGCCGAGATCGAAAAGCTGGCGGCGGGCAATCGGACGGAACTGAGCGAAATCCGAAATGGCACGGAAACCCAGCTCGAATCCATGCGCAAGACCACCGAGGAGCGCTTCGACAAGGTTCGGCAGGCGGTGGACGAGAAACTGCGGCAGGTCATGGACGATCAGCGCAAACATCTGGCGGATGTCATCGCGGCTTTGAAGGGATTGGAGACGGTCCAGCAGCAGGAACAGCAGAAGGCCCGGGAATCCCTGGATCAGCAATTCCGCCAGATTCAGGAGAGCAACGAGAAAAAACTGGAGGAAATGCGCCGGACCGTGGACGAGAAACTGCACGACACCCTGGAGAAGCGCCTGGGCGAATCCTTCAAACTGGTGAGCGAGCGCTTGGAAGCCGTGCAGCGGGGGCTGGGGGAGATGCAGTCCCTGGCCACCGGGGTGGGGGATCTCAAACGGGTTCTGGGCAATGTCAAGGAACGCGGCACCTGGGGTGAGTACCAACTGGGAGCGATCCTGGCGGAAATCCTTACCAACGATCAGTATGAGCGGAATGTCCGCACCAAGGAGGGACGCGAGACCGTGGAGTTCGCCATCAAGCTGCCCGGAAGGGACCGGGATCACGGCCGGCCGGTCTGGCTGCCCATTGATTCCAAATTCCCCAAGGAAGCCTACGAGCGCCTAGTGGATGCCTCGCGCCTCGCCGATGCGGATGGTGTGGCCGCCGCTTCCGCCGAATTGCGACGGGCGGTCACCAAGATGGCCCGGGATATCCAGGAAAAATACATCCACCCGCCCGAAAGCACGGATTTCGCCATCCTCTTCCTGCCCACGGAAGGCCTGTACGCGGAAGTATTGCGCCAGGCCGGACTGCACGATGAACTGCAACAGAAACACCGGGTCCTGGTGGCCGGTCCCACGACCCTTTCCGCCATTCTCAACAGCCTGCGCGTGGGCTTCCAGACCCTGGCCATTGAAAAACGGGCCAGCGAAGTTTGGACCGTGCTGGGGGCGGTCAAGACCGAGTTCGGCAAATTCGGCGATGTGCTGGACAGGATGAAAAAGCAGATTCACACGGTGGCCAACACCCTGGACGATTCCTCCCGCCGCACCCGGGTCATGGAACGCCGTCTGCGCGAGGTGGAACAACTCCCGGACGATCAGGCCCGGGCCATTTTATCCTTGGCGACGAGTGAAACGGATGCATCGGGGGAGGAGGACGAGACGGAAATGCCAGCTCCGGAAAATGACAGATAGAAGCGTTTGCAAGACAATGGAAGAAACAACCTGCCCGCGATACGAAGTGAATAAAGAGTTGCCTATTGGATCGGCGCTTTACGAATGCGCCGGTTGCACTTATCAATTGTCGGTGACCGCCGAAACAATTTTTTCAGGACGCATACAAACCGGCAGGGCGTTTTCAAACTTGGATACGATAATATGGGACAGAAGACTCTTTGTTGCGATGCTTTTGGGGATAATCTGGGGTGGAAGGGATGCGATTCTGACCGTCAGACCGTCACCCTTCAGTGGTATATTCAGCTTTCGCCGTCTCCAAGTCAGATACACACGATGACCTTTGCCACCAGGATCAATACGCTATGCTTTTTCTATCGATCGATTTCGCGGCGGATGGCTTGGGCGATCTGCTGCAGACTATAAGGTTTTTTGATGTAGGTTCCTGCCCCTAAATTCTGAGCTTCCTTGACACGGTCTGACTCGCTGAATCCGCTGGCGATGATTGCCTTCAGGCCAGGATGCATGAGAGTGATCCGACGATAGGTCTCACAACCGTCAATGCCAGGGGCCATAATCATATCAAGAAGCAGGATGTCCACTTTGTCACCTGAGAGAAGCGCTATAGCCTCTTCACCGCTGGCAGCGGTTTGGACGTTGTATCCCAGTTTGCGGAGCATGAGGGCTGCGATTTCTCTCTGATCGAAGACATCATCCACAACCAGGACGCGCTCGGTACCCCGACAATCCTCAAGAGAAAGCTTCCCATCTGTTTCCTCGGGTATCTCCCTTGTAACCGGAAAATACAACTCGAAAGTCGATCCCCGGCCTTCTTCGGTATGAATGTCAATAAATCCCCCGTGGTCCTTGACAGTCGACAAGATGAGGGTCATGCCTAATCCTGTCCCGCTTCGTCCCAACTTTTTTTTTGTGTAAAAGGGCTCGAATATTTTTGTCAGATCATCCGGATGTATCCCGATTCCGGTGTCAGTGACACTCAGGACAACGTATTCCCCCTCTGGAATGGGTTCATAACCATTGATTGATCGATCAAGGTACCGATTCTTTGTTGCAATTTGAACGGTTCCATCCACTATGTTGGCTTCGCAGGCATTGTGCAGGAGGTTCATGATCATTTTGGACAGATGAAGAGAAGAACCTTTGATATTTAATACGGTTTCTTCAAGAGCGGCCGTCACATTTACCTGCGGTTGACTGGACTGTAATTGTTTGAATTCGTTGGAATGAAGATAATCTTCAGCTATCTGGTTCAGGTTGACGATTTCCATTTCGGACATTCCCTGTCTAGCCAGGCTTAGAAGATCCTGAACAACAGCCGCCGCCTTGCGGCCGGATTTCTGGATGATGGAAATTTGTTTCTGCCAGGGGCTCTCCGGGGGGAGTTCCAGAAGAAGCAGGTCCGGGTATGAGACAAGGCCGCTTAGGATATTATTCAGATCATGGGCGACGCCGGCGGTGAGTCTTCCAATGGTCTCAAGTTTTTCCGCTTGCTTCAGCTGCACTTCAAGATTGCGCCTTTCTTGTTCTGTCCGCTGACGTTCGGCCATCTCCAGAGATAATTTACGGTTCATTTCTTCCAACGCATTGGTTCGTTCCGCCACGCGCGCCTCCAACCGATCATTAGCGTCCTCAATTCTGCGCTGTTTCTGATCAAGAAGATGCATGAGAAAGAAATTCCGGCGGCCCATGAACTCAATGGTGTAGCAGATCAGCATCCCGGCTAGATTGGCGCTAATCAGGAAAAAGTTGTTGCTGATCCATTCCAGCACGGGCATTTGGGTCAGGTAGGCGCCAATGTTGTAAAGGAGAACAATGAGCCACCCACTCAAAGAGGCCCAAAGAAAACGAAGGTAGATGAACGCATACCCGAACATCATCACCAGAATCAAACCGGCATAATAATAGTAGCTGATCGGTTCCGGGGCGACTATGGTCATCAGCACGATTCCCAGGCCGCCTATGACGATATCCAACGACATCATGGGTTGCAGGAAGGGGTGAAGACGGGGCGAAAAAGTTGCGGCGGCGACAGTCAAGGTACATGGACAAACAAAGGCATAGCGGATCAGCCAGGCGATCTCACGATGCGTGGGCATTATGAGGGCATCGAGGATTCCGAAAATTCCGTACATCAACGCTCCCAGCACAAAGGAAATCCGGATTTGGAATAGAGTCTGAGCAAGATAATAGTCTCGGTACGGAGACTCGATACCAGCCATCGGTCCGGTGAACCTTAGCGTTAGCCAGTGCAAGTGCATCGCCTTCCTGCGGCATTGGTATTTGAGATCGGGTTCTTCCATAAACGGTTTTAAAATAAAATAGTTCTATGCCATTGGAATGCGGCGCCACCAAAAATGCTCTTTTCATCAGGCTGTGGACAACATTTTTTTATAAAATTTATGAGAAACGCCGTCGCTGGCATATGGAATCCCTTGTCCGGCCGCGCCCCGAAAAGGGTCAAATCGCCGGTATCAGTGATGATGACAAAACCATCATGACTTTTTCCGGCGTGGCCGGCTTGAAAATCGACCTCTTTCACAAATAATGGAAACAGATAATCGTAGTTCCTAATTGTCTCCCCTATCTTCCAATGGAAAGCGCCGGATCAAATTTCCCCGCCACGGTGGGGCTCTGGGAGTTGCGGGTGGCGCGCCGGACCTGTTCGGAGAGGTAGGGTATCAGTTCTCCCAGGGTGACGCGCTGGTCGCGGTTGTAGTCGGCCTCGCCCTTGATGCCTTCCATGAAAAAATGGGTGAAAACACCGTGGCCGCCGCCCCATTGACGGCCTTCCTGGGAAGTCTGCTTGTCTCCGGAGGCGCTGATCACGGCGACACCGCCGGATATCTGGGACAACTGCTCCAGGCGCGCGCTGATGGGGTTGACATCAACGGCGCGGATGGACCGCCGGGCCACGTCAAAGGCCTGGCCCACACCGCCGCTGTGGCAGGCATCGGCGATGACCACCACGCTTTTGGCGTGAATGAAGCGCTTCAAGGCGGTTTCGATGTCCCACATGGGGAAGCCGGTGGAGGCGATATTGTCGTACTGGGTGTCATAGGGCAGGAGGTACAGATTGTCCGGCGTGTCCGGCGTGTCCGGCGAACCGTGTCCGGCAAAGTAGATGATGACCACGTCTTCTTCCAGGGCCTGCCGGAGCCAGGTGAACAGGGCGTTCTTGATGTTGCGGCCGGTGGCTTTCTTGTCGAGCAAGAGGGTGACGTTGCGGGGTGGATACTTGCCGCCCCTTGGGGAAACCAGCCAGTCGTACAAGGACTTGGCGTCCGAGGTGGCATAGCGCAGGGAAGGGATGCGACTGTCGGAATAGGCGGAGATGCCGATGATGACCGCCCAGTATTGGCGCGTCGTCGCGGGCGGCGCCGGGGGTGGGGGCGGTGGTTCCTCTTTCTTGGGAAGCAGAAACGACAGCAGACCCGGTTTTTCGGGTTCGGCCTTCTTCTGGACGGCTACCGGAGTCGGCGGTTCTTCCGCCCGCAGCGCGGGTTTCTTCGTTTCGACGGGCGGTGACTCCGTTTTCGCCAGGAGCGGTTCTTCCTTTTTTGGTGCCGGCGGGGGCTCCACTTTGTTCAAGGCCATGTCCACATGGCGTTCCTCATCGGCCGCGATGCGCACCCACTCTGTTTTCGTATGGAAGCCCGGTTTCGATACTTCCAGGAGATAGCTGCCGCTTTCCAGTTCAATGCCGGGTTGATACACCGGCTTGATGTTCAGAATCCGGATTCTGGCGTCCTCGGGATCGGCGTTGACATAGAGCCGGGCGACCTTGGGTGGTTCCGGAACCGGCGGCGGCGGCGGGGGAAGGGCCGCCGCAAAAACGGGTTTGGTCACCGGCGGCGGATTCGCGGCATATTCCTTGACCTGCTGAGAATCGGTCAGCAGGCGGGCCATCTTTTGAAAGCAGTCCTCGATGGCGGCGTGGGTGGTTTCCGGCAGGGCGTCGTTCCATTCGGCGGGACGGCGGAAGTAATTGGTCATCTGCTTTTCACCGCTGCCTTCCACGTTGCCTTCCCAGACCGTCTTGCCTTGTCCGTCGATGATCTTGAAATTCATGGAGATGAAGGAGCGGAGGGTGCCGGCGGATTTGATGCGGTCATACACGCCGAAATAATAGCTGTTCACCGTCGGAATGATCAAACCCACGGTTCCTGGGATGATTTCCGGTTGTTCCACCAGGCTGACGCGGGTGAACAGACCGTCAAAGGATTTTCGGGAGGCGGTGGCCAGGGACGGCCCCAAGGGAACTTCGAAACGATAGGCCTTGGTCTCGAAATTCGTGGCGCGCCCGATCCAGACGTAGGACTTCAACTGGGGTGACAGATACAGGCTCATGGGGGTGGCGATGGGGTCGGCCGGGTGGGGGATATCGATGTCGGTTGTGGGCTGCATTTTGACATTGTAATAGCAACCGGATGTGCCGATGATCAGCAAGAATAGGGTCAGTATGGCGGTCGTTCTCATTTGGAAAATCTTCTCATCTACTGGTGTTCACGATCCAGGTGGTTTCGTAAAATTCGGCGCCGGAGACTTCGGCCGGTGGACGGCTTTCCGGCTGGGGCTTGTTTCCCATGGTGGCTTTCGGTGCCGCGGGCGCTCCTGTTTTGGAACCGAGAAAGATTCCCCGGGTTTGAACGCCGAGGCTTTCCTCGGTTCCGCGATACTGGTTCAGGCCGCCTTGTCCCACCGGCTCCATGGCCGCGTTGCCCAGGGGGAGTTCGCTGACATAGGCGATGATCTTGTCCTGACCGAAGGGCGGTGATACCGTCATGTCGAATTGATCTTCTTCGTTGGGGATTTTATAGATTTCATTGGCCTTGAAAAAGTTGTTTTTTCGAAAATTGTTGGGCAGCAGTTGTATGATCTCGCCGCCGGAAGTGACGTCGATGATCTTGGCGTAGAAATCCCGGTTGCCCTGGAGCAGGATTTGGATTTTTTCGCCTTCCCGATAGGTTTTTTGAGGGGTCCAGACCTTGACGGTCAAGGGCGCATTCCGGTTCCGGAGTGGAAGCGCCGCTTCCGTGGCGCCTTCCTTTGGTTTCAGTGCGTATTCCACATCCGCCTTGATCCATACGTGATAGCGGTTGTTGTCTTCGATGCCGTAATCCTTTTGCTCGAGGACGGTTACTGCCCCCTGGCTGTCGGACCAGATCATATCGTAATCGACCTGGTAGTTGGTCACTTTGACCTTGGAGCGGATGAAGGTTTTGGCCGACTCCAGGGCTTGGCGTTTGGCGTTGGCGAAGGCCGCTGAACGTGTTTCGGCCAGGGTCATGTTTTCCGAAAGATAGGCGAAGCCGTCCACAGCCTGGATGCAGGAGCGTTTTTCCTTCTCTTGGGAAACGTCCGTGGCGACGGCCGTTTGGCGTAGCAGGATAAAAAGGGCCGCCAAAACGATCAGCGGAACCAGAAACAACCGGTACAATACGCATGTCGGATTCATCCATCCCCCCATTTTACATAATAGAAGCGGCTTTATCAGGCTTTTCCGTATGGATTTCCTCTTACATCCATTTACTATATTTTACAACCGGATCATTCGATTTCATGGGATAAAAATTCCAATTGACAACCCCACGATCAACTGGTATGACCTCATACCAGATGGAAGGAAAGGAACCCCATGGATCATCTGGAAGAACAACCCTTGCGGCCGACTCAGTTCGCTGAAAACCGACTGATAACGGCCATTCTGAACAACGATTTCCCGTCGCAATCCACGCTGCCCAATGAACGGGATCTGGCCCAGCAACTGGGCGTCACCCGACCGACATTGCGGGAAACCTTGCAGCGACTGGCCAGGGAAGGGTGGATTACCATTCGCCACGGCAAGCCGACCGTTGTGAACGACTATTGGAACGAAGGCGGACTGGGCATGCTGGCCACCATGTCCCGATATTCGGAGCAGATACCCAACGGCTTCATCACCAACCTGCTGGAAGTGCGCCTGACAATTCTTCCGGTCTGCGCCCGCGGGGCAGCGGCCCATGCCTCTTCGGAGCTGCTGGATCACTTGCGGGGTGCCCCGGGACCTGCGGCAGCCCCCGACACTTTCGTGGCATTCGACTGGCGGTTGCAGGAACTGTTCGTACGCAAGTGCCGCAATCGGGTGTATCCGTTGATTTTAAATGACTTCAAACAGATCTACCAACGCCTGGCCGCCGGTTATTTCAGCCTGGAAATCGCCCGTGAGAGTTCCAGTACCTATTATCGCGATTTGCGATCCGCCTTGCCCGATGACCTGGATCAGGTGGAAGCGGTCGTGGCCGCCGTCATGAAGAAAAGTGTCGAGATCTGGCAGGAAATTCAGGCAATGGAACAATCATAGAGAAGGAAACGGTCATGGAGCTGAACAATATCGATACAAACTGGGACCTGGTTGTCGTGGGCGGCGGTGTCACCGGCGCCGGTGTTTTCCGGGAAGCGGTCCGCAGCGGGTTGAAGGTGCTGCTGGTGGAAAAAAAGGATTTTGCCTGGGGCACTTCCAGCCGTTCCTCCAAGATGGTGCACGGTGGCCTGCGGTATTTGAAAGAGGGTAAATTCCTGTTGACCCGCACCTCGGTCAAGGAACGTGAGCGCCTCTTGAACGAAGCGCCCGGATTGGTGGAACCCCTTGAAATTCTCGTGCCGGTCTACAGTGATCACGGACCCGGCAAGCGTTCCCTGGAAATCGGTCTTTCCATATACGGCCTGATGGCCAGCGAAAAACAACACAGCTATCTGAATCCCAAGTTATTCCAGTCGCTGCTGCCGGATATCAAACGGGAAAATCTGGTGGGCGGATTCCGTTTCTGGGACGCCAAGGTGGATGACGCCCGGCTGGTATTGCGTCTGATCGAGGAAGGCGTCTTTGGCGGCGGAACGGCTATGAACTATGCCGCTGTTGACGGTATTCTCCGCAACCAGGCCGGAGGGGTTTGCGGGCTGGCCTTGCGGGACACGGAATCCGGGACATCCCGGGAAATTCAAACCAGCGCGGTGGTCAACGCCACGGGCGCCTGGGCCGAAAAGCTTCATCCATCCCCCAAGGAAAACTTCCATCTGCGTCCCCTACGCGGCAGTCATTTGATTTTTCCTTTTTCCGCCCTGCCGGTCAACCATACCGTGAGTTTTTTTCATCCGGCGGACAAACGACCGGTCTTCATTTCCCCATGGGAAGGCGCAATCCTGCTGGGAACCACCGATATCGATCACGACAGCGACCTGGATCAGGAACCATCCACTTCCATGAGCGAGGCCCACTATCTAATGGAAGGTCTGCATTGGTTTTTCCCGTCCATGCGGGTCGAGCTTGAAAAATGCCTCGCCACCCTGGCCGGTGTTCGACCGGTCCTCAGCGAAGGAAAGCTCTCCCCCTCCAAGGAATCACGGGAAAACGTCGTCTGGGTGGATAATGGGTTGATCACGGTCACCGGCGGGAAATTGACCACGTTCCGGAAAATGGCGGTAGACACCTTGAAGGCCGCACGTCCCTTCATCCCCCAGCTCACGGAAGCGATTCCGGAAGATGAGTCCGTATTCGAAACCATACCGGAACGGACCGTGATTCCGGAAACGTTGACCCCGACCGTTTGGAGAAGGCTCTGTGGAAGATACGGTCATGCCGCCACGGAACTGGTCCAACAGGCGGATTCAAAGAGCCTGGAGGCGATCCCGGGAACGGAAACCCTTTGGGCGGAGATCCCCTTCGTCGCCGGGCGGGAACAGATCCGCCACCTTTCCGATCTCCTCCTGCGCCGCGTGCGCATCGGAATCCTGACTCCCCAGGGCGGTCTTCCGCATATGGAGCGAATTCAACACATGTGCTCACCGGTGTTGTCATGGGATGCAACGCGGTGGGAGGCTGAGAAAACGGCCTATTTTGAATTGTATCGGACAGCGCATATGCTGAAGGAGTGAGGTTTATCGTCGATGGTTTCGGAAAAAGGGCAACGTTTCTCACGGGGTTCACGGAGACAACCTGCCAATATTTAGATTTTCTCTGTGCCCTCGGTGTACTCTGTGGTCAAAAAAGAGATTTTTTGCGGGAATGGAAAGATCTACAGCGGAACGTCCAAAGATAAAAACGAATGGAGGAATTGCATGACGCGGGTGATGTTTCAGGATGCGCGGGGGGGGATCGGTGCGGCGGTTCAAAAGTTGTTCGAACCGTTCGGCGGCGGGAAAAAGCTGCTCAAGTCCTCGGGAAACGTTTTTCTCAAGATCAACGGCATCGATTTCAAGCCCCATGTGTATACCTCACCCGAGGTCGTAGGCGCCTTGGTGCGGTATTTTTACGACCAGGGGGCTCGTCGGGTCTATGTGATGGAAAACAGCACCCAGGGGAACATCACGCGACTGGTGTTCGAAATCACCGGGATGAAACAAATGTGCCGCCAGACCGGCGCCATACCGCTGTATCTCGATGAGACCGGCGAAATGCCCTTGTATCTGCCGGGCCTGCAAGCCTTTGTGTCCATCCCCGACAACATCCATGAAAATCTCATCCGCAACCGCGCGGAAAATCTGTATCTGTCCGTTCCAAAACTGAAAACCCATTCCATGACAACGGTGACCCTGGGAATCAAAAACCAGTTCGGCCTGTTGCACCAGGCCAGTCGCATTCCGGACCATAATTTCAAACTGCATCGGAAAATAGCCGACATCTTTTTCAATATCCAACCGGATTTTACCGTCGTGGACGGCCTCGAAGCCGTCAATTTCGGCCATTATCCAGCCCAGGCCCTGGCGGAACGTTCCGTGCGGAAGCTGGATCTCTTGTTCGGCGGGGATGATCCCCTGGCGGTGGACGTGGTGGGCGCCCGGCTGCTCGGTTTTGACCTGGACGAAGTCGCCCATTTAAAGGAAGCGGCGGCCTATGGGTTGGGTGAAAGCCGCTTTGACCGGATCGAGATTCTCAATAAAGCGTTGTTTGAGGAAAGACGCCAGCAATTCAGTTGGAACCTGCTGGAACTGTTTCCAAAAGATGTCACCCTGCTGTATGGAAAAACCCGTTGTTGCACCGAAGGATGCAAACGCAATACCGAGGCGGTGCTGGAGGTTTTCGGCCAGGATTTTTCCGGCAAGGGCGGCTTCACCGTGATCATGGGAAAAGACGCCGACCCGGAAATCGTTCGCCGGATCAAGGGCCCCGTTCACTTGGCCGGCGATTGCGCCATCTCGGATCATTTTCAGGACCTGTCCGGACGGTTGGGCAGAAAGAATGTCACGAAATCGGCCGGCTGCAACAATCTGGCCGCCACGGTTGACGGTCTGGCCAAATGGATGAAAATTCCTCCCTTGCGATTGGTGCCCATCCATCCACTCAAGTCCCTGGGCATTCTGATGCAGGCCAAATGGTACGGCAGTCGCGCCAATATTCCGCCGGTGCTTCGATGGTAAGGTCAAGGGAGCCGGGGGAGACGAAAGACCGAAACAGTTTATCAAGGAGGGAGTGATGGTGGAAAAAGTTCTCTTATCCATAGATTGTGGAACCCAGAGTTTGCGCGTGTTGCTGTTTTCCATTCGGGGGGAGTTGATCGATAAGGCCCAGGAATTCTATGAGCCGTACCGGAGTCCCCGTCCGGGATATGCGGAACAGGACCCGGAGGTTTACTGGGACAGTCTTTGCAAGGCCTGCGCGATCCTGAAAGAAAGGCACGGCGACCGGTTTGCCCATATCGCCGGCGTGGGAGTCAGCACCCTGCGGGCCAGCATGGTCAATGTGGACCGGGACGGCAATCCCTTGCGCCCCTTGATGGTGTGGCTGGATCAGCGCAAGGCGGAACCCGTGTATTTTCCCAAGGGTCCCATCGCCATGGCCTTACGTATCCTCGGCATGGAGGAGGCCCTGGAAAAAACCCAACGGGACGGCAAATGCAACTGGATCCGCCAGAATGAGCCGGAAATCTGGGCGAAGACCCACAAATATCTCCAGGTCTCCGGGTTTTTGAACTGCCGTCTGACCGGTGAGTTCCGCGATTCCGTGGCGTCGCAGATCGGACATATTCCTTTCAACTACAAGACCATGCAATGGGGAAAGCCGGGCGAACTGCTGAACTTCGCCAATCGCTGTTTTCCCATTGAACCGGAAAAACTTCCGGAACTGGTGCAACCGGGCGACCGGATCGGGGTCATCACCGACAAGGCGTCCCGCCAGACCGGTATTGCGGCGGGAATCCCGGTGATCGCCTGCGGTTCCGACAAGGGATGTGAAACCATCGGCATGGGGGTGCTGTCCCCCACCATGGCCAGCCTCAGTTTCGGAACCACCGCGACGGTCCAGACCACCTCGAAACGATATTTTGAAACCCTTCCGTTCATGCCGCCGTATCCGGCGCCCATTCCAGGTCACTTCAATCCGGAAGTTGAAATATTCCGGGGATATTGGATGATCACCTGGTTTAAAAACGAATTCGCTCACAAGGAAGTGCAGGAAGCCCAGGAGAAAGGGGTTGCGGCCGAGGTGGTCATGAACCGTCTGCTAACCCAGGTGCCTGCCGGTTCCATGGGACTCGTGGTTCACCCTCATTGGAGTCCGGGTTTGAAGGAACCCAACGCCAAAGGCGCCATGATCGGTTTTGGAGACGTGCATACCAAAGCCCATGTTTACCGCGCCGTCATCGAGGGCCTGGCTTTCGGTCTCCTGGATGGTGTTCAAAAAATGGAGAAGCGCGGAAAAACCAAATTTCAACGTCTGGCCGTTTCCGGCGGGGCTTCCCAGAGTGATGAAATCTGTCAGATTTCGGCCGACATCATCAATCTGCCCCTGGTGCGGGGAAGAACCTTTGAAACATCGGGACTGGGGGCCGCCATTGTAACGGCGGTGGGTCTCGGCATTCATTCCTCGTTTGCGGAGGCCACAAAGGCCATGGTCGCTTATGACCGCGTATTCGAACCCGATCAACGCAACGTGCGCATCTACCGGGAGTTGTTTGAACGGGTGTACCAAAAAATTTACCCGGCGTTGGAAGGGCTGTACAAGGAGATCCGGGATATTACGGGATATCCGGAGAAATGAAAGTTCACGGTTTACGGTTCAAAAATTCAACCAACAGGAGTCAGGACAACACATGAGCCGACATTCTTTTTCACCGGACTGGAGCGATTCACCGCCGCCGCCCGGTTCCTATCGGTCGATTTTCAAATGGGGGGCGCCCGACGGATTCAAGCATCCGAATCAGCGCCTGTATGAAATGCTTAAATCGGAATTCAGGCTTTCGGACGCCGATTTCAGAAGCAAGCATTTCGAGGGAAGAGAACCCGTCGTGTGCGAGCGACCCATGGGACTGCGTTCGGATCAGATCCAGGCCATCGAGAAGATCGTGGGCGCCGTCAACGTTTCCGCCAGCGATTACGATCGGGTCAAATTCGCCAGCGGCAAAACAATGGAGGAAGCCATCCGCCTGCGTCAGGGGCTTCGCGGGGAGGTCGCCGATCTGGTGGTGCATCCGCGACACAAAACGGACGTGTGTGAGATCGTGGCTTACTGTGACCGGGAGAAAGTGCCGGTGACCGTTTATGGCGGCGGCAGTTCCGTCACCCTGGGACTCCAGGCGGCGCGCGGCGGGATTACCCTGGTGATGGGCACCCATATGAATCGGGTGCTGTCCTTTAACGAAACCAACCAGACCGTCACCGTCGAACCGGGCCTCATGGGGCCGGCCTTGGAAGCCATCCTGAACCAGGCTCCGGAAAAACTGAAGGCGAGGCGTAGGTATACCTGCGGCCATTTCCCCCAGTCCTTTGAATATTCCTCCGTGGGCGGCTGGATCGTCACCCTGGGTTCCGGGCAGGCGTCTTCCTATTATGGGGACATGTATGACATCGTCCTGAGCCAGGAATATGTGACGCCCCGGGGATCTTTTCAAACCATTGCGTATCCGGGAACCGCCACCGGACCCAAAGTCAATGACATCATGAAAGGCAACGAGGGCGCCTTCGGTATTCTGGTGGGCGCAACCCTCAAGGTTTTCCGGCATACGCCCCGCAATCGCCGACGCTTCGCCTTCATTTTTTCGGATTGGGAAGCCGCGGTGTCCGCGGCGCGGGAAATCAGCCAGGGGGAGTTCGGCATGCCGGCGGTTTTCCGTATATCCGATGCGGAAGAAACCAATGTGGGCTTGAAATTGTACGGAATCGAAGGAACTCTGATCGATCGACTCATCTCCCGGCGCGGTTTCAGGCCTTCTGAACGCTGTCTCTGTATCGGCACCACCGAGGGGGAAAAGGGGTTCACCGCCAACGTGAAACATAATGTCAAGCGAATCTGCAATGCCCACGGGGCGATGTACCTGACTGGTTTGCCGGAGAAAAACTGGGAACACGGACGTTTCCGCGACCCTTACATGCGCGAAGACTTGAATGATTACGGCATCATGATCGACACCCTGGAGACCGGGGTGACATGGGATCGGATCCATGCGGTTCACCAGGGCGTGCGGCGTTTTATCAAGAATCGTCCCAGGACGGTCTGCATGACCCATGCCTCCCATTTTTATCCCCAGGGCACCAATCTGTATTTTATTTTTATCGCCAAAATGAACGAACTGGCGGAATACAAAGCCTTTCAGGAAGGGATCATTGACAGCATCGAGCGCTGCGGCGGTTCCCTCAGCCACCATCATGGCGTGGGAAAAATGATCGGTCCCTGGATGGAACGCCACCTCGGCAAGGAACAGATGGATATCCTGCGCACCCTGAAGCGGCATTTCGATCCGAACAATATCCTGAATCCGGGGGGAACCCTGGGGCTGGACCTGTCGGCGGAAAATCGGCGATAAGGGCGAAAAAAAATAACGCGAACTCTTGACTCTCGGCGACAGCGGCTGTATTTATGACTCCTTATGAAAACCGCTCGCGAAGATCATGAAATCGCCCGAATACGAGAGGGCATCCTTGACGGAGCCCTGGATATCATCGTCCGGGAAGGCTTCGATGCCTTGACCATGCGGCATCTGGCCTCCCGGATCGGAATGACCGCGCCGAATATTTACAATTATTTTTCCGGTAAGCATGAAATCTACATCTCCATCATTATCCGCGGATTTGACATGCTGTACAACGATCTGGCCGCGGCCCACGCCGGGCAGGAAAGCGGCCGTGCACAAATCAAGGCGATGATCCGCACCTACCTGCGTTTCGGGATGGAGAAGCCCCGCTACTACGATATCATGTTTTCCCGTCCGACGCCGAAATACAAAGATTATATCGGAACACCCTACGAGAAACTGTCCGAGGTTGAATATCGTATTTCCATGCAAATCGCGGAATTGGCCATGGAAGCGGCCGCCCGGATACTTCGTGTGCCGGAAAACGCGGAAATCGTCCGTCTTCGCCTGATTCATATCTGGAGCCTTCTCCACGGCATGATCAGTCTCCATAACAGTCATATCGTCGGTTACGTCGTCGACGACGCCGAAGCCGTCTATGACAAGCTGATCGACGAGTTTATCGAAAGCCTCGCTCAACCGGATTCCCCCTGATTTTTCAACCATCCGAATTCAGTCTCCCGACTTCCGTCATTCTTTTTTCTCTCATTTCCCCTTGACAGGCAAACAAATTTAACATAGTTAAACTTAACATAGTTAAAGTTGTTATACACCAAACTCAAATCAAGGGGCGGGAAGATGGCAAACGTTGTTGTATTAGGGGGCTGTGGGGCGGTGGGCAGTGTTGTGGTGGCAACGCTCGCAAAACAGAAACAGGTGGGCCGGATCTGCATTGCCGACCAGAATCAAACGCGCGCGGACGAACTGGCCGGCCGTCTCGGCTCGGTAAAGATCGCCACGGCGAAAGTGGACGCCCTGTCCCGGGAAAGTGTTCTTTCCGTGGTAAAGGGTCGTGATCTGGTCGTCAATTGCGTCGGTCCTTTCTACTTGTCCGTGGAGACGATTCTGGAGGCGGTCATTGAATCGGGTGTCAATTATGTGGATATCTGTGATGACGTGGACGCAACGATAGCGGTTTCGTCCCTGGACGCCCCGGCGAAATCGGCCGGCATAACCGCATTGATCGGCATGGGCAATTCGCCGGGGGCCACCAACTTGCTTGCCAAATTCGCCGCCGATACGCTGCTGGATACAACCGATTCCGTTGATATTTTTCACGCCCACGGCGGAGAGCCCACGGAAGGGGTCGGGGTCATCGATCATCGCTTTCACTGCATGAGCATCGATATCCCCATGTTTCTGGACGGAAAACTGACCCACGTGAAGTACTTTGAACCCGATGGAATCGCCCTGCGTCAGACCTTTGATTTTCCGGTATTGGGTAACGGCATCCGGGTATATCCCTACCCCCATCCGGAACAGCTGACCCTGCCGAAGTATATCGATCTGCGCCGGGTCACCAACAAAGGGACGGTCCTGCCGGATGCCTATTACAATCTGATCCAGGATATCTGTCGCCTGGACATGATCCATCGGGAACCCATGGATGTCATGGGAACGTCCGTAAGTCCCCATGATTTCGCGGTGGCTTTCATCCTCAAGGAGCGCGAGCGGATATTGCGGGAGACCCGTTTCGGCAGCCAGCGCGGTTGCTGCTCGGTGGTGGTGAAGGGTCAAAAAAACGGTAGCGCGGAAGAATATCGTTTTCACATGGCCTCTCGGAGCCAGGCCTTGGGGGAGGGGACCGGAATACCGGCCGCCATCGGCGCCCTGCTGATGTTGCAGGGAAAAATCACGGAAAAGGGCGTCCTGCCCCCGGAGGGATGCGTCAACCCGTTGGATTTTATCCAGTTGATTTCGGAAGTGATGGACCTGGACAACAGCAAGGAGAACGGCGAATCCTTCGGCGGCGTCATCATCCAACGGGTCGACAGCCATGGCAATACGACGAATCTGGATTGGTGATCCATGAACGATCCGATCTACCGGAAAGAGTACATCTTGGCCATTGATCATGGAACCTCGGGGGTCAAGTCGGCCATCGTCTCCACCCGGGGAAAGGTGATGGATTTCGCGTTCGAGGAAACGCCGATCCGCTTTCTGCCGGATGGCGGTGCAGAGCAGAACCCCGATGACTGGTGGGGTGCCTTGATGCGGACTTCGAAAAAGTTGATCGCCAATCGTTCAGTGGCGCCGGAAACGATCATTGCCGTCTCGGTCTCCAGTACGTTTTCCACCACCGTCGCCGTGGATGCCCATGGAAATCATTTAATGAATGCGGTTACCTGGATGGATTCCCGGGGCGCTCCCTATGTGGCGCGGATCATGAAAGGATTCCCCAGTGTCGCGGGCTACAATCTCTTTAAAATCCTGCGCTGGCTTCCCAAAACCGGCGGCGGGCCCACTTTGTCCGGAAAAGACGATATCGCCCATGTGCTGCTGATCAAACATCAATTTCCGGATATCTATGCCCGCACCCATATGTTTCTGCCCAGCAAGGATTACCTGAATTTGAAACTGACCGGGAAATTCGCCGCTTCCTATGATTCGGTTCAGCTTTTCTGGGTTACCGATATACGCGATATTCTTAAGATCCGGTATGACGATCAACTGATTCGCTCCCTGGATATCGCAAAGGAGAAACTACCACCCCTGAAAAGTCCGACGGACGTTCTCGGCTGCCTTTCCCGGGAGGTCGCTGGTGAGATTGGATTGAATCCCCAGGTCCGGGTGATCATGGGTTCCCCCGATCACCAGAGCGCCTGCATCGGCTCCGGCGCCATTGGGGATTTTGAGGGACATCTCTATATCGGGACTTCTTCCTGGGTTCAAGCCATCGTGCCCTTCAAAAAAACCGATGTGTTCCGCTCCATCGCATCTTTCCCATCCGCCATTCCGGGAAAATATCAATCGGTCAATGAGCAGGACATGGCAGGCGAGTGCCTGGATTTTCTACTGGAAAAAGTGATTTTTCATCGCCGGGCCTGTCGGTTATGCCCGGACGGGGCGGCGGACGTTTATGCCAACCTGGATGAGATCGCGGCGGCGGTGCCGGCCGGCAGTCACAAGCTGATTTTTACCCCCTGGTTGAATGGAGAACGGACACCGGTGGATGACGGCGCCCTGCGGGGAGGCTTGTATAATCTTTCCAAGACCACCAGCCAGGATCACATTATCCGAGCGGTCATGGAGGGGGTCGCCTACAATACCCGGTGGAGTTTTCAATACGTGGAGCGATTTATCGGACGGCGGATGAACTGGTTGAATATCATCGGCGGCGGGGCGCAGTCGGATGTCTGGTGTCAGATTTTCGCCGATGTTCTGGATCGGGAAATTCGGCAGGTTGACAATCCGATCCAGGCCAACGCCCGCGGAGCGGCATTCATCGCCTCCGTGGCGCTGGGACGGATATCCTTTGCGGATATCCCGGGTTTGATCACCTATCGACGCACCTACCGACCCGATCCGGGGAACCGCATGGTGTACGATACCCTGTATGACGAGTTTGTCCATATCTATCGTCGCAACAAAAAGATGTTCCGGCGGCTGAACAAAACCTAACAGAGCTTTTTGATATAGCCCAAGCTGGCGGAAATTTCAGCGGCGGTTCGCTGAAGGGCCTCGACGAACGATGTCAGTCGGTCCGTGTAGAGCAGGGAAGGAATGGAAGAAATGCTGATGGCGGCCGTCGGGTTCCCCGCCTGATCAAAAATCGGTGCGCTGATGCAGGCGATACCAAGCATGAATTCTTCGCGGTCCTCGGCATAACCGTTCAGACGCGCTTGGGCCACTTCGGCCATCAGGTCCTCTTCCCGAGTGATTGTATGCGGGGTATATGATGTAAAACTGGTTTGTTTCAAATAGCGCTGCAGTTCTTTGGGGGAGAGCATCGATAGCACGGCTTTCCCGGATGCCGAACAATAGGCCGGCACGCGGGGACCCAGTTGTTGATAGGGGTTTGCCTTGGAACCCGGAAAAGCGTTCAAGGTCACCAGCATGGTGTTTTGATCCCAAATGGCGATGCGAATGACCAGTTGCGTCGAGTCCGCCAGACAATAAGCGGCGTCCGCTCCGATTTTATTGATTTTCATGGTTCCGGCAAGAAAGGTTCCCAGTTCGAAAATTTTCAACCCAAGGGCGTATTTGCGGGTAACATGGTCCTGGTAGAGGAACCCTCTTTGGGTCAAGGTGCGGACAAGACCGTGAACGGTCGGTTTGGTCAGACCCAGGTGGTTGCTGATGTCGGTGATGCCCAGCTGGGGACGGGAATCGGAAAACAGGAAGAGGATGTCAAGCGCCCGGTTTACCGACTGTATCGTCATATCCATACCTATTTTCGATGTGTTGACTTCTTCCCGGAAGCGCTGTCACAAACTGGGGCGATGATTCAATGTCCGGGCTGAAAAACCTATACGAGAGCATCCCTCGAAGGGCGCATTTCGGTGATAGTATGGGGATGCCCGAGGTGTCAAGGAAAATTCCCGACCGCATTTTACCATTGACACGGAGCTGATTTTTCTTCAAAAATGACCTTCAGGGAATGAACCGGAATGGGATGTGACGGATCGAAATCCCGTTTTATCGTTCGATGTTCGAATCTTATCTGAACCGAATGCTCGGTTCAGATATTGACGTAAGAAAGAATGACATGCTGGCCGGCGCCGAATGCGAATCTGATATCAGGGTGATCGAGGAATATATCGACGTCTCCGACGGCGTTGCGTTGAAACTGTACGATTTCCAACCGAAAAACGACACGGAAAACAAGCCGGTGATTATTTTCGTCGCCGGCTGGGTTTCGCTCATCAGCGGTTGGACGGAGGTATTGCACCATCTTGGCGGACGGTATCGGACGCTTTATATTGAGACACGTGAAAAGCGGAGCGCGAGGTTGCCGGAAGGACCGGACGTGGACTTCTCCATTCACCGGATGCGGCTGGACCTCCAAGAACTGATCGAACGCAAAATCGGAAGGCGGCAACCGTTTTATCTGTCGGGAAGTTCCCTGGGCGCCACCGTTATCCTGGATTACATGGCGCAAGACGTCCGTCAACCGAAATCGGCGATGCTGATTTCGCCGATCTGTGATTTCCCCTTTCCTTCCTGGCTTCTGTTCATCATCCGATTCGTTCCCGCGGGGTTCTATACAATGGTTCGTCCCATTCTGAAAGCGTATTTAAAACATTTCCGGCTGGATAAACGGAACGAGCCGGAGCAGGTGAAGAAATATGAAGGTACTATCGATGCGGCCGAGCCCATCCGCCTGAAAGCCAACGCCTATGCGATCAAGGATTATTCCTTGTGGAATCAGCTCGGTTCCGTCCATGCGCCGGTGGTCATCATCGGCGCCAAAAGCGATACACTCCATGGAATCGAAACCCTGGAAAAAATGGCGGCGATGATTCCGGCGGCGCGACTGGAATTGATGCAAAGCAATAAAGAGACCCACAGCAAAAAAGTCGGTATTTTCATAACGGATGAAATCTCCCGACTGGAACATCCATAGGTCGCAGCGACCATATCCCGGCCCACATGGGGGAGATCTGAAATGAATGACCGTATCCGGTTTTTGGCCCTGTCCGAGTTGTTCAACAATGTTTCGCCCGCCGATCTGGCTGAAATTGAATCCCTTCTGACGGAAGTGGCGTTCCCAAAGGATACCCAGATTTTTTCAGAGGAAGATATTGGCGACAACATGTACCTGCTCTCCGAAGGCAGTGTCAAAATTACCATTCGGATGGTTTGGCGAAAAGAGGAGGAGGAATGGATATCGATCATTCACCCCGGAGAGATTTTCGGTGAGTTTTCATTTATCGACGGAGCAAAACGTTCGGCTTCGGCCTGGACCATGGAACCGTCCAACGCACTGGTCCTGTCACGATCCGATTTTGATCGGTTCAGCCTGAAGAAGCCTTCCGTGGCGTTGGCCGTTATGCACAATTTCGCCTGGCTGCTGACCAAGAAGGTGAGGAGTACGACACTGCTGTACCGCAATACCAAGCGCTGAAAACCGATCGGCGTCAGTCCGGCAGGTCCAGGCTGTCCAGGTATTCCAGGTCTTTGTTTTGCGAGTTTTTGGTTCCCACCGCCAGCACTTCGATATGGTTGTCCCTTGTTTTCCGGTAGTAGATTCGTCCGTTATAGGAGAACGTCACCTCCAGAATTGCCTTTGGATTGCGTTTCATCATGACTTTTCGCTTGACCGGCACGATGGAAGGATCGATTTGAAAATGCTGGATAACCTCTTCGGCCTTGATTCTCATGTCTTCCGGCAGATCGGCGATGCCTTGATAGGCGCGCTGTTGAAATAATACATTTTTATACAGCATTTTAAAGCGTTTTTGGACGGCGGCGACCGCCTTGTTTTTGTGTTTATCCGTTTTCTGCAGCATTTTTTCATGGTGGCGGATAATTTCTTTTAACGACTCGTTCTCTTTTTGCTGTTCGTCATACAGCTTCAGGGTGTCCTGAAATTTGGCTTCCAGGGCGATCATTTCTTCGATCATCTCGTCTTCATTTCGGGTGGCCTGCAGTTTGTCGGATTCCAGCTTTTTCTTGATTCTTCGGAATTCCCCGGCCAGAAATTGTTTGTCTTCGCGCAGAGCGGCCAGTCGAGCGGAATGCTGTCTCTCAATTTCCAGGAGACGCGAGATTTCTTTTTCACGATTCAACTCCTCCAGGATGGCCTTCCGGGAGCCGATCCGGTAGTAACGGTAGAGCGTCAACAGGGAGATAAAATAGAGGGAACTGAACAGGAGGATGACCAACGGGGAGCTTCTTTGCAGCGATACGTTGACACTGATCAACAAGCCTTCGTTCATCAGTCGATAATTTTCCGCGGCCACTTGGCGCCGGTCGTTGGTCATCAACGAATCCTCATCATCGGTGAAGACATTCGGATAGATGATGGAATTCTGTTTCGTCGTCACCCAGACTTCGGTTTTGGCACCCCATTGGATCAGTCGTTGCCGTTGCAGATATCGATCGATGTTATTGTTGACCCCGTCTCTGAGTCGGATATCCCCATTGAACAACGGGCGGGTATCTCCCAGATAAATATTTTCGATTCCTTCCGTATACTGATGCCGCAGGTAGGTCTCAAGAGATTGAACGATCGCCAAATGGAGAAACGGCGGCAGCGCAATACAGAGAAGCAGTATCTTGAAGGAGAAGTATTTCATATCAACGGTATTCCAGGCCCTCGTCGAGGTTCGATCTTGCCGCTCGCATTTCAGAGATTGCTTAAAACTTCCATGGCATGCTCTGCATTGGAAAATTTATCATTCAGTTGGAGCGCTTTTCGGAGTTGCGATTTGGCCGCTTTGTTTTGCCCGCTTTTATAGTACGCCATCCCCAGATGATAATTCACCGTGGCGTTGTCCGGCAGTTTTTCTACGCTCTCCGTCAGCTCTCGGATTGCGTCGGGATACAGTCCCATTTTAAAATAGATCCATCCCAAGGTATCCTTGATAAACGGGTCGTCCGGTTTTTTCGATTTGGCGATCAAGGACAGCCGCAACGCCTCGTCCAGGGAGTCCGTATGTTCCGCCAGCAGATAGGAGAGGTTGTTGGCGGCCGGAACGAAATCGGGATTGATGGTAAGGGCTGCTCGATAATGTTGTTCCGCCAGATCGAATCGTTTTATAATGCTGAAGAGCGTTCCCAGGACCATGTGGGGACCTGTCTGGTTGGGATCTTTTGACAGCAGCGTCTGGTATTGCTCCACCGCCTTATCCACTTTTTTGTTGATTAAATACAACCTTGCCAACCCGTAATAAGGCCGCAGAAAATTCGGGTTGAGGGAAATGGCCTTTTTGAAGGCGACTTCCGCCGGCTCGGTAAGATTCTGGGCCAGATAGAGTCCGCCCTGCAGATTGTAAACAAACGCCTGAAGCGTCGGTTCCTCTTTCAGTCGCTCAATCTGTTGGTTGCATTTTTGGATGGCGATTTCGTATTCATCCTTGACCGCATGCAACAGAATGATGCTCGTAAAAACATTGAGCAATTTGGGGTTGGCATTGAAGGCGCTTTCGAAATTTTGCATGAGCCGGTCATATTTTTTCCGAAAAAACTCCACCTGACCGATTCGGAGATAGCCGGCTGGATTTTCCGATGCCAATTTGAAAAGGGTGTCGAAAGAGTCGATGCTGGTTTCTTTCCCGCGTTGCTGGATATCGGGGGAGTTGCCGAGGATCAGTCGAACGGCCGGACTCTGGTGCAACATGGAAAAGATTTCCATGTTTTCCTTCTGCGCCTGATCGAACATCCCTTCCTGGAGATAGATATCGGAAAGCATGAGTTTGGCGCTGATATTTTTGGGTTGAATGGCCAAGGCCTTCCGGATGGCGGCGATAGCGCCGCGGTTATCTCCCTTGCGGCTTTGGGCCTGCGCTTTCAAATAATAGAGTCGATCGGAACCGGGTTCTTTTTCGATAAGTTGATCAAACAGGGCGATGGCGGCGTCATAGTTTTGTTGCATGAGCAGCAATTCGCCTTTCAGGATTCGGGCCGGGAAATAGGTTGGTTGGTCTTCCAGAATTTTTTGAATGGATGCCTCGGCTTCGGCAGGGTTGTTGTGTTGCAGGTAAAAGCGTGCGAGAATCAGTCGCAATCGTCGGTTGTCCGGCTGGAGCCGCAGTGCCTTTTGGTAGACGGAGAGCGCTTTTTCGGGCTGTCCGGAGGCTTCCAGAATTTCCGCCGATACCAGGTAGGGTTTGACGTTCCGAGGGTCTATTTCAATGGCCTTGGCAAGGGTTTGTTCCGCCTGGTCGACCGACTTGCGGCTGAAATAAAAAAGTCCCAGGATAATATACAGATCCGAATTGGCCGGATTTTTTTCGATGGTTTGCAGCAACTCCTGTTCGGCCTTTTCCAAATCTCCTTTATTGACATAGAAATTATAGAGCAACAGGCGCGGTTTGATATTGTTGTCATCAATCGCAACGGCCTGTTTCAGGACGGTTTCCGTCTTGGCAATGTCTCCCAGGCGGCCCAGCACCCTTGCATACCCCAGGTAGGCTTCCTGGTGATTCGGGAAAATGGTGGTAATGTTGTGATAGATGGCGGCCGATTCCTGCAGCCTGTTTTCCTGTTCCAGGATTTCCGCCTTGATGGTGAGGGCTTCCAGGTTTTGTGGTTGCCGGGACAGAACGGAGTCGATTCTTTCCTGGGACTGTTTGTTTTTTCCGTCGAGAAGTTCGAATCCGGCCAGTTTCAACTGGGCGCTGAGGTTTTCGGGATCAACTTTCAGAATCGTGTTATAGGTATCCAGCATGGCTTTGGAGTTGCCCAGCTTCAGATAGGTCTCCGCCAGTTTTTCGTAAGCCGCGATATATGTCGGGTTGATGGTGAGCGCCTGTTTGAATTGGTTCTCGGCCTGTGTATATTCCCCCCGATCAAAATGGGATAAGCCCTTCTGAAACAGGGCGGCCGATTGTTTCTCATCGTTCGTGCATCCCCAGAAAAGAGAAACCAGCAGCAGGCAGACGGTAAGTATCCATTTCGCATGCTTCATTCGGTATATTCCATTTGAATTGAAGGTTTGTCTTTCATTACCCCGCCGGTCAGGCGGGAATCCGACTTGATTAAACAACATCGCCTTCCGTATTTCAACCACAAATCACATGGGATTCCGTTCAAAATTATTCATGAAACGGAATTGACAAGCATCGGTGCATTGCATATGATCAGTCGCGCATTTTCTTACCGTCCTTCCGGCGCACATTCATGGAAGCATCGGCCTGGCACTCGGAAACAGGAGAGGAGTACGATGACCCGTTACATCGGTTTAGTTCTGGAATGGCCCAAAACGTTTCTGTTCGTTCTGTTGCTCATCACCGTCTCCCTGTCCAGCGGATTGACCAAACTGCGTTTTGACAATTCGGTTGAAGTGTTCATGCCCAAAAACGACAGCGAATATCTGTTTTACAACAAAAGCAAAGATATTTACGGAGATAACGGGCGCTTCTTTATTATGAGCATCACCGATGAGCACCTCTGGTCGGCGGAAACCTTCCGGAAACTCGAACGTCTGATCACCGATTTTGAAGAATATAAGGACTATGATGAATCCCGAGAAGAAAATCGCTTGCGGCGTTTTGAAGCCCTGACCGATCCGGGACGAATCGATCGGGAACAATTGCTGAAACAATTTGAAGACGATCCGGCCTTTGCAAGGTTTTTGCTGCGAAAGATCAATAGTAAACTGGACGGCAAATCGTTGCTTGAAAAAAAAGACCTGAAAAAATTGCGAAAGATGGTCCGCACCTCAAAACGCCTGAAGCAGGGGCAAGAGGTCGATAAAATCATTTCGCCCTTGACGACCAAGGATATCACCGGTGAAAACGACACCCTCGAGACCTATGATCTGGTTCCCAAAGATGAAAACGGAAAACGCATTCTGCCGGCCACTGAAGCGGATTTCGAAGCCCTCCGTATAAAATTGGCCCGCAATCCGATTTTTGAAAACGGAATTTACGCGCGGGATCACAAGACCGGGAAAATTACCGATTTCGGCGTCATCATCAAATTCATCAATTTGAAAAACCAGGACCCCATATGCCGAGAAATGCTGGAGATCATCCAGAGCCATGACGACCTGACCATCACTCCGCAAGGTGCACCGGTGGTCAACATCTGGTTCAACAACTACCTGCATCGCGATCTCAGCACCTTCCTTCCGGTCACCCTGCTGGCGGTCATCGTCATTTTCTTTTTCAACTTCCGATCCTTTCGCGGGATCCTCCTTCCTTCCGTCACCCTGGGCATGTCGACTTTCTGGATTCTCGGTCTGATGGGGCATTGCGGTATTCGGATAACCGGTCTCGGGATTTCCCTGCCGCCGTTGATGATCGCCGTGGGCAGTTCCTACGGAATCCACATCCTCAATCAATACTATGCCGAGTTCGACCTCATCGGAGAGAAAGGTCGGAAAGTCGGGCTCGGACTTTCCATGTCCCATATATCGACAACCGTTCTTCTCGCAGCCCTGACGACTTCCGTTTCTTTTATCACCCTGGCCACCAGCAAGCTGACCGCCGTGCGCGAGTGGGGTGTTTTTTCGGGGATCGGCGTGCTGTTCGCACTGGTCATTTCCTGTACCCTGATTCCCGCAGCCCTCTCGCTGATGCCGCACCGGCGTCCGAGACTGATGCTGAAAAAAAATCGCTCCACGGTAAAAACAACGATTATCGATCGTATTATCACCCTGATGGCCCATGGCGCGATTTATCACAATAAAAAGGTGCTGCTGGTCGTGCTGGTTCTGTTGGTTTTTTCCATCATGGGCCTGCAACGCTTGAAAGTAGAATCCGAGTTTCTGCAGTATTTCAAGGAAGACGATATTATCCGCACCAGCGCCAAATTGATCGAGGAAAAGTTTGGTGGACGCTGGGGATTCAATCTGCTGATCGATTCCGGGGAAGTGGATGGTGTAAAAAAACCGGAAGTTCTGAATGCGGTGGAGACGATTCGCAACTGGTTGACCGCAGATGAGAACCGTCGCCTGAATATCGGCCGGACGGACGCCTTCACCGATTATATCAAAACCATGCATCTGGCCATGAATCAGGATAACTACGATTATTATCGCATACCGGAAAACGCGTCGGATATTATCGATTACCTGGAAATTTATTCAGGGGACGACGATGATTCCGACGGCCGTATCGATGAATTCGAATCCTATGTGGATGCGGATTTCAGGACGTGCAGTCTGCTGGCGCGCTTTTGCCAGAAAGAAGATTACCCCATTGGAACAAATGAAATCAAGCGGATTCTGGGAGAAGTGGAGGATTATCTTCGGGATAATCTACCGAAAAACCTGAAGGCGCACATCACCGGGTTTCCGGTGATGAATGTCAAAATGGCTCACTATATCATTACGGGGCAGATGCAGAGCCTGCTGCTCTCCCTGGTGGTCATCTTTTTTATCGTCACCCTGCTGTTCAAACGCTTCAACGCCGGCATTCTGGCCCTGATTCCCATGACCACCGCCGTCATGTTCAATTTCGGCATCATGGGATGGTTGGGGATCAGTCTCGATACCGTGACCTCCATTATCGCTTCCATCACCATCGGCATCGGTGTGGACGACACCATTCATTTCCTGAATACTTACCGACATATCCGGCAAAAAGGATATGACACGGATGAGACCATTCGCAGGACCCTGCAGATCTCCGGCAAGGCCATTATCTATACTTCCCTGGCCCTTGTTCTCGGTTTTTCCGTGCTGACCATCTCCAGTTTCAAGCCGGTGATTCTTTTCGGGGTTCTCATGTCCATCACCATGACGGCCACGACCATCGGCGCCATGCTGATCCTGCCATCCGTCATGAAGGTGACCAACGCCAATCTTGAAAAAAGAACGGTTATCACGGGAATATGGCGTTATGTTGATCTGGGACGTTTTTTCGGACTGGAAGAAGAAAATACGTAGAACGAATGCGGAACAAGATTTGTGTATATTCCATCGTAAAGGAGAACTGACATGACATTCAGACGGTTGTTTCCATTTTTCGGCGTCATCCTCTATCTGTTTCTTTCGACCAATGCCTGGTCCCTTACCGGTAGGGAGATCATGGAGAAAAATGATGCCTTGCCGGAAGAGAAAACCGCCGATAGCCAAGTGTTGATGTTGATTCATCAAGGGCAAAAAGTCGTTGAAAAGGAATTTACTATCAAATCGAAAAAAGAGGATAGCGGTGAAGACAAAACCCTGATCGCTTTTACCCGGCCGACAAAGATCAAACTGCTTACCCATTCTCACAAGAACAGGGATGACGATCAATGGCTGCGCCTTTCCTCGGGAAAAATCAAACGGATCGCCTCTTCGGACAAAGGCAAGTCCTTTGTGAACTCCCACTTCTATTATGAAGATCTTTCATCGCGGGACATCGATGAATTTGATTATACGTATATCGGTGATGAAACGCTGAACGGAACCGACTGTTACAAGGTGGAAGCGGTGAAGAAACAAAACCGCGTCTACAGCAAGTCTATTTTATATGTGCGCAAATCCGATTTTTTTGTGGTCCGGGTCGATTTCTACAAGAAAGGGACCTTCCATAAATATCTCGAGTACTTCGACATCAAACCCGTTTCCGACGTTCTCACGGCTCACCGCATGGTCATGTCCCTGGCCAATGGAAAGGGGAGCACTGAACTGAAAGTCAAGACGGTTGAATACAATATGGATATCAATAATTCGGCATTCAACAAAGAGGCGTTGCGGTAGGCCCCGTCTGTCGTAAAAATGCATGGGAAGTTTCCTTCTCTTGGATGTTGAAGGTCCGGAATGGAGACTTCCTTTTTTATTTCCGGAAATGTCGCGCCTTCGCGAGATTCCGGTGGAGCCGGGGACAGGGGGACAGGGGGACAGGGGGACAGGGGATATGGGTTGTTGTCAGCCGCGCGTTATCACGATTTCCCAATTGTCACCGGGCTCATCGGTTTTGACTTCCGTCGCTTTACAGTTTTTGACGTCTTCCTTTACAATCATCGCGGCCCGGCGGCCGTGAATTCTGGTCCCCGAGCAGATGATCCCGCTCGTCCGTAAAACAGCCTGGGCCTTGTTTTTCTCCGCCCATTTCAGAACGGCGTTTTTTTCGTTGCCGATGGCTTCGATACCGGAAATAATGGTTTCGATCTCCGACATGGAACGGGCGGCATCCGCCTCCATCTGTTCCTGTTTCACAAAACAGTTGCTCAACTGCTCTTCGGCTTCCTTGGAGGCGGTTTCCAGGCGTTGTAATTCCAAGAGAATACGCTTCAATTCTTCAGTTTCGCCCTGATCTTTCAGTTCGGCGATTTGTCTGGAAAGATCACGGCGGGTGATATCGGAGCGATCCTGGACTTGGGCCAGTTCGGCGATGCGGCCCTGCAGTTCCTCCATGTCGCGGGTTTTGTTTTCGTATTCGGATTGCAGCTTTTCCAGTATTTCGGTTTTCTCGGCGTGGCGAAAACCATAGGCTTGAATTCTTTTCCGAACATTTTCATCGACACCGATCTGAATTTTGCAGGCTTCGGAAACATCGGTGCCGATGTTTTTGGTCTGAACGCCGATCCTTGCGGCGACATAAGAGGAAATGATGGTGCCTCTTTCGCTTTTGAATTCGCCGCTGGCCCTGATTTTCGAATCTCGAACTTCTTTTTGAACGATGACGCTGCCGAAGGATTTGATATTGGCGCGGTCGATGTACTTGGCGGTGACGTTACCTTCGGTGAGAATGTTGGCGCCCAGGATTCCGCCGCCGACCATCACATCACCGGCCGCTTCAATTTCGGCGCCGAATATCTCCCCGGCGGAAATGCTGCCGCCGGTAACGCGAAAGCCGTCCCGGATAGCGCCCTTAACGTTGATATTGCCGGCAAAATGAATGTTGCCGGTGCTGAAGTCCACATCCCCATTGATATTCAATTCATCGAAAACCGAAATTCTGCCGGACTTTGTGAGATTCGGTTCGCCGTCGATGGCCGCGATGATCTGTAAACCATTGTCCGACAGAAGGACTCCTTCATCGCATAAAAGCGGAATCTCCTCCAACTCCGGCGGGGGGATGGCATTCCCCAGAATATCCATGCCACTTTGACCTGCCTGCCCAGGTATTTTTTCAGCGACTACGGTCCCTTTGGCCACCCGCGGCCGTTCCCCTCGGTCGCGGTAATCAATGTCGCCCTCTGCATTGATTTTTCCGGCGCTCAGATACTCGGTTTCAAAATAGTATCGGATGGAAGCGCATGTGCCGGTGATGGGCGGGGTGCCCTCCGCCGCCACAAGAGAACGATGTTCCTCGTCCGGGTGTTCCAGGAATTCGGTGATGCGGTCATCCGGGAGGATTCCGTGACGAACCCCGTTTTCGGCCAGGAGGGCTTTGATTTTCTTCAAGGCGCCCCGTGTCTCTGCGGCGTCCCTTTTTACGGTGATCAGCGCTTTCATATTGTCGGCTGAAATCGTGAGGGAAAAAGCGCGGTCTTCTTCGCTTTCCGGAAGAGGGGCGGCGGTTTGATTCTCGTCGGTCCGCTCCGGTTCGGCCGGCAGTACTTCGACAGCTTCCTGTTCGAGCCAGATCAGATCGCACTGTTCGTTGGTGATGACGGAATGGGACACCAGAATATCCCCCAGACGTCTGCAGGAATGCAAACGCTTGTATTCCGCCGCCTGTTCGTTCAGCGCATGGACGATCTGTTCCTGGGTGGCGAATCCTTTTTGAATCGCGATGGCGCCGAAGCGTTTCCCCAGACGCCGCTTGGTGGCGACAAGGAGGTCATCGATCTGTTCCTGGGTCGCCATTCCGCGTTCCCGAAGGATGACATCCAGGGATGCTTTCCTGCCGGCTCTCTGTTCCCGATGCTGAATGGTAAAGGCTTCCGCCAGGTCTTTTTTGGTGACGATTTTATGACTCAACGCGATTTTGGCCAGCACCCGATCTTGTTTGGTGGTGTCCTTGATGGTGAGGCCCTCCTTTCGGGCAACCGTTCGAGGGGCGGCATCGGTGGAATCGGCCCTTTTTTCCGGTTCCGGATCCGGTTTCGTTGCCGTACTGTCTTCCGCCTTCGTGAATCTCTCCGGTTCATGTACCGTTTTCGCGGGTGAATGTCGTCGGTTGCCATTCATCCGGCGCTGACCGGCTTTCAATTGGGCCGCCAATCGATCTGGATCGGCCGGTGCGTCGATGATGACATCTGCTCCGGATTCAAGCCATAGGATCGCATCCTTGGCTGCAGGGGATTTCGATAAGATAATGATATACCCGTAGGAGGATGGGTCGGAATGTCGAGCCTGCCGGCAGAGGGTCAGGACGTCCGCATCCGCCGGATTTGCTGCAACGATGACGGCATCGGGTTTTTGGGGCAGCAGCGCAAGGGCCTCTTTCCCATCGGCGGCTTCCAGCATTCCGTGACCTTTGGCGCCAAGCGCCCGGATCAGGTTTTTTCTGTTTTCCGCATCATGATCAACCACGATTATTTTCATGGATCGCAAACCCCATGGAGGTTGAGATAGTTCCCAACGTTGCACCGGAGACCGGTGTTAGGGCGGAAATATAGAAAAGACAGGATATTATAGCGTGGGTGGATCCGGGTTGTCAATCAGCAGGAAGGTTATAACCATTTTACGGTCTGCGGGTCGTAGGACAACCAGACCGTCTTTCCCGGCAGCAGATGGAGCCCGGGAGACTGTGGAGGTATCCTGGCGTACAAGTCGAGATTGCCAACAGTTGCCCACAGAAGCAGACAGCCGGAACTCCTCTCCAGGGTCAAGTTGAGGATGAGGGCTTCCAACACATGTCGTCCTTCCGCGTTCACCGGCTGAAGGCCATGTACCTGCAATGCGCCGTGCTCCACCAGAGCGCAGGCATCCCGTTTGGGGGGGCTGGAAACAATGAAAAGCTGACCATCGCGAAGCGGTTTTTCATGCAACCCGTCCCCGCGCGAACGCCAGGGACCGAAAAGCATGTTGACGCGACCTTCTCCCAATATACGGCCCTTATACAGATGAAGGACATGGTCACAAACCTGCTCCAGCCATTCCCAATCATGGCTGGCAATGATCATGGTCGCACCCCATTCCGCACGGGCGCTCAGAACCGCTTCCTTGATGCGCTGGATGCTGGCGGAGTCGACGCCGGCGGTGGGTTCGTCCAACAGGAGGACCTCCGGCCGCAATACCAGCCTCGCTGCCAGGGCAACTCGCCGGGATTCTCCGCCCGACAATGCATGCCAGGGTCTGGAGCAGAAATCCTCCGAATCGAGGCCGACCAGTTCCAGTGCCTCATAGACCTTGACGGCTTGATTTCGGTACTGTTTCCGAAGCATCAGACCATAGGCGACATTGTGATACACCTTGCGTTTCAATAGGTAGGGTTCCTGGGGCAGCAGGGAGATCTGAAAACGAGTGGCGTCTGCAAACGGCGCCAGAATGCCGCCTTTGAATCGGATGCAGCCGCTGGTGGGAGTGTCGACACCGGCGAGTAAATTCAGGAGCGTCGTTTTTCCGCTTCCGTTGGGGCCGATCAAACCGATGATGGATTGCGGCTGAATCACCAGATGATCCATTTCCAACACCGGTTGACCCTGATGGCAATGTCGTACATTCCGTATGTCAAAAATCGGATCGGGTATCATGGGGTTTCACTCCCGGGTTTTCGTTGGGGAAGGCCGGAGGAAACCATCCGGCCTTCTCCTATTTCTTTCGTAAAAACGACAAGGACAGATTGACGCCGAAGGCGATCAAGAGCAGCACCAGGCCCAGCGCTATCCCCATGCTGAAAAGTCCCTTGTTGGTTTCCAGGGCGATGGCCGTCGTGATGGTGCGGGTGTGCCATTTGATATTGCCGCCCACCATCATGGAGATCCCCACCTCGGTCATGACTCTGCCATAAGCGTTGACGGCGGCGACCAGGATGCCGAAGCGGACTTCCCATAGAATACCAAAGAGCAACTGGCGTCGGTTGGCGCCCAGCGAAATCAGGGCCGGCCGAAGCTGCCGATCCATGGCTTCAACCGCCGTAGCGCTCAGGGCAATCACAATGGGAAGCGCCAGAATCGACTGGCCCATGGCAATCCCGGGTCGGGTGAAAAGCAGACCCAGCTGTCCCAGGGGCCCCCTGTTGGATAAGAGCGCATACACCAGGAGGCCGATAAAAACAGTCGGCAGGGCCATCAGGGTATCCACGATGAAGCGGAGCTGGCGTTTTCCCCGAAAATCAAAATACCCCAGAACGAAACCCGTCGGGATACCCACCGAGAGGCTGATGGACATGGAATAACCGGTCACCTGCAAGGTGGCCGCGATGGCCGAATAGGTCTGGGCGTCACCTTGCAGCAGCAATAGAATCGCGGTTTGAAGACCGGTGAGGATAAAATCCATGAAGTTACACCATGCCTATTTCGCGTTGGGGGTAAACAGCGGTTTCCCGATCAATTTGAAATCGGCGATGGCTTTTTGTCCTTCCGCTCCGGCCAGCCATTCCGACAATTCCATAGCCATTTCGTATCGGCTGTTGGGGCATTTTTTCGGATTGACGGCGATCACGCTATACTGGTTTTGCAGCATCGCATCGCCTTCCACCAGGATTTTCAGACGCGGGTCTCCGCCTTTGGTGTCTTCGTATTTGATATAGGTTCCCCGATCGGTCAGGGTATAGCCCTGGCGTTCTTCCGCGACATTGATGGTGGCCAGCATCCCCTGGCCGGTTTGGACATACCAGCTTTCCCGATCCGGAACGGCTTGGATCGCGCTTTCCCACAATAATTTTTCCATGGCGTGGGTTCCGGATTCATCCCCCCGGCTGGCAAAGACGGCGCCTTTGGCTTTGATGGCTTGCATCGCCTCGGCGGCGCTTTTGCCCCGGATGGTGGCGGAATCGGCTGCCGGGCCGATGAGGACGAAATCGTTGTACATGATTTCCCGCCGGTTGACACCGAACCCCTTGGCCATATATTCCTTTTCCGCGTTCGGGTCATGCACCAACAGGACATCGACGTCGCAGTTTTGACCCAGGGCCAGGGCTTTGCCGGTTCCCACGGCGGTCCATTTGAGTTCGACGCCGGTGGCTTTGGTATACAGGGGAGAGAGATAATCCAGCAAGCCGGTGTTATCAGTGCTGGTGGTGGTGGCCATCAGAAGCGTTTTGGGACCGACCGCGCCGGCGGATAGGGGGAGCAGCAGCGAGATAAGGATCAGACAAACAATTCGTTTCATACGGGTTTGATTCATGTTGTTCTCCGTTTCCGTTGATGGTTATAAAACAGGTTTTCCGTTTTTGGCTTTCAGGACCTCATCGGCCGGAAAGAGCATGCGTCCGGAAATACCGAGATCATACCCCTGATATTCCCTTGCCATTTCCCGAAAGGTCGGGTCATGAAGCAGACTCAGGAAGGATTGAACGGCGGGATCGAAGAACCGCTCCTTGGTGATCAGGAGGTCATATCGCTCCAGGCGCAAGGGGATGAAGCCAAGGTCGAGAATAGAGGCCACCGGGCGGATGGCGGGACCGGCATGGGCCCGCCCGGCAACGATTTCAAGGCCCACATCCAGGTGGCGATTGACTTCGCGACCATATCCTTCTATTTTTTCGCCGGCGAGGCCCGCCTTTTTCAGTTCGCGGTCAAACAAGAGACGCGTGCCGGTCTGCAGGGAGCGGTTTACAATGCGGATGCCGGGTTTTCCCAGATCCTTGATGGAATGAATCTTCCGGGGGTTGTTTTTTTCCGTCAGCACCCCTTGTTCCCTGCGGCAGAAATTGACCACCACCGGCATTTTTTCAAGGGTCTGCCGGGCGAAATCGAAATTATATTCGGACTCATTTTCCTGGAGCAGATGACTGGCGGCCATATGGCAGACGTTCCGACGCAAGGCTCGCAGCCCGCCCATACTGCCGATGTTGGCGAAAGCGATGATATGGTCGGGAAAGCGGTTGTTGAAGAGGGCGATGGTTTTTTCGAGCAGGGGATCGTTGCTTCCGGCAAGAATGAGCAGGGCCTCCGAGGATGGGATGGCCTTGGAAGGTTCCGGGTAATTCATGGTGTGGTTTTCGACCCATTGTTCCACCAGGTGTTGGGGGAACAGCCATTTACCGGTCACTTTGGAGGCCGGCAATCCTTTTTCCGCAACCAGGGTGTACACCATTTTTTCATTGACCCCCAAAAACCGGGCGACATCCTTGGTGGAAAGCATGTTTTTCATCATATTGCAGATCCTCCGGAATTCTCGTACAAGGGGAACTCTCGCTGTATCGATCAGGATATATCTGAAAAAAATAACGATAAAGAACCAGAAATAACCTTAAATGTCAACAGCGAAACAACACCCATCTTGGAACGCACACCCCATGCGCCTTGGATGCCGTCAGTTGTCTGCAGGATCGAAACGAACACGTGTCCGTGGAGGAACATCGCGGGGGGGCATTCCCCCTTTCACGCAATGCATGAAAGGGGGAATGGAGCGGTCCGATTTAAAATAACAGGGTGGAGACGAAGCAACTGCTGGAATCATTTTCCGAACTGCTCGAATTGGCGGGCACCGTCAGGGCGCCTGGGTCGACGATGACGCCGTTGGCCAGGCCGTCGGCGTCCGTGGCGGTATCTCCGTCGGTGAGTTGCAGGGTAATGATCGCATCTCCGTCATTGCTGCCGAAGGAAATCTGCCGCCAACCATTGGCGCTGTCGTACTTGTAGTATCTGCTGTTGGTGGCGACGTTGGACGGCATGACCAATTCAACCGTCACCGTGCTGCCCGGCGAGATATCGGTTATGCGGAAGGAGACAACCCCGAAGGGGAATGTCACCGCAGGTTTGCCGTTTTGGGAAACGCTGGAATCATCATCCCCCACACACTGCACGTCGGCGAAATACCCTTGGGAGGCATGCATCAGGATGTGCTCATTGCCGTTGGCGTGTCGGAATCGGGCCGTATCCCGGTCCGCATAGTCATTCGTGCCGTCGTTGTCGTAATCGGCGTTGGCGGCGCCTTTTTCTTCGCTGTCCAGAATACCGTTGGCATTGGAATCGATGCTGTCCAGGGCGCCGTAAACGATGATTTTATTCTGGTCCACATAACTCCATCCGGCTTCCAGAACATTGATGTCGGTGGTCCCTTCGGGCAGGGGCGAGACCTTGATGATGGTGGCGCTGCGGCTGCAAGCCCCGGCATTGTGGTCCCAGTCGTAATTGTAGGGCCAGGTGACGTCCTGGTTACTCGCTTTGCTGGATTGGTCAGGCGGAGCGGGTGATTTCTGGGGAACGACCACCCGAAAGGGGCCTTCTCCATCCAGTTTGTTTTCCTGGGTCAACACGCCCGGGGTGAGATAAGCCCCGTCGTGTTTGACGGCCAGAATGGCTTTGAGGCCGTCCGTTACCGGTATCGGATCGCCGTTGGTGCGCCCGGCGCAGGACGGCGCGCTGTAGTCGCACCATCCATCCGTTGGGTTCTCTTTCACATCGGCTTGCAGGTCGTAGGCGTACACGGCCGGCGGATACTGGTAGTCCTGATCGGGCATATTGCCATAGACATGATACATTTCAGCGGCCGCTTCGTATTCCAGGGGATGGTATTGGGACCATCCATCCGGTGCGTATACGGTGATATTGGTGGCCGCACTGCTGATCCCGGCGTCGTCCAGCAGGGTTTTCATGGGAACGCCGCTGTACTCGTCGTATGAATCACCGGAGCGCGAGGTGTTCATGAGCATGAATTGCTTGTGCTGGTTCATTCCTTCCAGTTGTTTGCGGGTATAGATTCGGTATGGCGCCGGCACCAATCCCGGATGATCCGTCGAATCGCCCGGAAACGTTTTGGCCGCAATTTCAGCCTGGTTGGTATATCCGTCGTTGTCCGCGTCGGCCCCATCGATGGACCGGACCGCGTCAGTGGTGCGACCGGCGGCTTTATAAGCAGCGCCGTAGGAATTGATGGTGTCCGAGATATTGCCGGCGCCGTTATATCCATAGGAGTAGTGGCACCACTGACAACTGCCCAGTTTCACCGGCTTGCCTTTGCTGTCCGTGTATTCTCCACCGCTGTGACATAAGGCGCAATGGTCTAGTTTGGTTCCGGTGATGGCCGGATAGGCTTCTAAAAATTTACCGGCGTCCTTTTCGCCTTCGTGGTGGTAGGCGCCGTATGCGGTGGCGTTGATCAGGAACAGCAGGCTGCAAACACACCAGAATGGTATCCAGGTAAACATGCGCGTGATTTTCATTTTCACCTCCTACAATAAGAATATGGTTCGTTGCCGTAAAACGACGCTAAAATTCCATGGCAAACCGCAAGGTCAAGACATTCTCCTTGTCGATATAGTCGATTTTTCCATCGGGATGGACCTGCATGCGGATGGGATCGGACAGTTTGGTGACGGTAAAGTCGCAGATCACGCGCACCATGGGGTACAGGATCCAATTTCCGGCCAGGCTGAGGCTGTCCGCGGTTTTGACCGAGACATAGGTATCCGGCGTTATCCAGTTCTCATCGCCGGCAAAATGTTCGAAACGGGCGGCGAGCAGCAGGGCGCCGTAGGTATTTTCCTCGGGATTGAAGTTGGTATTCGGATGGATCGGTTGCAGGACGCCGTCGCTATAGACCGGATGTTCCCCTGTCAGGCACCACAGGAGGCTTCCGTACCAGGCGGAAAAGGAAGCGTCCCGGGCCGGATTTCCCGAGGGTTTTAGTTTCCGATAGGCAAGCTTTGTATATTCCCCCTGGATCGCGACGGATTCATATGCCCAGGCGGTTTCGACGGCGATCCGGTCGCGGGATTCGGCATCCTGCAGGACACCGAATTTGGTATTGGCGGAAAGAACATACAGATTGCGGGCGATTCCAACCATGCCGGTGCTTTTGACTTTCAAATCCACCTGACTGACATCGATGTTGGCGTATGAGGCGGCACACCCCAGTTGGAGACTCTCCATCCAGGGAGCGTTCATCTGGCGAAAGGGCTGGAGAACGAGACGGAAAGCCAATTCCGGATCATCCTTACGACGAACGGCGGTTGATCCATCGTCGCCGCTGCCGTTGAAAATGCCAACTGCATATTGGAAGCTGTTTTGCCATAAACCACCGTGCGCCATCAGGCCGATATCCCGACCGGGCCGCAAGGCGTTTCCCATGCTTCGTTCTGCAAAATAGACCGCCTTATCGGATGTTTGCCATTCAAGCCCAAAGGGTTCCTTGAACTGGCCGAAGCGCAGTGCATGGGGGGCGTACACAACCTCTCCATAGGCGTCGACAAGGTTGTCGGTTTCATTGCCTTGGAATTCGTATTCCATGCCGAAGCGAAACCAGCGCGTCAATTTTCCCCTGAAAATCAGCCGGGACTGTCGGATATCGAAGCGGTTGTCCGTTCGTTCTCTTTCCAGATACCGACGGTAATCCGCGTAAAAGGACCCGCCCAGTCGCAACGCCATACCGCCTTCTTCTTCCGACTGGATATAAAATCCACCATTATAGCCGGCGAAAAAAATTCGTTCCGCCGCAGCGGAGGACGGGAGGACCCAGAAAACCAGGAGAAACAATCGAAAAAATGCGGGAAAAAATATCTTCATGATCAACCTGCTTCGAAAGAGGAACGTAAGGTTGGAAAATAGGTGAAATAATCGGAATAAGTCAATATGTAATTCGATACCGAATGTAAAAATGATTATAAATTACATAAAATAACTAAAAATAACAAATAAGGGTTCGTCAATGATGAAATTGGAAGGCGTGCGTCGACGAGAGAAACCACGCGGGGTAGTCCGGATATTGGATGCTTGATGCTGGAGGGAAGAAGCGTTTATTTGGATGAAATCGGGACAAGCAGATGAATCCGTTTCGGACGAAACGGATTCATCATGGAAAACCACATGAGGTAACCATAAGTTCCATCTCTAACCATCAACCATTTACCATTCACTATTCAACATTCCCGTCCTGTTTCCAGAACGGATTGATAATGTCCTCGAAAATGGTCATGGCGGCGCCGGCCCCGTGTCCGGAAGCGGTGACGATCTGTTTGAATCCGCCGACCACGTCTCCGGCGGCGTAAATCCCGGGAATATTCGTTCGATACTGTTCATTGACGATGTAGCCCTCATCCGTCAGTTTCAGGCCGATCTTGCGGGCCAATTCCGTGGCCGGCAGGTATCCGATGGCGATAAAGACGCCGCTGACGGAGAGGGTGCTGTCCTTGCCGGTTTTGCCGTTGTGGAGCAGGACCTTCTCCACCTCGTGCTTGCCGCGGATTTCCTTGATTTCCGTGTTGAACAGAATCGGGATATGGTTTTGGGACAATTGCCGGCTGAGTACTTCCTGGGCTTTGAGACTGTCGCCTCGATGAATCAGAGTGACATCCGCACCGATATTTTTTAAATGGAGGGCTTCGGTGACGGCGCTGTTGCCGCCGCCCACCATCAGGACTTTGCGTCCGGCGAAAAGGGGGCCGTCACAGGTACTGCAGTAGCTGACGCCGTGACCCGACAGCCGGGATTCTCCCGGAACGCCGAGATGGCGATGGGTGGCGCCGGTGGCCAGCAACAGGGTTTTGGTTTTGAATTTACGGCGACTGGTTTGAACGATGATGGGAGTGCCGGGGGTCACCTCCATGACTTCCTCGCCTGGAAAAATCTGAACGTATTCCAATGCGTGGGTGACCATGATGTCCACCAGGGTCTTCCCGCCCACCTGTTTCAAACCAGGATAATTTTCTACGATCGGTGTGGTGGCCACCTGGCCGCCGAGAACGCCTTTTTCCACGACGACCGATTTCAATCCGCTGCGTGCCGCGTAAATACCGGCCGCAAGCCCGGCCGGCCCCCCGCCCACGATCACCAGGTCCGTTTCGACCTCCTCGGCGTCGTTTTCCGGAATAAAAATGGTTTGCTGGGTCATTTTTTCGAGGGAGGATACGAACAGCTCTTCCGTTTGCGCTCCCTGGGCAATGAGTATGTCATCGGCATAGGTCTGGGGTACCGAATGGGCCGCATATTGTTCCGCCAGATCCGGATTGGCCTGAATATCGATAAGTTCAACCGCCACCAGCCCCGGTTTTGCCACTGCCGCTTTCAATGCGTTCACGGCCTGCTGGGGGCAATAGGGGCAGGTCGGACTGACGAACACCTTGACATTCCGCGGCGCCTTTATCCGCTGTAAAACGGCCTCCGCTTGCGGGCTGAGGTTGCTGCGACCGAATCCGATCAACAGTAGCGCCTCCATGAAGATTCTTCCTTCTTCACCGACGGGGGCGCCCAGCCATCGTATGGCGTATTGATCCGGATCGAAGAGGATGGTGGGGGCGTGGGTGACGTTGTATTTTCGGGCCAGCTCATGTCCCAGGTTGAACTCTTTCAAGACAATTTTATCGGTCAGTTGACGGAAAAATCGGATACCCTGGCGGGCCGCGTCACTGAAGACGTCATTTTTCCCGGTCTGGGTAAATAAAATAATCGGTATTTCTTTGGGTAATTCGCGAAACACCTTTTTCAATTCTTGTTCGATTTCCTGTTCGCTGTGTGGATGGTTCGACGTCATGGTTCAGGTCCTCTTTTCATCCTGAAAAATCCGGTTGATGGATAGGGATATGATCAATCGTATGGTTGCGTGCGCATTTGTTCCAAAAACATATGTAAAGAAGAAGCCCCTGTCAAGATATGCTGGCATCAATCCGGCAGGGACGGTCCTGTTGATAAAATGTTCATAACTCCATAACGGTCGGAAAGGAAACACCATATGATGGCTCCGAAGGGATATGTCGTAAAAATGAAGAATATTCTGTATTGACGAATGGGCCCGATTGGTTTAATAACCCTCTTCAATGTAATACCGACATCTCCCTGTATGGTGAACGCCCATCCACCTATGGCTGCTTTTCCCGATTGTTTGCTGATGTTCCGCTTCGTGTCCGTGTTGGGCTAATATGGTAATCCCTGAGATACGGTTGATGTATTCCCACTGTTCATAATGATGGTCCGTCCTGCGGTCGGGGAACCGACTGCGCGGTCGAATAGACGCGTAATGGTAAGGCTGGTCGTAAATCTCAAAATGGAAACTCGTCATGAAAAGCGTACATTCGAAAATCATGGTTGTTGATGATGATGTTCAATTCAGATCCATGGCGCAAACCCTGCTGACCCATCAGACAAGCAGCAATGTCCTTTCCTTTGAAAATGGTCGGGCGGCGCTGTCGTATCTTGAAATGAAAAACAATATCGATATCATTCTTTCCGATATCAACATGCCGGAAATGAACGGTCTGGAACTGTTGACCCGCATCAAGCAGAAATATCCCAATAAAACCTGTATCCTGATGTCCGGTGATCCGACCAATGAAACAGCTGCCCGGGCCATGGGAGCGGATGCCTACATTAACAAACCGTTTCATATCAACGAAATTACTCAGTTGCTTGAATCGTTCGGCAAATAGCCCCACGGGTTGATTGGCGGGAAATGGTTTTCCCGGTCATCCCTCTCACGCCCCGTGTCCCGAAGACCCGTTCACCCGACGCCGGCATCGGTATTGGAATGGCTATCGACTCAATTCGTTCCTTTCAGGTTTTCTATCGGGTTTGGCGGGAGTCGACCAATATCAATCGCCGTTAAAAACGGAGAACACTGCGAATTGATTGCGCCAGCCCGGCTCCCCCATCATCCGCCCGTGTATCGGAAGAAATGATCCCGTCGGGCTGCCCATGGGAGAAATGGCGATCGGGTTCGATTGCCTCTTGCACGATCGCCCGGACGGGTTGTATATATCCCCATGATCACAACACATCAGACCTTATGCAACTATCGTAAACGACAAAAGTGGAAAGTGAAATCCCATGAGACTGCTTCTGGTGGAAGATGATCAGAAGATTGCCGCATTCGTCACCAAGGGATTCAGGGCCGAAGGGTTTGCCGTGGATCATGTTATGGAGGGCGACGAAGGGTTGAACCTGGCGTTGACCGAATCCTACGATGCCGCCATTATTGATATCATGCTGCCGAAAATGGACGGTCTCCGTCTGATTGCCGGAATGCGCAGTGCAAAGATTACAACACCGGTGATTATCTTAAGCGCCAAGGGATTGGTGGAAGACCGGGTAAAAGGATTGCAGACGGGCGGGGACGATTACCTCACCAAGCCCTTCGCCTTTACAGAACTCCTTGCCCGTGTGCAGGCCTTGATCCGGCGCAGCAGCGGCGTCACGGAGCCCACACAGCTCTCCGTTGCCGATGTGACCATGAACCTGATCACCCGTGACGTATTCCGGGGCGACCAGAAAATCGAACTGCAGCCGCTGGAGTTTTCACTTCTGGAATATTTGATGCGCAACCCCGGACGTGTGGTCTCGAAAACCATGATCATGGAGCATGTGTGGGACTATTATTTCGACCCGGGAACGAACGTGGTGGAATCGCGGATCTACAAGCTGCGGGAGAAAATCGATAAAGGCTTTCCCGTCAAGCTGATACATACGGTGCGTGGAGTAGGCTATGTCCTTAAGACAACGACTGCTTAGCCTTCGGCATACACTGGCGTTTCGATTGACACTCTGGTATGCTAGTCTATTCATGGTTTCTTCCTGCGTGGCTTTTTTCTTTTTTTACATCCTGATCACCCTGGTCATCAAAAACCAGACCGACCAGGATCTGTTGAGTTCGGTTCAGACCATTTCTTCCATTTACCGGCTGCAGGGCATGGATTCGGTGCGACGTCAGGCCATTATTGAATCCCAGGCCGCCGGTGAAAAAAAGATTTTTTTCCGATTCCTATATCCCGACGGCACCGTCTTTTCCTCTTCCAACATCACCCATTGGCGCGGGATCGATATCGGCCGCGAAGCCGTCCGGCAACTACTGGCCAATGGGCGGCCTGTTTATGAAGATGTGCATATCAACGGGCAAGACCTGAATGTTCGTCTGCTCTATGCCGTCATCGGTCCGGGCATTATCGTTCAACTGGGCCGTTCCATGGAACCGTACGATCAGGTCATCAACGTATTTCGCAAGATATTCATGCTGACCATGGCCAGTCTATTTGTTTTCGCTGTTCTCATCGGTTGGTTTCTGGCCCGCAGGGCATTGGTGGGTGTGGAGCGGGTAAGCCGAACGGCCCAGCGAATTTCAGCCGGCAGCATGGAAGAGCGGGTGCCGGTGGGAAATGAGGAAAATGAAATCGATCAACTGGCCCTGACCTTCAATCAAATGCTGGATCGGATTCAAACCCTCGTGACCGGCATCAAGGAAATGAGCGACAACATCGCCCATGACCTGAGAAGCCCGATCACCCGGATTCGTGGCTTGGCCGAAGTCACCATCACCTCGGGGGGCGCCATGACGGAATACGAGCTCATGGCCGCCAGCACCATCGAGGAGTGTGACCGTCTGCTGGAAATGATCAACACCATGCTGCTGATTTCCCGAACCGAAGCCGGCGCCTTTTCGTTGAAGCGGCAACCCATGGACCTCTCCGCCTTAGTCGGCAATGCCTGCGAGTTGTTTCAAACCCTTGCCGAAGACAAAGGGCTTTTCCTCACCTGCGAGTTCCTCCAGTCCGTGAATTTCGAAGGAGACATGCGATTGCTCCAACGCATGGTCGCCAACCTGATCGATAACGCCATCAAGTATACCCCGGCCGGTGGAAAAGTGATCGTCCGATTGCAAGCCGGTCCGGAGAAGGGGATCCTCCTTTCCGTCATGGATACCGGTATGGGGATTTCGGACCAAGATTTGCCCCACATTTTCGAACGCTTTTACCGCGCCGATCCGAGTCGGTCCGAATCCGGGACCGGTCTTGGGCTCAGTTTCGCCCGTGTCGTCGCACGGGCCCATGGGGGAGATATTCTGGTTGAAACCGTTCCGGGACAGGGGAGTCGCTTCCTTGTCCGGTTGCCGGGGAAAAAGTCCGTTGAGACGGCGGTTATTCCCTGATGAACCGCGAAGATAACATTTTGGTCATGTTCGCGTCATCTTGTCGTCATCCTGCAGGATTATAGTTGGTGCAGTGAAAATTCGGAACCATTGGCGTTTCAGAAAAGCAAATAAGCGATCCAATCAGTCAAGGAGGAAGCATGAACACTTCAAAATGGAACAAGCCCACTGTGTGGCTGACCGTCATCGCCATGGCGGTCTTTATCTGGGGATGTGAACTGACCAGAAGCACGGGCGTTGAAGCGGCCGGCGGCGGTTTCATCCCCATGAATTTCAACGAGCTTGCCACCCAGGCCCAGCCGGGCGTGGTCAACATTCGAACCGTCAAAACCATCAAGGGCGGCGGCCCGGTATTTCGTCATTTCTTCCAGAGCCCCTTCGGCGACAAAAGTCCCTTCGGCGACAAAAATCCGTTCGGCGACTTTTTCGGCCCTTTTTCCCAGGGAGCGCCCCGGGATTTTAAACAGCGCAGTCTCGGTTCGGGTTTTATCATCGACCGGGATGGGTATATCGTCACCAATAACCACGTCGTGGAGGATGCCGATGAAATCATGGTGCGGCTCGGCAATGAGAAAGAGTATGCCGCCAAAATCGTGGGCCGCGACCCCAATACCGATCTGGCGTTGATTAAAATTGAGAACGCCGTCGAGTTGACTCCCCTGAAAATGGGGGATTCCGACGCCCTCAAGGTCGGCAGTTGGGTGGTGGCCATCGGATGTCCTTTCGGTCTGGAGCAGACCGTTACCGCGGGTATCGTCAGCGCCAAGGGAAGGACCATCGGTTCCGGTCCCTATGATGATTTCATTCAGACGGATGCCTCCATCAACCCGGGAAACAGCGGCGGTCCGCTACTCAATTTGGAAGGAGAAGTGATCGGCATCAATACCGCGATCATCCCCCAAGGGCATGGAATCGGCTTCGCCATCCCCATCAATATGGCGCGTACCGTCATCACCCAGCTCAAGGAAAGCGGTTCCGTGACAAGGGGATGGATGGGGGTCGGGATTCAGGATCTTACGGATGAATTGTCTGAATACTACGGGATCAAAGACCAGAAAGGCGTCCTGGTTACCCAGGTGTTTGAAGGGGATCCGGCGGATAAGGCCGGACTCAAGATTCAGGATGTGATCATCGAAATCAACGGGAAACCGGTTTCCACCGGTCGAGAATTGTCTTCCACCGTGGCCGGTATCGCCGTGGGTGAAAAAGTGAAGGTCACCGTTCTTCGGGACGGCAAGAAAAAAGAATTCACCGTCACCGTCGCCAAACGAAAAGACGAGGAATCGCTGGCCCAACGGACTCCTGGAGGAGACAGCGAAGAGTTGGGTCTCAACGTGATGGAGCTGACGCCGGAGAACGCCCGCAGATTCGGTCATTCGCCGGATGACAAAGGGATTCTCGTGGTGGGTGTAAAACCCGACAGCTCTGCGGATAAGAGCGGCGTTCAACAGGGCGATCTGGTTACGGAAGTCAACCGGAAATCCGTAAAAACCGTGGAAGAATTCCGAAAGGAAATTAGAAAGGCGGACGAAAAGAAAGGCATCTTCTTCCTGATCAAGCGGCCCAGAATGGGGATGATGGTGATCAAGATCGACTAATTCCGTCAGCCGCGGTCCGCATAACCGCCTGCCGATAAAAAAGGGCGCAATCCCTTATGGATTGTGCCCTTATCTTTTTCCTATTCCGGAAATAGGATTATCCTCCCGACAATCTCCCGTTCTCCCAATTGCGCCTTCCCGGTGGATACACTGTTCAATAGAGAATAAACCGGTGAGGAGGGCCTATGGTGAGGATCATCGGCCAGCATGGGGGGGCTGGCATCCCGGCGGTATATTTACAACAATCCCAATGCGGTTGCGGGACTATTCACTCTGGGAACACCGCATAAGGGATCGCCGCTGGCCTATCAGGGAGACTGGATTGATTTCTTCATCGGTGCCGATGCAGCCGTGGACAATCTGAAACCGAGCTGGGTTCAGGGCACCTTCCCGGTTTTGGAGTTATGACCACAAAGAGTTGGTTACCAAAGCGGATGTGGCGGTCAAGGCACTGCAATGTCTGGCACCCTGAAACAGCTGTCTCCCCAAAAGGCCCGGTCGCATGCCGAACGGGCCTTTTCCATTTCATCCTGTGTTCCGGTTACGATAAGCACATCGAAATACAGGGGGAAAGTGACGTTTCAGCTTGATTTTGTTGATTCCGCGTGTATAATGATTTCATCCGTTTGAAGAGTACTTCATTGATTTTGACATCCATGCAACCATCAATTGCATACCTTTATTATCACTTTCCATTCATAGATATCAACATTCGGCAAGGCGTGTGGATCATGTGAACCCTTTATTGGAAAAGCAGGAGGATCGAGATGAAGATGAATCGTTCCATCGGTTTGGTTGTATTCTTGGCGTTGATCATGATGATTGCGCCGGTTTTCGGCGAACAGAGTATCACCCTGGGGACCCTGGATTGGGAACCCTACATCGGCCAGAAAATGGAAAACCAGGGTTGGGTGGCCGAAGTGGTTCGGGAAGCGTTTAAACGATCAGGATACACTGCCAACTTCCAATTCAAACCCTGGGCGCGCGTAACGTATGAAGCCCAGAAAGGGGAGTCGGACGGTTATTTCCCGGAGTATTTTTCCGAAGACCTGAAGAAGGATTTCATTTTATCGGCGCCTTTTGCCGGCGGCCCCCTCGGCTTTTTCAAGCGCAAGGGTGAAGTGATTTCCTACACCAAGTTGGAGGATCTGAAACCGTATAAAATCGGAGTCGTTCGCGGCTATGTCAACACGGCGGACTTCGACGCCGCTGCCTTCCTGAACAAAGAAGAAGCCAAGGATGATATAACCAACATCAGAAAATTACTGGCAAAACGGTTGGATTTGATCGTCGCTGATAAATATGTCGGCATCCATCTGTTGCAGCAGGAAATGCCCGATAAGATCGGGAGTATGGAATTTGTTGATCCTGTTCTTGAAGAAAAAGATTTATATCTTTGTATTTCAAAGAAAAATCCAAATCATGCAAAAATCATTCAGGCCTTTAATGACGGACTGGCGCAAATAAAAGCGGACGGTTCATTGGCCAACATCATGAAGCGCCATGGTTTCTAATATTCCACATCTGAAACGGGGATGGGCATTGCCAGGGGTTGAAAAAAACATCCGGGCCATTGCCTGTCCCGGTATCGGTGTTTATGGTTAGCGGTATAAACAGTACGGGAAGAATGACTTTCCCAAGTCTTCGGAACAGTTTCTGGAAAGGAAATACAATATGGCGATCGGCAAACCGAGCGTGGGGCATTTAAAAAAAATCTCATTGGAAATCACCGCAGGGAGCACGTCGGAATCCATGGACCTTGTGTCCAGACCGATCGGGGTGTCCCTCATTTTCGGCGCGGGTTCCCATGGATTGTCGCCGATCGAGTCTGCGCTGGAAGGGAAACCGGTGGGCGATGAACAGATTTTTGTCATTCATCGGAATCAGATGATGCCGTTTTTCGGCCACCTCCTTTCCGCCTTTTCCGAACTGCCGAGAACCGTAGATGTCCTTCATCTGAAAACCAGAATTGTGGACGTATCCGATGCCGATGATCGGGAAGTTGTCAGAGCGCTGGCCGATTCAGTCGCCTGCGGCTGCGACTGCGGCTGCAGCGGGCATTAGCCAAAGCCCTCGCTCCGTTACTTCATATTGTCCTTCGTGTTCTTGGCGGTTCTTTGCGTCCGTGAGTGCAGCGGGCGGTCACTTTTCCCGTGGGGTGGTCACTACCTGCCTGAAAAAAGATCACAATATTCACCATAGCCTTCCTGCTCCAGGTTATCCTTCGGTATGAAGCGCAAGGCCGCCGAGTTTATACAGTACCGCAGGCCCGTGGGCGGCGGACCGTCCGGGAATACATGTCCCAAGTGAGAATCACCGTGACGGCTGCGAACTTCGGTCCGATTCATCCCCATTCGGTCGTCTGTTTTTTCGACGATATGGTTCGGTTCAAGGGCTTTGCGAAAGCTCGGCCAGCCGGTTCCGGAGTCATATTTGTCACGGGAACTGAACAGGGGTTCACCGGAGACGATATCCACATAGATACCCGGGGCGTTGTTGTTCCAATAGCTGTTTTGGAAGGGCGGTTCCGTACCTTCCTGCTGGGTGACCTGATACTGCAAGGGGGTCAGGCGCGTTTGCAGGACGCTGTCGGCCGGTCTGGGATACCGGTTATCGTCTTTCACGACGCTTTTTCCCATGGGATCGATCCCCCAGATATTCAGAAGAAAATCATCCCGTCCGGTGCCGTTTCGATAACGATGGTAGTGGTCCGGATGCCGCCGGTAAAAGTCCTGATGGTACTCCTCCGCCGGGTAAAAAATGTCCAGAGGCCGGATTTCGGTCACGATCGGCCGGTGAAAACGACCGGACTGTTCCAGCTTTGTTTTGGCGTTTTCCGCTGCTGTCTGTTGGGCTGCATCGGTATAGAAAACGGCGGTGCGATATTGGTCACCGCGATCCACGAACTGCCCACCCGGATCCGTGGGGTCGATGTGGCGAAAAAATACGCTCAGCAAATCCTCGTAACGCACCTTTCGGGGATCATAGTGCACTTCCACGGCTTCCAGATGGCCGCTCCGGCCGCTGGATACCTGTTCGTAGGAAGGCGCGGGTCCGGGCCCGCCGGCATACCCGCTGATCACTTTCACGACGCCATTGACTTTCCGAAAATCCGCTTCAACACACCAAAAGCAACCACCGGCAAAGACGGCTTTCCCAACGTTCGGGTCAGAAGTCATGGAATCCAAGGTGTCCGTTTTCAGGGGTTCCCGGGTTCCGGAGCGCAGGCAGGCGATTCGCAACCAGGCCATGACGGCCATTACCATATAGACGAACAGCAGATGAATGTCTTTCATATGCAACCTCCTCCGGATTTCCCTTGAAAACCGTTCTCGGAGCGGTTCCACGGCGAACAACCGTTGGCGGCTCGGAGAACAGGTTGGTTTCACTGGCACTCTCGATACACAATAAGACCGGATTATTGAAAGTGAATGGATTATGGTTGCAAATATTTTTGCGGCAGGTAAAAAAGAGAGAACCGGGACATTCAAGAACGACGGGAATCCTGCATGGACATCTGGATCATTTCAACGATTTTTCTTCTGGCGATCTATCTGTTGGTTTCGGAAACGATACCGGTTCCTTTGACCTCCCTGGGCATGATGGTCATGCTGGTTCTGTGTCGACTTCTCTCCCCCCGGGAAGCGGTCGCTGGCCTTGCACATCCCGCCGTCGTTACGGTCGGCGCCATGTTCGTTGTCAGCAAGGGGATGATCCGCACGGGTGCGGTCGAGGTCATCGGCCGGCAGATGGTCCGGCTCGGACAGGGAAACCTCAGGACGGCATTGGTCATTATTTTGGGAACGGTGGCGTTCGCATCGGCGTTTATCAACAATACCCCCATCGTGATCCTGTTTATTCCCGCGGTGATGACCATGTGTTGTGAATACGGCCTGAGTCCTTCCAAGTTTCTCCTGCCGGTTTCCTATGCCTCCATTCTGGGCGGCTCTTGTTCTCTGATCGGTACATCCACCAACATTATCATCAGTGATTTGAGCCTTTCCGCCGGCTATGGCGCGCTGGGAATGTTCGAAATGGCGGTGATCGGCGTTCCCATCGCCCTTATGGGTATCGGTCTCCTGATTGTTGCGGCGCCGCGACTGATGCCATCGTCGCTCAATCCCATTTGCCAAATTCAGGACGGCAATCACCGCCGATATATGGCGGAACTCAAGATACCGCGAGGCAGCCGTTTGATCGGGGCCGATCCAATGGCGATGTTTGCAGCGACCTATCCGGACGTCGACATTCTTGAAGTAATCCGTTATTCCCATATCTATCAGCCCGCCCGGGATGAGGTTACCATATCCGCCGACGACCTCCTGCTGATCAAAGGGTCTCTGAACGATTTGGTGGCCATCCTTCATCATGAAGACGTGCAGTTGCCCCAATCGGAAAAAGGGTTGTCTTTCGGCGTAGGCAAGGAAGAGCCGATTGTATTGGAATTGATTATTTCCCCCAATTCCGGTTTTCTGGGGCAGCGGCTTCTGGAGACCGACCTGATGCGGGATCCGGACATCCACGTGATCGCCATCAAACGCACCAATCTCCACTTCACGGAGCGTCAATTGCACGATATCCGTCTGAAGGTCGGGGACATTCTTCTGGTGTGGTGCTATTCACGGAAGCTGGCCGCCATGCGTGTGGAGAGCGAATACATCCTGATCGAGGATGTATATGAGGAAATCGTTCATAAACGCAAAGCCTGGCTGGCGTTGTCCATTTTTATCGGCATGATCGCCGCCGCCACCCTGGGGGTGGCGGATATCATGATCTGCGCATTGACGGCTGCCTTTTTGTTCATCGTCACCGGATGCCTTCAGATGCGGGATGCGTATAAATCCTTGCAGGGAGATGTTCTGCTGCTGATTGTCGGCACGATCGCATTGGGCGCCGCCATGAATAAATCCGGTGCCAGCGATTTGTATGCGCATAGTTTCTTGAATTGGTTCACCGGCCAATCCCCCCGGTTTATCTTGGGGGGCATTATTCTGATCACGAGTCTGGGAACCCAGATTCTGAGCAACAATGCCATCGCGGTGTTGATTTTTCCCATTGCCGTCTCCACCGCCTTGGGCCTTGGAGTGGATCCCAAGCCGTTTATCATGGGCGTTTGTTTCGGAGCGAGTGCCTGTTTTGCATCCCCTATGGGGTATCAGACCAACCTGCTTGTGTATGGTCCGGGCGGGTATCGTTTCAGCGATTATCTCAAGTTGGGGATTCCGCTGAATCTTTTGGTGCTTGTCGTGGGGACGGTTTTTATACCGCTGGTATGGCGGTTTTAGGAAGGCGGGATTTGGAAAACTTTCGAATTGAGGAATGATCCATGTACAACCAATACTTCGGACTGAAGGAAAGGCCTTTCAAACTGGTACCCAATCCTGCGTATCTGTATCTGAGCAGAAGCCATGAGGAAGCCCTGGGGCACTTGAACTACGCCATTCAGCACGGTGACGGTTTCGTGGAAATCACCGGTGAAGCCGGTACCGGTAAGACAACCATTTGCCGGATGTTTCTGGAAAACCTGGATGATCACAGCGATGCGGCTTATATATTCAACCCCAAACTGGATTCCATCCAACTCCTCAAGGCCATCAATACGGAATTCGGAATAGACGCCGTTGCGGACAATATCCGGGATTTGATCGATGTATTGAACCGTTATTTGTTGGAACGGAAGGCCGATCGGAAACACGCCATCCTCCTGATCGACGAAGCCCAGAATTTGAGCAAGGACGTACTGGAGCAATTGCGTTTGCTCTCGAATCTGGAAATGAATGCGGCTAAATTGATCCAGATCATTCTGGTGGGGCAACCGGAACTCTCCGAAATGCTCGATTCCTATGAACTCCGGCAATTGTCCCAACGAATCACACTGCGATGCCATCTGATGCCGTTGTCCCTGAAGGAAACCGGCGGCTATATTCGACATCGTCTGGGCATCGCTTCTTGCGGATCCAGGGTCAAGTTCACAAGGCCGGCGATTCGGGCCATATACCGCCATTCCTGCGGCATTCCCCGTCTGATCAATATCGTTTGCGACCGATCGCTGCTTGCTGCGTTCTCTGAGAACAAGCGCGTCATCAACCGCAACGTCGTACGGACCGCCATCGCCGAACTCAAAGGACGTGGACGACAGTCCACCTCTGAGGGTATCAAGCCGATATTGCTGTTTGCCGGTTTGTGTCTTGTGTTGTTGTTGTTGATTCGGTTTCCATCCGGTATTTCGGGAAATGTTTCCCTGTGGGAGAAGGGGAGGAAAGGGGGGCGACCGGCGTCCGCTATAAACTCGATCAATCGCGAACCTCGCCTCCCGCGTTATGCCGACGATCGATCCGGATCGGGCCCGGCGCAGCCGTCGGTGTCTTTCGAGCGTTCGACTGCAAGGGATTCTTTCATAACCAATGAGAACAATCCCATGGAAAGCCTGCCGCCGGAAACAACATCGTCCGCGCCGCAACAGGTTCCAACAGACGGTATCGCTTCTCATGGTGTCCGGATGGAATCCGGAAAGGAGAAAGACCTCCCACCCGAACCTCCATTGCAGGAGTTACAATCCTTGTTGCAGGGCTTTTCTGCGCGAACTTCCCGTAAACTGGCAGCTACCGGGGCGATCAGACGGTGGCATGCCGATGCCGATGTGATGCCCTATCTGGATGCCGTGGACGACGATCTGGAGTTTTTCAGGCTGGCGGCCAAACAAAACGGCCTGATGACGATTCGCACAGAGACGGATCTAAACACACTCTGTCGCATCAACCTGCCGGCCATCCTTGAGCTGTACCCGGAAGGCGGACTCACGCCACGCTATCTTGCTGTGACCCGGGTTGACGAAAAGCGATTGACCGTCATGCTCGACGATACACCGGTTATGGTTGCGGCGGTTGAACTGACACCCTATTGGAAGGGGGGCGCGATTGTTCCCTGGAAAAATTTTTATAATTATGTCGGCTTGGTCCCGATCAACGCCCCCAGAGATACGATCCTGACCTTGAAGATGCATCTCAAGGAAATCGGCAACCCGGATGTCCCATTAAATCCGTTTTATGACGACGCAACCCGCGAAGTGATTACCCGGATTCAAGGAAAGCATGGTATCGTGGAGGACGGAATCGTCGGCCCACTGACCTATATCGTGCTATATAATGCCACCGCTTCCCTATCCATTCCGCATCTATCGAATGAAGAGGGTAATCCCAAGGGCATGGGGGGCGGATTGGCGTTGGTGCCATAAAATGGAGCAGCCGGGTTAGAGGCGACCATCCGGCTGAAAAGGATTGTATACCGTGAGTGTAATACTGAAAGCCCTGAAGAAACTGGAAACGGACACCATCCGGAAAACGGACAACCCCGCCTGGCCGGATCCGGTTCAAACCAGAAGAAACGAAACCCTTCGGACCAGAAAATCCCTGCGAATCAAATCGATGATGCTCCTTGCCGTCGCCTTGGCGGCGGGTTTTCTGGGGTACTGGTGGATCGTACGTGATGGGGGACCATCGTCGATATCGCCGTTGATCCGAACGAAGATGCCCAACAAACCTGAGACGACGAAAGGTCCGGATCCGAAGGCGGACGACCGGGAACCCGCGCGTCCGAAAACGCTTCCGACCGTCAAGTCCCTTGATGCATCCGCACCGTCGGCGATGAATCTTCCCATTCGGGAGCAGGCGGATGAAAGGGCAACACCGTCTTTGCCGTCCCCAGGCGATGCGGAAAAAAGGACCGCCGGGGAGATCCGGGAGAAATCGAAGAGCGGGTATCCCCGCAATGCCGCCCCGGTCGAGAAAGCGGGGCCACCCCAGATCTCCGACCGGCGCATCACCCTGCAAGCCATCGCATGGTCAGAAGATTCCTCGAGAAGGTTCGTCGTCGTCAATGAGCGCATCCTGCGGGAACAACAAACCATCGACGGAATCACGCTCGTACGGATTGAAAAAAACGGGGTGTGTTTTCGGGACGGGAAAATGGAATGGCTCCAACCTTTTTATGGGCGGCAATAGAGATCCCACCCGTATCCCATGCGGTCAAAGGATTTGGCTTAGAAACAGTTTGGTACGGTCGTGGGTGGGATTGGTAAAGAAATGTTCGGGGGTTCCCTCTTCCATGATCGCACCCTGATCCATGAAAATGACCCGGTCGGCGACTTCACGGGCAAACCCCATTTCGTGGGTGACCACTACCATGGTCATTCCTTCTTTGGCCAGGGTTTTCATGACGTCCAGAACTTCGCCGATCATTTCCGGGTCCAGGGCCGATGTCGGTTCGTCAAACAACAGGATCTTCGGGTCCATTGCCAATGCCCGTGCGATGGCCACCCGTTGCTGCTGACCTCCGGAAAGCTGGTCCGGAAACGCATTGGCCTTGTCGGCAATACCGACCTTCCGGAGAAGGGTCATGGCTTTTTGGTCCGCGTCTTTTTTCGATCGTTTCCGAACAACCCGTTGGGCCAGCGTGATGTTGGCCATGACGGATTTGTGAGGGAACAGATTGAACGATTGAAAGACCATGCCGACTTCCGCCCTGACGGCATTGATATTGGTTTTGGGATCGAGGATATCGATTCCGTCGATGATGATATGGCCCGCATCCGCTGTTTCCAATTGATTCAGGCAGCGCAGGAAAGTGCTTTTCCCGGAACCGGATGGTCCGATCACGACGACGACTTCACCAGCTTTGATATGACAGGAAATATTCACCAAGGCGTTGACTTCGTGGGGTGCCATAAACGTTTTATACAAGTTGCGGACTTCAATCACTGGTTGAGCATCCTCCTCTCAATGTGCTGTAAAAACATGGATAGTGTAAAGGTCAATACCAGATACAGCAACGCGCAGACGAACCATAGCTCAAAGGGCTGCAGGCTGGTGGTGACGACTTCCCGGGTGGCCTTTGCCAGTTCTCGTATGGCGATGATGCCGAGGAGGGATGAATCCTTGATCAGGCTGATGAATTGGCCGGCAAGCGGCGGGATGATCCGCCGGAAAGCCTGGGGCAGGATGACATGAATCATGCTTTGAACATAGGTCATTCCAAGGGAGCGGGAAGCCTCGCTCTGCCCTCTATGAATGGACTGGATTCCGGCCCGGACGATTTCCGCCACATAGGCGCCGGCAAAACCCGCTAAGGCGGCCACACCGAACCACAGCGGTTGAATCTGGGGTATTCCGTGCTTGTTCAGGAGGGTATTGATCAAGGTGCCCAGTACAAAGTACCAGATAAAAATCTGAACCAAAAGAGGAGAACCCCGAACCAGTTCAATATAGGCGATGGTGGTCCATTTCAGGGCCGGATTGTCCGAAATCCTGGCGAGACCGGCGAAAAGCCCCAGACCGATTCCGAAGATGATGGCAATAAAACTGACCTTCAAGGTGATCCACAACCCCTGCATGAGGATTCCGGCCTTCCATCTTTGATGGCTGGCCAGCAGATCTCCGGGGTAAACCATCTCGCCTTCCGTCACCTGGAGGGAATTCTCCGGAGCCCGGTATATAGCGACATGGTCTTGGGCGCCTTTGACCTGGATGACAAGCTCCGATCCCTCCTTTGTGATTTCCGCGACTTTTCCCTTGATCTCGGACTTGATGTCGATTTTATCATGGAAAAGGAAATACTGGGGAATCCGGTACCAGCGCCAAACATAATCGATCTGGAGTGTGGCGTAATAGAGCATCCAGATCGCGCAACTGATAATGGCAAAAAACAGAATCACCGATAACAGGTAGTTTCGATCCTTTTTCCGCTTCAGGCGTTGCAGTAACTTTATTTTTGGAGGCAGCATACGGATTCTTCCGGTACATTCAGACCAAGCGAATCGGCCTGGTCGAGCCGGGACCGATTCGCTTGAGATGCTGGTTTTGAGCCATCCATGGCCAGGTGCTTTCCCGTGGATGGTTTCATGACTTTTCGCATTCGACGCTATTTAACGTTCTGGTACCAATCCGTGCTGAGAATCCATTTCTCGTAGAGGGCTTGATAGCGACCGTCGTTTTTAACCTGGCGTAGGAAGTTGTTCAGCCAGTTCATGAAGTCCGGGTCCCCTTTGCGGATGGCCCAAGCCAGCGGTTCATAGGTGAAAGGCTCATCCAGAAAGACCAGTTTGTCCGCGCCCTGTTCGGCCATGAACACAACGCAATTGGGTTTGTCATATACATAGGCGTCCGCTTTTCCGGTGACGACTTCCAGAGCGGCTTCGCTTTCGGTTTCAAATGATTTATAGGAGCAGTTGGGGATGTATTTTTTAACGGCTTGTTCCCCCGTGGTGCCGAGCTTGGAGGTAACCGTGAATTCTGGTGCGTTCAGATCCTTGTAGGATTTGACTTTGTCTTTATGTTTTGGATTCAGCAGGATGGTCTGGCCCACGATAATGACCGGATCGGCGAAATTGATTTTCAGGTTGCGTTCCTGGGTGACGGTCATCCCGCTCATGATGATATCGAACTTGTCGGTGAGCAGGGCCGGAATAATGCCGTCCCAAGCGGTGTTGACCGGTACGAACTTCACGCCCATCGCCTTGGCCATTTCTTCGGCCAAATCAATGTCAAAACCGACGAACTGTCCCTTTTTATCGGCCATTTCAAAGGGCATGTAACCGGCTTCAAAACCCACCCGCAGTTCACCGCGCTTGACAATGTTTTCGAGGGTTGACTGTTTCACCATGTCCATCCGGGTGGATGAGTCGGTTTGTTGACTCAACACCTTCGCTACGACTTTCTCGATCGCAGCCTGATCCATCTGGGTTTTGCTTTGATCCTGAGCGCCACAGGCCATGAACAGGGCGCAAACCATAAAAATGGAAACCAACAGACCTATCCCACTCGATTGCTTTTTCATTTCCCCCTCCTTAATGATCAACAGGTTATGCATATCCAACGGCGAACAACCAATTGCAGGTACGGATGCTTCAGTATGACTTCCCCTCATCCAACAGTTCGCTGATCACCATGCGAACCTTGCAGACAGGACAGCGGGGTATCTCCTCTTTGGGCATATAAATAATTTCGGTTCGATTGCATTTCGGACATTTCACTTCAACCGGTTCGTCTTTGCGCATGGCATTGTTATTCCTTCGTTACGGTCGTTTCCTGCCGGCTGCATTCCCCGTGACGTTGTTTTCGTACGGTTTCCCACCCAGGATCCGGACAGCGCCTGCCAGTAAAAAATGCATCACGGCAAACAGTCCGTTAATAAAAGATCGGCTTCAATAGGTCAAGCAAAATGGTTCATGATTCCATTGCGTTTCATTATTTCCGAATAATTCGATCGGGAAAGGGTTTTTCTGTTTGATCTTGCAGATGATCCGGGATAGGGTGGCGCAGGTTACCGGCATTCCATTCGAAAAACTTTCAAAGGAGTTGGATGATTCATGCGGTTTAAAAGCGTGGCGGATGTTCAATGCTGCCTGGCCGAGGCGAACTATATCGCTTCCAAGGAGGTCGCAACAGTCGTTTTTCTTTCGGACGCAACCCAGAAGCCGCTGCTGGTGGAGGGGCCAGCCGGTGTCGGGAAAACGGAACTTGCCAAGGCCATTGCCCAGACCTTCAACCGCAAGCTGATTCGCCTGCAATGCTATGAAGGGTTGGATGAAGCCAAGGCTCTCTACGAATGGGAATACGCCAAGCAGCTATTATACACCCAGATCGTTAAAGAAAAAATACAAGACGTCATTTCAGTGGCCTCCTCCCTGGCCGAGGCCGTTGACAAGATCGCCGAACAGGAGGACGCGTTCTTTTCCGAGCGCTTTATTCAAACCAGGCCCCTGCTCGCAGCGATCAGTTCGGAAGACCCGGTGGTTCTTCTGATCGACGAAGTGGACAAATCGGATCCGGAATTCGAAGCCTTTCTGCTGGAGTTGTTGAGTGATTTCCAGGTATCGATTCCAGAGCTGGGAACCCGCAAGGCGATCCATATCCCATTTGTGGTATTGACCTCCAATAATTATCGGGACATGAGCGACGCCCTGAAGCGACGATGTATCCACCTCTATATCGATTACCCGGACCGCGAAATGGAAGCCCGGATCGTTCAGATGAAAATTCCCGGTATCCGGCAGTGTTTGACGGAAAAATTGGTGGATACCATCACCCGGATCCGGGAAATGGATTTGAAAAAACGTCCTTCCATTTCCGAAACCCTTGATTGGGCCAGATCGCTCATGGCGCTTGGGATCGACGAGATATCTCCGGAAACGCTGGCCGATACGCTGAATGTCATCTGCAAATACAGGGCCGATACGGAACTGGTGAAACGATCCCTGTCCAAGCTGGTTTGAACCAACGGGCGCCCCATGGTCAATCTCGTTCTGAAATTCGCCGATTTTTGCCGTGCCTCGGACCTGAAAGTCTCCACGTCGGAAGTGCTGGACTGTCTGCGCCATCTTTCTCTGGTGGACTTCCTGGAGGAGGCTCAATTCAAGACCGCCCTGAAAACCAATTTCGTCAAGAGTCGCCGAAATCAGCCACATTTCGATCGTCTTTATGCACTTTTCTTTCATCATATAGGTCTGGAAGAACCAGACCGATATCAGGAACCCATCCGTGCCGACCAGCGTGAAGCGATTCTTGCCTTGCTGGGGGAAGAAATGGAACGAGATCCATTGTCCGATGCGGTGATTGATTTCCTGAAAGGTGAGCCGGTCGCCTTTATGAAGGCCTTGCAGCGTATCCAGACCCAGGAGCAGGAAACCTCTCAGGTGGTCAAGTCCAACCTGGGGGTGCTGTCCGGCCGCCTGGAGGTTATGCTCAAGCTGAACCAGACGCGCGGACGGATCATGCAACTGATAGAAGGTCAGGGCGATGGGCCGGGAGGCCTTGATCCAAACAGGAACCTGAAAGGGTATTTTCAGCGGCGGCTGGAAACCGCTTTTTCCATGCTGACGGACGAAAAGAAGCCGCGCAACGACGGTCTGAAGCAGATTAAAACCGATGGTTTCGACGGCCGGGGGATCGGAGAAAAATTTTTTTCCTCCTTAACCCGCAAGGAAACCGAGGAGATGCGGGAGGTTATTGCTCAGCTTGTCCGTCGGTTGAAAGATATGGTGAGCAGAAGATGGGCCAAGAGGAGCCGCGGAATCCTGGACGTCAAAAAAACCTTGAGACGGGCCGGCCGCTACCAGGGCGTTCCCATTGAAGTGGTATATAAAAAGCGCCCCCCCCGCAAAGGCAAGATCGTAACGCTTTGCGATGTTTCCGGTTCCGTCTGGGCTGCGGCCCGCTTCATGTTGAATATGATATATTCGCTGCAGGACTGTTTCAGTCAGGTGAAAAGCTTTGTGTTTGTTGCGGAGCTCGCCGAAATAACGAAAATATTCGAGAAAAACGATGTGAACGAGGCCGTTGAAAAAGTCATGACGGAGGCGGGCATCAATTATCACGCCCTGACCGACTACGGAGAAATGCTCACGCGTTTTCACAAGGAACACATGCACGTGCTCAACAAAAAAACCACTCTTATCATCGTGGGCGACGGGCGCTCCAACTATTTCAGCCCCCGGGAGCACATCCTGGGCGAGATTCGCGATAAATGCAGGCGGGTGATCTGGCTTAATCCGGAATCGGAACGATTCTGGTCGGACGGGGACAGTGAAATGCATACGTACATGGCCTATTGCCATGAAGTGCGTCCCTGCCAGAATTTAAAACAACTTTCGGCCTTCATCGAAGAGTTGATTCTCTGAACCCATCAACCATCAACTATGGACAATCGTCCACTCCCAAGGCAACCGCACTGACCGAAAATTTGGTACAACTGAAACAACGTGTCTTCCGATTTGCCGCTTGTCATATCGCCTCCTGCAGTGACCAGGATGAACGCCGACAGCTACCGACATCCTCCTGTTGTCATTTTGGAGTCATGAATCGGTTCTGCCAGCCTTCGTCACAGTCGATGCCCATGCAGCCATACCATCGCAGTACGCCTTTTTCGGGTCCGTCTCCCTTGTCCATTTCCCGATCCATGCGAAGGATGTCCGTTTTCAATCTGCGTCCATGCTCCTCGGAAAGCTCTTCGAAACCGAAAGGTGTCGAAACGATTTCGTTCCATTGTGAGTATACGATACAACCGACTTCCGGTATGGGATCGATCGTGCCGGGACGATTACGCTTATTCCGTATTCCGGCTCTTCATTCGCTGAACCTGCTGGTTGTAAAATGCAATGACTTCGCGGCGATTCAGCATACCCATGAGAACGCCGTGATCGTCCTCCTGCACGACCGGCAGGCTGTCGATATTTTTGGTCGTGAATTTCTGCAGGGCGGTGTTCAAATCCTCGGATGGGGTAGTGACAATGATTTCCGATGTGGCGATGTCTTTCATCACGACAAATGGTTCCACTTCCTGAGAGAATAGAACCCCCCGGATGTCCGTACTGGAAAAAATCCCGTTTAATCTTCCATCCTGATCCATGACCGGGAAATAATGCTGGGTCGTTTCCGAAAAATATTTTTTGAATTGCGATAACGGCATATCCTGAGGGATCAGTTTGACTTTTTTGACCAGATGCATCAGGTCTTTCACCTTGATGGTCTGGAGGATATCCACCAGAAACTCGCCGGCATGGGCCGGGGAATCGATCTTGGATTTGACTTGTTTTTCGTAAATGGTCCAGCGTTGGGCAAGCAGATAGCATAGGGAACACACCAGCAGACTCGGCAGCAGCAGATGATATGAGTTGGTCATTTCGCTGACAAAAATAATGGTGGAAATAGGGGTGTTGGAAACCGCCGTGAAAAATCCGGCCATTCCAACCACGATGAAGGCTCCCGGTTGGGTCACCACGCCCGGCATCATCTGGTTGAAGAGTTGTCCCACAGCGCCGCCCATGGCGCCGCCGATCAATACCGAAGGGCCGAATACGCCGCCGCTTCCGCCGGAACCGATGGAAAAGGAGGTCGTCAGTATTTTCCCGATCGCCAGTGCGAACAGAAACGGGATCGTCAATTCATTGCGTAAGGCCTGCTGAACATATCCGTACCCAAAGGCGAGGGTGGACGGCAAAAAAAAACCGACGATACCGGTGCAAAGTCCCCCGATCGCCGGTTTGATGTGGTTTGGAATTTTCAACGATTTGAAGAATCGGGTCACTCCGTAAAAGGTCTTGACGTAAAATGCGGCTGTCCCGACCAAAATAAAAGCGAGCACGATATACGGACCCAGCTCCAACGGATTGGAGAAGTGGCAATCCGGGGCTTGAAAAAGTGAGCCCCAGCCAAATACCAGGCAGAACATACAATAGGCCACCACCGATGAAATTCCGGCCGGGATGATGGTCTCGGACTCGAACTCCGGATCCCGGTACAATACTTCCGAAGCAAACAGCGCGCCGGCGAGCGGCGCTCTGAAAATGCTGCCGATTCCGGCACCGACCCCGGCCGCCAGCATGATCCGTCTTTCGCGGTTGGAAAGGTTCATTCGGGTTGCCAGAAAGGACCCGAATCCGGCTCCGATCAGTGCAATGGGACCTTCCCGACCACCGGACCCTCCGGTGCTCAGCGTGATGGCGGAGGCCAGCATTTTGACGATGGGGACACGACCGCGGATGAAACCGCCTTTTTGATGATAGGCATCGATGGCGGCATCCGTTCCATGACCTTCCGCCTCAGGGGCGAATGTATAGACTATCCAACCGCTGACCAACCCGCCCACCGCCGGCAGAAGGAGAAGGATCCATCGATTGAAGGGTTGCGTGGTGGGTGCCATCAGATAATGCTCGCCCGCCGGGGACGGCGGGCGATATCCGGCGGTCATGTCCATGAAATAATGGACGCCGAGTTGGCACAGATAGTGAAAAACGATGGAACCCAAACCGGCGATGATACCGATGAGAACAAAGAAAAATATGCGTTTGCTGGCCCGGGCGAACTGCACGGAATGCTGGATTTCAAACAGGCGTTTCAGACTCTCTTTCACGAATATCTGCGCCACCGTATTCCCCTCAACCTGTGATCGATTTTTGGTTTTAGTATATGCAAGGGGCGTTGGTGTGTCAAGAATGATGTGGATACAATATGTTGAATATCATAATCGTCCTCCGACGAAAAATTCAATCGTCACTGTCGGATGATCGAAAAAAAGGACTTGCCGGATCGGTTTTAAACGACTATGACATTCAGGCAACCGGATAAATGGGGTCGTTTTTTCCCCAATTCAGCGCCTTGGCCTTTCCGGTCAGGCGTTATGGCGGAACCATAAAACCGATGTTTCCACTATGCCGGATCAGGTGAAGAAACGAACTTGTCGGTTCCGTTTCAACCAACAACGTAATCAAAGCCGGAGCACCACAACCATGAAATATTGTATTTTCATTCCGATCACTCTTATTTTGATGCTGCTTGCCGTTCCCGTCTATGCTGAAACCATGTATGTCAGCAACACCGTAAAGATCACCTTGCGAACCGGACCGGGAACCGATCATAAAATCATCCGGATGGTTTCAGCGGACCAGGAAGTGAACGTTCTCGAAGCACAAGAGGAATGGTCCCGTGTCACACTTCCCGATGGGCTCGAAGGTTGGCTGCTGACCCGCTTTCTATCTCCTGAAAAGCCCAGCGGCCTCGTGTTATCGGAACTGGAAGGAAAACATCAAAAACTGTTGACGAATGTCACCGGACTGAAGGAAGAAAACGGCCGATTGACGGAAGAGAACAAACAACTCTCCGCGTCGCTATCCGCAGTGCGGAAGGAGCTTGAAACCGTCAGCAAAGGGTATACTTCACTCAAAAAGGAGTCCACCGAATTCTTGTCGCTGAAGTCGAAATATGAACAAGCCATGTCCGAGTTGAGCGATGAAACCCGGAAAGCCCAAATTTTGAATGACCAACTGTTGCAAAAAAACATCAAGCTGTTTCTATTCGGGGCCGGAATTCTTCTGCTGGGTTTCATGATCGGACTTGTCAGCCGGAAACAAAAAAGACGTTCATCGTTGCTGTAATCGAAAACGGAATCATATTCGGCTTTCAGCGATTATCATCGATGCGTCGCAAGGCATCCATCACCAGTTGGAGTGTATTCATCTTGACGGGGACGATCCAGCGGGTATCCAGATTCGTCTCTCGAAAATGGAATTGGCCGGTTTGCAGGCAAAACATGCTGAAAATGATTTCCTGGACTTGATGATAGAGATAGCGCTCCAGGTTTTCAATCGAAAGAAAACCTTTTTCAATCAGCGTTTTACCGATAGCCTGTTTCTTTTCCTTAGAGATGACCAGGCAGTCCGTCAGTTGCCCATCGGTCACCAGGCCGTCGTTGACCAACAGCTGTCCCAGACGCGATGGTTTCTGAGATTCAATGGCGTAAACGATTGCGCCTTCTAAAAAAAAGGTTTGAAACTGCAGACCTTCATCAGTTACCGTAAGGGTTCCTGATTTTCCTTCCTGGCCTAGCAGTTGCAATATCCCGGCCAAAGAGATCGTTTCAATATCACCGGTTAACGTCAATGAGGATTTCCTTTCGAATCGTTCACCAATCCGATGGCTTCCTCTACATATTCCGGCTTGAAGTGAACGCCTTTGTAATACGATAACATTCGGGGTAAGCAGCGAATGAAGGCTGTTACGACTTCCGGATCAAAATGGGAACCGGCCTCATTTCGGAACAAAGCGACAACCTCTGCAATCGGGAGGGGGTCGTAGCTGACAATTCGGCCGGATATGTATTTGGGGTAATCTCTTTTATCGGTAAGGGCATCGAAAACATCGGCCACCGCCATTATTTTTGAAATGAGAGGAAGCTGTTCGCCGATCAACGCATTGGGATACCCTCTGCCGTTTACCTTTTCATGATGATGGCCGGCGTATTCCGGAACATCTCTGAGGGAATTGGGAAAATGAAAATTATTCAGTATCTTTTTCGTTTTTTCAGGATGGGTATTCATGATATTTCTTTCATCAGGAGTGAATTTCCCATTCTTCAGCAGAATTTTGTCCCGAATGCCGATCTTGCCGATATCGTGAAGGAGTGATGCGAACTTCAGGTTCTCCATTTCATTCTCCGATAACCCCATCTCTTTGGCGATAAACAGAGAATAATCCGTCACTCTTTCCGAATGACCGGCGGTTAATGGGTGGCGGGCGTCAACCATGGCGGAAAGGGTTCGGATGGAACTTTCAAAAGAAAGTTTCAGTTCATCGTGCAGGAGGGAATTCTTGATAATCTGGGCCGTTTGGTGTGCAATACTCGTGATCAGCCCCAGATCCTTCTCCGTGAATGCGTTGGTTTCTTCAAGAGAACTCAGGATCATGATTCCCAATATGTCTTCGTTGCTGAGAATAGGCGCCGCGAGGGTTGATTTCACGCCCTGAAGGATAATCGAGTCGGCGATATTAAAGCGGCCATCGGTTTGTACATTGGTGGAGATCACACCCGTCTTTTCCGTTTTGACATATTCAATCAGTGTAGAGGAGATGATGAGCCGATCCTTTTTCTTTACATCGCGGTAGCTTTTGGGGATCATCTTCCCGTCGCGGTTGGCAAGCAGAATAACGGCCTGATCATATTTTAAAAATTCGGATGTCCTATCCAAGATTTTATCCAGGACGGTCTTGACATCGGTATCCAACCGCAGATCATGTTGCAGTTCATACGTGACACGCAATTTTTCATAATCCAACCGTAGACTTTTTTCATCCCGAATATTTTTTTCCGGCAAAAACCGATCCTGAAGCGGTGAAAACGTGAGGGTCTGCAGAAAGTCCTCCTCTTCATTCATTTCCACCATCTGGGAAGCCGATTTTTCCTCTCCCTTGAAGCGACTGCAGATGCTACCCAATTTGATGCTGTCACCGTCATGAAGTGTCGTTGGGTCAGAAATTCTTTTGCCGTTGACAAAGGTGCCGTTGGTGCTTGCCAGATCTTGGATGGTGCATTCCCGGTTGCGGTCGATGGAAATGACGGCGTGTTCCTTGGATACCGAAGGGTCGGCAAAACGGATGCGGTTTTGGGGGTCGCGACCGATGGTGTTGTGTTCCGCAAGTTCAATGGGACGCTCACTGTCCGTCAGCATGATGATGAGATGAGCCATGTGTCGTTACCTCGAAAGAGTGGCACGGTTATCCGCTTTATCCCATTGTATAGACGATGGGGTGTAGGATGTCAATAATATCATTAAAACACGGCACTTACGATATCCTTGCAACTTCAGGGGAAATAGGCTAAAGCGCCCGGATGATGATGTACGCCAAATTGTTACTGACGGCTATTTTCTGGGGGGGCACGTTTATTGCCGGTAAGATCGTCGCCCAAGATGCCGGCCCGTTCTCGGCCGCTTTTCTCAGATTTCTGACTGCTTCCGTTTTTTTGGTCGGTTTCACCCTGCGGGTGGAAGGACGTTTCCCGCGCTTTTCCCGTCATCAGATCCTTCCGGTTCTGTTGCTGGGGCTAACGGGGATATGCTTTTATAATGTTTTCTTTTTTATCGGCCTGAAGCGGATAGCGGCCGGACGGGCCGCGCTGATCGTGGCGACCAATCCCATCGTCATCCTGATTTTGTCCGCCTATTTTTTTCGAGAAACCATCAAACCGCTTGCCGGCGTCGGGATTCTGCTTTCCGTTGCGGGAGCCGTTGTTGTGATTACCAAAGGGCACGTCTTCCGAATGCTGACCGAGCCGCTGGGATGGGGCGAACTCTGTATTTTCGGTTGTGTCCTTAGTTGGGCAGTTTTTTCGATTATCGGGAAATCCGTAACCAAATTGCTCTCACCTCTTGTTTCGATTACCTACGCTTCCGTGGTCGGAACCATGGGACTCGTGTTGCCGGCCGTCGCCGAAGGCCTTACGCGAGATCTGCTGCAGTATAAACCATCGACCTGGTATTGTATCTTCTATCTCGGTTTTTTCGGGACGGCCGTCGGTTTTGTCTGGTACTATGAGGGGATCCAGCGCCTCGGTCCAGGGGCGGCCAGTCAATTCATCAATTTTGTTCCCATCAGCGCGGTCATCCTTTCATTCTGGATACTGCAAGAGCCGATTACCGGGTCGCTGCTAGTGGGCCTGGCGGGCGTCTGCGCGGGTGTCTACCTGGTGAGAAGAACAATGGTTCAAGGAACGAAAGAGGGAAGGGGATTCCGAGAAAGCGGATAATGGACAGCGTTGCCGTTTCAACCTATATTTTTCTTGCCGGGGCCGGTTTTTTCGCCGGTTTTGTGGATTCCATTGCAGGCGGCGGAGGCCTTATCGCTCTTCCGGCACTGTTGTCGGTCGGAATTCCACCTCATTTGGCATTGGGCACCAACAAATTACAAGGCAGTTTCGGGACGTTTACCGCCGCCGTCACCTATCGGTGCAATGGTTTTGTCAGCCTCCGGGAATTATGGGGAGGCGTCGTTTATACAGCTTTGGGCGCCGGCATCGGAACGGCAACCATTCAGCATTTTCCCGCTGATTTTTTAAATCGCATCATTCCGGCTCTCTTGTTCATCGTTTTTCTGTATCTGTTGCTCTTTCCCGACACAGGTGTAAAGAGCAAGTCCTTGACGGTCGTACCAACCCGCTTGTTCTACACCGCACTCGGACTGACGTTGGGATTTTATGACGGTTTTTTCGGACCGGGGACCGGGGCCTTCTGGATGATGGCGTTTGTTCTTTTTCTGGGCCTGGACCTGACGAAAGCGACAGCACGCACCAAAGTCATGAATTTTACCAGCAATGCAGCGGCCCTCGTCTTCTTTGTCCTGGGCGGTCAGGTTTTTTTCTCCGTGGGGATTGTCATGGGTGTGGCGCAGATATTGGGTGCGTATGTCGGGTCCAACCTGGTGGTCCTGAAAGGGGTCCGGCTGGTGCGGATCCTTTTTTTGATCGTCATTGCCGGAACCATCCTCAAATTGATGATATCCACCTATTGGTTTAATGCAATATCTGGCTGATAAACAAGCGTAAGCGCTCATGTTGCGGATTTTCGAAGAATTCCACAGGAGTGTTGGATTCCAGGATTTGTCCCTCATCCATAAACAGAACCCGGTGGGCGACGCTTTTGGCGAACCCCATTTCATGGCTCACCACGATCATCGTCATCCCTTCCTGTGCCAGATTGATCATGACATCCAGCACTTCCTTTACCATTTCCGGATCCAGGGCTGAGGTCGGTTCATCAAACAGCATGATGTTGGGTTTCATACATAGGCTTCGGGCAATGGCCACCCGTTGCTGCTGACCACCCGAGAGTTGACCCGGATATTTGCGGGCCTGGTCGGCGATATGCACCTTTTCCAGATAATACATCGCCATTTCTTCGGCTTCGGCTTTCGGAATTTTCCGCACCCATATGGGACCCAGGGTCAGGTTTTCAAGAATGGTCAGGTGGGGGAAAAGATTGAAATGCTGAAAGACCATCCCTACTTCCGCTCTAATTTTTTCGATATTTTTACTATCGTTTGTCAATTCGGTGCCATCCACCAGAATGCGCCCGCGCTGATGCTCTTCCAGTCGATTGATGCATCGGATCAACGTCGATTTTCCGGATCCGGACGGGCCACAGATGACGATGCGCTCCCCTTTGTGGACGATCAGATTGATGTCCCGGAGCACATGCATCTCTCCATACCATTTATGAAGCTTCTGGATTACAATGATTTGTTCTTCCGGAGTCGGCATTTGGAAGTCCTTCGGTTGATGATATTCGTCAATATTCGCTGTTATGCCCTTTCAACATTCAGTTCCCGCTCCAGGCGGCGGCTGTAATTGGACATAAAAAAGCAACAGAGAAAGTAGACCAGCGCGACAAAGATGTAGGCCTCCGTGGAAAATCCCATCCATTGCGGATCGGACAGAACCGATTGGGTGGTTTTCAACAGGTCGAACAGGGCGATGATCACCACAAGAGAAGTGTCTTTAAAAGCGGAGATCAAGATACTGACACTGGGAGGGATCACGATTTTGAGGGCCTGGGGTAGAATGACCAGTCGCATGGTATGATAATAGCTCAGACCGAGAGTTTCCGTCGCTTCCAATTGCCCTTTCGGAATCCCCTGCAATCCGCCGCGGACCACCTCCGCGATATATGCCGCTGTAAAGAGGATAATGGCTACCTGAGCCCGCAGGATTTTGTTGATGCTGACTCCTTCCGGCAGGAAAAGGGGAAAGACCACGGAGGACATGAACAGCAGACTGATAAGCGGAACCCCCCGGATCAATTCGATGTAGACAATACACAAGGTTCTTATAGCCGGCAATCTGGACTGACGTCCAAGCGCCAGCAGTACACCCAGCGGATAGGCGGCGGTCAAACCGAAAACCGCCAGGAGTAGCGTCAGCGGCAATCCTCCCCATTGGGTGCTTTCCACGTCGACCAAACCCAAGATGCCGCCTTTCATCAACACGCCCATTAGTAGAAGTCCTGTGAGCCAGGCGTAAACCAACAATTTTTTCCAATGGTTGCGATTGCGGCTGTAAAAGAGCAGCGCGACAAGGATGGCCATTGACAGCAATGGCCGCCATTGTTGGTCATGGGGGTAGAAACCAAAGATCATGAAACGGAAGTTTTGGCTGACCACGGACCAGCAGGCGCCCCCCGCATCCCGGCAGGCGGTTCCGTCGGACCGCCAAAGGCTTTCGACAAAGGCCCATTTGAAGAATGGCGGCAGGGTTTTCCACAACAGGAAAATGATCAGTACCGTCAGCAAACCGTTGAACCAGCTACTGAACAGATTGGCACGGATCCATCCCATGGGGCCCATGATCGTGACCGGGGGGCGGATCTCCTCCTGAGTCGCTTGTTGGATGTGTTTCTTTTCCAATTCCATCTATCGCTCGACAAGGGCAATCTTTTTATTATACCAATTCATGAAGGCGGAAGTCAGCAGGCTGAAACATAAATATACCGCCATGATCATGGCAACTCCTTCAATGGCCTGGCCGGTCTGGTTAATGGTCGTACCGGCTACGGAGACAAAATCCGGGTAGCCGATGGCAACCGCCAGGGAGCTGTTTTTGGTAAGATTCAACATCTGACTTGTCAGGGGGGGGACGATCACACGCAGCGCCTGGGGCAAAATCACCAGACTCAACACACGTCCGGATTTGAGACCCAACGCCATAGCCGCTTCCGTTTGCCCGCGGTTGACCGACTGTATTCCGGCCCTTACGATTTCGGCTACAAAGGCGGCCGTATATAGAACGAGTCCCATGAGAAGGGCGCTGAACTCCGGGCTGATGGTCAATCCACCTTCAAAATTGAACCCTTTCAAGACCGGCATGCTCATTGCGGTCGGCGCTCCTGCCAACCACCACGCCCCAATCGGAAAGAAAAGCAGAATGCCCAGAGATGTCCCCAGCATGGGAAAAGTTCGGCCGGTGCGCTCCTGCCTCTTCCGGCTCCATCGGCGCAGGAAGAACACGGCGATTAGGGCGCAACTGAAAGCGGCGCACATGTATCGGTGAGCCGGATGTGTTGCCGGGACAGCAAACACCAGTCCGCGATTGCTCAGAAAGATACCGGTCATCGGGTGGATCGCCTGCCGTGGGGAGGGCAGCATTTCATAGCAGAAGGCGTACCAGAAAAACAGTTGTAACAGAACGGGAATATCCTGGAACACTTCGATATAGACGGAAGAAAGTCTCGAGACGAGCCAGTTGTTGGATAAACGTGCGATGCCGATCAATATGCCGAGCGTGACGGCCAACACAATACCGATTCCGGAAATCAAGACGGTATTGAGAATACCGACCCATAGTGCTCGGGCATATGTATCGGCCGCCGAATAAGCGACCAGCGATTCTCCGATTTCAAAAGAAGCTTCTTTTTGCAGAAAACCAAAGCCGGTGGCGATGGACTGTCGTTCCAAGTTGTGGCGGGTGTTGGACAGTAGATAATAGCCCAACAAGCCGACAAACAACAGGGAGACCACCTGGTACAGGATCGAGCGTTTGGCGGGATCATACCAGAAAGACGTCTTGGATTCCGGCAGGCTGTCTTTTGTATCGACCATGTCGTATTCAGTTGAACGGAGGTGCGTACATCAGGCCGCCCCGGGTCCAGAGGGCGTTCAGGCCTCGTTCAAGGCCCAGCGGCGATCCAGCACCCACGTTGCGTTCGAAAACCTCACCATAATTGCCGACTTGCTTGACGATGTTGTAAGCGAATTTTTCATCGAGTCCAAGCGCTTCGCCGTTACCGGGAGTGACACCCAAAAACCGTTGGATCTTGGGATCCGTACTTTTCAGCAATTGATCCACGTTCTTCGAAGTGATGCCCATTTCTTCGGCTGCAATCATGGCCAAAATCGAGTAATGAACGATGTCCTTCCATTTGTTGTCGCCATGACGAACCGCCGGAGCCAGGGGTTCTTTGGAAATGATTTCAGGCAGGAGGATATGATCTTTGGGATTCGGAGCCACGGCCCGGTTTCCGGCCAATTGGGAAGTGTCCGAAGTGATACAATCGCAACGGCCTGCGAAATAGGCTTTATAAAGGTCTGCGGTGCTTTCGATCACGACCGGTTTCATCTTCATGCCGTTGGCCCGGAAATAATCCGCTACGTTCTGTTCCGTGGTTGTCCCCGGCAGCACGCACACAGTGGCACCGTTCAGTTCTTTGGCACTTTTGACGCCTAATTTTTTCGGAACCATGAACCCTTGGCCGTCATAATAATTCACCTGACAGAAATCGAGCCCCAGGGCCGTGTCGCGTGTCAGGGTCTGCGTGCAGTTGCGCGTCAGTACATCGATTTCACCGGATTGGAGGGCCGTGAAACGAGTTTTGGCCGTTACAGGTGTAAATTTGACTTTACCGGTATCACCGAAAACCGCTGCGGCAACTGCTCTGGCGGTATCGATATCAAGGCCGCGCCAGACACCTTTTTCATCCGGTTTTCCAAAACCAAACACATCGCCGTTGACTCCGGCTTGAATAAAACCCTTGGCGCGGACATCCTCGAGGGTGCCGGCCGAAACCAAACCACAAATAGTAAACGCCAGTAGTATTGCCGCTGCGCAAAGCCGAAAGCATTTCATACTGTCTCTCCTTATTTATGTCGGTTAATTTTTCCGGATTTCTATTTACTTACAGAAATCGATCTGTTTTTTCAAGCGGAAAGCCGAAGGAAACGGCGGCGGGCGAAAAAACCACTTGATTCACATGGCTCATTGTTTTATCATGCACTGGCATACACTCTCATAAAGACAATCTTCTTGGGGTCTTTCCTCCAAGAAAAAATCTCCTTCAGTATTCGTTACCTCAATAATCGCCGGTCAGAAGTCACTATCAGGCCATATTACAATGGCGTTCATAACTGCAGGGCAAACGTTTCGTAAAAATGAGGAGGGCATCATGGGCTTTTTTCGGTCGAATGGGTGGATTTGTATGGTTGCTGCTTTTGTCGGGTTGGTTTTCATGACAACCACGGTGTACGGTACGGATTATTATATATCGGCCGCCAACGGTAAGGGCAAAAAGGCGACCAAAGAGGCGCCGGCGAATGATTTGGGCGACATCGTCGGCAAATTGTCCGCCGGAGATAAGATTCACATCGCCGGCGGAGTGTATCTCGGACGAAGTGAATGCGGATCCGATTCTATCACGGTTCCCGTTACGATTATCGGCGGCTACGATGAAGCGTTTTCAAAGCGTGATCCATGGGGGGAAACCAAAACGATCTTTTCAGGGCTCAATAAATCCAAAAACCAGAAGACCCAGCCCCGATTGGGAATAGACCTTCAGAAATACCGGGGAAAGGAAACAGGAGAAGCGCTCGCCGTTCTGGTGGACGGTATCATCGTGGATAACGGCGATCGAAATCGCTATAGCAACAATGGTCGGAAACTGGAGCGCAAGGCCAATCCAAAGGCCGGTGAAAATCCCTCACCGGAAAGCGCCGGCATATTGGTGAAGGCCGCCAAATTCGGCAACGCCACGGTTCAGAATTGTATCGTCATCAACTGTGCGCCGACTACCGGCGCCCTGTCGGTTTGGGGATCGCAGGGAAGTAAGTGCATTATCCGTAACAATCTGGCCGTAAACAACACCGGCAGCGGACTCGAAGCCAACAGTTGGTGGCACCCCCGAGATGGAAAAGAACAACCGATTTTTACCATCGAAAACAACACCGTCCTTTTTTCATGGAAACATGACCCGTTCGCTACCTATGGGGGGAACGGCATTCAAGTGGACAGCGACACGGTGCTGTCGATTACAGGGAATGTTTTTGCTTTCTCCGATATTTACGGCATGAATAACGCTAAGAAATCGAAAAAAGTTCGCATGGCGGATAATCTGTTTACCGGAAACCTGTTGGCGGATTATCTGGAATTCGATACCAAAATTTCCGTCGAGAGTCTGGAGGATGAAGCGGAATATCTGAGTGATGATTCATCGGGGAACATCACGAAAAAAATAAATGTAACTGTGGACAAGGCATGGGCCGAGGATTATGGGAAGCGCAATGTGATCGATCGCAACGCAGCAGAAGCGGATGTGAAGGTCATCAAGACCCGCGCCAATGAATTACGCACAATGTTGGGGTTGCCCCTGCAAGCGGCCAACCTTTCGGTCGATTCGGATATTTGGCTGCATCGGATGAAATTGGATGATGCCATTGCTTCCGGCAGCACTCCTTATTTTGAAAAATATGGATCACGGAAGCCTTGAAAAAACTTGTGGAGCAAACGATCCTTTTCAAATCCAGGGATTCGATACCATAATCAAAAGGTCAAAAAAAGCCGGGTTTTCCAACCCGGCTTTTTTATTTTGTGCCAACAAATGGTCGCTACGGTTTCTTCATCTCTCCATGCGCATCGGCAAAAAATGTTGACTGTCAATAAAAATTGTGTGCATCGTAAGGATGAAATTTGGATGGGGTGAGCGGAAAAATGGTCCGCTGAACAAAAGGATCGTCCTTTTTCCCGAAGCGTCGCATGTATGCGAAACCGTAATTTCGACTGATTTTTTCGGATACAAACAGTCTGCACTTTTTTCATTGGCGGCACAGTTCTTGGTGCCGGTGGTAAATTTCTGCAAAACCATGCCGATATCATCCCAGAACCTTTCGAATACGATTCCGATAACACAAACCGGCGCCCCTCTCGGAATCGAGAGGCCGAATGCGCCATCGACCGAAATTCCCAATCGATATTCCATCCGAGAAATCGGATCGGATCGGGTGCTGTCGTGCATTGAAGCCCCGAATCTAGTCGTGCAGATTAAATTCGGCCTCTCCATTCCCGCTGCTGCCGTCAGCAAATCCGCACCGGGAACCATCTATCTCGATGGGGTCGCCCAGAACGGTCCGCTGTTGGATCATACCAGACAGATTTACAATTTTGATCATCATGAAGGCTGTGTTCGAGCCTTTACGCTTTCCACCTGTGAGCAGGTCCTGCTGATGATTAAGAAAGGACTCGATCTGCGCAGCCGGGAGTGGAAAATTCTTGCCAACGATCCGGATCTGGATACGGTGTTGGCGATATGGCTGCTATTGAATCATATCCGCATCAATGAACAACAATCCATCCGCGAACACATTCTATTGCCCCTCGTCCGCCTTCAGGGAAGCATCGACTCATTGGGGTTGGAGCTGAAAAACCTGACCGGCCTTCCGCCTGCGCTGATGAACCAGAGCCAGCGTATCATCGATCACCTTCGCAGCAGGGAAGTTCAGATCAAAAAGGAAGGACTGTGGGAACAGACGGACTTCCTGGAGTATACGGTCGGTATATTGCACGATATCGATCAGATCGTGTACGAATCGAAAAAATTTGGTAAATTATTGGGAATTGAGGAGCTGGCGCGGGTCAATCTTCCGGACAATCGTGTCGCGGTGGTATTGCAATCCGATATGGGTATTTACGAGATCGAACCCCAGTTGAAAAAAATTTACGGCGGAAACGTCGGTCTTGCAATTCTCAGGCGCTCCCAGGCTGCGTATACATTGCGTCAGGTCGATCCCTTTCTGCGCGGCAACCTGGAGGACGTGTACGAAAAATTAAATTTCATGGATCCCGCCGTTAAATATCGAAGCTTGAACAACCGATGGGGGGGCTCCTCCGATATCGGCGGGTCGCCGCGTGAAAGCGGGACGCTGTTGACTCCGGAAGAAATTGCAAAAGGCTGCCGCGATACTTTTCAGAAGTACTCTCTCTTTCAGAAGTTGCTGGATCTTGCCATGATCGCCTGCTACTCCTTGGCGGCGCTTACCGCCGCAGAATTTCTGGCGGCCTACTGGTATCCACACAAGTGGTTCAATGTTCCCTATATCGACACACTTATCGCGGTTCCCTATTTTGGTTTCAGTATCGGGCTGGTTCTGTTGACGACGATTATCCTGGTCGGTGCATCCGGGCGCCGATTATGGCAGTATGGGATCATCTGGCCGATGGGAAGAACGTGGTGGTTCATACTGCCGATCGCCCTTCTGGCGGCTTTCGGCGGCGGGGCATGGGCTCCGGTGAGAAATCCCTCTTTGCCGGCTTTCGATGATGTCCGCCTGCTGATGTCCTGCATTTTGTTGCCCTTTAGCGCAGAACAGCAGTTTTAACTGAATGTCATTCATCGCAGCCGACAAGGGTTCAAGGGCTTATTGAACTTTTTTTTCGCAAAGACAAATACTGAAATTTTACAACGCATTGAATTAGTTAAATAAAAACACCTAGACATAACCCCTA
>JBGSLR010000013.1:0-15918 GCA_041740615.1 Desulfobacterales bacterium
TATCTTCTTCCATTCAAAGGTCTTGGACAGCATAAAATGAAAATGGGAACCTGATTTTGAATTTAGCAATTTAAAATAGCTAAACGGCTGAATTTTCAAAGAGCGATTCTTAATTTCTGTTTATTTTGGACAGCAGTGACCTGTATTATCGGTTGAGCGTGGTGTCATTGAAAATCCCGCCGTTGCGCCAAAGAAGCGAAGACATCCCTCAACTCCTGGATAATTTTATGAAACATTTTTGTATTCGATTCAGTCGCCCGCTCATGCAACTGAATCCTGCGGCCCGTCAGGCGCTGGTTGCCTATGAGTGGCCGGGCAATGTCCGCGAGTTGATCAATATCATCGAAAGAGCGGTGCTGCTCAGTGCCGGCGGGGAAATCCTGCTTTCCGATCTACCTGAATTTTTAAGCAATACAACCAATGTGGCATCGCCAGCGAACGATGCGCGCGCTACGGACGATCGATTTCAATCCGCCCTGGATAAACCCTGGCAGGAAGCCAGGGTCGCCATTATGACCGCCTTTGAAAAAGAATACCTGACGCATCTTCTCCAGAGCACCGGAGGACGCATCGGTGAAGCCGCCCGGCACGCCGGCATCGCACCGCGGTCCCTCTATGAAAAAATGCAGCGCTACGGACTTCAAAAACAACATTTCCGTCCCAAAACTCCCCCCGCGTCATAACCACCTGTATTGTCAAGAACACAGGTGCGATACCGCACCGTCGGAATCGAATAATTATTCAAGCCCCCCCCCACATCCGACAGATCGTTGTCCGCATGAGTGGCAGATTTTTTGCATCGTGCAGTCCTTTCAATCATTGCGTTGCATGCGTTGAATCAACCCGAAATCCGGAGCAAGATCATGTTGAAACATGCCCGCCACAAACTGTTGTTTCTGAGTGCTCTGACTCTGATCGCCCTCATTGCCTTCCTGCCCTCCGTTACCGGAACCTTACCCGGTCAGTGGGGAGCTTTTCTGTCCCGCAACGGCGTGCGCCTGGGGCTGGATCTGCAAGGCGGCGTTCATCTGATCCTGAAAGTCGACCTGACCCGAGTGATGACGCATCAGCTGGAAGTTTCCGCAACGGATCTCAAGACCGCCTTCCGGAACGAACACGTCACGGCCGGGTCGATGGAGATCCTGGCAGGGAAAGGGTTGCGCATTCATCTTCGCGATTCGGCGGACAGGGCGCAAGTCCAGAAAATCATCGTGGATGAATTCCCCAATCTGTCCATCGCGGCGCCCCGCACAATCAATGGCGAGACGGTTCTGGAACTCACGCTCAACGAAACGGAGACCCGGGAACTACAGGAAAATGCGGTCGCACAAAGCCTGGAAGTGATCCGCAACCGGATCGATCAGTTCGGCGTGACCGAACCGGTAATCGTCCGGCAGAGAACAGATGAAATCGTCGTGCAGTTGCCGGGCATCAAGGATGCCCATCGGGCCATCGATCTGATCGGACGGACGGCGCAGCTGGAATTCAAACTGGTTCATCCGGATACGACTGCCGATCTCGGCCGCCTGATGGAAGAGGCCACCCGTTCCGGCCGGTTGCATGCCCATTTCACCCATGCCGAACTGAACAATGCCCTTCGAGGAAAAATCCCGTCGGACAGCGAAATATACATGGAGAAAACAGCCCGAAAGGATTCCGGGTACAGCACGAAAAGACCGCTGTTGCTGAAAAAAGAAACCATTATGACCGGAGAAGCGCTGAAAACCGCCCGTATGGTGATCGGCGGCAGGTATAACGAACCGGAAATCGACCTGAGTTTCAACCGTCGCGGCGCCCTTCAATTCGAGCGGATTACCGGGGAAAACACCAACCGACAACTGGCCATCGTCCTGGATGATGTGGTTCAGTCGGCCCCGGTGATCCGGGAACGGATCGCCGGCGGCAAGGCGCAAATCACCGGATCATTCACCCTGGAAGAGGCGTCCGATCTGGCCATTGCCCTGCGCGCCGGAGCCCTGCCGGCGCCGGTGGATATCATCCAGAACCTGACGGTCGGCCCATCCCTGGGATTGGACTCCATCCATAACGGTATCGCTTCCGCTGTTCTCGGCTTCTTTCTAGTGGTGGTGTTCATGATCGTTTATTACCGTTTTTCCGGCGCAATCGCCAATCTGGCGCTGATCCTGAACCTGATCCTGCTGCTGGGCGTTCTGTCGGTATTCAACGCCACCCTGACGCTTCCGGGTATCGCCGGCATCGTTCTGTCCATCGGCATGGCGGTGGATTCCAACGTGCTGATCTTTGAACGCATGCGCGAGGAACAGGCGCTTCAAAAGCCCATCTGGTCGGCGATCGACGGCGGATATCACAAGGCTTTGTGGACGATCATCGACTCCCATGTGACGACCCTGATCACCGCCTTTGCCCTGTTTCTTTTCGGAACCGGCCCCATAAAGGGCTTTGCCGTCACCCTGAGCATCGGTGTGATCCTGAATTTGTTCACCGCCTTGTACGGTACAAAATCGATTTACGAATACCTGAAGGTCAAGCGTCGGCTCCCGGCGATCCGTTTTCTTCAGTTTTTCCGGAACCCGTCGATCCACTTTATCCGCCTGCGGAACATCGCCTTTGTCTTTTCCGGCGCGCTGGTGCTTCTGGGTCTGATCGCTTTTGTCCAGATCGAACGGGGAAAGGCCAATCTGGGGGTGGATTTTACCGGTGGAACCATGTTGCAGTTGAAGGCGAGCATCCCTTTTCATTTGGCGGATATCCGTTCCGCCTTGAACCGCAACCGGATATCGGACTATGAAATCCAGGAAGTGCCCGACGACAATCTCATGATCGTTCGCGTGAAAGACAACGACTTTTCCAATGGACGGATCGCGGATCAGATCCTCACCGTCCTCTCTCGGGAAATTACCGGCACCACCTTCACCCTGCAAAGCAAGGCGGAGATCGGCGCTTCGGTCAGCCAGGCCCTGCAACGCGCCGCCCTGATCGCCGTGGCGATTTCCCTGGCCGGTATTGTCGGGTATCTCGCCTGGCGTTTTGACCTGCGTTTCGGCGTCGCCGCCGCCATTGCAACTTTCCACGACGTACTGGCCGTATTGGGTATTTTCTACCTCCTTGACAAGGAGATCACGCTTCTGGTAATCACGGCGTTACTGACCCTCGCCGGTTATTCACTGACCGACACCGTTGTAGTGTTCGACCGCATTCGGGAAAATCTGGCCAAAAAAAGAAACCCGGATCTCGGCGAAACCATCAATCTCAGCATAAACGAAGTCCTCAGTCGGACCATCATTACATCCGGCACCGTATTCATGGTTCTCGTGGCCCTGTGGACCATGGGCGGCATATTGTTGCGTGATTTTGCATTGGCGCTGACCATCGGCGTGATCGTGGGAACCTATTCTTCGATTTTCGTGGCGAGCCCCATTGTGTATATCTGGCCCGGAAAAATACAGTTTCGGACCCAGAAATCCCCCACGGGACGCCCCAGGTATGCATGAGGACACACCACACTATCATTTAACATGTAAGGGAAGGGAGTATTATTGATGACAACGGCAGCACTGATTTCGATAGCGGTATTTGTCGCCGTATATGCGGCCATTTCCTTTGAATGGCTGAACAAGGCCGTGGCGGGAGTCCTCGGCGTCATGGCGCTGTTCATCCTCGGTGTCATCGATGAGCAGGCCGCCGCCCGTTACATCGATTTTGAAACCATCATGCTGCTGGTGGGCATGATGGGAATCGTCGCGGTCCTGAAAAAATCCGGTTTTTTTACCATCCTGACTGTTCGGATCGCCAAATTGACCGGCGGCCAACCCCTGAGAATTCTGATCCTGTTTTGCGCTCTGACCGCCGTCTTGTCCGCCTTTCTCGACAACGTGACCACGGTTCTGATCATGGTCCCCATCATCATCGAGTTGACCCGCGGCATGGGCCTGGACCCCAAAATCTACGTCGTCGCCCTGGCCATGGCCTCCAACCTGGGTGGCACGGCCACCCTGATCGGCGATCCACCCAACATCATCATCGGCTCAAAGGTCGGCTTGACCTTCAACCAGTTCGCCATTTATCTGTTTGTGCCGGTGGTGATCTCAACCGTCGCCGTCATCGCTTATTTTTGGATCACCAACCGGGAAAGTTTCAAATCCATCGACGACAATCTCACCAAGCTGTTCTCCGTCCAGCTGCTGATTGAAAAAATCGAGTTCGATTTTCTGGCCGTGAAAATCGACCGGGCATTTCTGCTCAAAAGCATCATCTGTCTCGGGATCGCCCTGCTGTTGTTCGTCACCCACACCATCACGCACCTGAGTCCCGGCGTCGTGGCCCTCAGTGTTGCCATGATTCTGTTCATCATCACCCGCATGGAAATCGAACACGTTCTGCTGGAAGTGGAATGGAGCACCTTGATGTTTTTCGCCGGTCTGTTCATCCTGGTCGGCGCCATGGAGGAAAAAGGCGTCATCGAATGGGTGGCCCGGAATATTTTCCTGCGAGCCGGCAGTGATCCGTATGTGATGACCCTGATGGTTTTATGGGTGTCCGGCATCGCCTCTGGATTGATCGACAACATCCCCTTCACCATCACCATGATTCCCATAGTCCGAATGATGTTGGAAGCCCACCCGATACCCCACCACATATTATGGTGGGCGCTTTCCCTGGGGGCCTGCTTTGGAGGCAACCTGACCCTGATCGGCGCCTCGGCCAATATTGTTTCGGCCGGCATTCTGAAAAAATACGGTTATCCGATCTCTTTCAGCGAATACACCCGTAAGAGCGCGCCGGGCACCATTCTGTCCCTGGTCATCTGCTCCCTGGTCTTAATCATCTATTTGAGGATCTTCCTATGAAAACCGATCAAAAAAATCAGATGCTGTATCATTTGATCCGGGATTACATGTATGCCATGGGCACTTCCCGGACCACCATCGTTGCCCTCAAATCCTACATCGACGCGATCCGGCGGCTCGATTGTCCGGAAGCGGAATTCAAAAACCTGGTACTGGAGCTGAATGGGGTCATCAAGAACACCGAACCCAAAATTGTATCCCTCGCCCATCTGATCGAGGCCTTCGAGAAAGAGATGCAACCGCATTTCGACAACGGGATGGAGAAAACCAAAACCCGGGCGGTGGAAATTCTGAACCAGCAACTGAAGCGTTTCGAAGCGGACACGCGCATGGTCACCGAACAGTGCGCAAGTCGAATTGAACCCGGGGATTTCATCATTGCCAGCTCCCCCACGGAATATCTCAGCAGGGCCTTCATCCTGGCCCATGCGACCATGAAAAAACAATTCAAGGTGCTCGTGCTGAAACAGGATTTTCTTCGTACCCGCGATTTGGTCAACGCACTGGAGCAGAACGGTATTGAATATGTGCTGATACCCCAATACAATCTCAGTCATTTTCTGAGGGTCGCGAACAAGCTCTTCATCGGCGCCGTGTCCATATCCACGGACCAGCAAGCCGTGACCGGATTCGGAACCGCCAACGTGGTCAGCATTTGCCATGCGCACAAGGTGCCGGTGTATCTGTTCATCGAAACCCTCAAGTTTTCCCATACACCGCTGTTGGATCAACGTATTTTTATGGAAGAGAAAGACAGTGTCGAGTCTGACGTCACTTTCCACATGACGACCTTTTCCAATGATTTCGTAAACCTGGATCTGGTGGATCACCTGATCACGGAAAACGGAGAAAAACCGAAATCGTAACAGAATGTTTTCATGTTTCATTGCAGAACCGAAGACTGGCCACGGCAACCAGAATGGACTTTTATACCAGGGAATCCGGCGACATTGAGTAGATCGGGATAGGTAACGGAATTGGAATATTTGGATTTTTTAGGAACCTATTTTGCAGCCTATCCCTATATACTGGTTCTGTCGGCCTTTTTTCTGATTCTGTTTTTCTTCCCCATTCCGGAAGAGTTGATTCTGTTCACCGGTGGATTGCTCTCGGCGGATCATGGTCATCTGATTTGGATCCCGACCCTTATTTCCGGGATATTGGGGGTGTTCATTACGGACTACTGGTATTTTCTGCTGGCGAAATTGTTCGGACGGAATTTCCTCAAAAAGAAGATCGTACGGAAACTCTTCTCCGCAAAAAAACAGGAAAAGGCCTTACATCTGGTGTTCCAATACGGTGTCTGGGCCGTATTCATCGTCCGATTCATTCCCGGCGGCATCCGCAATCCCTGTTTTTTTATCTGCGGTCTCTCGGCCATCAAGTCAAAGAGTTTCATCATCGCGTCCTTATCCGGGGCGGCGATCGTTTCCCAATTCAGCTTCTGGCTCGGCTTTTTTTTACACGACACCCTGCTGTCGCCGGACCTGTTGTTTGATAAGATCGAACAGAAAATTCAGTTGGGAATAGGTCTCATCGCACTGATGGTTTTGTTGTATATTCTTGTGAGAAAGGTATTCGGGAAACCCGGGCAATAATCACCCAATTGTCCGGGAACCACCGGTTCCAGGTAGAACGCATATGAACATGATGGACGTGGGCATGCTGATTGCCGGCCTGCTGCTGCTGGTGGTCGGTGCGGAGATGTTGGTGCGAGGGGCTTCCTGCATGGCGACCATGCTGCGGATCTCGCCACTCATCATCGGTTTGACGGTCGTGGCTTACGGCACCAGCGCTCCGGAAATGGCCGTCAGTGTTGTATCCGGCCTGAAAGGCCAGGCGGATATTTCTCTGGGCAACGTCATCGGCAGCAACATCTTCAACGTATTGTTGATTCTGGGCCTTTCGGCCCTGGTGGCGCCGCTGATTGTCTCCCGCCAACTGATCCGCATCGATGTGCCGATCATGATCGGTGTTTCGATATTGACCTATTTATTTGCCATGGATCAATGCGTAAGTCGAAGTGAAGGACTGATCCTGGTTGCCGGCGCCGTCCTCTATACGCTCTTGCAGGTCTTCCTGGCCAGGAGGGAAAACGGGAAACCGCCGACCGGAGAGGGAAAAAAGGATGCCGACTATACCAACGGAACAAGCTGGAAACAATGGGGATTGAACGCAGGATTGATCGTTTTTGGATTGGCGCTACTCGTAACGGGATCGCAGTGGCTCGTGAACAGCGCAAGTATAATTGCCCGCTGGCTCGGAATCAGCGAGTTGATGATCGGCCTGACCATCGTCGCGGCCGGAACGTCCCTGCCCGAACTGGCGACTTCCGTTATGGCCAGCCTGCACGGCGAGCGGGATATCGCCGTGGGAAATGTGGTGGGCAGCAACATCTTCAATATTCTGGCCGTCCTCGGCGCGTCCGCCGCCATTTCCCGAAACGGGGTATCCGTTGCAACCCAGGCCCTGCAATTCGACATCCCCGTCATGATCGCCGTGGCCGTGGCCTGCCTGCCGATCTTTTTTACCGGCCACCGGATTTCCCGCTGGGAAGGGGGGCTTTTTCTGGGGTATTATGCAATTTACACCATCTATCTGGTAATGCAGACCGGTGGTTCTCTTTCGCTCCCGGTATGGAACGCGGCCATGATCCTGTTCATACTCCCGCTCACGCTGATTACGCTCGCCATAACGCTGTGGCGATCATTCCGAAATGGATGCCGATAGCAAACGGACGGATTGAGAAGGAAGACTTTTTTGCTTCCCTCGGAGTGCTCGATATCCGACTACTGATTGCGCTGCTCATTCTTGTGGCGGTCGCCGGTGATACGGCAAACTATTGGATCGGTCATTGGATCGGACCACGGGCGTTTACCGGAGATATCCGCTTTCTCAAAAAACGGTATCTGGATCGAACCCGACAATTTTATCAAAAACACGGCGGCAAAACCATCATCCTTGCCCGTTTTGTTCCGATCGTTCGCACGTTTGCTCCTTTCGTGGCAGGAATCGGAGCCATGAATTACACACGTTTCATTGTTTTTAATATCGTCGGTGGCGTGGCCTGGGTGACGTCGCTGACCTTTACCGGCTATTATTTTGGGAATATACCCTTTGTCAAACAGCATTTCGAGCTGGTCATCATCGCCATCGTGATCATCTCGGTCACGCCGATCGTTTATGAGGCAATAAAGGAATTCCTGGCGGACTCGAAATAAAACGAAACACACAGCAGGGAGATGTTGCTACAAAATGTTGCCGGTCTTTCCATATGACCCATCAATGGAATCGGAGGATTCATCCCCATGACCGACACCAATTCCGGTCATTCCCGGTCGCTCCCATCGACATCTTCAACATTGCTCATTGGCGCCATCGGAGTGGTTTACGGAGATATCGGCACCAGTCCGTTATACGCCATCCGGGAATGTTTCCATGGCCTTCACGCCGTCGACATTTCGGAAACCAATATCCTGGGCGTTCTTTCCCTTGTATTTTGGTCCCTGGCCCTCATCGTCACGTTTAAATATGTCGCGATCATTCTCAAGGCCGACAACCATGGGGAAGGTGGCATTTTCGCCCTCATGTCGAAGCTTCCCCGTTCCCATCGAAATTTTCCCCAACGCATGCAACGGCGAATCGCCCTGCTCGGCATTTTCGGCGCGTCTCTTCTGTACGGCGACGGCGTGATTACGCCGGCCATCTCCGTGCTTTCCGCCGTGGAAGGATTGGAGCTTGCAACCCCGGCCGCCAAAAATATGGTGATCCCTCTCACCTGTATCATCCTGATCGGTCTTTTTCTGTTTCAGCATCGCGGCACAACGGGTATCGGCGCCATATTCGGCCCCATCATGTTGCTCTGGTTTTTTGTCATCGCTGTGCTGGGGATTCGATCCATTTTACAATTTCCCGGCGTTCTTTTGGCAATTTCCCCGGCATATGCGATCCGCTTTTTTTTCGTAAATCGTTTACACGGGGTTGTGGTTTTGGGTTCGGTGGTGTTGTGCATCACCGGAGCCGAGGCGCTTTACGCCGACCTCGGCCATTTCAATAAAACCGTCATTCGAAAATCCTGGCTCTGGCTGGTATGGCCTTCGCTCTTGTGCAACTACTTCGGCCAAGGCGCATTGCTATTGCGGGCACCCGGCATGGCGGAGAACCCCTTCTACGGTCAGGCGCCCGGACCGATGCTATACCCCCTGCTGTTTCTCGCAACCATGGCCGCCATCATCGCTTCCCAGGCCATGATCTCCGGAGTATTTTCCCTCAGTCAGCAGGCAATTCATCTGGGTTTACTACCCCGTCTGCGGATCTTGCACACTTCCAGCAAAACCAAAGGCCAGATCTATATCCCCTTCATCAACAGAGTTCTCCTCCTGGCATGCCTGTTATTGGTCCTTTTTTTCCAAAGCTCCGCTCGTTTGGCCGGCGCCTATGGTCTGGCCGTCACCGCAACCATGGGGATCACTTCGATCCTCTTTTTCTTCGTTATCCGGCATACCTGGAAACGCTCGCTATGGACGGCCGTTCCGCTTGTGGGGATTTTCCTCTTGTTTGATCTCCTGTATTTTGGCGCAAATTTGTTAAAGTTGGCGGACGGCGGGTGGATCACCATCGGCGTGGCTTCCCTTGTGATGGTGGTAATGACGGCCTGGAAGGACGGACGGGCCGAGCTTTCCCGGACCGTTTTAAAAGATCGGGTCTCGGAAGAATTGTTTCTATCGGACATCACGCGCAAGAAGCCGATCCGCATTCCCGGCACAGCCGTCTTTCTCTCCGTCATTCCCGTGGGGGTGCCTGTTGCCCAGTTGCATCACTACAAATTCAATAAAATTTTATACGAACGCGTCCTCTTCTTGAGCATGCTGACTGCCGATACCCCCCATGTGGCGGATGGCGAAAAACTGACCATCCAGGATTTGGGATATGGATTTGTTCGCATAACCGTCCAATTCGGATTCATGGAAAACCCGAATGTTCCCCGTGTTTTTGCCCTGGCCCAAAAAAAAGGCCTCGAAGTGGATGTTCAGACCGCCGTTTACTATTTGAGTCGAGAAACCTTGCTGACCTCCGGTCCTTCCCGAATGCGTCGATGGCGCAAAAATCTGTTCGCGTCATTTGTCCCGATTGGCGCAGACGCCCATGACGTTTTTCGGTCTTCCACCCAATCGGGTCGTGGAGATGGGAACCCATATTGCATTATAGATTTTTTCATGTTCATGAAACGCCATGGGAATCTTCAATCTGCCGCGACATCCGCTTTTTCCAGCGCCACCATTCCGATTTGATAGCAGCGCAGGCATCGGGAGGCTTCCGTCGCCGCCTGGGGTAAGGTATAACCGATTTCAACCTCGGCGAAACTCGTGATCCGCTCCTCCCGGGAGATGGTCGCCATGGGTACCCTTTCTCCGGCGGGCAGCACAGGCGTTTTCCCTTCGCGGTCGACCCCCAGCATCTTCATCACCTTGTCCATTTTTTCAGCGTCGGAAAGCGTCACCGGTTGACGCCGCAGGTATTGATCGATACTGTCGGCGGCTCTCCGGGCGTGGGCGCAGGCGTCCACAATGGTCAACGGGCCGCTGTATACATCACCCGCGGTGAAAATCCACGGCACATGGGTCTGAAGCGTGTCCGGGTCCGCGACGATGGTTTTCCAGCGGGTCAGCTGAATTCCATCGACGCCTTTCAGAACCGACAAGTCGGCTTCCTGCCCGATGGCCTGAATGATGATATCCGCCGGAACAACGAACTCGGACCCGGCCACTTCCACCGGACTTCTTCTTCCGCTATCGTCCGGTTCTCCCAGTTCGATCTTCAGACACACCAAGCCGGTAACGCTTCCGTTTTCTGCAATGATCCGTTTGGGCGCCGCCAGGAACAGGTAGCGGACGCCCTCGATTTCCGAATCGTGCACTTCATGGGGATCCGCCGGCAATTCCTTCCTGGTCCTTCGATAGACGATGGTGACTTCCGCGGCGCCTTTTCGGATGGGCGTTCTGCAGCAGTCCATGGCCACGTTACCGCCGCCCACCACAACGACGCGCTTGTTTTTCACATCATAACAATCCGAGATGACGCATTCACGAAGATAGTCCACCCCGGTGATAAAACCGGTGTACCCTGCGTCCTCTCCTTCGGCGCCCATCTTTCTGGAAAGGTGCGCGCCCGTCGCGATCAGAAACGCCTGATACCCCTGCTCCCGCAACTTGGGAATCGTCAGATCCTTTCCGATCGGTGTATCATACGCAATCTCGACTCCCATGTTCCGGATAAAATCGACTTCCCGTCGCAGAACCTCCTTGGGCACCCGGTATTGGGGTATGCCCACCCCCACCATCCCACCGGAAACCGGCAGGGACTCGAAAACGGTCGTTGGGTATCCCTTGAGCGCCAGGTAATACGCTGCGGTGAGTCCGGCCGGTCCCGCGCCGATAACCGCGACTTTTTCCTGTCGCGAAAATTCTACTTTATGGGGAGGGTCCAAAACCGGACGGGAATCCCCATAATCCCATACGAACCGTTTCAGTTTGCAAATGGAAACCGGTTTTCCGGAATGGACCCTTCGGCAATTGTTTTCACATGGATGAAAGCATGCCCTGCCGAGGGAGGCTGCAAAGGGGCTGGCATCTCTAATTATTTTCAAAGATTCTGTGTGCTTGTAATCATTGATGCACCCCACGAAACCGGGGATGTTCATACCCGCGGGACAGGCGGAATAGCAGGGAGCGGTCCATTTGGCCACGTATCGGGTAGCGGCACGGAGGGGCGTCCCGGAATGGATCAACACCAGGAAGTCGTTTGTAAAATACCGCAGGGCGTGCAGAATCGGAACGGGCCCGGTTTTACCGATATAGCATTTCGATCCGGTCGAAACGTATCGGGAAAGTTCGGCGATCCGGTTCAGGTCCCGTTCCTCGCCGCGGCCATCCAGTATTTTTTTCAAGAGGGCGGCTATGGCAACCGTTCCCAGACGGCAGGGGAAACACTTCCCGCACGACTCTTTTCCGACCTCTTCGATATAGTGCAGGCACATATCGACGATCCGGACGGAATCCGTCACCAGAATGATTCCGGACCAGCCCATGAACGCGGTGATCCGATTGTCCGCGTCGAATTCTCTGGGCAGCTTTATGGTCGGTGCACTCCGCCGTTTGTCCGGAGCCAGTCCCCGGTTGTCGATGATGTCGTCATTCCAGGAAGAAAACAAGAGCTCCATGGGTTCACCCGAAAATTATTTCCCTTCCTGACCGCCAGGTAAGGGGTCATAGAGGTTCGTCGCATTTCAGGTGCATGTATCGGGGCACGAGGCTTTCTCCGCTTTGGCTTGCACTTTTCGAATCCAAATTTTTCCAACAAGCAAGGTCCCGAATGCCATGGGCAAATATGTGGATAAAAAAACGGTTGTCAATGCCTGCGGATTCCGATTGGCCCAGAACATACAGGCAGCCAGCTCGATCAAGACCAAAACGTCCAGCATAGCCACGATCAGTCGTTGTTGGATTGACATTTTCCTCCTTTTCGGGCGGCCGCCCGTGATGCCGGGCGGGGGCAACGTTTTTCTCAAATACGTTGCCCCCGCGCCGATCGCGTTTGCTGTTATTTCTTCATCAAATCCTGTTTGCTCACGTTCATGACCTTGAGAGCCGCGCGGCTGTTCCCTTCAAGCGTATAAGCGATTCTCAGGATGTCCCCGGATTCCGGGAGAATACCGACTTGTGCCCGGGAGGTATCATATTCGCTCTCGATTCCGGTGGGCTTGCCGTATTTGGATTCCGGAGTGAAATGGGTGTCAAACTCCCGCAGTTTAATGATATTTGCCTTGAATTCGATACATTCTCCCTGAACCACGTCCGCTGCCATGGCGGTTGCGGCGCAAATCAGTCCAAGGAGGATGATACCGATGGTCATGCATGTTCTCATATGGATTTCCTTTCCTGTATGGTTTCTTTACAGTTGGTCAATTTTCTTTACGCACCGTGTTGACTGGTCACCAGAGAGTCCTTTTTTTGACGCAGCTCCTGTGCCGCTCCCTGTAGCATGATTTTCACGATATACGCACAGATCAAACCGATGGTGGCGAGTATCAATGCCGCCGCGGGTGCATCGAACTTGAATTCTTTCATGACGATGGATATCATGCAGCAAATTACCGCGATTCCAAATGCGATCCGGATGCCGTAACCCTTGGCGTATTTGGTCGCCACGGTTCCGATTTGAGCACCGATGGCGGCTCCGGTCAGCATCACAAACACGGCCACGATCTCGATCCGGCCCTTGAGAGAATAGGTAAAGGCGCCATAAAGCCCTGAAATCATGACTTCAAACAAATCAGTGCCCACGGCGATATGGGTGGGACATCCGATCAGATACACCAGGGACGGCATGCGGATCAACCCGCCGCCGATGCCCAGGAAGCCAGCCAATATACCGGTGACAAAGCTGACCATGATCGGCAGCCAGGCCGAGCAGGTGAAACCCGCGGCCTTGAAATGAACCATGGGCGGAATCTTGATTTTATGAAGGCTTTTATACCAGGTGATGCCTTCCGCACCATGCTCCCCGACAACACCGGTTTTCTTTTTCTGGGTGGCTTTATAATAGTCGTAAAAAACAAGGGTGGCGATCAGGGCCAGCAATACCACATAAACCCAGCGGACAACGGAACCCACATTGCCGACCTTTTCAAGGTACATGACAATCTGAGCGCCGACTTCGATGCCGCACATGGTCCCGATAACCATGACAAAACCCAGTTTGTAATCCACATTACCAAACTTGGAATGCCGCATGGTAGAAACCATGGACTTTCCGGCGATGTGCGCCATGTCCGTGCCAATGGCGAATGCCATGGGAAAACCCAAGATATTCAACCCCGGAGTGACCATCCAGGCGCCGCCCATGCCGAAAAAACCACCGATGGTTCCCACGGCAAAACCAATCATGACCAATCCCGGCCAGAATATTTTGACTCCTGCAATCGGCATATACATGAACAACCATTCCATATTCTCTTTCTCCTTTTCATTTCATTTGACAGTCTTTTGAATCAACTTGCTGCCGCAGCATTAATGTTCGATAATCTTCCGACTTTTCAAATCAAGACCGGTCTTGGACATGAGAAAGTCCATCAGAAACCCAAGAAAAGCGCCATAGCAGGCGGTCAACACCGTGCACCAAATGGCGAACACCATGATATTGCTGTTATAGGCATCGGCCATATACTTCATGAAACTATTGTAGTACCCGCTGTCCGTTATCATCCGGGTGTCGGCGACGACCACCAGGTTACCGACTTTTTCACCACCCGCCGATGCGATCTCCGGTAACAACAAACCGAGGATCACCCCCAACATCACCAATGTCTTCAAATGCCGCATACTGATTTCCTCCTTTTTCCGGTAATTTTTTTGATATACCCATGTCGCAAATTGCACGATATTTGCTTCTTGAAATTGCAAGCCGCGTACCATCGAATGGGATTGGCAGGGGAAGCCAACCACTTGAAGAGAATGTGGCAATTTCGCCAAATTTGATAAAATAACGGGTAGATATATGACAATTTTCAACAAATTCACGGAAGGGGAGATCATTGTTCCTCCCCGCCATCCAAACGGATTCAGCTTGCGAATCAAACTGCTATGCGGATTGATCCCGTCCGTGATGCTGATCTTGATGATTACCGGATATATCACCTATCTGACATCCTCCCATTTTTTGAACCAAGCCCTGGAACGCAGCACCCGCCTGCAAGTGAAAGCCATGGCCCATGAAATTGAAAGTATTTTGATCAGGTGCAAACAAGACCTGCTGTTTATCGCGCAAACGACAGCGGACAGTGAAAATTTGCGCAAAACCCTTGCGGGATTGGATCGTGCAACCGGGCTTGACTATCGCGAACTGGGATTTATCGCGCAAAAAGAGCTGCCCCATCTGTTCTGGATTTCCAAAAACGACACCGTCATCCAAGTTCCGACATCTGAAATTTCCGAAATCCATCCAGACCCCTTATTGTATTTGGAGCATCTGTCCACATTACAACAGAACCAGGTTTGGATGTCACCGGTGGTGGAAGTGGATCACCCGTTTCGAACCCCGGACAACCCCAATCAACATATCCGTTCCCACGTGATCTATTTCGGAACGCCCTGCGTCTCCGAAAAGGGGGAGCGGCTGGGGTATCTCCTGCTGTCACTGGACGTCCGGTCCATACGAAATATTTTATCCCTTTATAATTCGCCCCAATCCCCAATCCAGGCATTCACCCGTACGCCGGAAATACGCTACGCCTACCTGTTCGATCCCAACGGATGGATCTTGTTTCAATCCGAAGGCATAGAGAAAATCAACCTGGAGTTGACCACGGACCTGGCGCGCTCGCCCTACAGCAGCGGAATCCTGGGAAAGCCGGGTCTCGCCTCGGCCTTTCGGCCGAGTTTCGATTACCGACCTTTCTGGAAGATGGTCGAAGACATCAACAAAGGAAAACATGATCTCATCGAGATGAAAAGCGCCGTCGAGGACGCGTCCTCCGATAAAGAAGCGTATCTTGCCTACGCGCCTGTTCTTTTTGAGGGGAATGTCATGGCCGGGCTTGCCTATTTAGACCGCACCCAGTTCACCCGCAGGGCGGGATACAAACATTTGGATATCATGTTGATTCTTTCGCTTTCGACCATTTGCGCGGTTTCGCTGATTATTTTTATTTTGGCGCATGCGATCACCAAACCGATTTATCAACTTTCCGAGGCAGTCAATCACATTCAAGTGAGTGACCAACTACATCCCATCAACATTCCGTCCACGGATTATGAAGTGAATTTACTCGTGAACGCCATCAACAACATGATCAATGCATTGATCCGCCAGATGGCTGATATCAGGGAAAAAGAGATTAAAATTCAAACTGTTGAATATAAAGAACGGATTCAACTGGAAGCCGAATTTCCGTACATATTCAGACGGGTGAACTAGTAAAACTCATCCGATCCATGCCAAATCTGGCTGTTGCTCTTTGAAATAGGCGGATAACGCGTCTACGATCACATTGAATGATGAGATCTTCTTTTTTCGACAGGTCTCTTTTAAT
>JBGSLR010000014.1:0-21135 GCA_041740615.1 Desulfobacterales bacterium
TATCTTCTTCCATTCAAAGGTCTTGGACAGCATAAAATGAAAATGGGAACCTGATTTTGAATTTAGCAATTTAAAATAGCTAAACGGCTGAATTTTCAAAGAGCGATTCTTAATTTCTGTTTATTTTGGACAGCAGTGACCGATCATGTTTAATAAACTCGCCGGCGTTGAGGAACGCTACACAACCCTGGAACAACTGCTAAGCGACCCCGCAACCCTGAAAAACCGGGAAGCATACCAGAAGTACAGTCGAGAACATGCGGAATTGGCCGAGGTCGTATCCGCATTTCGGGCCTACCGGCAAACCCTTTCCGCTTTGGACGACAGCATGGAACTGCTGCAGGACAAGGATCCGGAAATCAAGGGATTGGCCAAGGAAGAGTTCGATTCGCTGACGCAGAAGAAAACGGAGTTGGAAGACGAGTTGAAGCGCCTGCTGACCCCCAAGGATCCCAACGATGAAAAGAATATCATTTTGGAGATCCGGGCCGGGACAGGCGGGGAGGAAGCCGGACTGTTCGCCGCTGATCTTTTCCGGATGTATAGCCGCTACGCGGAAAATCAGAACTGGAAAATCGAGATCATGACGGAAAGCCATACGGGGCTGGGTGGACTCAAGGAAATCGTTGCCATGATCCACGGCCATAAGGCCTACAGTCATTTCAAATATGAAAGTGGTATTCATCGGGTTCAGCGCGTACCGGCCACGGAGGCCCAGGGCAGAATTCATACATCGGCCGTGACGGTCGCCGTTCTGCCGGAAGCGGAGGAAGTCGATGTGCACATCGACCCGGGCGAAATCAAAGTCGATGTCTATCGATCGACCGGCCCCGGCGGCCAGAGTGTCAACACGACGGATTCCGCCGTGCGGATCACCCATCTTCCGTCCGGATTGGTGGTGACCTGCCAGGATGAAAAATCCCAGCACAAGAACAAGGCCAAAGCCCTGAAAGTGCTGCGTGCGAGACTCCTGGACATGAAGGAGCGCGAACAGAGCGAAAAGCGTTCCGAGGAGCGCAAGAGCCAAGTGGGAACCGGAGATCGCAGCGGGCGGATCCGTACCTATAATTTCCCCCAGGGGCGTGTCACCGATCATCGCATCGGCTTGACCCTTTATCGGCTGGAAAGCATTCTGGAAGGGGATATCAAAGAATTGATCGAAGGGTTGGCCACGTATTTTCGAGCCCAAGCGATGCAGCATGAACGTCCAAGCAACGCCCCAAACAACTGAGTGGAATATCCAGCGGGTCCTTGAATGGACCACGACCTACTTCACGACACACCGGATCGACAGCCCGAGAACAACCGCGGAAGTTTTGCTGGCGCATGCGCTTCATCTGGAGCGTATCGATCTCTATTTGCGGTACGATCAACCGCTTTCGTCGGCGGAGCTGTCCATTTTCAAGGAGTTCGTCAGGCGGAGAATACTGCATGAGCCGGTGGCCTATATCACCGGGCAAAAGGAATTCTGGTCGTTGAATTTCATGGTTTCTCCTTCGGTACTGATTCCCCGACCGGATACGGAATGCCTGGTGGAAGCAGCTCTGGAGCTCCTGCCGCCCGAAACGGCGGGAAAACCCAAACGGGTTTTGGAGCTGGGAACCGGATCCGGAGCCATTATCGTGGCCATGGCGTCGGAACGGAAGGGACACTGTTATTTTGCGTCGGAAAAGTCGGTGGCGGCGGCTGCCCAGGCTCGGGAAAACGCCGATATCCATGGATTGACGGAGAATATTTCGTTTTTTTGTTCCGACTGGTTTCAGGCGTTGCGAGGAGATATCCAGCCCTTTGACATGATTGTGTCCAATCCGCCTTATGTTGTTGCCGGTGAGATCGACGCGTTGGCACCGGAAATTGCCGGGTTCGAACCGCGTATGGCTCTGGACGGTGATGTGGACGGATTGGCCGCATTGCGACATATTGTTCAGGAGGCCCCCCATTGGCTGCAATCCGGGGGATACCTGATCCTCGAGATCGGTTCCGATCAGCGGACCTCCATGGAGGCGATCGCTTTGGATTGCGGCGCGTATCAAGGGGTGGAATGCATTCGAGATTACGGCGGCCGTGATCGAGTGATGCGGCTGTTGCTTCGTTGAGACCGCGTAAAAAAAGATTGTGCATTACAAATGAATTTGTTATGTAACTTCGGTTTATGATTCCGAAGGCGATTGGCGGGAAATTTGGCATATCAAACGCCCGGCGCCGAGCGTCTTCGATAACACGCACGCCTTTGCGCTATTTTCCAGGTGCTTTTTCAAGTGGGAAAATGGGGGAGCGAGAGGCGGAGGGACAACCAAATCGAGAAGGGAGAAAAAGATGGCTTACGTTACAATGAAAGAACTGTTGGAGGCGGGGGTTCATTTCGGGCATCAGACCAAACGATGGAATCCGAAAATGAAACCGTATATTTTCGGTGCGCGCAACGGCATTTATATTGTCGATCTGCAGAAAACGGTGCGCATGTTCAAGACCGCTTATAATTTTATCGTGGATACCGTGGCGAGCGGTAAGTCGGTTATTTTTGTGGGCACGAAAAAACAGGCCCGGGAATCCATCTATGAAGAGGCCAATCGCTGCGAGATGTATTATGTCCACAATCGCTGGCTGGGTGGCATGCTGACCAATTTCCAGACGATCAAGAAGAGTATCGACCGTCTTAATTATTTGAATTCCATCGAAAATGACGGCACCATCAATCTGTTCCCCAAGAAAGAACGACTCAAAATGGCCAAGGAGCGCCTGAAATTGGACAGCAGTCTGGGGGGGATCCGTTTGATGGACAAACTTCCCGGGGCCATTTTTATCGTCGACCCCAAAAATGAAGCCATCGCCGTACGCGAAGGGCACCGTCTCGGCATTCCCATTGTGGCCATTGTCGATACCAACTGCGATCCGGATGAAATCGACTATGTCATTCCGGGGAATGACGACGCCATCCGGGCGATTCGACTGATCGCCGGGAAAATGGCCGATGCCTGCATTGAAGGTGGTCGGCAGCGAGAAGAGAAAGAACAGGCGGCCGCCGATAAGCACGCAGATGAAGATGCTGGCGCCGTTGCCGTGGCGAAAGACATGAAGCCGGGAGAGCGGAAAGTGATCGCCGACGGAACGGAAGGGCCGATTGTTGAAATTATCAGAAAATCAACTCAACCAGCCGCCAGCGCCACCAAAATGGTCGCGCATGAAAAAGCTGTTGAAACAGAAGATGCGGGAGAATAATCATGGCAACGATTACTGCGGAAATGGTCAAGCAGCTCCGGGCGAAAACCGGAGCAGGCATGATGGATTGTAAGGAAGCGCTTGCAGAATGCACCGGCGACATTGAAAAGGCGGTGGATTTCCTGCGGAAAAAGGGAATGGCTACGGCTTTGAAACGCGCCGGTCGGGGAACGTCCGAAGGGACGATTCAATCCTATATTCACATGGGCGGGAAAATCGGTGTGTTGGTGGAAGTCGGATGCGAGTCCGATTTTGTGGCCAAGACCGATGATTTTGTCAATTTCGCCAAGAATATCGCCATGCACATCGCGGCCACAAGTCCGGCGGGCATTCTGCCGGAAGATGTTCCCAGTGAAACCATCGAGCGGGAAAAGGCCATTTATCTGGAGCAGGCCCGCGAAATGGGAAAACCGGAAAACATGATTGAAAAAATCGTCGAAGGCAAACTGAATAAGTTCTATAAGGAAGCCTGTCTGATGAACCAGGCCTACGTTCGTGATCCGAATATCACCATCAGCGATCTATTGAATGATGTCATCGCCAAGATCGGTGAGAATATTCGCATCAAACAGTTTGTACGTTATCAGATAGGAGCGTAACCCCATTGTCTCATCCAAAATATAAGCGCATTCTATTGAAACTGAGTGGTGAGGCCTTGATGGGCTCCCAAGAGTTCGGCATCAGTTCGGATATGATGAAATATGTGGCGGATGAGATCCGGTCGATTTTTGATCTGGGGGTCCAGATCGCCATTGTGGTCGGCGGCGGCAACATTTTTCGAGGGATCGCCGCCAGCTCGTACGGCATGGATCGGGCCTCCGCCGACCACATGGGAATGCTGGCTACTGTGATCAACAGTATCGCCCTGCAGGACGCCCTGGAGAAGAAAGGCATCCAGAGTCGGGTTCAGTCCGCCATTTCCATGCATGAAGTCGCCGAACCCTATATCCTGCGAAGGGCGGTCCGCCATCTGGACAAGGGGCGGGTCGTCATTTTTGCGGCCGGTACCGGAAATCCGTACTTTACGACGGACACCGCCGCCGTTCTGCGAGCCCAGGAGATTCACGCCGAAATACTGCTGAAGGCGACCAAAGTCGAGGGGGTCTACGATTCTGATCCGGTGGTTAACCAGCATGCGCAGTTCATCAAGGAAATTACCTATATGGAAGTGCTGGAGCGACAGCTGCATGTAATGGACATGACCGCCATCTCCCTGGCCATGGACAATCAGTTGCCGCTGTCCGTTTTCAGCTTGAAAAAGAAGGGCAGCATCCGGAAGATCGTGTGCGGAGATATGGTGGGAACCCGGATCCGGAATTAACCAGGCCCGTCAGTACCCAAGTGGATATCAACTCATTAGACAATGGATGGGGTGAATGGCTATGATTGAATCGGTTTATCAGGAAACCAAGGAGAAGATGACCAAAGCGGCATCGGTTCTTGAACATGAATTGAAGAAAGTCAGAACCGGCCGCGCTTCGGTAAACATTTTGGACGGCATCCGAGTGGATTATTATGGCACGCCGACTCCGTTGAATCAGGTGGCCTCCCTTTCCGTTCCGGAAAGCCGTTTGATCACGATCCAACCATGGGACGTCACGGTCATCAACACCATTGAGAAGGCGATTTTGAAAGCCAATATCGGGTTGACCCCCTCCAATGACGGCAAGATCATTCGGATTTCCGTTCCGCCCCTCACGGAAGAGCGCCGTAAGGAGATCGTCAAAAACGTGCACAAGACCTGTGAAGAGCGCAAGATTGTGATCCGCAACCTGCGCCGGGACGCCAATGAAATCCTGAAGGACTTGAAAAAAGACGGTGACATTTCGGAAGACGAATTGTTCAAGGCCCAGGATCGGATTCAGAAACTGACCGATGAGCACACGAAATTGATCGACGCGACCTATAGTCAAAAAGAGAAAGAAATTCTTGAATTCTAGTCTGATACAGGTTGACGGCTTGGACCTGGACAGGTCCCGCCTGCCCTCCCATGTGGCCATCATCATGGATGGCAATGGAAGATGGGCGAAAAAAAGGCTGTTGAATCGAGTGAAAGGACATGAAAAGGGGTCGGAAACCGTTCGCAGTATTGTTCGGGTCAGTCGAGAAATCGGTATTCGGCATCTGACGCTGTACGCTTTTTCAACGGAAAACTGGCAACGCCCCAAAACGGAAATCGGGGCATTGATGATTCTGCTGAAAAAATTCCTCAAAAACGAAGCCAGGGAATTGCAGGATAACAATATCCGGCTGTATGCCATTGGTGAAATCGAACGCCTGCCGGCGGATGTCCAGGCCGCGCTGCAGGAAACCATGGGATTGACGGCCTCCAATACCGGCATGCAGTTGAATCTGGCTTTGAGCTATGGGGGACGCTCCGAAATCGTTCGCATGGTGCAGTCTCTGGTTGCGGAGGCGGCCGACGGCCGGTTGTCGCCCCGGGAGATTACGCCGGAAATGGTCGCAAGCCGTCTATACACAAAGGATATACCGGATCCGGATATCTTGATCCGCACCAGCGGCGAGATGCGCGTCAGTAATTTTTTGCTCTGGCAGATCGCCTATTCGGAAATATTCGTGACCGACACCTTGTGGCCGGATTTCAACCGGGAAGAGTACCTTCGCATTCTCAAAGCCTTCCAGCAGCGGGAGCGGCGGTTCGGTTCCGTGCCGGTTGCGGAGTGAACGAAGATCGCCTCCTCTCCAAAAGGAAACGACGACTAACGACAATGCACGCACAAAGATGGATTACAGCGCTGGTGGCCCTGCCTTTTCTGATCTGGTTGATTTTTCAGGGCGGCGTCGTCTTCAGTATGTTTATCGCCTTGGTATCCTTGATCGGTCTTTGGGAATACGACCATATCGTATTTCAAGACGCCGACCGTTTTGTCCGGTCCCCGATTCCCATTATCGGATTTGCCGTCAGCCCCTTGATTATGGCGGCGGCCCATGGTCGCGCCGAGGCCATGATCGTTACGCTGATGGCGCTGAATCTGGTGATAGCGGCTTTTTTCGGATTGGCGCGCTATAAACGGGATCCGGAAAGCATGATGCTTGTCATGAAGCAGGGAATGGGTGTTGCGTATGTGTCGCTGATGCTGGCGCACATCGTGATGCTTCGCAGGGAGCCCCATGGAGCTGCCTGGGTTTTTTTTCTGCTGTTTCTTGTTTTTTTCGGTGATATCGGGGCCTATTATGCCGGCAGACACCTGGGACGGCATAAGCTTTATCCGGCGGTCAGCCCGGGGAAAACCATCGAGGGGGCCGTGGGAGGACTCGCTGCCAGCGTCGGCATCGGCATTCTCTATCGGAGCCTGTTTCTGCCGGAATTGCCCTTGAACGGCTGCCTGGTCATGTTTCTGTGTATCGGCATTGCCGGCCCCATGGGGGATCTGTTCGAGTCGGCCCTCAAGCGCGCAGCGAACGTCAAGGATTCCGGTACGATATTGCCGGGACACGGTGGTCTTCTGGATCGGATCGATGCGTTGCTTTTCGCGGCCCCCGTGGCCTTTTTTTTTAAGGCGTATATCCTGACATGAAATCCATCGCCATATTGGGCTCCACCGGTTCCATCGGCTGCAATGCATTGAACGTGGCCGCCATGTTTCCGGAACGGTTCACGGTAAAGGCCTTGGCGGCGAAGAACAACATCGAATTGCTGGTCCGCCAGATCGAGACCTTCCGACCGAAAATCGTCAGTGTCTTCGACGAGGCAACCGCTTCCGCGTTGAAGCGAATCCTGCCGGCCGGGGTTTCTCCCGAAGTCGTGGCCGGTGATGACGGTTATCGTGCGGTGGCTTCCCATTCTTCCGTGGAGTTGGTGTTGTCCGCCATGGTGGGCGCCGCCGGGCTCCTGCCGACGATTGCAGCCATCGAGTCCGGCAAGGATATCGCCTTGGCCAACAAAGAAACCCTGGTGATGGCTGGCGAAATCGTCATGCAGCTGGCCGCGCATAAGGGGGTTCGGATTCTGCCGGTGGATAGCGAGCACAGCGCCATTTTTCAATGCCTTAGCGGACAACGGCGGGAGGATTTGGTCCGGATTTACCTGACGGCGTCGGGAGGACCGTTTTTAGAACAGCCGGCCCATACGTTTCATGGGATTCGGCCGCAGGATGCCCTCCGGCACCCGACTTGGGAAATGGGGCGCAAAATCTCAATCGATTCCGCCACGTTGATGAATAAAGGATTGGAAGTCATCGAAGCCAAACATCTTTTTGGAATTCCTTTTTCAGATATTGAGGTGGTGGTCCATCCCCAAAGCATCATCCATTCAATGGTTTCTTTCCGGGACGGCGTGATGATCGCCCAATTGGGCGCTCCGGATATGAGGGGCGCCATTGCTTACGCCCTGACGTTTCCGGAACGCCTGCCGCTCGGCATCCCCACACCGGATCTCGCTGCCGTGGGAACGCTGGGATTTCAGCAACCGGATTTGAAAAAATTTCCTTGTCTGGCCTTGGCCTATGCTGCGGGTGAAACCGGCGGCACCATGCCGGCAGTGCTCAATGCCGCCAACGAAGAAGCGGTGAATGCATTTCTTGCCGAACAGCTGGCCTTTGACAAAATACCCCAGGCGATAGAACAAACCATGGCGGACCACCAAGTGGTTGCTACGCCTGATTTACCGGATATCCTTGCGGCCGACGACTGGGCGCGTCGGACGGCGCAGCAGTGGATTCGGAAACTGAATACTCGATAAATGAGTATCCTCAACCTGTATCGATTGTAATTTATGGACTATATCATTTCATTCGTTATTGTTCTCGGCGTGCTGATTTTTTTCCATGAGCTGGGTCATTTTCTTGCCGCACGCCTTTTCGGCGTGGGAGTGGAAAAATTTTCATTGGGATTCGGACCGCGATTGTTGGGAAAAACCATGGGCGGCACCGATTATCGGTTATCGGCGATTCCCCTGGGCGGCTATGTCAAGATGGTCGGGGAGGAGCCGGATGCGGAAATCGATTCGGCCGACATTCCGAGATCGTTCACGCACAAACATGTTTTTCAGCGTATCTGCATTGTCGCGGCCGGACCGTTTTTCAACATCCTGCTGGCGGTTTGCATTTATTTCGCTTTTTTTCAATTGTACGGCATTCAGATACGCCAAGCCGTTGTGGGGAAGGTACAATCGGATTCTCCGGCCCAGCGCGCCGGCCTGGAAAGCGAGGATCGTATTTTCGCCATCGATGGCGAAACGATTCAAAGCTGGGATGAGATGGCCGAGGCGATCCAGGATTGCCAGGGGAAAAATCTCGAACTTTCCGTCCGACGAGGCGATACCACGCTGCAGAAGATCCTGACGCCGGTATTGAAACCGGGAACGAACCTGTTCGGACAGAATGTCGAACGGTACATCATCGGCGTTGCCGACGCGGGCGTATTCGTCAGCCGGAAACTAAACCCGGTTCAAGCCTTTTCCGAAAGTCTCGCCCATACGTACCGAATTGCCGAATTGACCGCCATCGGCGTATACAAACTCATCAGCGGCCAGATTGCAGCCAACAATCTCGGCGGCCCGATCATGATCGCCCAGATGGCGGGAGATCAGGCACGTGAAGGGGTGGAAAATTTCATCTATCTCATTGCCTTTATCAGCATCAATCTCGCGATCGTTAATTTTCTGCCCATCCCGGTTTTGGACGGCGGCCATTTGCTGTTCTTTTTCATCGAGGCTTTTCGCGGACGGCCGGTGAGTTTGCGGGTGCGCGAGATCGCCCAACAGGGCGGGATGTTCATATTGCTTTTGCTGATGATATTTGTCATGTACAATGACATTATGCGCTATTTCGATCCGATTGTTCGTTTTTTTACTGGAAAGACGGCGGGATAGCGCGACGGTTGGAATACCGGCGTTTCATGGGTTGAATGACGCCGGTCGCTTGGTTGCGCTTTTTTGAAAACAGGTTTTCGACAGTATCTCCGGGAAAAACAAACCATGCCCTTTCGACTTGAAGTTTCGCTTACCCCAGACCTTGTGGACGCCGAAGGCAACAAGATCCGCCAGCGGGCCAAGGCCTATTTCGGCCTTGAGTTGGATGCCGTCCGCACCATTCAGGTCATCACCATCGATGCCGCCCTGACCACGGAGCAGTTGACAATTCTTCAGAAAGAGCTGTTCACCAATCCAGTGACCCAGCAGTCTTCTTTTGATCCCCTGCCCGTTGACTTCGATTGGCTGATATGGGTGGGATACCGCCCCGGAGTCCGTGACAACCCTGCCAGCACCGCCATGGAGGCCATCGAGGATCTTCTGGGCCGCCCTTTCGGTCCGGACGAAGCCGTGTATACCTCGAAGCGATACTGTCTCAAGGGGGCGGGACTCGATCATGCCCAGGCAGACCGAATCGCCGGCGAACTGCTGGCCAACGATATCATCCAGCAATGGCGTGTCATTGAGCGGAAGGAGTGGAATCCCGCCGTGGGTATTGGATTTGTCATGCCGAAAGTCATGCTCAGCCACACGCCCGTTGTGCGAACGATTCCCATCGACAGTGATGCGGCCTTGGGGAAGGTCAGTGATGAGCGCAATCTGGCCCTGAATTCCAATGATATCCCTACCATCCGCGCCTATTTTTTACGGGAAGATGTTCGGGAAGAACGCACGGCCCTTGGCTTGAAAGGTCCCACGGATCTGGAACTGGAATATATTTCCCAGGCCCGCAGCGATCATTGCAATCACAATACCTTCAGAGGGAAATTCCATTACCGGGATTTGTCCGGCGGGGAAACCGAAGTGGTGGACAACCTCTTCAAGACCTGCATCGAAGCCCCGACCCTGTCCCTGAAAGACCGAAAACCGTGGGTGGTTTCGGTGTTGTGGGACAATGCCGGCGCCGCTCGTTTCGACGACGACACCTATTATGTCGTCACCGGAGAAACCCACAACTCCCCTTCCAATATGGAGGCCTACGGCGGCGCCATCACCGGGATCGTCGGTGTTTACCGGGATCCCCTCGGAACCGGCAAGGGCGCCCGACTGGTGATGGGGAGCTATGGATTTTGTGTGGGGCCGCGCGATTACACGGGTGTCCTCAAACCGCGCCTTCATCCCCGGCGATTGCTGGACGGAATCATCGAGGGGGTCAAGGACGGCGGCAACAAAAGCGGCATTCCCACTGCATTCGGCCAGGTTCTGTTCGACCCGGGCTATATGGGAAAATGCCTTGTATTCGTGACGGCGGTGGGGGTCATGCCGGCCCGCATTCAAGGAGAACCGTCCGAAACCAAAAAGACGTCCCCGGGTGAGCGGATCATCATGTGTGGCGGCCGGGTGGGCAAAGACGGTATCCACGGGGTTACCGCTTCTTCCGAGAGCTTTTCCGCCCATACACCGGCCGGGCATGTTCAGATCGGAGACCCGTATACCCAGAAGAAAATGCATGATTTCCTGCTGGAAGCCCGGGATGAAGGCTTGATCCGGTTCATCACCGACAACGGCGGCGGCGGACTTTCCTCATCCGTGGGGGAATCTGCTCGGTATTCGGGCGGTTGCCGGGTGGAACTGGAAAAAGTGCCGTTGAAATACGAAGGCCTGGACCAGTGGGAAATCTGGGTGTCCGAGTCTCAGGAACGCATGACCGTGGCAGTGGCTCCCGGTGAACTGGATCGCTTCATGGCCCTTTCCCGGAAACATGCCGTTGAGAGCACGGTCATCGGGGAATACACGAACAGCGGCAAACTCCAGATCACTTATAACGGAAAAACCTGCGCCTATGTGGACATGGATTTACTGGAGTCCGGTTTTCCCCAGTGGGAATTTCAGGCGGAATGGCGAAGCCCGGAGGACCGCGGGCTGCGGGAGCCGGTCATCGGTGCGCCCCACGATTTTTCCCGGTTGTTGCTGGATCTGCTGGCCCGACCGAATATCTGTTCCAAGGAATGGATTACCCGTCAGTATGACCATGAGGTGCAGGGCGGTAGCGTGCTGAAACCACTTGTGGGCCTTCACGCGGACGTCAATTCAGATGCCGCCGTCATCCGGCCGGTGCTGACGTCCGAAAGAGGCCTCGCTTTTTCCCAGGCGTTGCTCCCGGCCTACTCTGCCGTCGATGCGTTTCACATGGTGGCCTGCACCATCGATGAAGCCGTCCGACGGATGGTGGCGGTGGGGGCGGATTTATCCCAGATCGGCGGTGTGGATAATTTCTGCTGGCCGGATATCCAATTCCATCCCCGGAAGAACCCCGATGGAAAATTCAAGGCCGCCCAACTGGTGCGGGCCTGCAAAGCCCTGCGGGATATCTGCCTGGCCTATGAGATCCCCCTGCTTTCCGGGAAGGACAGCATGTACGTGGATGGTCATCTGGCCGGTCCCTACGGAGAAACCCGCAAAGTGTCGGCCCTTGCAACCATGCAGTTTTCCGTGACCAGTATCGTCGCCGACGTAAAGAAATGCATCAGTATGGACGTCAAGGCGCCGGGAGATTTGGTCTATGTATTGGGAGTTACCCGTGATGAATTGGGTGCTTCGGAATATTATGAACATTTGGGGTATGTGGGGCTGAACGTTCCCAAGGTGGAGCCGATCGGTTTCAAATCCCTTTATGAGGCTCTCGGCCTCGCCATGGACCGGGGTCTGGTGGCCTCGGCTCACGGGGTGTATCGGGGCGGACTGGGCGTGCACTTGGCCATGACCGCCATGGCCGGCGATCTGGGCCTGCGCGTCGATATGAATCGGGTGCCGCAGGAAGGCGTGGAACGGGAGGATATCCTGCTTTTTTCGGAATCGGCCGGCCGTTTTATCGTTACCGTGGACCCGCGGTTGAAAGCGGATTTTGAGGCGCTTCTGAGCGGGAGCGCCTGCGCCTGCATCGGTGAAGTGACCTCCTCGCCAGAGCTTTCCATCAAGGGAAGGAGTGGCGAGATCCTTTTGAATGTCCCGGTGCGCACATTGAAAGAAGCCTGGCAGAGACCCTTTGGAGATCTGGTATGAAAAAGAACGTCAATGTGTTGGTGCTGACCGGATTCGGATTGAACTGCGACCACGAAACCGCCCATGCCTTCGAGTTGGTCGGCGCCGTCGCCCGGCGGGTGCATATCAATTCCCTGATCGACGGCTCCGTGAAATTGGATGGGTTCCATATCCTCGTTTTCGGCGGCGGATTCAGCTGGGGTGACGATCATGGCGCTGGCGTGGTGCAGGCCGTGCGCATGAAAACCAGGTTGGGGGACGATCTGTTGCGTTTCGTGGCGGCCGGCCATCTCGTCATCGGCATCTGCAACGGTTTTCAAACCCTGGTGAATCTGGGATTGTTGCCAGGAATCGACGGGGATTACCGGACCCGTTCGGTGGCCCTCACCCATAATGATAGCGGCAATTTCCGGGACCAGTGGGTTCACCTTCGGGTGAATACTGCCAGTCCTTGTGTGTTTACAAAAGGACTGACCGCCATGGAATTGCCGGTACGCCACGGGGAAGGAAAATTCTATACCACGGATGCGGTCCTTGACCGGCTGATGGAAAACCAACAGGTGGTGTTGCAGTATGCCGACGCCCAAGGTCGTCCCGCTCACCTGCGCTTTCCCGACAATCCCAATGGTTCGTTGCAGGATGTGGCCGGGATCTGCGATTCCACCGGCCGCATTTTCGGATTGATGCCCCATCCGGAAGCCTTTCACCATCCCACACACCATCCCCACTGGACCCGACGGAAAGAGTCGGCGGCCCGCCGGGGAGCGACCTGGGAATCGGATCTTGCCACCGGCCTCCCCATATTCCAAAATGCCGTTCGGTATGTATCCGAACAGATGGGATCCGCCGATCGTTGATTCGGAAAGGCCGCCCATGTCTACCAGCAGAGGACGATCGTCCTGCCGTGTGATACGATTCCTCTTGACGGCATCTTTTCAAAAGCGCTTGTTTTTAAATAACCATTTATAATTGATGTAAATTATTATATTGAACAACGTCGCACTTATAGTGGCCTTGATTTTGCATTCACTTCATCATGAATAATGGATATTTATATGGAATAAAAAATCAAGTGTATTGGGAATCGACCGGAGCATGACATGTGGTTCCGGCGTCAACGCTCGGTGGAATGATATCCGGGCGGGAAGGAGAGCTCATGACCAAGAAAGAGATTCTGGAACATCTGGAGACCGGTCTCAGTCGAATTCTATTCCCCATGACCGCACCGAGCGATCGCAAGGCCGTTGGCATGGCCATCAAATCATTTATCATTGAAAATGCCGGTCATTGTTCCGTTCCGGAACTGACTGCCCGTTTCAGCACCATGGAAAGAGGGCTGGTGTTGTTTCTGCAGTACCTGGAATCGGATCAGATGCCAAAATCGACCACGATTCACTGAACCCTTCGTGTTCATCCCCCACGACTGCTTCCACCACCAACAGCGAACCTGTTTTAAAAACCGCTTTGCATGCCGATCTTTGTGCACACCAGGTATTAAATATTTTAATACCTGGGTATTAATACTTTTATATGTTTTTCAGGCTGGGCGCTTCTTTGCCAAATATCGGCGGATGTGAACGGCTCACTGGAAATTACAAAATATATAATAATATTAAATAGTAAAATATGATATATTTCTGTATGGCGACCTTCCGGGAAGTGCGATGTCGTATTGGTATGGTATTTGTATGCCAATAAGGTCAGACAATGATTCAAAAAGGAATCCATATGCCCATACGAACGTCAGCCATATCTTCCCGGTCAGCCGACACAGCCCCAACAAGGATTCGGAGAGTGAATATCATGAGAGGTGCAAAAGCGAAATTGCGTAACAATCGTGGCGTTACCCTGATGGAAATCGCCGTGGTGATCGCCATTACCGCCGTCGTCGTGGGCATTTCCGTGCCGGCTTATTTGGCCTGGGTGCCCCGGTATCGCTTGAAAAGTGCGGCCATGAGTCTTTTTTCGGATTATCAGTTCACCAAGATGCGCGCCGTTCAAACCAGCCGGGAATGGGCAGTGGTGTTCAACGTCGGTACCGACGACTATCAGGTTGTGGACAGCGGGGCGGATAACGTCTACGGAACCGGTGGAGATGACGTGGTAATGAAGACCGTACGTCTTTCCAGCTTCGGCGCCGGCGTCGTCTACAACGACAACACAAATTTTGGTGACGGGGTGTATGCCGATCCGGCACGCACCTATGGAGTAAACGCCGTCGTGTTCAACAGCCGGGGGATGGTGACGGGAAACGGCGATGTGTTGCTGCGGAACGCCAGAGGCGCCATCTACCGAGTGGGAACGCCGACTTTCGCCGGTGCTGTTCGCATCCAGAGCTGGAACGGTGCCAATTGGGAATAATCATGATGAAGAATAGGTGGGACGACATGAAGTGCAATGCGCATCATTTGAATCGGGGTTTTACCCTGATCGAGTTGCTGATCGCTCTGGTCATCAGCGGAATTGTGCTGACCGGAATCATCACCGCCTTTACGAATCAGCAAAAAACCTACCGAACGCAGTTCCAGCTCACCCAACTCAATCAGAATATGCGCTCGGCCATGTCAATGATCGTGGAAGATGCCCGCATGGCGGGATTCTATACGCATTTTGACCGCAATATCTACAATGATATCGACTGGAACCCCCTGAATGCCGGCAATGACCCTTATGAGCCGACGCTCTGCAGCCTTGACAATATTGTCGGTCAGGTCGGGTATCAGGATGGTACGGACCTGATTGTGCTGTTCAAAGGCGGCCGGGAGCGAAAAACGCTGGTAGCCGGCGAAATGGCCGATGCCGGCGCCACCACCATTACCCTGACCAGTCTGGATCTGGACGGTGACGGCGTCGATGATCTGAACGCCGTGGATAAAAAATTCGGTGTCATGGTGCGCGCCGATTATACCGGAGCGGAATTTTTCACCGTCGCCGCCATTGCCGGGACCAATGTCACCAATGCCCGGACTTTCGTGAACAGCTATCGGGAAACGGACCTGATCTCCCGGGCAGATGTGATTATCTATCGGATCAACGATGCCAATCCGGCATACGCCACACCGGTTCTGGAAAGGTGTAATCTGGGAGATGGAGGCGCCTGGGGCGTCGTGGCGGAAAACGTCATCGATTTGCAACTGCAGTACTGGATGAATGACGGCGCGCTGTCCAATGATCCCACGGCCGACGGGACATATACCGCCAACGATATCCGTTCCGTGGTGGTGACCATGACCGGGCAGGTCAATGTCGCCAATGTGGGCTTGAAACAGCAAAGCACGTCTTCCACGGTCCGGGTTCGCAATATCGGGATTTAGGGGAACTACCAGAAAAGAGGAAATCATGATGATGACCAACAACACCGAAAACCACTTGGGAAAAACCACCGCATCCGGGTTTACCATCATTGAAGTCATGATCGCCATGGCGATTTTTTCCATCGGTATTCTGGCCGTCGCCGCCATGCAGGTGTCGTCCACCAAAACCAACAACATCAGCCGAGCGTCGACCCAGGCCTATAATCTGGCCCAGCAGTATATGGAAGCCTTTCTGAATGCCGATTATAATGATCCCAATATTGCCGATGTCAATGCCGCCAACAACGCCGACCTGACCACCACCAACCTCGCCAATGTGGATTATTTCAATGTGGACGTGACCGGCGCGGCCGTGAACCTCGGGCCATACGACTTGATCGTCAATGTCGCCGACAACACCCCCATCAACGACACCAAAACCGTGGTGGTTATCATTTCCTGGCGGGCCGGCCGTCAGAGCCGCAGCATTACCTGTATCAAAGCGCTGTCGGCGTAACCGAACATCTAGGAGGAATCAACGTGAAGGACACGAACCATACGGAATCCGGATCGATCACGGTCATCGCCCTGATCATTCTGGTAATATTGACGGCCCTGGGCATTGCGGTGACCGATACCGCCACCACGGACGGGTGGATTTCCCGGAACGAAGGCATCGCCTTGAGCAATTTTTTCGTGGCAGAGGGCGGCGTGCGTCGGGAAGGTCAGGAGGTCGGCAGCAGCAATTACAGCGTAACGGATCTGTACGCGGAAAACGTCCTGATTGCCGACGAGACCGGACTGCAACCCAGTGGCGCGGCCCTGCCCAATCCGGACAATGCCGCCGGAGAACATCTCGTGCGGAGCCAGTTCTATTCGTTCAATGTCACGTACGCCGGATACGGGCTGCCGCCCAAGGGATACTCCGCCGACAAACAGAGCATGTTCAATTTCGATGTCGACGCCACCGCGCCCAACGGCGCCACGGTCGACAGTCGTTACTATAAGATTGGACCCAAGGTCAAATAAGCAACCCAAAAGGAGGTTACTCCGATGAAGAACATAACGATCCAGAAGAGAACGAGCGCGATCTGCATAGGGCTTTTGGCGCTTCTGTGGGCAACGACCACGGCCACCGCGGAAGATGTGGATGTGTATCGGGCGTTCATTAAAAACAACGCCATGATGGTCATCGACGTTTCCGGCAGTATGAGCTGGGCGGTTTACGATGAAAATATCAACTACGCCGGTTTTATGAAATGGATGGTGGACGAAAACCTGGCCTATGACGAGAACAATGGCCGCAACGGCTCCTCCTGGTGGGACAAAAACGCCAGCGGCGACGATTACGACCGCCTGGATCCGGACCAGATTTACCTGGTGAGCACCTACGTGGATTACAAAGTGGTCAACTATGAAGACTCCGGAGGCGTTGCGCGGAGCATATCGGTCATCGACGACGTCATGTGGAATACCGGTTCCGAGACCGGTACCGCGAACAACAAACGCCAGCCGTTCCTGGTGAACGCCATCATTCCGGTCAAGAGCAGCGCCAATGTCAATTGGAACGTGACGGATCTCAATACCATCGAAAAGGACGGCGACGGCTATGTGCTCTTTCCCACCGGCAGCCTCCAGGACGAGGATGGCAGCGCCGTCACCACGCCGGCGGCTATAAAAGGGTTGGTATTGCCCAATTACCGGAGTATCCTGGCGACGAATGTGGAGGTCGACCCCAACACCAGCGAATCCATCGACAAGGGGTTCCTGGGCGCGCTCAAGGCCACCGGCTTTTATTTCTCAGGACTGTTCGAGAAAACCGGAGCCACTCTCGAGTTTACAAACTCCACCGGCAGCGCGGAGACCAATAACGGGTACCGGGTCTATGTGTTCGCCACCGGTAACTGGATTAATTTCCTGAAGCTGGTGGAGGATTTCCATGTAAACAGTGCGTTCGACAGTTGCACCGTTTCCGGAACCTACTCCGTGGACCGCTACAAGGCCTGGCGTAATATCTGCTACAAGGAAGGCATCACCGAATCCTGGATCACGGGCAGCCAGACCATCACCTCCCATACGCCGGAGTATTGGTGCGACCGGGATAGCGTTTCCTGTTCTTCGGGCACATATGATTATCCCGATACGCCCACGGGCAATTTCGAGCGCGGCACCATCAATCCCCCCGGCACCGTGCTGCGGATGAAGATCAAATTCGACTACATCGACACCGACGGCTGCAATTCCGGTACGGCCAACGACTATGTGAATATCCAGGATCTGGCCGGCAATTCCCTACTGTGCATCAAGGGCCAGCAGATCAAGGCCGGTTCGGCCGGCAGCGGTGCCGCGGTGTCTTACAACGGCGGCACCACCTGGTCCAATACGAGCCCTCTGGATTCCCAAGGGTATACCCAAGCCCTGGATACCGCGGCGGTGAAAATCGTCTGGCACAACGGCACCGGCAACGGCTGCTCCGGATATGACCGGGGCTTCAAGGTCAGCGGCTACAAATACACGGACCAGGCCCCGACCGTCAGCGGGGATTTCACCTGCTGCAACGGCGACGACGGCGTGGGCGTCAAGATGAAATCCCGTTTACAGGTGGCCCAAGGCGCCATGAAACGGGTGGTGGAGGAAACCCAGGACGCCATTGACTGGGGCTTGACCCGGTTTGACGGCAGCAGCGGCGGGACGGTCCTATCCACCCTTGGCACCGATCCCGGTGACGTAATGACCCAGATCGCCGGCCTTTCCGCCGGCGGGGGAACGCCACTGGGCGGGGCGGTCCAGGACGCCTACAACAGCGACAAAATCTATCTGGACGCCCACAGCTCGCTTGCGGCCTGTTCCCATAACTACATCGTGCTGATGACCGACGGTTTTCCCTCTGGCGATTCCAGCTGGAGCCGGATCAATGATTCCGACGCCGCCAGTTATCCGAACCCGACTTTCGTCACCTGCTCCTCCGGATACGGCGGCTGCTCCAACTATGGGGATGCCGACGCCTGGCCGGACAGCAACCATGGCGACGATGTGGCCCACTGGTTGTACCATAAGGCCAGTCAGCGCCATTCGGTCCATACCATCGGTTTCGGCCTGGACAACCCCATGCTGGGCGATATGGCGGATTCCAGCGACGGCGTCTACGTCACGGCCTACAGCGAGCAGCAGGTGATCAACGCCTTTTACAGCCTGGGGCTGGCCATGTCCTCTTCGGTGTCGTTCACCGCCCCGGTGGTCTCGGTGGACCAGGCCAACCGGACCCAGAGCGGCGACAGCCTCTACATGGCCTTTTTCCGGCCGGAAGAAGGAGAGAGCTGGCGCGGCAATCTGAAAAAATACGGCTTGCAATGGATGGACCGCAGCGACTGCGGTCGTCCGGATCCGGAATGGGTCGTGATTGACAAAAACGGCAACAACGCCACCGAATGTGAAGGTCAATTCAAGGCCAATTCGGTCTCCCAATGGTCCACGGTACCGGACGGCGGTGACGTGAGTGCCGGCGGCGTAGGCTCCGTCCTGATGGCGGAATTTTCCGGCATCAGCGTGGCTTCCGGGCCGTACTACGATTTCCGGAATATCTATACCTGCAAGAACCCCTCCGTATCCACAGACATCGTCCGGTTCTACCGGGACGGGAATGCGGGGCTGGCGGACACCATCACCAAGGAAGATCTGGGGGTGGCCAACAACAACCTGCGGGACAAGATCATCAATTATCTGTACGGGTATACCTTCACGGCAAGCGACAGCGACGGTGATCTGGGCACCTATTCGGAAGCCACCGACGGGCGGCCCCTGGGCAAGCGGGAATGGATTCTGGGGGACATGATTCATTCCGAACCCCTGGTGATCGATTATTTCGACGAAAATTATTCCATCCAGCGGCGTCTGATCGTCATCGGCGCCAATGACGGCATGCTCCATGTCTTCATTGACGACGCGGATCCCACCACGACGGCCGACACCACCATCGGGGGAGTCGCCTATCCGCCGGGCAGCGAGGTGTGGGCCTTCATCCCCGGCGATATCCTGGGCGGGCTGAAGAATTTCGCGGATCCGTCGGTGCATCGCTATTTCATGGACGGTTCGGCGGTGGTGCATCGTGCGCGGACCTTCGATGATATCAACGGCGACGGAATCATGGATCCCGGCGAATACACTCAGCAGACCCTGATTTTCGGTGAGCGCCGGGGCGGTCGCAGCTATTGGGCCCTGGATGTAACCGACCCGGATCCGGCCAACTGGACGGTTAAATGGCAGATCCAGGGAGGCGTGGGCGGCGATTTCGATGAACTCGGTTACAGTTGGTCCAAACCCACGGTGGCCAAGATTCAGACCGGCGCCAGCATCAAGAACACCACGGATGTGGTGATCTTCGGCGGCGGGTACGACAACCAGGAAGACAATTACCCGGAACCCTGGGCGGATGACAACGGCAACGGTGTGTATAACTCCGCAACCGAAAGCTATACCGACACCAATTTGAACGGCAGTTATGATTATTCCAACCCGACGATGAACAGCAAGGGGCGGGCGATTTTCGTGGCGAACCTGTCTGATGGAAGCCTGCGTTTCAAGGTCAATTACGATGCGGCGGACCTGCTGACAGGCACCAGCCAGACGGACAACGACATGAAATTCTGCTTCCCGGCCGACCCCACGGTGATCGAAGCCAACCTCGGCGTTTTGGTCTACATCACCGATATCTATGGAACGATCTGGAAGGTCTCGTATGATTACTTCCGGGCGACCCAGTGGATGGTCAATCGGGTGTTCAGTTCCAACCCGGGCTCCAATCAACCCAAGGCGGTTACGGGCATCAGTACGACGCCGGCCTTGAACGCCTCGGACAAGGGCCGCAAGGCTTTCTACTCTCCGGATGTTTCCTATTACGGCAATGACTGGACCGATTATCCCGTGCTGTTTTACGGAACGGGCGATCGGGAACATCCGCGCTATATTCCCAGCTATCACAACCGATTTTACGCGGTTGCCGATACCGGAACCCTGGCCAACGAAACCGACCTGCTGAACACGACCTGCGATGAGTTGGATCTCTATGCCGACGTCGACCTGAACGGCAGTTTGAATGCCACCGACAATACCCTGAAGGAGCAGCTCTATGATATCATGTACGGTGACACCGATTATCCGTCGGCCGGCAAGACCGCACGGGGCTGGTACAAGGTGATGGGACTGACCGGCGCGTGCAGCCAGGACGGCACCAGCCATGCGGCGGAAATGGTGTTGAGCGCTCCCACGCTGTTTTTCAAAAACATTTTCTTCACGACCTATCAACCGGTGTTCGGCGATCCCTGCAATCCCAACGGCAATGCCAGGATTTACGGCCTGGAATATTCCTTCGGCAAGACCGCCATGAACATGGACCGCATCCATGATCCGGTGATTGACGGCACCGACGCCAAAAATGTGCAGGATACCTACACCATGATCGAGAACAGCAGTATCCCGTCGGGTGTGCGCATCGTTACCCGCGAGGGGCATGCCGCCGCCTTCGTGAGCGCGGGCGGCAGTATCGTCGGCGCCGGGGAGCCGGGGGATGATCCGGATGCGGAAGGCGCATCCTCCAATATCCCCGGACCTCCGGGCGGTGCCCAGCAAATCATCTGGGAAACGTATTGATCCCCTGTCGATGGGGATGGAAAAACAAAGCGGAGGGGGGGGGGGGGGGGGGGGGGGGGGGCG
>JBGSLR010000015.1:0-10095 GCA_041740615.1 Desulfobacterales bacterium
CTTCCATATTTGGAAGCTATAGCACATGTAAAATGAAAAATCTAGCGAAATATTCAATTATTTCAATAAATTATAGTTGCAACAAATTTGTTTTTATTTCAAGTGGTTATAAATTAAGCTCCACCCCCCTGAATAGGTACCTTTTTTCAGCATTTGGAAAGTGGTCGGTTTGCGAAGAAAACCGTCAAAACCGATTTCCATGAGCTTTTGATCATCATAGGCCTCGATATACCCGGAAAGTGCGTAAATCACAGCCGTGGAGTCCTTTTCCCGAATGCGCTTGCAAAACACATTCCCATCCATGCCGGGCATATTCAGATCGGTAATGATCACCGGGAAACGTTCTTTTTGTAGTATTTCCAATGCACCTTCCGCGCTGCTCGACAAGATCACCCGGTACCCCATTCTTTTGATGACTCTTTCCATGACATCCCGCTGGGATTCTTCATCATCGACAAACAAGATCTTCTTTTCAAGCATGGGTTCCATGTCCTGGTTGGTTTCGGCTGGGACACCTTACTGATGTGGAAACAGGTGGTAATTATGGGAATAGTATACTACGGCGGGCGATATCATGCAAGGCATTATCAAAATCCGCTTCGGAACCGATTCTGGCGAGGGTGCTGAAACAACTGCCGCGATTTAGATGTTTTCAACAAACACGCGTATCAGGGCCTCCTGAACCGGATCGTCTTTTCGAAACCGCACGGCGATTCCAAGGGGTTCGACCCGGACGATTTCACCGATGATATTCTTGATCTGATTGAGTTTGTAGGGCGCAAGAATGCGTAGTGAAATTTCCTGCCCGACCGAAAAAGATTCGGTTGTTTCAATGTATACGCCTTCGTTGCTGATATTTTGGATATGATTGGTGAAAACACTGTCTTTCAAACCGCACTCCACGGATATCAGGCACGGTTTACGCGGGAATTTTCGTTTTTCGGCAGACGGATCGCGACTTTCCTGGTTCATCTGGTTTTCTCCCCTTCATCATGATATTCACCCCACTGCACTGTTGCGCCCCATGGCCCTTCCCTATACGGCAACGGTAACCGGTCAATTCTACAATAAAATGAATATGTACGGCAATATCTTACAGAGTCGCCCTCCTATTTGGAACAACATTTTTTGTATTTTTTCCCACTGCCACACGGGCACGGATCGTTTCGGCCGACCTTCTCATTTTCGCGCACGTATTGAACGGGTGTCGGCGGCTGTCCATCATGAAAAAACCATTTCCCGTCTATATTTTTAAAGGATGCGATTTCATGATGTGTTTCCTTTTTCTCCTTGCGCCGGTAGGTGGCAATGAATTCCACCTGACCTTCGCTATCGGACTCACCGCCTTTTTCAGTCCCAAGGATTTTCAAGGATATCCATTCGGATTTCTGCGACCAGTTGCGCAGCGTCTTTTCATCATGGAGTTCTTTTTTTTCCGGATGAATCGTATCCAGGATAAAGTCGACCCGCGACTTGGTAAACGCGGTATAGCGCGCGCGCATCAAGGCTTCGGCGGTTTGTGGTGTTCCCGCACCGGTGAGGAACGGTTCACAGCATTCCGTATAGGACTTCTCCGAACCACAAGGACATTTTTCCATTATCAACCTCTTTTCATTATATATTCAAAATTCGCTGCAAGATCAAAATTTTTCATAACGTATCAACCCTTGATGAAATTGTAAAGAAGCTCTTTGCCCATCAACGCGCACGCCTGCGCCCGCAACCGATCCAATGCCATTTCAAAAGTCTTCGGTTTTGAAATGGCGTCTACTCGTCAAGGGGGACATGCTCCACCTGAATATCCTTCCCGTTCACATGCAGTTTGGCAACGGACGGTGGGTGATGATTGCGCGGTGAACTGGCGCTTCCCGGATTCACGTAAAGCGTACCGCTCTCCTCGGTGGCGTCGGGACGATGCGTGTGACCGTAAACAAACGCTCGTACCCCCTCTTTTTCCCGTTGCTCGCCGGTCAGAATATGGCGCGCGAGGATAACGACGTCTCCTACCTGAATCATACGCGATTCGGGCAAGGATTGGGCCCAGGCGCCCTGATCCATATTGCCGCGCACGGCGACCGTTGGAGCGATTTCCTTCAACCGGTCAAGCACTTCAGGAGAATCGATGTCACCGGCATGAATGATCAGATCGCAGCCCGTGAGAGCGGAAAGAGCGGAAAGAGGTAATTCACCGTGGGTATCGGAAATCAGGCCGATGGTATACCGATTGTTGGCATTGATAACTGTTTTCATTCTCGTCTTCCCGCATGTCCCAAGTATGTCGACCGGTGCCGGTGAAAGGCACGCAACGGTCTAAGGAGATATATCCGTTTGAATGGGTTTTGTAAAGACGATCGGGCGACAGGGGGCTACCGGAGTTGCACAAATTCTTCGAAACCTGAAAAAACGCCGCAGATAAACGCAGATCAACACAGATAAAACAACATGCCCTTCTATGAATTCAAAATCTGTGCAAATCCGTGTCCATCTGCGGATAACGGCAACCCCTCAATGGCCCTTGAAATGGTCCATGGCGCGGGACGTGCCCAGGATATCCCCCAGCCAGTCGACAAAAGGCGCCGGCAGAAATTTGAACAGGGGAATCAATTTCACCATGAAGGGGATCTTCACATAGGTATGTTCCTGCTTCACCGCCATCACGATCCGCCGGGCCACCTCACTGGGTTTCAGCAGGGGATTCAGAAGCGGCGGTTTGAATCCCGTGAACATGCCGGTGTCGATAATCGATGGGCACACGCAGGTCGTTTTAACACCGGTGTGTCCGAACTTCTTCATCTCCATGCGCAAGGAATCCGTGAAGCCGACAACGCCGAATTTCGTAGCGCAGTAATCGCCCAGCAGGGGGATGGCCAGCATCCCGGCGGCGGAGGCGATATTCACGATGTGTCCCGAATTTCGCCGGGTCATTTCCGGTAAAAACTGTTTGGTCAGCCAGATCAATCCGAGCAGGTTGACATCGATGGTGCGTTTGATCTCTTCATAGCTGCTGTCCGCTATGGATTTCCCAATCACGATGCCGGCGTTGTTGACGATGACATCTACAAATCCGAAGTCTCGCTTGACCGCCGTGCAAACCGCTTCCACGTTTTCACGATCCGCCACGTTACAGGCATATGCCCGTACGTTGACGCCGTATTTGGCGATCTCCCCGGCCGCCAGGTTCAGTTGTTTCTCGTTGATGTCCAGAATCGCAAGGGCGGCTTTTTCGGCAGCAAAGAGCATTGCCATTTCTTTTCCGATTCCGGAGGCGGCACCGGTGATCAAGACCGTTTTTTTTGCCAGGGAATTCATGTTCCTTCTCCTCTTTATCGACTGCTTACATCAGGCTTCACAAAATCAAGGTTAAGCCGCTTCAGGGTCTTGGGCTTGGGGATCCCGTTTTCATCCCAGCCCCTCAACTTGTAATATTTCGGCAGCATTTTCCCCAGCGGTACGCGACTTTTCTTGTTCCCGGGGATCAGTTGCTCATCCGTAAAACGTCTGGAAAGGGAATCCTGCTCCTTGCCGATACCTTCTCGAAGGTTGAACAACCTTTCCAGGGTATAGCCTCTGGCGCCGGCCTGAAGAAAACGGCCGTAATCCATCTTCATCCCGGTCGCCAGTTTGATGAACTTCGAATGGGGCAGAAGCGGGAGGTGGAATTTCATCAAAAAAGGTGGAATCTTCAACAACAAATCGATCAGCGGCCATGAATAGGTCAACACCTTGCTCACAATCATGGAAAGGATACGATACCCGGGCAATATATAAGCGAAGCTGGGCACGAAGGTCCATGAAGTAAAGAGACAGTTGCCGCCGGCGCTCACGGCCGCCATCAGATCCTGATCCAGAATGACCCAACCGGGTTTTGAACGGAAATGAAACGGGTCGAGGGTCATGGGGCCACTGACCTCCAGATACACCATGTAGCCGCCGTCCAGATGACAGGCGCCGCGACTGGCGGTGGCGTATCCCAGGGCGTGCCCCACACAAGCCCGTGGTTCATAGGCGGCGATTTCGAGCCCCTTTACATGGGCCGCGAAATCCTTACCGCCGTATTTTTCGGACAGGAAGCGCACTCCTTCGGCCAAGTCCGCCCCCACGCCCTTGCGCTCGGCGATATCTCGAAGCACCTGGGAGAGATTGTCCTTTTTACCGAATTCGATACCGCTGTTCCACAATCCTTTTTCATTCAGCTCCGCGGCAAACCCGAGGACATTCCCCACGGTGATCGTGTCGATCCCCAACAGATCGAGTTCGTAATTCCAGCGGATGATGGCTTCCATGTCGTTGATCATCAGATTGGAGCCCATCAGACACAGAATCTCATACTCCGGTCCCTTGACCTCCTTGCCGTCGATTTCAACCACTCGCCCGCAGCGGATCGGGCAGGAAATACAGCCGTAGTTCTTTACCAGGAAATCGCTGGCGAGGCGCTCGCCGCCGATCATGTAAGCGTCCTTAAAGGTCCCCTTGGAAAAATTCTTGGTGGGCAGCGCGTTATGGATCGACAAGGTCGTCAGGAACCCGGAGGTTCCGAATCGTGGTGCAAACTCTCCGGTGGCCGGGTGCCGGGTCAGCATGCCGACCCATTTTTTGACGCCCGCCTTGAATTTTTCGCGATTGTGCAATTCGATTTTTTTACTGCCGCCGGCCACGATCCCTTTGAGGTTCTTGGAACCCATGACGGCGCCCATCCCGGTCCTGCCGTGCATCCTCTCCTGGGAAGCGATGGTGGCGTATTTGACCAGATTCTCTCCGGCCGGACCGATGGCCATGGTTCCGCCCTTGCCCATGGCTTCCTGGGCCGCCATGGTGTCCAGTCCCCATAGATTCGCGGCATCCCGGATATGAACCTGGTCCTCCCGAATTTCCAGATACACCGGACCGCTTGCCCGGCCGCGGATGACGATGCCATCCCAGCCGGCGCGTTTCAGATGAATCCCGAAATTGCCTCCGCTGTTGGAGTGTCCGATTCCGCCGGTCAACGGACTCCGAGCGGAAATATCGTAGCGGCTGGAAGAAGGCGCCCCGGTGCCGGTAAGCGGAGACGTCATCACCACGAGGATATTGTCGGGCGACAGGGGATCGACGCCGGGAGTCAACGCATCCCAAAGAATTTTGGTGCTCAAAAAGCGCCCACCCAAAAACCGTTCCCGATCCACATCCGAAAGCAGATACTCGCCGACCTTTCCGGAGGTGAGATCCACATCCAAAATCTTGCCGGCATAGCCCTTGTATCGTGTCGCCATAAGCATCCCTCCTGCGGGTTTGAGTATCTCGTTACACCAAAGACCGAAGGCTGAAGCAAAAACATCCCGCCGCAGCCCATAAAACTCTCAGCCTACGCCCTCAATCGACAGCGTACCACCATTTGTAATTCGCAATTCCCCATTCGCACTTATTTTCCCAAGAACCGAGGCGCCCGTTTCTCCTTGAAGGCCCGTGGCCCTTCTTTGGCGTCCTCACTCAAGAAGACCGGGATGGCCATTTCCATTTCCTTGACCAATCCCTCCGTCAGGGTCAACCCGATGTTGGCCAATACGGCTTTCTTGATGGCCGTCACCGCCAAGGGGCCGTTTGCCGCAATCAAACGGGCATACCGTTCAGCCTCGGCCATCACTTGATCCTGGGGTACCACCCGGTTGACGAATCCATACCGCAGGGCCTCTTCCGCACCCATCAATTCACCGGTGAGCAGGATCTCCATGGCCCGGGCATAGGGAAGCTGACGGGGCAATTTGACGCTGGAGCCGCCCATCGGGAAAATGGACCATTTGACTTCCTGCAGTCCGAACCGCGCCCCGGTGGCGGCCACCCGCAAATCCGTGGAATACAGCAATTCCATTCCGCCGGCGATGGCATGGCCGTTGACGGCGGCGATGATGGGTTTATACAGTTCAAAATCCCGTAAGAGCGCTTTTTGAGCCAGAAGCGGATTTTTCTGGATCTGTTTGTCCGCCTCGGTTTCCGCTTTCTTCGCGCCGGTAAAAAGCGGAATCAGTTTCCCCAGATCCGCACCCGAACAAAACGTCTGGTCGCCAGCACCGGTGATGATGGCGCAACGCGCATTGTCGTCGTCCCGATAATCCTCCCAGGCGTCGATCAGGGCCAGTACGGTCTCCGGATCAATGGCATTGTGGGCTTCCGGCCGGTTGAGGGTAAGATAGGCAATGCCGTCCTTTTTTTCATAGATAAGCGCCATAAGGTACCTCCATCATGTGATCTGTTACCGTTTTGAATCCGGCGCCGGTTCGAAATGATCGATATCAAGAATCGTATTGGTCGTCTCGGCGCCAAAAACCGCCCGTACCGGCATCCCGGTCTTTACCTGATCGGATGCAATACCCTCGACGATATGAACCATTGGCGTATCCGCCCCTTCCAGAAGAATCAGGCCCAAAATGAACGGCGCCTTGCGGGGCAGGTGTTTGTCATCATAGCGTACCACAGTGAAATTCACCAGCGTACCGGTATTTTTCAAATCCACCCAGTTGTTGCGGATATCTTCCATGCATCGTTCACAGGTCTGGCGGGGTGGAACAAACACCTGGTTGCATCGATTGCACTTCACACCCATGATTTTTTTCTGATCCCGGATGGTCGTAAGGAAAGTGCTTCCCACTCGGCCGGCGAAATACGTGTAGGGCAGCGCCAGTTTTCCGTCGATCGTATAGCAATCGGTCGTATCAAAGTTTTGTTTCATGGCCGTTTCCTCTATTCGTCTATTTCAAAATATCTGATATCATCGATACTGCCGGTGCGCTTTTCCGCCCATACCGGCCGCAAACGGGTGCCGCGAACGACTTTATCCCCCAGTACGATACCCATCTTCACCCGATTCAATTGATCGGGACGCAGCAGATGCCAGAAGACTTCTTCACCCTTGCACCCGTCCAACAAAATTCCGATGGCGCCGTAAGGCGTCTCCCGCGTCTCGCCTGTCAGCGGCGCGGGGCTGGCGTAATAGCAATACTCCAGCATGCGCATTTCCCCTTTGGGTCCGATCTCCACCCACTCGTCGTTTCGAACCCGGCAGATGGCGCAGACTTCCCGGGGCGGGGATTGGAGCCGACCGCAGACGGGACATTTGATCGCCAGAATTTTCTTTTCCCGCAGGGCTTTCAGAAACTTCCCCATGACGGGACCGGTGGCAAAACGCTGGTTGACCGAAATGGTTTTTTTCAGGACCAGCAGTTCCTGCTCCTGAAGCGATTTTTCTCCCGGCAGAACGAACTTATGGAAAAAGCGGCTGGTCTGCCCGAAAAGAGCAAAATCCCCTTTGACCGTCAGTTTGCGAGACGTAAAAGCCTCCATTCCGTCAATTTTGCCGATATTGAGACCGACGAAGGTTTTGCCGTCCATACGGACGACCACGTCACAAGACGCGAGTTCGTCGTTTTCCACGAGCGTCATTTTACCGCCGGCGATGGTCAGCTTCCATTTCCCGTGATCCTTGATGTCGTAGCCATAGGTTCTGGAAAGGCCCGCTGCGCCTTCCGGACGGAAACGATCCGTCATGGAATTAAAAATATCCGTAACTTTTACTCCGAAGTATTCAGTCATGTTTTCCCCCTACCAGTTTAATTCCTTCTCAAGTAGAAACAACACGGTCCACATGGTCCCGCCGAAAGAGGAGGCCATGGCGTGATTCACGGGACGCGGTATCTGATGCGTCCCCGCGTTTCCGCGGACCTGCTTGGCGGCCTCGGCCACTCGCACCATGGCCGTCGCGCCGATGGGATTGGCGGCAATGACTCCTCCGGAAGGATTGATCGGCATTTTACCGTCGATCATGATTTCCTTTTGCTCCACCAATTTCAAATGCTCATCCCCTTCCAGCAAAAAGAAATCCCGGAGCCAGTCCAGGCCCCACCAGGCGGAAGGATCATACATCTCGAACACATCGAAATATTCAAGCGGTTCCTGAATTCCATTTCTTTTATAAAGCGTCTCCGCTGCAAACCGATGGGTGGTTTCATTGGGGTAGTAATTGTTGCACAAATTCAGGGTCTCTTCCCGGTGCACCGTAATATGATCCCGGATCCAAACGGGATTGGCCGTTATCTTCCGGGCCTTCTCTTCCGCTGCAAACACCATTGCGCATGCGCCATCCGACTGCGAACACATGTGAATCAGGCGCAAATCGCCGATCAGGGGGGGAGAATTTTTCATCAGGTCTTCCAATTGATCCCATTCCAAACCGAATGCCCGGTGAGAATTGGGGTTCAGGCAGGCATGTTTGTCCATGATGATACGGTACATCATGGCCGCCTTCCGGGCCCGCTCTTCTCCAAATTCCGCGATGACCTTCACCGCTGCGGAATCGGTGAGGGCGCCGGATTGCAGTTTCCGGGCCCACAGCGGGTCCGCCATGTTGGTAATGCCGCCGGTGGTATGGCCTTCCTGAAGTTTTTCAAAACCGATGGCCAACACCGTATCGTACATTCCGGACGCCACCAGATTGTCGGCCGCCCCCACCAGAGTGCCGCCGGTGGTGCCGCCGGTGGTCAGCCGGAAAGCATTTTTCCCGTACGCACCGCTGCCGAGGGTGTGCCACAGATCCGGTTGATGCACCATTTCAAAAAGTTCCATGTTTCCATGAACGACACAATCAATATCGTTCATGGTCAAACCGGCATCGTCCAGTGCTTTACGAACCGCTTCATGAATCATCTCCGGCTGGTTGACATCCTCCCGGTGACTGGAAAATTTGGTCTCACCGATTCCCACGATGCCGACATTTCTGCTCTTCTTCCTGGTTCCCATATGTCTCCCCTTATTTTTCAAGGATTATCACTGCATGATGTTGCCCCGCCGGACCGGTCGTGCCATGGGCAAGGGCTTTCCGGGCATTTGCCGCCTGACGCTCACCGGCTTCTCCTCTCAGCTGAATTACGGCTTCGGTGGTACGGGCCAAACCGCCCAACATAATGGGATTGCCGTTCAGCATCCCGCCGGAAAGGTTGACATTACGGCGCTCCAGGCCGCCGTCGTCGATCCAGGCCGCTCCTTGTCCATCTCCCACCAGTCCGAGCCCTTCCGCCCACAGGGGAAGCTGATACGCGCAGGCATCGTTCAATTCGACGACATCGAAAGCCGTTTGCGGATGTTGAATGCCGGCCATCTGATACGCCTTTGCGGCGGCTTTCTTCAATGCGAAATTCCCGATGAGATCCCGATCCCCCAAGAAATAACTGTCCATACAACTGCCGAATCCGGTGATCCAGACCGGATTGTCCGTGAATTCTCCGGCCCGCTCTTCACAACAGAGCAACATGCTGACGGCCCAGTCCGTCACGGGGTGACAGTGCAGCTCTCGAATCGGATCCGCCAGCAAAGGACTGTTGATCACCGCATCGGCCGTAACCGGCTCATTTTCCCTGGCATATGGATTTCTGGCACCGTTCTCCCTTGCCCGGACGACAATTTTCGCCAAATGCGCATCCGTGAGCCCGGCTTTTTCCATGTATGCCCTGGCCTGAAATGCACCGGTATTCAGGAAATCAAGCCCGAGGGGCCGGGAGTAAAAGGGATCGAACGCCAGGTTGGTGCACATCCGGCGGCTCTCGGACTGGGACTCCTTGCAGTGCCCGGTGACCAGGATCAAATCGTCATGACCGGACAGAATCGAGGCCATGGCATAGCCGAGGGCATTGATCCCGTCCTGGGCCGTTTTCTCTTCTCCGCGGAAATGGGCGCCGACCACGTCGGTCATTCCGTTGTCCGAGATGGTGCGGGCATCGAACACATCGTCGGAACAGGTAACCACATTGCGGATTCCCGTTTCCATGTCGAAGGTTACACCGGTCTGCCGGACGATCGATTCCACACAGTCGAACAGCATCCCCTGAAAACGCTGATACCAGATGTCCGCTTCGTTTTTGATCTGCGCCACGGCGCAAATAGCAACTCGCTGGCTCATACTGTCTCCTTTATTGTTGAAAACAAATTCGAATTCACTGCTGTCCAAAATAAACAGAAATTAAGAATCGCTCTTTGAAAATTCAGCCGTTTAGCTATTTTAAATTGCTAAATTCAAAATCAGGTTCCCATTTTCATTTTATGCTGTCCAAGACCTTTGAATGGAAGAAGATA
>JBGSLR010000016.1:0-6814 GCA_041740615.1 Desulfobacterales bacterium
TGCGGCATATCGTTATAAATATGATCAAACAGGAAAAAACGTTCAAGGGCAGTATCCAAACAAAAAGACTCAAAGCTGGCTGGGAAAACAACTACATGTTGAAAATCCTTAACTCTTGAAAAAAGATGTGCGATTGCCCTGCGATATTCAGTGGCGTGGGACTACTTGGGGAAGACCAGGAACTGTTTGACGGACGGAAGCTCGCGATACGCGCTACACGGGAGCCGCACAGTGCTGAATGACATATTCCAGTTGGGCGGTCTGACGTTCTGAGAGTTCGCCGAAACGGATGCTGCGACGTTTCTTTTTTTCCGGCCATGCATAGGAAGCGTCGATCAATTCCATGTCGGAAAGGATCCTGCAGGGGATTTTGTCCATAACCCAATCTTCATTGGTCGTGCTGATGGCGATCCGGGAGAATTCCATCGACGAACCCCGATTTTCGTCATGGGGCGGTTCACTGTAAACCAGGCCGAGACCTCCCGAACTGATATCGACGACTTGATACCGATGAACCGGATCGGATTCCGAAGTGGCGATCACCTCGTCGGTTATTTTGAAGCGTTGGACGCGCCTGCGTTCCGCCAGATTTTCATCCAGCACTTGTCGGATGGTTCTGGACAGGGTCCGCATGGTGATGGGTTTCAAAATCAACGCACGGATTCCCACCTCCATCAGGTTGTCCTCCAGCGTTTTCGAGCTGTATCCGGTGCAGAGAATAATCGGGATATCAATCCGAATTTCCCGGAGTTTTTGGGCCAACTGATCTCCCGTCAATTCCGGCATGGTCATGTCCGTGATCACCAAATCGAATTTGTCGGGGGCGGACCGGAAGGTTTCCAAGGCCTCCATACTGCTGGTATGGGTGGTGATATGGTAACCGATGTGTTTCAACATGGTTTTCACCATCTGCGCAATCTGGGGCTCATCATCAACGAACAGAATATGTTCCGTTCCTTTTGGAATCCGTTCAAAGGGCAGGGTGTCTGTTTTGACGGCGGCTTCCGTTGCCACAACCGGTAAGAGAACGTTGAATCGGGCGCCTTTTCCCGGTTCACTGGATACGGTAATGAACCCGTTATGGCTTTTGATGATGCCATGAACCACGGAGAGTCCTAAACCAGTGCCTTTTTTTCGTTGTTTGGTGGTGAAATAGGGGTCGAAAATCTTTTCCCGGATCTCCTCTGGAATCCCATGCCCCGTATCCTCAATGGATAGTTCGACGTATTTTCCCGGTTTGAGTTCCGGCGGATGTTCGGCGCCCGGTTCCCGGATTTCCACATCCGTCGCGCTGATATGCAGAACCCCTCGGCCTTCCGGCATGGCTTGGACTGCATTGGTGCACAGATTGACGATCACCTGGTGAAGCTGATTCAGGTCCGCCATGACGTTGGAATGGGAGCGGATGTCCGTTTGGATGGCAATGGTAGTGGGCAGGGAGGCGCGCAGCAATTTCAGTGCCTCCTTGACAAGGGGACTGATGCTGACCGGGTCAAGGGTTTTCTCTTCCTGGCGGCTGAAGGTCAGGATTTGCCGGATCAGTTCTTTTGCGCGCTCGCTGGATTGGTAAATATTTTTCAGGTATTTGGAAACCTTGGTCTCGTTGGAAGCATTCAGAATGGCCAGTTCCGTATACCCCATGATTCCGGTTAAAATATTATTGAAATCATGAGCGATTCCGCTGGCCAAGGTTCCGATGGATTCCACCTTGAGGGATTGTCGGAGCTCTGCTTCCCGGGCCAGTTTTTCCGTTACATCGCGAAAAATAAAAATGACGCCGATAATCTTGCCGTCACCGTTTCGGATTGGTGATCCGCTGGCCGTGATGATGGTTTCCTTACCGTTTTTGGCGATCAGCAGTTTGTTTGTGAAATGGATGATTTCCCTTTTCTTCATCACCGCTTCAACGGGGTCTTTGCAGCGCCTGCGGCTTCTCGGGTCTACCGTATGAAAAACTTCTTTCAGGGTCTTGTAAGCAGCTTCCTCCTGGGACCAGCCGGTAAGCGCTTCCGCGACATGGTTGACGAGAGTGATCTCGCATTCCGTATTCACGGCGATGACACCGTCCCCGATGGACTGCAGGGTCACATCCAGGCGTTCTTTTTCTTCAAGAATCCGGGTCTGCGCTTCCTTCAATTTTTGAGACCGGGATTGAACCAGTTCCTCCAGGCGCTCTCGGTAGTTTCCCAATTCCCGTTCCAGTGTGACACGCTCGGTAATGTCATCGATTCCGACCAAAATGAATTGGGAAGGGTCCTCCGGTGCGTGCAGGCGCCTGGCATTCAGGTTCATGATCCGTTTCCCGGAAAGCGGGAAGTCGCAATCCACCAGAAAGTCATTGACGGCGATGTCCTGGGCCAGGACGGTCGCCAGCCGGCCTTTTAATTCGGGAATATCCAATTGTCGGTCGCCAAGCTCACTCAAGAAACGACCCAGGGTTTTTTCCGGTGATGTGCTGAATGTCTGATAAAAGGAACGGTTGGCGAAGAGCACCCGCAACTCTCCATCCAGTATCAACAGGGCGCTATGAATCGTATCGACGATGTTTGTGGCAAGCCAGTCCATTTATGTCAGCCGTAAGGAAGTTGCTTTTTCCCGCCTGTCGGATGGGGAAAAACCTGGCGAAAACTGTTCATTTTCTATATTTTGTTATCCATAATACAACCAAAAGGCGTTTGTCCATCGGGAAAATCCTGATTTACGATTAGGAGTGGTACCCCATGATCGCCTTGATTTCCAGGAACTCTTCCAGCCCGTATGGGCTTCGTTCCCGTCCGTTCCCGGATTGTTTGTACCCGCCGAAGGGCGCGAATACGTCGAAACCGGCGCCGTTGAGGAACACCTGCCCGGTCCGCAATCGTTTTGCGACGTTTCTGGCCTTCTCCATATCTGCCGACCAGACCGCACCGGATAACCCGTAGATGCTGTCGTTGGCAATCCGGACGGCTTCTTCCTCGCTGTCGTAAGGGATAATGGCCAGCACCGGTCCGAAAATTTCCTCCCGGGCGATGGTCATCGACGGGTTGACGTCGGCGAAGATGGTCGGGCGGACATAATATCCGATGTCAAATCCTTCCGGCGGCTCCGTTCCGCCCGTGACAAGCGTGGCCCCTTCCTGGATTCCCTTCCGAATGTATTGCCGGACCGACTCCCGCTGCCGAGCATTCACCAACGGCCCTAAAAAAGCGTCTTCGTCGGCAGTGTCCCCCATGACCAGGGTTTCCGTTTCCGCTATGGCCAGCTCAATGACTTCCGCCTGCATTTTCCGGGGAACCAGCATGCGGGTGAGCGCTGAACAGGTTTGCCCGGAATTCAGAAAACAGGCGTTCACGCCCTCGGATACCGCCACTTCGAGATCGGCGTCCGATAGAAGGATGTTGGCGGACTTTCCGCCCAGCTCCAAGGTGACCCGCTTGATGGTTTGGGCCGCCGTCCGGGCCACCCGGACACCGGAGGCAGTAGAGCCGGTAAGGGATATCATGTCGATGTCGGAATGGGCCGCCAGGGCCTGGCCGACTTCCGTCCCACTGCCGCAGACCAGGTTGAAAACGCCGGGCGGCAATCCGACCGCGTCCATGATTTCCGCCAGTAAGAAGGCATTCAGCGGAGCCAGTTGACTGGGTTTCAGCACCATTGTGCACCCGGCGGCGATGGCCGGCGCCACTTTGCCGGCGATCTGATGAAGCGGATAGTTCCAGGGGGTAATGAATCCGCATACGCCGATGGGTTCCCGGACGACGTGGGTGCTTTCCCGGGAAAACGCGAAGGCGTAATCTTTGATGATCTGGGCGAAACTGTTGAAGGCGGCGATGGGGAGCCCTGCCTGCAGGATACGCGCCCAGGTTACCGGCATGCCCATTTCCGCGGAAATGGCGTCACCGATTTCATCCTGGCGCTCCGTCAGGGCTTCCGCGATGGCAAGAAGAAAGTCGGCCCGCTCCTCGATGGAGGTTTGCGACCAGGAATCAAAAGACTTCCGGGCGGCTTTCACGGCTGCGTTGACATCGTCGGTATTCCCCATGGCCACACGGGCGACGATCTCCTCCTTACAGGGGTTCTCCACATCCACCGTTTCGGATCCCACAGGATGGACCCATTGCCCGTCTATATAAAATCGATCATGGTTCTTCATCGCTGCTCCCTGTTCACTTTTTCTGGACTACCAGGTTGTCGTATCCCATTTCCCGCAGAATTTCCGGAAACTTCTGAAACGTCGGTTTGACCGCTGGAAGCAGTTTGAGCATGGCCGTGACTTTTCCGCCTTGCTTCACCTTTCCCTTGGTGACGGCGGCGATGGGATTTTCAAAGCCATGCCAAAAGCGGTGGGAGTGATCGGCGCTTTGCTTGGACCATACATCTTCCTTCAACTCCGTGGGCCCCAGGTAGAAACTGCCGTAATACCCTTCCTTGATCGGCTTGTTCCGGAAATCGATGGTGATCTCCGAATCCGGGTCCGTGTAAATGAATCGGATGATGATGTTGGACTTGGCCATTTTGGGACCGATTTTGTCGTCCTGAAGCACCTTGTCCATGAAATACCCATAAATTTCGTATAAATGATCCGCATCCCGGTAGTAGATACTCATCTTCCCCTCCTTCCTTCTTTTCCGAACGTTATCTTGCGTATGGAAATTCGGTTCTTACCAGCCAATGCCGTCACTTCCGCTGATCGAATCGCCGTCCGAAAAGCACGCTGGCCATGGTGATCCGGAGCATCTGCAGCGTGCCACCGGCAATTCCCCAGGCGCGGCTGTCCCGGAGCATGCGCTCGATGGGAAATTCGGTGCTGTACCCATATCCGCCGAACACCAGCATGGCCTTGTCCGTCACTTCCTTGACCATTTCGTTGGCGAAGCATTTGGCCATGGAGGCTTCGTAAATGGATGGCAACCCCTGACCGGCGTTGCTGGCGGCCCTATATACCAGCAAACGGGCCGCATCCAGTTTCATGGCCATGTCCGCCGTCATGAACTGAATATCCTGGAATTCGCAAATGGGCCGGTTAAAGGCGGTTCTTTCCGACGCGTATTTTCGGGCGGCTTCCAGTGCGCCGCCGGCGATGCCCAGGCACATGGCTGCGTTGCCGCACCGTTCGATATCGAAGGTCAGCATCAGATTCCCGAATTCTCCGTTGCGGATGACCACATTTTCCTTGGGGATCTTGACCTCGTCGAAAAAAAGATCGCAGGACGGCATGCCGCGCAACCCCATGAAAACTTCCTGCTTGCCGAAGGTGAAACCGGGCGCGCCTTTTTCCACAATCACCGCCCCGATGCCTTTATATCCTTTGATATCGCCGAAACGCGCGTACACCAGGTAATGGCTGGCTTCGCCGCCGCCGGTGATGAAGACTTTCCGACCATTGAGAACATATCCGTCGCCGTCTTCCGTCAGATGCGTCGACAGGGCGGTCAGATCCGAACCGGACTCGGGTTCGGTCATACAGACCGAAACGCTGTGTTCCCCTTTGCAAACGCCGGGAAGAATCCGGCGTTTCTGTTCTTCGGTGCCGAACAACGCAATGACCCGCACCGGTCCCACATTGGACTCGAACAGCGGCGCAGCGATCATGGGGCTGAATTTTGCCAACTCCTCGATGGCCAGAATTGCGGTCAGGGAAGATTCTCCTTCTCCGCCGAATTCGGACGGCAGCACCATACCCAACAGTCCCATGTCCGCGTATTTGGTGAGCAGATGATGCGGGAATTCGGCGGTGGCGTCGATCTGGGCGGCCAGTTCGTCGAATTTTTCCCGTTTGCCCATCTCCCGCAGGGATTGGATCAGCATGGTCTGTTCTTTGTTCAGACGAAAATCCACGACTCCTCCTTATTTGATGGCGAAACGCTTATGTTTATCTATCAATATGATTTGCATATTCCGTAATGCTACCATCTGTCGGCCTCATCCCTAAATCCGTTTCGCGATTTCACCCATATCCGTCACCGATTCCAGATTCAGAATCAGACCAATGACTTCTTCGATGCGCGCCGGTTCTCGATTTCCGGCAAAGGATCGGACCTTGTCTGCGATATCCGCGTCCGTCATGGGATCCCTCGGATCGCCTTTTGGGATGTCGATCTGCCGTTCAAAGTGACGGCCGTCGTTCAGCAACACGGTGACCCGCGAAGCCGTGACATCCGGGTAGCGTCGGTTCAACTCGACGTCCGTGTGCACCCGGACTTTTTGCGTCAGGGCGATGATGGCTTCATCCGCCATTCGTTTTTCGGTGAGTTGTCTGGGACCCAGGGTGCGGTCCAGCAGACAGGCTGCCACCACATAGGGAATGGAAAACTGGGCGGATACGAACGTGCTGCCGGCGTCCACACCTTTGCCGACCGCCAGCTCAGCGATTCCATAGGTATGTACGTCGATCCGGTCCACTTGAGCGGGTGAGATCGGCGTTTCTTCCAACAGGCTCAGGATGGCCTGGGCTGCGCCGTGGGTATGGCGGCAGGCGGTATAGGGTTTGAAATACACATCCAGGATGGAGAAGACCTCGCCCAGTTTCTCGCTTATTTTTTCGACCTTGGGTTCGGCGCGGGTGGTGATCTGTGTGAATCCGCCTTTCAGGGCCGATCCTTCCAGGACCTGGGTTGATCCGGTCAGGTCGCTGCCGGCCAGACCCGCCGCCAGGACTCCGGCGCTGGCCGCCTGACCGCCTTGAACGATTTTAAGTACATATTCAGACGGGTGAACTAGTAAAACTCATCCGATCCATGCCAAATCTGGCTGTTGCTCTTTGAAATAGGCGGATAACGCGTCTACGATCACATTGAATGATGAGATCTTCTTTTTTCGACAGGTCTCTTTTAAT
>JBGSLR010000017.1:0-2073 GCA_041740615.1 Desulfobacterales bacterium
GCCTCAAATTTCGAGAACTTATCTCCGATGGCATCCAATCCCGGAACAAGCCCCTCGCTGACAATCCTGTCGGCGCTGATGTTATCGCCAAGGAGCTTTTGAACCAAGGATCTGATTTCCTCACTTTTTCCCTTCTCCACGTAATCGGCCAGCTGTTTTAGTGTAGACATTTCAACACCTCCCTAAAATAATTGAGAATTACAATGCATCCGGCCCCGCTGTTGTTCTGTTTACGACCGCCGCTGCAACGTTTATAAATAAAGCCTGTTCAATACTTGTTTATGCTAATGAATATAGTTACTTACAAACATGAAAAACCGAAGATAACCCATTTTTATTGCATTTCCGGAGGCTCGGCCTTCGAAAGTTCGATGTATTGAAAAAAGATAACCCAATAATTGGGCGTTTCCGGGGTCAAGTTAACCCATAAAGTCTGCATCAGCCGCTCTTTGAAAAACAAGGGTTTTTAGAGATTCTCTTTATATCTTAATCGGTTTATGCTCCTCCTCAATATTGAACACCAGTATTGAACAGGAGGGGCAGATCATGGTCGATTTCCAGCTTCCGCTTCCGGGACTTGCTCGTGATTTCAATGAGCTGACGAAACAGGAAAAGGATTTCATCGCCTACTTTTCCGCCATCGACATGGATTCCATCTCCCCGGTAGTCGATTGTTACGCCGGTATCGGTCCAAAAGGATACAGTGTTTTTCTGATTCTAGCCCGGATCATCAAGATCAAAGAACGCATCCTGTCGGATCGGCAGTTGGCCGAAGTTCTCAGAAAGAACGATCTTTACCGGTTCGTCACCAAAGACATCCAGCCGGCCCACAACACCTTCAATACCTTGAGAAAACGTCTCGGGCCGGAGGGTTTCGTGGAAATCCACAAGCGGTTCGTTCTCAAGGCCAACTCCCTGGGTCTGCTGGAGCCGGAGATTCCGGATCTGCCGAAGCATAGGAAGAAGGGAATCATCCTGGTTGCCGATTCCACATTCCTGATCACCTGCGGTTCTACCAAAGGTGAAAGGGATGAACAAGGAAACTGGCGATTCAAGGACGAGAGTGTCGCCTTTGGGAAAGGACATCACGCCCACAAGTATCCTGTGGGCCACAAAGCCCACAGCGTCAGAACCGTCAGCGGCGTTCCCATGGCAACCATCACCACCCCAGCCAGCGTGTATGATCAGAAGGCTATTCTTCCTCTGCTCGATGAACTGAAGGGGCGCTACCCCGATTTTCCGTTTGCTTACATCCTTCTGGACAGAGGGTATGACGCCGAGGAGATTCACCATGATATCTATGAACAATTCGATATCATTCCAATCATCATCCGGAAGAAGATGGTTTATCCTAAAGGATTCACGACCGACGGATTTCCGCTCTGTCCATGGGGAACGCCCATGAAACCAAAGGGCATCGAATATGACAGAAAAAGGACAAAGTATGCCTGCTTCAAGGCGTGTCAGGAATCGGAGTATATGCTTCCCCTATGCGATTATTTGAAAGAGCAGTACCGCTTCGGGTACATAGATCACACGTACTTCACCAGCGGATATCGAAAATTTGGACCGGCGCTACCGCACAACGCCATCTATCAAAAACTGAAACCTCTCCGCACCGGGATCGAAAGAACCTTCGGTCTGGTGAAAGAAAACAGATACCGCATGGAAGAGACCAACTTTTACAAAGGCATTGACAACGTGACCATCCATACCGTTGAACATGATATCGTCCTCACCCAGGACATTATTTTTGACTACCTCTCGACCGGAAACAAAAGCCCGGTCCTGAAATTGAATTATTGAACAGGCTTAAATTGATGTTCAATTAAAATCCACCAACAAATGCGCCCCAATACAACAAAAGCAGAAATACTAAAACCTATATTAGCAACCATAAAGTCCGGAGGAGTTAGGCTCACAGCCAAACTTCCGACGGCAAATGGCACACCAAAGCACACTACCCATATAAAATTTTCCAGCATGATATTTAAATATCAAACTTAATTTCCTTTGTCAAAATAACGAAATTATGACTTCCGGCAATAATGAACCCGCCTCGCAGCAAGCTAC